>CAIKND010000176.1 GCA_903828675.1 uncultured Acidobacteriaceae bacterium
AATCGTGAAGCGATGGGGGAAACAGAAGCGTCTGGTTGACCGTGTCAGGAATGAAGTTCTGGCCCATGAATCGAACCTAAAACAGAACACAACGACCCTGCTGTAGGCTCCGTCACAAATCTATGCCCGACACTCACCTAGAACCAGCGGCCGAGCGTCACAAAGACTTTACGATGCCCCGCGTCGCCAACTGAGACGCCAAACGTCACCAGCCCGATCGGCGTGTTGCCCACCAGCCCCAGGTTTCCATCCTGGCGCAGAACCGCTCTATGTTCGGGCGACCAGATCTCACCGGCTTCGTAGCCGACTACGCCATAAAGTCCTTGTCCGAGTCCTGTGGGCAAAGCGGCGAGGCGGCGCATATATCCTGCGCGCGCCAGATACATGTCGGTGCCGCGGTATTCATCGAACGAGGACGCGGAGAGCCGCATCGGACCGCCGAGGGTGAAGCGGTAGGGCTGGGCAACGTTTGCCCTCAGATAGGAGTGCACTTCCGCACTCAAGCCAAAAATATTGTTCTTTTCGAGCAGGAATGTCCGGTTGAAGGTGAGCAATGCCATGGGGGCATTGCTGCTTCCGACCGCATGATAAAGCGCCCCGGCCGATGCCGCCAGCCGGTACCCACTCGGAGAGACAGCCCCCGAGGAGGCCCTGTCCAGGTTGAAGTGCAGCAGTCCCATCTGCGCCGTTCCTGTCAGATAGGGGCCGCCGCCCGAACCTGTTCGTAAGCCCCAGCGCAGATCTTCGGCGCGCCATTCCGCGGAAACCTGCAGGGAATTGCTGAAGGTACGGCCCAGTTCCATGCCCGCGAAAAGATTCTCCCGGAAGCGCTCGGCGATGCGCTTTTGAGCGGCCCAAATATAAACCGGCTCGCGCAAAATCCCCGCGCGCGGCTCGAGAAAGTACCCCCTCGAAGTTAGCAGGCGGTAGTATTCGGCGGAGATCTCGGTCCTAAAGCCGAGTTCAGCGTTCCCGCGGAATTCAGAACCAAACCCGCCCAGGTTCTGGTCCACCACTCTCAGATTTACCTCCATTCGGGTAATGTTTGAGGTTGAAGCGGCTAGTTCAGGACCGATCAGCAGGTATGGCGGGCCGATCGGGTCCTTGCTCAGACGCACCAGGATCCCCGTATCGGAACTCCCGCTCACCGGCGCTCTGATCGCCGTCGATCCTGCACCGGACTTTGGAGCCAAAATCTCGAAAGTCGCGCCATATCCGCCGTTCGACTCAATGCCCTTCAGAGCATTCAAGGTCGAGGCGGGGGAAATAGGACTGCCTTCAAGAGCCTTCATATCGGCGAGGACACTGCGTTCGGCGCTTGGATCGCCGCCCTTCACCTGCACCTGCCACAGTTCGCCAGGCTCCTGGCGACTCCGGCTCTCGCGCGAGGCCAGGTACGCTTTCCAGCTCTTGTCGTCCAGAGCGTATCTCAGTAGTGCTGTGCTGTTCTTTGCAGCAGCCAGGTAGCCCACGCGCATCAGTTGGCCCCCCTTGCCGTAATCTGCCCCGGAGAAGCCACCCACCTCCACATCAACCACCAAGTCGGCCAACTGCCTGTTCTCCGCCACATTTCGCGCAATACCCGCCGAAAATGCGCGGTTCAGTACTCCGACAATAGTGCTTGTGTCTGAGGACGAGATGCCTCCGGTCTCCAGATGTACAGCAATCACGATATCGGCCTGCAGGTCGCGGCGCACTACGTCGGCAGGCAAATTGTCCATAATACCGCCATCTACCAAGAAATGACCGTCATCAGCCTGCACTGGCGGAAAGACCCCTGGAATCGAGATTGACGCGCGCACCGCGCGGGGCAGCGGCCCTTTGGCGAACGTAATCGCTTGTAGTGTATTCAGGTCCGTCGCTACGCAGCGGAACGGAATCGGCATCCGGTTGTAATCCAGATCCTGCCCGTTGTAGGCGGGCATGTTGGTCAGCAGGAACTCGTTCACGCCACGGTCGGTCAGCAAAGCGTTCCGCAGCAGCATGCCCTGCTTCAGTCCGAGGCTTAGCGCCTGAGGAACCTCGTGCCTGTCCTGGCGTCGGCGGAAGCTCGAGTCGGAATACGGCAACTGCAGCGTGAATACTCCTGTGAAAGCATCGCTCGTGCCCAGCGCACGTAGTTGTGCCGGGGTCTTGCCGCTGGCATACAGTCCGCCTACCAAGGCACCCATGCTGGTGCCTGCCAAACGGTCGATGGGTATGTGGTGCTCTTCCATCCATTGCAGGACGCCAATATGCGCGAGACCCAGCGCTCCGCCGCCCTCCAACGCCAGTCCGATCACAGGGCGACCTGCAGGCTCCACACCGGGAAGGGAAGTCGCCTCTGCGGCAGGCACGGTCAAGTGTGCGGTGCTCTGGCTCCAGGCTGCGCTTACAAATATTAGGGTAGTAAGGAGGGTTGCAACTAACTTCCTGGCCATCAGTCTTCCTCCCGTCAAATCACCAGTCATCAAGCTAACGCTTTTGTTTGCTGATTGCTGTGATGCGCAAAGCGCTTCATCGGGCAATGCGCTGGATCGGTAAAGTTGCCAGATGATTCGGGGCTTCGGAACGCAGAAAAAGGCCCTCCCCGGAAAGGAAGGGCCTTTCTGCGCCCGCTGTTGGAGGCGCGTTGGAGGTGTGAGCTGGAAGTGCCCTACTTCGGCGGGGCCGGAGTGAACCCCTCACGTTTGCGGCCAGGTTCCGGCTTTGGCTTAGGTTTGGGCGCCTTCTTGACTTCTTTCTTGCCTTTGTCTTTGCTTCCCATGCCTGCAAGTGTGACACAAAGAGCCCGTGTGGGCAAAGTCATAAAAGCTGAGGCAACTCAGTCCGAGGGGTGGTATATTGCCCATATTTCGTTTTCCGCAAGCCAATCGCGGAGGTCATACCTTGCCAACTCTCCCCGTTTCCAATTCGTCGCGCACTAGCCTTCGGGTGGTTCTGGCCATGCTAGGCATGATCGCCCTGCCCGCCGCCATCACCCTTCATACGGTTCGAGTCCCGCCAACCACCGCCCCGCCATCGCTGGGCGCCTCCCCTTACGGCTACACCGTCAGCCTCCTCCTCTTCATCGTTCCCATCCTCGTGATCGGCCTGTGGTTTGTGCCGCGCGAGGGCGTGAGGATTTCAAAGAAGGCCTTCTGGAGCACCATCGCCATTCTGTTCCCCATGGGCGCGGCTCTTGATTTCTTCTTTGCGCGGATGTTCTTTGAGTTTCCCAATCCCGGCGCCACCCTGCGCATCACAGCTCCCGCTCTGGGTGGAGGCGTGCCTGTCGAGGAGTATGTCTTCTACTTCACCGGATTCGTCGCCGTCTTGCTGATATATATATGGCTCGACGAGTTTTGGCTGTCGGCTTACAGCATCCCTGCAGACGCCCCGGAACGAGCGCACTTCACTCGCTTGCTCCGCCTTCACCCGCAGTCGCTGCTATGGGCTGCGGTACTGATCGGCGCTGCTGCCCTTTACCGTTCGATATTCGTTCCGGATCCGGGCTTTCCCGCCTATTTCACGTTTCTTGTGCTTGGCGCGCTAGCCCCCTCGGCGGCACTGCTGCCATCTGCTGCGCCGGTCATCAACTGGCGCGCCCTCAGCCTGACCATGTTCATCATCCTGCTCACGAGCCTGGTGTGGGAGGTGACTCTCGCAGTACCTTACGGCTGGTGGGAGTTTCAGGACTGCGCCATGGTCGGCGTGCGCATCACCGCATGGAGCCGCTTGCCCATCGAGGAAATCTGCGTCTGGATTGCCGTGACCTATGCAACGGTAATCGTCTACGAAATTCTGCGACGTTGGCAGGCTTCCGGTAAGCGGATAGTGCGCGCGTTCGTTGGATAAATACTTCTCATGCGCAGGTGCAGGTCTGGCAAGCTAATCGCTCGATCCACACAGAGGCGCTTCTGGTCGACCCGGGGCAAACTTGTGCCGTTGCATCCGCGAGTGCAAGCCATTCCAGGCCGGCTTCTGTAACTTGGGGTTCCAGCCCTCGTTGCCCCTGTCCTCGCGGGCCGTGAATCCTCTCCAACTCAACCTTATTTGCATTCTGGGGGCCCTTTCGCTATGATTCAAAGATGCGTCCAAGGGAAACCCCTGGACTGTCAAAGGCACCACGGTTTCTGGGCCCGTTCGAACCTCCGGCTGCAATCCTTGACGCTGGCAGGGGTTCCGGGTTCTCCGCAAAGCGGGGCTGGCAGAGGCGGTGGGAGACGAGGATGGAATGGCGAGAAAAGAAAGCAAAAACATTGTGAAGGCGCGCGCGGCTGTAACCAAGCCTGCGTATGCGCTCTCTGAGGCTGTTGGCCTGCTCAAGCAGATCAAGTACGCCAAGTTCGACGAGACCGTCGACCTGACCATGCGTCTGGGTGTGGACACGCGCCATGCCGACCAGATGGTGCGCGGAACAGTCGTTCTGCCCCATGGGTTAGGCAAAACCAAGATCGTTGCCGTGATCGCCTCAGGCGACCGCCAGAAGGAAGCCACCGAAGCCGGTGCCGACTTTGTGGGCGGCGAAGAGATGGTCGAGAAGATCCAAAAGGAAAATTGGACCGCCTTTGATGCGCTTATTGCCACGCCCGACATGATGAAGGTCGTGGGCCGGCTCGGCAAGGTGCTGGGTCCCAAGGGCCTTATGCCGAATCCCAAGACCGGAACCGTCACGCTCGACGTGGCCTCCGCGGTCAAGGAAATCAAGGCAGGCAAGGTGGAATTTCGCGCCGACAAGACCAGCCTGGTGCATGTGCCGGTGGGCAAGCTGAGCTTCGATCCGCAGAAGCTGATCGAAAACACCACCACCGTGATTGGCGCCATTGTGCGCAGCAAGCCTTCCGCGGCCAAGGGCAAATACATCAAGAGCGTCACGCTGAGCTCGACGATGGGCCCCGGAGTTCCGCTGGATTCGGCTGTTGCCGACGCGGCTGGCAAGCACTAAGAAGCAGTGGACAGTGAGCGGTGGTCAGTGAACAGTGACCGCTTGTTCAGTTCTGTTCCGGATGGCAGATTTTGAAAGAGACTTGAAAGCGGGAACACTGATCGAGGGCGGTTCTAAAACTGTCCACTGTTCACTGATCACTGTTCACTGTGCGGAGTACACAATGGCAATTTCGAAAGCGAAGAAGAATGAGAAGGTCCAGTTGCTCGCGAGCGAACTGGAGACATCGACAACTGCGATTATTGGTACTTTTTCCAAGCTGACCGTGGCTAAGGACTTTGCTCTGCGCAAGGTCATACGCGAAGCGGGAGGCAAGTATCGCGTCATCAAGAACAAGCTGGCGGCTGTGTCCTCCAAGGGTACACAGGTTGAGGCAGTGCTTCAGGGCCTCAAGGGCGTTAACTCTGTAGCCTTTACCTCTGGCGATCCGGTCGCATTGGCCAAGGTCTTCGCCAAGTGGGCAGGCGAGAACGCGGAGTTCCAGTTCAAGCTGGGCATTGTGGACGGCAAACTGCTTGACGTGAGCGAAGTCAAGGCGCTGGCTACCATGCCGGGCAAGGAAGAGCTCTTCTCGAAGCTGCTGTTCCTCATCAATGCGCCCGCGCAGCGGTTGGCAACGGTCATCAATGCCACCGGCCGCGATCTGGCTGTGGTTTTGGGCCAGGGCGTCGAGAAAGAAAAGTTTTCCGGAGAGGCTGCGGCTTAACTTCGGTATACCCTGCTGGGGCGGGGCTCCCCAAAGAGATTTGGTCGTGGGACGGGCTGGAAGGGCGCGAGTCTGGGCGCATCGGAAACTCCCAGTTTGGCTAAACGGCCGGAAATATCAATTCAAACGGTTCTGATTGGAGAAAACAATGGCGGATCTGGTGCAGTTGGAAGAGCAAATTGTGGCCTTGAGCCTGCTGGAAGCAGCGGCCTTGGTAAAGAAGCTGGAAGAGCGGCTTGGCGTTTCGGCGGCGGCGGCAACTGCGGCCCCGGCAGCAGCAGCGGGCGCGGCAGCTCCTGTGGTTGAAGAGAAGACCGAATTTCAGGTAATCCTGAAGGACTTCGGCGCCAACAAGATCAACACCATCAAGGCCGTACGCGAGATCACCTCGCTGGGCCTGAAGGAAGCCAAGGATCTGGTCGACGGAGCCCCCAAGGCTCTGAAGGAAAGCGCGACCAAGGACGAGGCCGAGGCCATCAGGAAGAAGTTCGAAGGCATCGCGACCATCGAGATCAAGTAATACTGGAAAGCTTGCAAGTCTGGCCGGGACGCGCTACGATAATCGTTGCGCGTCTTTCCGGCTCATTTCGGCGTTTGGGGAATGGGCGGGGTTGGACGGCGCGTTCTGGTTCGCAGGTTAGATGTCGTTGAGTGGCACGCAAGCGTCCGTAGGTCAGGGGCCGAGCCAAGCCCCCTGAAGGCGGGTATTGCTCTGTAGTTAAGTGCCGTGGAGTCAATGGTTTGCCCGGTGTCAGGCTGGGTGTTCGTTGACGAGGGTCGAGTGCTGGCGAGCGGGCGGCAGAAGCGAGATTTGGGATCGGCGGGAACAGGGTTGAGAATTCGGATGGGGGCACAGGCAATGGGCCGCGCTCGTGAGGCATTGCGTCCTTACGGGCTATTCGTGTCTCCCGGCTGCAGCAGATAGAGCCTTTTTACCACCATCTGCCCTGTGCAAAGAAATTCCCCTTGCGGTTTCACCTGTTCTTTCGACAGGTTCGACCACTACCTTCGCTTCTCCTAATTGTGCGCAGTCTAGCGCACTTGTCGGATGTGCGGCAATGTCTGTCACTCGTTTTTAACGCTTCTCTCACTGAACCCGCTTGGCTTGGGTTGTACCGGGATGCTTGAGGCCTGTCTTCATGCCAAACCGGAGCGCATGGATGGAGAACTGAATTTTCGTGGTTCTTCAGTTTTGTTTTTTGACTTTCTTACCGTAATCAGCCGGCGCCGCAGAGACTCAGGCGCTGGTCCGGCCAGCCAAGTGTGGCGTTGACTGTCCGGATTGACGAGCCTCAGGAGTGATCATGCCCAACGAGAAGCGCGCGATTCGCAGCCGGCTCGATTTTTCAAAGATTCCCACCGCAACCCAGATTCCCAACCTGATTGAAGTGCAGCGTAAATCCTATGAGCGTTTTCTGCAAATGGACAAGCTGCCCAATGAGCGCGACGACTCAGGGTTGCAGTCGGTATTTGTGTCGGTTTTCCCCATCACCGATTTCCGCGGCATCTCGCAGTTGGACTTCGTGGATTTCTCGATTGGCAACTGGGAGTGCAAGTGCGGCCACCTCAAGGGCCTCCATCACCTCCGCACCGCCTGCGTCCATTGCGGTGCCATGGTTATTACAGATCCCTTCCTGCCCGGCGATGTGCTCTGCCAGAAGTGCGGTACCTATAACAAGAACACACCTGACTTCTGCAACAAGTGCGGCGATCCGGTCAGTCTGCAGTTGAAGTACGACCAGCAAGAGTGCGAAGAGCGCGGCATGACCTTCTCCGCGCCGCTTAAGGTCACCGTCCGCCTCACTATTTATGAGAAGGATCCGGAGACCGGCAACAAGTCGATCAAGGACATCAAAGAGCAGGAGGTGTTTTTCGGCGACATTCCCCTGATGACGCCCAACGGCACCTTCATCGTCAACGGCACTGAGCGCGTCATCGTTTCGCAGTTGCATCGGTCGCCCGGCGTGTTCTTCGAGACGGCCAACAACCGCACCTACTTCTTGGGCAAGATCATTCCCTATCGCGGTTCGTGGGTTGAGTTCGAGTACGACCAGAAGAACACCCTCTATGTGCGCATCGACCGCAAGCGCAAGTTCCTCGGCACCATCTTCCTGCGCGCCCTCGGACTGCGTTCGGACGAGGAGATTCTCAAAACCTTCTACACGGTTGACAGGATCCACGTTGTCGATGGCAAGCTGCAGTGGGCGGTGCCCCAGGATCTGAAGGCCACCACCCACCTGGTAGGCGCCAAGCCCGCGCATGCCGTACTCCATAATGGCGAAGAGATCGCCCACTCTGGGCGCAAGGTTACCGCGCACACCCTCAAGGCAATTCGCAACGCGGGCATCGACAAGATTGAAGTTGAGGCAGCCGAGTTGGATGGCGCATTGACCGCGTCCGATGTTGTTGATCTCGCTACTGGAGAAGTCGTCATCGAGGCCAATGTTGAGTTGACCGCCGACCGCCTCCATAAGGTGCTTTCGAGCGGTGCAACCAGCTTCGAGGTCTTCTTCCCGGATCGCGACGATGTAGGCAACATCATCGCCAATACGCTCAAGCGTGACTCTGTTCACAAGCCGGAAGAGGCACTGATCGAAATCTACCGCAAGCTTCGGCCCGGTGACCCGCCAACGCTGGACACGGCGACCGCGCTCTTCGAAGGCATGTTCTTCGATGCCCGCAAGTACGACTTCTCGCGCGTGGGCCGGTTGAAGTTCAACATCAAGCTCTATGAGAGCCAGGATGCGACGCATCTCGACCACCGTACCCTGACGCCGGAAGATTTCTACGCGACCATCCGGTATCTGCTCAAGCTACGCAAGAATATTGGCATGGTGGACGACATCGATCACCTTGGCAACCGCCGCGTGCGCGCCGTCGGCGAACTGATGGAAAATCAGTTCCGCATAGGCCTCGTGCGCATGGAGCGCGCCATTAAGGAAAAGATGAGCGTCTATCAGGAGCTGTCGACGGCCATGCCGCACGACCTGATCAACGCCAAGCCCGTCATGGCGGCCATCCGCGAGTTCTTCGGTTCCTCGCAGCTTTCGCAGTTCATGGATCAGACCAATCCGCTTTCGGAGATCACCCACAAGCGTCGCCTCTCCGCACTTGGACCGGGCGGTCTCTCCCGCGAGCGCGCCGGCTTCGAGGTGCGCGATGTACACCCGACGCACTATGGCCGCATCTGCCCCATCGAGACGCCTGAAGGCCCGAACATTGGCCTCATCAGCTCGCTCAGCTGCTTTGCGCGCATCAACGAATACGGCTTCATCGAGTCGCCTTACCGCAAGGTGAAGGATTCGCGCATCCTCGACTTCGTCGAAATCGTCAACGCTGGCGAAAGCGGCCTGCGCGTCGGCGATCACATCGAGAAAGAAGAGGCAGGGCGCCTCAATGCCAACCTCAAGAAGGCAGGCAAGCGCCCCATCGACCACATGCCATTCAGCTTCTACCTCTCGGCATGGGAAGAGGACAAGCACACCATCGCCCAGGCCAACATCGAGTTCAACGCGGAAGGCGTAATCACTGAAGATCTGGTGAATGCGCGCCGCCAGGGAAACTTTGTGCTGGTGGCCCGCGGCGATGTGGATTACATCGACGTCAGCCCCAAGCAGCTCGTATCCGTGGCCGCTTCGCTGGTACCATTCCTCGAGCACGATGATGCCAACCGCGCGCTGATGGGCGCCAACATGCAGCGCCAGTCGGTGCCGCTGTTGGTTGCCGAGGCGCCGCTGGTCGGCACCGGCATGGAAGGCGTTACTGCGCGCGATTCTGGCGCCGTGATTCTGGCCAAGCGCAACGGTATTGTGGATTCGGTCGACTCCGAGCGCATCATTGTGCGCGTCGAAGGCGAGCATCATCCCACGCAGTTGTCGCGCGAAGTCGGCTCCGACATCTACCAGCTCATCAAGTTCAAGCGCTCCAACCAGAACACCTGCATCAACCAGAAGCCGGTTGTTCGCGAGGGCGATCGCGTCGTCAAGGGCCAGGTCATCGCCGACGGCCCCTGCACCGAGCAAGGCGAGTTGGCCCTGGGACGCAACGTCCTGGTCGCCTTCATGCCCTGGCGCGGTTACAACTTCGAGGATGCCATCCTCATCAGCGAAAAGCTGGTGCGCGAGGACTATTACACCTCCGTCCACATCGAGGAGTTCGAGATCGAAGCCCGCGACACCAAGCTTGGTCCCGAAGAAATCACGCGCGACATTCCTAACGTCTCCGAGCATGCACTGCGCGATCTCGACGAAAGCGGTGTCATCCGCATCGGCGCTCAGATCAAGCACGGCGACATTCTGGTAGGCAAGGTAACGCCCAAGGGCGAAACCCAGCTCACTCCGGAAGAAAAGCTGCTGCGCGCCATCTTCGGTGAAAAGGCCGGCGATGTGCGTGACGCTTCGCTTACCTGCCCCCCGGGCATCGAGGGCACGGTCGTCGATGTGCGCATCTTCAGCCGCAAGGGCCAGGAAAAGGATGAGCGTGCCAAGCTCATCGAGGCCGAATACATCTCCAAGCTCGAAAAGAACCTCGGCGACGAGATCCGTATTCTTACCGACGAGCGCCTCAAGCGCCTCGACGGTATCCTCGGCGGCAAGGAAGTGCTGGCCGACCTTCACGACGAGCGCACCAACAAGCGCCTGCTCACCAAGGCCGCCATCCTCGATCGCGACACCATCGAGCGCATCTCTACCAAGAATCTCAAGCGCATCCGCTACGCCGACAAGGACCCTCGCGTCAACGAGCAGATCGACGAGATCGAAGAGATGACTTCCCGCCAGATCGAAGTTCTGCGCAAGATCACCAACGAAAAGGTGGCCAAGCTGCAGAAGGGCGATGAGTTGCCTCCGGGCGTTATCAAGCTCGTCAAGGTTTATGTCGCCATGAAGCGCAAGCTTTCGGTCGGCGACAAAATGGCCGGCCGCCACGGCAACAAGGGCGTCATCGCGCGCATACTTCCTGAGGAAGACATGCCGTACCTGCCCGATGGAACCCCGGTCGAGATTGTGCTCAATCCGCTCGGCGTGCCTTCCCGTATGAACGTGGGTCAGATCCTTGAAACCCACCTCGGCTGGGCTGCACATGCGCTGGGCCTGAAGATTGCTGGGCTTGTCGACCAAATCAACGAGCAATTCAAACCGAAGTCAGACGGCGAACAGATGCTCGCTAAGCTAGAGGGCAAGAGCCGGGCTGACTGCGTCCGCGAAGTGATGAGCAAGGAGTTCGCCGGAACCGCAACGCTGCGCCAACTGCTGGAACTCGACGACGAGATGTTGCTTCGCGTCGCGCCCGGTATGCGGCGTGGCATCTGGTTCGGAACCGCGGTCTTCGACGGTGCACAGGAAAGCGAGATCAAGGCGTTGCTGGCTTCGGCCGGTTTGCCTTCATCGGGCAAGACTGCACTGTTCGACGGCATGACAGGCGATCAGTTTGAGCAGCCGGTTACGGTCGGCTACATCTACATGCTCAAGCTCTCGCACTTGGTTGACGATAAAATTCACGCTCGTTCGATCGGGCCGTACTCGCTTATCACTCAGCAGCCGCTGGGCGGCAAGGCGCAGTTCGGCGGGCAGCGCTTCGGCGAAATGGAAGTGTGGGCGCTCGAAGCTTATGGAGCCGCTTACATCCTGCAGGAGCTGCTTACCGCAAAGTCCGACGACGTCTATGGCCGTACCAAGATCTACGAGGCCATCGTCAAGGGCGAAGCAGCTATCGAGCCGGGTGTGCCAGAGTCCTTCAACGTGCTCATTCGCGAATTGCAATCCTTGTGTCTGGACGTGGAGTTGATCAAACGCGCGGATCTCATCAAGAAGTTGCCTGCGCCTGAAGTTGCAGCAGTAGCTGACTAATGACTAGTCGATTGCGACGAGCACCATAGGGTTTGAAGTGAACAGTGGTTGCAACAATAAAACTGACCACTGTTCACTGACCACTGTTTTGCGGGTCCTTCTTGAAAGCGGCAAACACCGCTTCCCGGGAAGGAAGGGCCCATCAGTAATCCCGGGAAAAGCCGCGGCAGGCGCCGAAAGGCCCGCCAAGGAGGGTCGCCTTGTTCCGTTCGAACCCGTTTGAGCTGTCCAGCCCAATTACCGACTTTGACGCCATTCGCATCATGCTGGCTTCGCCGGAGAAGATCCGCAGCTGGTCGCATGGCGAAGTCACCAAGCCTGAGACCATCAACTACCGTACCTTCAAGCCGGAGCGCGATGGCTTGTTCTGCGCACGCATCTTTGGACCCGTCACCGACTGGGAGTGCCTTTGCGGCAAGTACAAGCGCATGAAGCACCGCGGCGTCATCTGCGACAAGTGCGGCGTTGAAGT
>CAIKND010000177.1 GCA_903828675.1 uncultured Acidobacteriaceae bacterium
GCCTCGGCGCGGTCGGTGTCAAGCTCGATTGCATAGCGCTCAACGGGAGCGTTTGCCGTCACGGCAAGCAGCGCACTGCCGGTTCCGGCGCAGGGGTCGAGCACGCTTGCTTGCTGGGAAAAAGTCAGCCGCGCGCGAATGTGCGGCCCTTCTGGACTGGGAAGAGGATAATATCCCAGGCGCAGTCTGCCTGCTGTTCTCACTTGTTTTGCTCCTTATCGTAGACGAGGGTCAATGTTGAGTTAAAGCATAATTTTGCAGTTTGGCAACGTTATGCTTTAAATGACGTCCGTTGAATATTTTGAGATCTATGGTTGATTTGAAATGCCGAGCGCCTGCTGCGCAGCGCGAACTGCTGCGGTTATAGACTTCCACTCGCGGCAAAATCCATTTGGAATACGCTCAATAATTCTGTTAGAGGACGGATACAGGCCCCGGCGAGAGCTTCGAGATCCTCCTCGGTTTTGCATTCTACCCAGCCGGCTGATCCATCTCGAAGCACAAAATAATCGGGAGTGTGCATCACCGGCAGGCGTCTACCGTTTGCCGCTCGATAGGCGAGCGGAATGGAGGGCGGCTGGTCGTAATACTCCAGCACTTTAGGATCGTGCTCCAACTCGTAAACGAAGGGTAGCTGACGCGGTGTCTTTCAAACTGAATGGTGACGCCCATTTTTCGGCTCGGGTAGCGGCCTGCGACGTTTCGACGACCGCCCCCGACACAGCGCGCGGGTTGCCCGAACCGTATCACAGCAACCACCTCACGCGCGGTCTCCGTCAACCGGAGCCGTGAACACCAGCCTAGAAAATCAGCCTTGTCTGACACCTCACCTCCACCGCAGGAGGATAAGAGACGCCGTTGACCCTACTTTCGGACCTGCGAACTGCGTTCGTTCTTTCGCGCCAACGTGGATCTGCGACCGGCTTCTGATAAAAGTTTCTGGAAAGTGCAACCGTTATGGATCGCCCTTTTGACGTCCTCTGCCATATCTTCCGGGACGTAAACCGCGAACCGGCGATCCCCCTTGCGACCATACAATGCGTAGCTGGAGTGCCCTTGGCCGGACTTACAAAGCTGGCAGCCCTTTCTGATGCATGGACTCTTCCGCAAGGACAAAGATCCAGCGGCCACGGGCCAGAGAGCTTGGACCGCTCCCAGAAACCAGAGTCTGACCTGTTCCGGGCTTTCTGTTCGAGCCTTTGTATAGGTGTGCAATAGCACACATACGATTTGGATACAAGCCAATATCTGCCAAAAACTCCGTGTACCCTGAACGGCCTGGGGCTACGCGTGTGTCACTGCCGGGGGATGGGGTGGAATCGTCTCCTGCTCGACCACATAACCAATCGCGGCGTAGCCCTTCAGCCTGCGCTCGTACATCCTGGCCAGCATCGGAACGTAGTTGTCTACATAATCGTAGACCTGCACGAATCGCTTGTGGTCGTGGAGACGATGCAACCGCCCCACATACTGCTGCAACGTGCCTTTCCAGGAGATAGGCATGGCTAGGAATAGCGTGTCCAGACGCGCATCGTCAAACCCTTCTCCAATGTAGCTTCCTGTCGCCAGAATCACCCGCGACTCGCTTTCTGGCACTGCCGACAGCGCCGCCGCCGATACCCGACGCTGCTTTTTCCCCATGCCACCCTTCAGGACGAAGACGTGCTTGGCAACACCCGCAAGTCTGGCCGCGAAATACTGGAGATGCTCTGTCCGGCCGGTCAGAAGCAGCGGGCAACGCCCCGATTCTATAGCGTGCATTATGTCGTTGGCGATCATCTCATTGCGCGATGCATCGTCGACGAGCGCGGCGTAGATGTCCTGGATCGTGACCTCGGGGTGTTCGGGCGCCATTCGGAATTCCGTGTGGCGAGGAGTGACCTTGTGATCGAAGGGTGTCGTTTCGGTCATCGTCCGCGCACTCATGCTGAATCGCACGGGGCCACACTGCATGAATATGATCGGATGATGTCCGTCTTTCCGTGTCGGCGTGGCGGTAAGACCAACAACATACTTGGCCTTCACCTGCCTCATTACCTGTTCGAACGTAAAAGCGGATATGTGGTGGCATTCGTCGACGATCACCTGGCCGTACTCAGCTACGAAGTCCTTCACCTCGTCTTTTCTGTACAGACTTTGGATGACGGCGACGTCTACACAACCGGTCCGGTCCATTTTGCCGCCACCGATATGCCCAATCGATTTGGCTGGCAAATCCAAGAACATCCCAAGGCGCTCCTGCCACTGATCGAGCAACTGCTGCCGGTGAACGACAACCAGAGTGTTGACTTTGCGCTTCGCGATTAGCCACGCTGCAACGGCGGTTTTCCCGAACGCGGTCGGAGCACAAAGGATACCTTCGTCGTGGGCAGTGATCTTCGCGACGGCTTCCTCCTGGAAAGGTCGAAGGATCCCTTGGAACTCCACTTCGATCGCCGTGCCCGCGCACCGTTCGTCCCGAACTTCGGGCAGAATCTTATGCGCCACAAGGAGAGCCGACGTCTCTGTCAGACATCCACGAGGCACCGCGATGTGCTGGGCGAATTCCTGGCCGCATGCGATTACACGCGGTTTGTTGTACGTCGAAAGCCGCATCGCCTGAGCTTTGTAGAATTCCGGGTTTTGAAATGCTGCCAGCCGAATTAGCCGATTCAGCATGGCTGGTGGCATATCCTTCTTTTCCACGTATACAAGATTCGCGCGAACGATCTGAATAGTCTTAGGCAGCGGCCCTTCGATTGGCCGCTCCATTCGCTTGCGGGAAGGCGGCAAGGTCCACGGGTCTTGTGCTCCCTCATCGTCGGCGATGCTCATCCGGACTCCGAGTAGGTCGCCTTTGCGCTGGGCTTCCGCGACGATCTCCTCTGCGGTGTTGGTTGGCAATCGTCGGATCGTCGAAAGGAACTGCCATTGGTCGGTGTACGGGCAAAAGTCGGAGTCAACGAACACGCTGTTGCCCACTTTGCGCGGCGCAAACTGCAAGGGAAGCGCAATCAGGTTCCCTAGCCCACCCTTGGGCATCGTGTCCTGGTTTGGGAAAAAGCGATCATAGGAATCGAGACCGAGTTGATGCCTGCGCTCCATGGTTCGCGTGAGGATCACGCATCCCAGTTTTCGCGCAGTAATCGCAGGCAGCGCACGATCAAAGAATATCCAAATGTGGCCGCCCTTCCCCGAACGAGAACGCTCCAAGGCAGCTGGGATACTTAGTTCCTGGCAGGTCTCAAGAAATGCCTGGGTGTCATACTCCCAGGTCTTCTTGTCGAAATCTGTCGCGAGAAACCAGCAGGTTTCGTCGGACAGCAGAGGATACACACCAACGATCTCCTTGCCCAACAGGTGGTTCTCGATGACAGCATCAGTCACCGGGAGAAACTTCCGTGTCTTCTGGGCGACTTTCTTCCGCTGTTCCGGGCGGCTCTGGTTGATGGCTTTCCAGTCCTTCACGGCCTCCGGCACATATCCCGACCGGCCATCGGCATGCTCCCATCGCCGTGCATAGACATCCTCCCTTCCGCGAAACAGGCTTCTAAACAACGCTATTCTTCTTCTGGCACGCTCCTCCTTATCCACTGGCGGCGCAGCCTCGACGAATTTGGCTACAGGCGGATTATCCGGCACAAGTTGCGGAATCGAAATACTGTGAACCGTCAAAAGCCGCCGCAGACGAGCATTTTCTTCCCGGAGGCGAATATTCTCCTGCTCTGGAGGCTCGAATAGAAGAGATTCTGAACCGTTCTCAGTCATACTGCGTTGACCGCTCCTTGCTACGTGTCTGCACTTCTTCGAAATACTCCTGTACGCTCGCAAAGACCGTGGCGACATCGGTCGGGAGGCGGCATTCTCCCGCCAAAGCTTGAAACGGAATCTGCCATTCCGCTGGAGGCGGAACCAAAGCCACTGGCAAATCGTGCGTTCCTCTTCTCTCAAAGGTCAGACGCAAGGCGTCCAGAATCCTCTCTCTATTCAGTCCACCTGATGCGATCAGGAGAGCGACATCCACCAAATCCTTCACTCTGCTGTTCGCAGTGTTTCGCGGGAGCGTATAGGCATGAATCTTTTCTGCAAACTGCTGTTCGCGAGGGATCAACTGGACTCGCGTCGTTTCGATACCAGCGAATCCCAACCAGTCCCGGCACTCAATCGTTTCCAGCGGCTGCAAAACCACGTCGCCAATGCCGGCGTCCAGGTGGAAGCGGGTAAAGGTTAGTTCGTCCATTCGAGCTTCGATGGGGTAGCGGGCCCCGCCATACGGCGCGGCATTTAAGTCCATGACAGGCGCCCCAATTACGAACTCAAACCAGTCACCGAGAGAGATGTCAGCCGCGCTCTGCAGCATCGCCCGTACAACCTGGTTCATGTCACCACCCGCCGATGTTCCTGTCGCCACTCGCTGCAACGTAAGGTCGATGTCGACCGTTGATCGAGCAGCCTTGAAGAGCAGCTCCAGCGCGTAACCAGCCTTCAATATCCAGGGCGCCGGTTCTTCCCGAAACAGTCTTGCCAGCAGTCGGTCGATTGATAACTGTCGCCGGAGCCGGTTGAGATCGATCTGATCAGTTTGAGATGCCCTCTGCAGACGTTGCTCAAGAGCTCTTCGGAATGCTCCCGCCGTCGTATATGTTCTGAGTGCTGGCATTAGGCAACCCGCCGCAGTGCTTCATCAACGATTTTGCGCGCAGCTCCACTCATTCGCGCGTTCCGAATTTGTTGGCGAGTGATCAGACCACGGTCGACAGCTTGCTTTAGTGCTTGGCGGATGAAATTCCGCTCGACCGTGTCAGCCTCGATCAGGTCAAGAATCGTCCGCAGAGGGCTAGTGAATTTGAAGCCTTGCGCTGTCCGTACGTCGCTGTCGGGCAGATCGGCATAATGAAGTACAAGGATTCCGGGAATATCGCTGTTGCGCCGGAAATCCGTCGGAACCGTCATGTGGAGCTTCGCCGGATTCATATCCGACAGATCGTAGAGGCTGAGTGCCGTGTTGTGGCTGTATACACCCTCAACTTCCTCGCTCCGGTTCCGCGACCACAGTGCCCAAAGGACGAGGTCGGGCCGATCAGCTGTCGGAAACAGAGCGAGCCGGTAGATACCTCGGTGCTCGCGGATCCAGTTCCCAACCTGCACATGATAGGGGTGCGTGTTTTCGGCGAATCCTGCCGCCTTGGCTTGCTTCGTGGTGAAGAAGCCTTGCTGCTGCTCGGCGAACTCGAAGAGCCGCCGCGACGCTTCACGATGAGACTGTGCCATGACACAATACTACACCTTTCTTGATGTATCGTTAACCGTAGATAATCGAGGGATGCCTTTGGCCAGACTGCAATTCCGGCAAGGTAATGGTTTAAGAGCCTATGCCGCCGCCGATGGCCTTCTACGTGAAATCAACAACCTGAAGGAGTTCAAGCGGCAAGGTTATGGTTTAGGAGCGGCAAAGATATGCTTTAAACCACACTCAAATCCAATGCGGGGGCGGACCTGTCTAAACAGCCTCAAAAAAGCCTCCTTCTAGACGTTCCCCCAGACTGGCAACTCGCGATACGCTCAAGGCGCTGCGGGATCTGCGGCGAGGAGAGGGAAGTGGGAACGACAATCAATATTGGCCAGGACGTTTTTACGTTCCTGCTGGTCATGCCAGGGATCGCTTTTGGGCTGGGCATACTTACGATGGCGCATTGTTCTGACTCCGGCTGTCGGCGTACTAAGGACCGGAATACCAATGAAGAAGAGAGGACGCCGCTATAAGGGAAGGCTATCCCATTCGGAATCCAGACTCTGGGCGGCATCGGTTTGCGGCAAGATGGGTGGCTGCGTAATAGAAAGATGCGGAGCAACTTGCGCGTGCCTTTGCGAGTCCTGGAGAAGGATGACGCTGGATGCGACCAACCGGGTACGGGAGAGGGTCTTGCCGTTGTCGCGGTCCTGATAGACCTCGGGGTACAACACACCTTCGATATAAACGCGACATCCCTTGGTTACGTTGTTGCGGATATCCGCGGCCCGGGGACCAAAGGCAACCACGTGATGCCAAATGGTTCGCTCAATGTACCGCGAAACACTGGGGTCGAATATATCCACGGAAGTTGCAATGTTGATCGAGGCCGTGGCAGTCCCGTTGGAAAGGGTTGCGAGGATAGGGTCAGCTCCGGTAACTCCGAGGATCTGAGCCTTGCAGAACGATTTCGACATGGTCGACTCCGATGGAGAGGGGCCGTGGGTCTGGTGTGGACGTACTGCCTTTCGCGGAGGGCAGGGTAGCGGAAGGCAAGAAGGCGTGCGGTACATAGACGGGCCGGGTGACTGCATGCCGCCGCATCCTATATGGGAAAGCTGGTTATGGGGCGGACGTGGCCGCCGGCGTGGCAACCGCGTTGTGTGTAGTGGCCCGTTTCTTCAGGGGCAATTGG
Organism: uncultured Acidobacteriaceae bacterium; assembly: GCA_903828675.1. Taxonomy (GTDB): domain Bacteria; phylum Acidobacteriota; class Terriglobia; order Terriglobales; family Acidobacteriaceae; genus Telmatobacter. Next base: position 6,405 of record CAIKND010000177.1, read on the forward strand.
GCCCGCTGGACAGCGGGGAGCATGTTGCGAAATCTGTTGAACACTGCATTCCTGACAAGGATGGCTGGTTGGAGCTTGTCAGAGGTATCGACTAGCTTGACCATTGCCGTGCGGCGAGTTGAGAAGAGCTGGTATTGGTCTTCCACCTTATAGGCGCATACGGGTCCAGTGCGGGCGAGAAACCAGGAGTGCAGGTCTTCTGCAGACATAGAGCGATCTCCGGATTTGAGATGTGGCAGGAAGGAAAGCAGGACTACAGCGGGCCGCGGCCGTCAGTCGGCAGGACGAA
>CAIKND010000178.1 GCA_903828675.1 uncultured Acidobacteriaceae bacterium
CCAAATAAGGACTTTTGTATCAGGGGAAGCTTAGAGATCGCGTAGATCGCTGGATTCTGGGCGTTGCAGGCGCTTGCGCGGTTGGCCCGCAGTTTCACATTTCAGAGATTCTCAGGAGGGAGGGGGGGTGGGTAGGGAGGGAGGAGGGAGGGGGGTGGGGTACCTGGCCCGGCATCCGCACGCCGTTGGCGCAGAGATGGATTCAGTTGGGCGGAAGATGACCATAAGATCATTGTGCGCCAATGAGGCGTAATTATATGCAGTTAGAATCGCGGCTAAGTTTCCTCAATTCAGCAACATGAAAATAGGGCGCATTTTTGTTGTTTCTGGGTGCGGCGACGCATGACTTTAAAAGCGCGATGGTTGGCTTCGCGGAGAAGAGGCTCATGTTATCCCACCCTTTCCGTAGAAGGAACGGAAAGGATGGGGCACCCTCGGCTGTGAGTCTTTGAAGGGTGTGCCACCCGCCGGAGAATTCGCAGTCATTTCATCTACGAGTGCACAGTTTCTGAAACAGCCGGTCCGCCATCCGCATCCAACCAAGCGTATGCAGGTCAAGTCTGTGATTGTCCCGAGCGCACGCTCTGGGAACTGCGCTGTTGAAGATGGGGTGACATCGGCGGTGCGGGCGGGGCTCAGTTCCCTGCCCAAACGGTTGCCGCCCTGGCTGTTTTATGACGAAGCGGGGTCGCTGCTGTTTGAAGCGATCACCGAGCTGCCCGAATACTACTTGACGCGGACGGAGCGTGGAATTCTCGCGGCGTCTTCAAGCGAGATTCTGGAGCGGGCAGCAGAGGGGCGGCGGCTGCGGATTGCGGAACTGGGCGCGGGATCGGCGGACAAGACGCGGCTGCTGCTGAAAGCGGCTGTGGATCGGCAGGGGACGGTGATTTACGAGCCCGTGGACGTATCGGCGAGTGCTTTGGAGGCTGCGCGGGAGCGGATTGAGCGGGAGATTGACGGAGTGACCGTGGTTCCACGGGTGATGGATTACACGCGCGGGCTGGAGTTGGAGCCTTTTCAGGATTGCTGCGACGTGGGCGGTGAGCTATCCCACCCCAGCCTCAAAAACAGAGACGCGGCGAAGATGGGGCACCCAGACGCGCACGTCGATATTGAAGCTGCTCTGGAGGGTGGAGAGGAGCGGCGGCTGGTGCTGTATATCGGGTCGAGTATCGGGAACTTTGATCCGCATGAGGCGGCGGGGCTACTGAAATGCGTGAGGGAGGCGCTGAGGGCGGGCGACTGTCTGCTGCTGGGCGTTGACCTGGTGAAGGATGAGTCAACATTGCTGGCTGCTTATGACGATGCGGCGGGAGTCACGGCGGCATTCAATCGGAATCTACTGGTGCGGCTGAACCGGGAACTGGGGGCGGAGTTCGATCTAGGGACGTTTGCGCATCGTGCGGTTTGGAATGCGGGTGAGTCGCGGATGGAGATGCACTTGGAGAGCCTGTGTGCGCAGAGGGTGCGCATGGGGGAAATGGGCTTATCAGTGGAGTTTGGCTGTGGCGAGAGCATTCATACGGAGAACAGCTACAAGTATTTGCGGGGACAGGCTGAGGGAATGCTGGCAGAGGCGGGATTCGCGGCGGCGGGGAGTTGGACCGATGAGCGCGGGTGGTTTGGGGTTTGCCTGGGGCGAGCCTTGTGAGGTTCGGCTACCAAGACGCGTGAATTGATGAATGCCTGATTGACTTCCACTGTGTGCTTCAGCATTTCCAAGGGAGCCAGGTCGAGCCTGATGCAACGGCCGAACCAAGTCTGCATTTCTCACAGGCGGCGCGACAAGCCTGAATATTGGGTCTGTCGAAGGCTCCGAGGGCCAGGAGGCCGGCGCTACAATTTTCGGCCGCGTGTGAGAAATGCAGGCCAGTCATTTTCGATTATTCTGTGCGAAATAAGCCGCGCTCCAGCCTGCAACGGAACTAATCGTGAAATTCGTTCGTACTCTCCCACTATGCAATGCGTGGGTACATTAAGCTGGAGCGTGATGGGACTGGGGCAGCCGGCCGACCCATTGCGGCGTAGGATGGAGGCGCGGGAAGCGAGCGCCCCACGAACGCCCGCCGCTGGCCACGTTTATGGCAACAGGACGATAGTTCCGGCTGCCCTTCAGCCGCACACCGAGGTGAATCCTCTGGAGATCGACTGGTCTCAAATTGTCCGCCGCTGCATGGACGGTGATTCGGGCGCATGGGCCGAGATGGTCCGTACGCACCACAAGCGTGTCTATGGGCTCTGCTATCGGTTTACCGGCAATCCGGCAGACGCAGAGGACCTGACCCAGGACGTCTTTCTGAAAATTTATTCGAACCTGGCAAGCTTCGATACCACGCGAGGCAGCCTACAGGTGTGGATCACTACCATGACCCGCAACCTGCTGGTGGACAACTTTCGCCGGACCCGCAACCAGCGGGCAACCTCCTCATTGGATGACGGTTGGGAATCGGCTGAAGATCTGAAGCCGGTGGACCGGCTGACCGCCAACGGACCTTCACCGCACGAATCGGCAGCTCAGAAGGAACTGGCAAAGATGGTGCAGGAAGCTCTGTCACGGGTCTCTGTGGAGCTGCGCGAGGCCGTCATTCTAAGGGATTTGCAGGATTTGGATTACAAGGAAATTGCCCAGGTGCTGGGCATTCCCGAGGGGACAGTAAAGTCCCGCATCAGCAGGGGCCGCGCGGAACTGGCGCGCCTGCTGGAACGTAATAAACGGGAGGTGATGTAGACATGGCAGACCGCGCACACATTCCGAGCTCTCCAGCCTGTGGGCAGTGGGAGACACTTTTGGTCGATGCGCTAGACGGGCTTCTGAAGCCAGAGGACGAAGGGACTTTCGCGGCGCACATGGCAGCCTGCCCGGCCTGCACCGCGCTTTTTGAAGAGGCGCGCAAGGGCCGCGAGTGGCTTGAATTTCTCTCACCCGAGCCGGAGGTTCCGGCCGGGCTTCTTGACAAGATTCTGGCTCAGACCGGTCCGGGGCAGATAGCGGGCTTTGGTCTGGCGGCCAGCAGTGGCAGTGTATTGCCGATGCCTCCGGCGTGGCAGCGTCCCGGCTTTACAGGTACCGTTCGGCGCTTTGCGGAGCCGCGTTTGCTGATGACGGCCGCGATGGCCTTTTTTTCGATTGCTCTCACGCTCAACCTGACCGGTGTCCGATTGAGCAGCCTGCGTCTCTCCGACCTGCGCCCCACGGCGGTGCGTTCGTTCATGGAGCGGCGCCTGATCATGGCCTCCACACCGATCATCCGGTACTACGACCACCTCCGCCTTGTTTATGAAGTTGAGTCAAGGATGCGGGAACTGAGCCGCTCAAAGGAAGGCGAAGGCCAGAACAGCGACACCAACCAGCAGAAGCCGAACGACGCTGCACCCGGCGAATCCAAGCAGACCCCCGGCCACAAGGACGGTGGCTCCAGGATGGACCCTCCGCAACAGTCGGTGAGTCCGGTTCTCAACGAATCAACTGACTTTTTAGAAACTTCCCTGACGTTTCGCGAAACGTCCCGCGCATTCCGGCGGCTCCAAAACGGCACTACGGGAACGGTACTACGGGAAAGGAGCACAACATGGACTGCGTCAATCACACAGGTGTAAGCGCGACCGCCTATTGCCAAAGTTGCGGCAAGGCGCTCTGCCCCAGTTGCGTGCGCAACGGGGCTGGAGGACAGATTCTCTGCGAGCCGTGCTGGATGGCATGGCAGAGCTACCAACAGCCTTTCGTCAACCCAAGCCCCGGGGCTCCTAACCCCTCGGCAGCCGCGATATTGGGCCTAATACCCGGCGTTGGCGCGATGTATAACGGCCAGTACTTCAAGGCTCTGATCCATGTGGTCATCTTCGCGGTGCTGATCAGCATCTCCGACCACTATGGGATCTTTGGAATATTCATTGCAGCGTGGGTTCTCTACCAGTCGTTTGAGGCCTTCCATACTGCGAAGGCGCGCCGCGACGGCGAACCGCTGCCGGACCCGCTGGGACTAAATGAAGTGGGCAACTGGCTGAATCTCGGCATGCGGCCGCAGAATCCAGTGCAGCCCGGTGCAGGTCCGGGACCTGTGAATCCGGGCCAGAGCGGGCAGGGGCAGCCAATGGGCGGCGCTCAACCGCCGTATGCGGGTCAATACCAGGCGGCGAGTCAACAATCGTCGTACCAGCCGCCATATCAGGCGCCTTATCAGGGCCCATACGTACCGCCCGTTCCGCCTGTTCCGCTACCTATGCCGCCAGCGTATTGGCGGCGCAGAGAGCCAATCGGCGCAGTCATACTGATCGGCCTTGGACTTTTGTTTCTGATGGGGCAGTTGGATCTGTTCTCCGGCCGCCTGTTTGAGTACTCCTGGCCAGTGTTGCTGATCGGGCTGGGTATCTGGTTGATGGTTCGCCGTCTCGGAGAATCGCAAGGAGGGTCCAAATGAGCCGTTACATCATGATTCGCCGCCTGCGCGGCCCCGCATTCCTTCTTTTGGTAGGCGTAAACGCACTGCTCGCCCAGTCTCACATTCTCGGCTGGGGCAAGAGCTGGCCATTCTACTTGATCCTTGCCGGCCTTTTCGCTCTGGCTGAACGGGCGGCGATCGCCACGGAAGAATCAGGCTATCCGCAGGGCCAATATCCGGGCTCGTATCCGGGAGGCGGCCCATACCCTGGGGCAGTTAACCCGAATGCAGCAGCGGGACAATCTGCCGCAGCACCGACTTCAGCCATGGTTCCGGCGCACGCACAACAGTATGAAAAGGAACCAGATGGAGGGCAGTCATGAGCAGCGCACCTCCGAATATGCCTCCGGGAGGCGGCACACCGCCTCCGCCGTATCCTCCTTATGATCCCAAGACCCAATGGCGGGTCTATCGCGAGCAGCAAAGGGCCGCCTGGCGCGCGCAGCGCGATGCATGGAAAGCTCAACGCTACGCGATGAAAGCGGGCTATGTGGGCACGTATGGGCCTCGTGTTCCCTCGATTGTGGGCCCCATTATCCTGATCGGCATTGGCATTATTGCCATGCTGGTGATGACCGGCCATATAGCTGCCAGCCAATTCTGGGCCTGGTACGGACGCTGGTGGCCACTGTTGCTGATCGGCGCGGGACTGGCGCTGCTGGCCGAGTGGGCGGTGGACCTGCGACGGGAGACTCCGATCCGCCGCGGTGGTGGTTTCATCGGCATCCTTGTCATACTTGCCATTGTGGGCTTTGCGGCGACTGGGGTGAACAAACTTGGCGCGCATTTCGACGGATGGAATGATAACAACAACTTCTTCGGCTCCTTTGCGGGTCCGGAGCACGACAACGATCAGCAGGTGCTATCGGCGCAGATCCCGCCCAATTCAACCATAGAAATTCAAGATCCAATCGGCAATGTGAGCGTGATGGGAGGAGATGGGTCCACGATCGAAGTGCAAGCGCACGAAGTAGCTTACGCCGAGTCGGACGCGGAGGCCAAGAAGATCTTCAATGCCGAAGCGGCGCAACTGAAAGTCAGTGGCAACTCGGTGCTGGTAAAGTCCGACAGCAGTTCGAATGGGAAGCTGCACCTGACCATCACTGTGCCGAAAACCGCAAAAATAACGGTGAATGCGGGCAGGGGAGACGTGACCGCGGCCGGACTGGGCGCCGGCATCAATGTGACTGCGCCGCATGGAGACGTTCACTTGAACAGCATTGCCGGCTCCGTCGAGGCACATCTCTCCAAGGGCGAGTTCTCAGCTCACGAGATCCAAGGCGACGTGAGCGGCGATGGTCCATGCAGCGATATCACAATCTCGGATATATCGGGCAAGGTGGGACTGAACTGCGATTTCTTTGACCAGATGCACATCGAGCACGTCACCGGGCAGATTCACTTCCGCACTTCAAAAACCGATGTGCAAGTGGAGCAGTTGCCGGGCGACCTGTCTCTGACCGACAGCGAATTGCATGTGACCGAAGCCAAGGGACCTGTACACGTGGTCACGCATTCCAGGGACATTGAGTTGAACCAGATCTATGGCGACACTTATGTGGAAAGCCGCAACGGCGGCATTTCGATAGCGCCAGCGGGCCCCTACAACGTGGAAGCGAAGAACAGCAAAGGCGATGTGGAGGTGACGCTGCCGCCCAACGCTTCAGCCACCGTGGACGGACGGACGCGGAACGGTGACGTCTTCTCGGATTTCGGTCTGGCCATCAGCGGGGACGAGAGCAAGACGGTGAGTGGACGAATCGGCTCCGGTGGAACGAAGATCACCGTGAGTACGGACGTAGGCGATGTGCGGATCAAGAAAAGCCAGACTATGCCGCCAGCGCCACCGGTTGTGCCCACAGCGCCCAAATCTCCGGCACCACCGAATGCGCCTCATCTGAAGACGTCCAAGACGTTGCCGCAGAAGCCGGTCACGCAGTAAGAACAGCTTCATTTGAAAACGAGGCAGGCGCAGCAGGGATTCCCCTTCTGCGCCTGTTTTGTTCTGAACGTGTTCTGTTGCATGCCGAAAGCGAGGTTTTGTTTTTAAGGGCAAAGATAGCGGCGGGCGCAACCGGGTGGGATGGCTAACCGGTGGCGCTTATACCTCGACTCGCCGCACGCGTGCCCCGATCCGCGTGAAGACTTCCCACGGAATCGTCCCGGTGGCCTCGGCATGATCGAAGGCCGTAATTGTCTCCGTCCCTTGCGTGCCCAGAATCACGACCTCGTCGCCCGCTTTGACTCCTGGAATATCCGTGACGTCAAGTACCGACTGGTCCATGCTGATGCGGCCCACCAGCGGCGCTCTTTCGCCGCGAACCAGCAGGCTGAAGCGATTGCCCAGCTTACGGTCAAGGCCGTCGGCGTAGCCTGCCGACACCAGCGCCAGGCGCATGGTCTCGGTAGCCACAAAGGTCCCGTTGTAGCCTACTACGGCACCAGCTTCAACCGTACGCACACCCGCCACCGCGGCTTTCCAGCTAAGCACAGGCTGCAGTTGGGCACGCGCGGCCGCGAGGGTGGCCGGTTCCTCCCCCGAGAACGCGGGATCGTAGTTCGGAATCAGGCCATAGAGGGCAAGGCCGGGCCGCACCATCGCTTTCATCCCGTGGCGGTTGGCAAGGGCCTCAATCTCTCCGGCCTGACCTGCAAGAAGGGCGGCAGAGCTGCCCACGTTGAGCCAGTCCGGATAGAGGCCCGCGGCTTCTACGCTTTCCAGATCGTCATGGAACCGGCGAAGCTGCACCTTCGTAATCCGGCCGTCGGCCTCGTCGGCGGCAAACAGGTGGGTCATGACACCTTCGAGCTTGAGCGGAGATTCGGGTGCAAAGCGCGCCAGCACGGAGCCAATCCCATTTACACCTGCGCCCTGGCGGCTCATGCCCGTATCAATCTCGAGATGCACGGGCAGCGATCCCGCATGCGCACCGACAGCGTGCGCCGCATTTTCCAACTCGTCCAGTTGCCAAAGCTCCCAGACGACGGCGGTCAACCCATGGCGCACAACAGCCGGGCCCTGGCCGGGAAAGACCCCGCCAATCACCAGTATCCTGGCTTCAGGGCAAAGCGCCCGTGCCTCCACTCCCTCTTCCACAGAGGTGACGCCTAGCCAGTTGGCTCCCGCGCGCACTGCTGCCGGAGCACAAAGGGGAAGCGAGTGGCCGTAAGCGTTGGCCTTGACAATGGCCAGAAGCTCCGCATGCAGAGCGGCATGGCTCGCGAGAAAACGGAAGTTGTCTTCAAGGGAACGGGTGCGAATTTCAACCCAGCAGGGGCGCGTTGGCATCAGGGTGTCCAAGAGTCAGTTTACCGCGCGTACTCCGAGGCGCCCGCCAAACCGTTTACCGCAACAGCGCAAATGCCACCACAGTCTCGCCCTTCGCAGGAATCTCATCCAGCAGCTTCGCTTCCAACTCATGGGGAACTGGCATTTCGCAGGCGGCGATCTGGGCTGTGGATGCGCCGATGAAGCACAACTCGCAGTGGCCGAGGCCTTCTGCGCGGTCCGCGTCGCCAGCCATGCGCACCGGAGGGCCGAAGACGCGGCAGGTCATGGGCCGCCACAGGTACACGTCGCAGCACCCGGTCGCGGGGTCGAGGGCCGGACATGCCGCTTCGTTGGCGAACTCTTCGAAGCGCTCGCGCTCAGCGTCGCCATCGCCGAGCTTTCCTGTTTCGCGATTGCCGGGAAAGTCTGCGCCGTGTTCGGCGATCCAGGCAAGGGCCCGGCGTTCAATCTCCATGGCCAGCGACGGCTGGTGGCCGCGCAGCGAAAGCATACCAGCGACCAGCCGCAACGCATCCAGTTCGCCGATGGCAAACGCGCCGTGACAGCACTGTGTACAGCCCGGACGGCACACCAGCCACTCACCGGCCCGCCGCGCAGCATCCAGGAGCGCCACGTCCATAATCCGCACGAGCTCCTGATCACCCTCAGGCAACGTCATGAGGGCAAGGATACCGGATTCGAGGGCAATTACGCCGCAATTGCCCTCGGACCCGAGTCCGCGTTACTCTGCGGTAAAAGATCAGGAGACCTGGAGGTCCCCGTGCCTGAATCCCGCAGCACTGTTATCCCCGGACATCGCTACCAGAATGCCCCGGCGGCCATCGATTGGCTCTGCCGAGTATTCGGCTTTGAACGCCACGCTGTTTAACCAGGAGAAAGCGGCACCATCGCCCACGCCCAACTCACGCTCGGCGGGGGCATGATCATGCTTGGCTCTGCCAGAGAGGACGAGTTCGGGAGCAACTTCAAGCCGCCGAATGACACCGGCGGCATCGAGACCCGCAGCGTCTACATTGTGGTTCCCGACGCGGACGCAGCCTACGCGCGCGCTATGGCCGCGGGAGCCGAACTCATCCGCCCCCTGCAGGGCACTGGATACGGTAGCCGCGAGTTTGCCGTCAGAGACCCCGAAGGGCACACCTGGACCGCGGGCACCTATGACCCCTGGGCCGAAACCGAGCAGGCTTGAGCGCTGCACGCTGTCTTGAAGCGGCGGACTGCCGGCTGGCAGGCATGCAAGAATCTGTCTTATGCGCTCCGCCGCCGCTTTTTGTGTACTTCTTGGCGCTCTCGCCCTGCAAGCCCAGCCCGCAGCGCCGCACCTGATCGCGCCGGGAGTCTGGTTCCTGCTGGGCGATGGGTTGAAGGGCTACAGCAACACTACCGTAATCGAGATGCAGGACTATCTCATCGTGGTCGACGCCAATTATCCAGCACGTGCCCGCGAGCTAATTGCAATTGTCAAGCAACTATCGCCCAAGCCCGTGCGGTACGTCTTCGACACGCACGCTCACGGTGACCACTCGTATGGCAACTCGCTGTGGACCGCGGCGGGGGCGACCACACTCGCTTACGCAGGGATCCTAGCCGAGATGGATCGCTACGAGCCAGCGCGCTGGCAGGCCGCCGAGGCGAAACGCGAGGACGTCCGCTCCCTGCACCAGAACAATGTTGAGCGCCCTCTGAAGACATTTACCAAGAGCCCCTACGTTCTGGAGGACGCCACCCGCAAAGTGGAGTTTCTCTATCTTGGCTGGGGACACACGCAGGCCGACGGCTATGTATGGCTGCCGAGGGAGCGGCTTCTCTGCACCGGCGATGGCGCGGTCAACGGTCCTCGCAACAAATTATGGGATGCGAACCTGACCAACTGGCCGCGCGTGCTCGCCAAGGCAATGCGCTTGCAGCCCCGCTTTGTGCTTCCTGGACATGGCGAAGCAGGCGGCGTGGAGATTTTGAACGGCCAGCGGCGGTTCCTGCTTGACCTGTACGGCGCGGTCAATGCGCAGGTACAGGCAGGCAAGCCATTGGGGGAGATAACAGTCCATCTTCCGGCGAGGGACCGAAGCTGGGTTCCCAAGGACCTGGCGTGGGACATTGAGGCCACCTATATGGAGATTACGGACCACCAACCCGCCGGAGCCATACCGCACGCCTGGAAGTGATCATGCGGGAGCGGGAAATGAGCTAAAGCGTATTATTCTTTCGGTTGCAGGGCACCGCCAAGGCCGCAATTGCCGAGCCGCTGAGAAGATTGGGCCGCTCAGGCTTAGCGGAACAAAGAAAAATGATGAAAATGACGAAAAGATGAAGGTTTATTCATTGACACTGATGCGGGAATATGGTGTACTGACGTGTATCACATTGATCAGACAACAAATGTGATATATGAAATTGACCGATTCACACCACTGTACGACTCCGAGCAACCGCTCAGATTGCCTGTTCTCTTGAGTTTCGAAACCTAATCAGAAATGTCCTGTCAACACTTTGATTTCCCCGCATGGATTCCGATGGTGACTTCTCCCACTATCAGAGGCATCCAATTGAACGTGCGCCTGAGGTAGGGACCACGAGGCGCAGTTAGCGCAGTAGAACCCGAAAGCCTTGGGAGGTCCATGGCAAGTCTACGTGTTTCAGTCGCCCCATATTCCACAAAGAGCACAACCACCGCAGAGTCTCACTTGGCAGAGCGCGTGGTTTTGCTGAGTGCATCTGCACTTTTCACGAATCTCTCGCAGGAAGCGTGTATGGCTATTGCGTCCTGCGCCAGAGCTCGAACCTTTGCGCGTGACGAAATCCTGTTTGCGCAAGGCCAACCGGTTCGCCACCTAGTCGTTCTTCAAACAGGAAGTGCAAAGCTCACACAACTCAGCGCCGGAGGGAACGAGGTCATCCTGCGGATGACGGGAACTGGCGACCCACTCAGTCTGCCTCCTGAATCACCCACTCAGTGCCACACATGCTCAGCCCGCGCCATGGAGCAGTGTCAGGCCTTGGTGTGGGAATACACGAGGCTTCAGAACCTAATTGTGGAGTATCCACAGATAAGAAGGAACATCAGCCAAATTCTCTCGAGCCAGTTGAACGAACTTGAGGAGCGATTCCGCGAGATGGCGACCGAAAAAGTTGCACAGCGCCTAGCTCTTGCGCTTCTGCGGCTGGTAAAGAGAATAGGCAAGCCCGCCGATGGCGGGACAGAGGTATCTCTTTCCCGCGAGGAGCTGGCCCAGATGACAGGAACCACGTTGTTCACGATTAGCCGCATACTTACAAAGTGGGCAGAAAAGGGATTTGTGCTGCCACGGCGAGAAGCGGTTGTGGTGCTGGACCCGGCCCGCCTCAAACTGGTAGGCGAAATGGATGACGCCGGGAACTTCTGACCGCGCAGCTTAGATTAGAAGCACAGTGAAATGGATAGTTCCACTACCATTTCCCGCGCCCGATCTTGAGATGTGCTCTAGGAACTTGTTGAAAAACGTCGGACGTCACGCAGATTGAAAAACTGAATCGCCCTACAAAGCCAGCAAAGCGATCGGTAATGCCTCAGTGAGGGTTTTGGTATTCCGATATTTGCCACATTCCGAGACCTCTAGAGCATTTTCATCATAGCTGTACCCAGTTGAGTGTCAGTCTGAACCAGGCTTGTGCATTGTCTGCAGATATTTCCTGAAGGGCTTCCGAGATTGCTTGGTCGAGGGCTAGTTCAGTCCGAGCTTTGGCGGAGCGG
>CAIKND010000179.1 GCA_903828675.1 uncultured Acidobacteriaceae bacterium
GTAAACCTCATCGGCTTCCTCGGCAGTGATGCAGAAGTTCGCACCGCCAACAACCACAGCTTTACCACCCTCTCGCTGGCGACAAAGTCCTCCTATAAGGACAAGAAGAGCGGCCAGTACGTCTCGCATACCGAATGGCACCGTTGCATCGTCTTCGGCAAGCTATGCGAATTTGCAGCCACGCTGACCAAGGGTGCTCACATCCAGGTCGAAGGCGAGCTCCGTAGCAGGCAGTACGACAACAAGAAGACCGATGCCAAGAACCGCATCTGGGAGATCCGCGTGATTTCGATCCTCAAGCTGGATCGCGCGGAGAAGGCCGCCCCGGAGGACGACGAACAAGGCGACGCTATGAGCGAGGAGCCGGCTGCGTAGGCGGCTCCAATTCATCTTGGAAGCCCGGTCACGCGCCGGGCTTCCAAGACTGTGAGGAATCCAGTATGGGCTTTGAATTGATCCTTCCGTTCCTACGGCCAATCGAGCCGCTTCTGCTTGATGAGAGCGTGAGCGAGATCATGGGCAATCCCGACGCAACATGGTGGTTTGAGCGCGATGGGATTATTCGCAGAGAGGGGACCATTCAGTTCGACGCCGGCAGGCTCCGCACCGGCCTCGAAGTGATTGCCAATCAACTTGGCAAGCGGCTCGACGAAGATAATCCACTCCTGCATGCGCAACTCCCGGATGGAAGCCGCATCGCGGCTGTCATTCCGCCCGTTGTTCGGCCCGCTCCTGCGCTCACCATTCGAAAGTTCACCAGCAGGCGCTTTACAGTCGATGACCTCATTGCTCGCGGCACGCTTACGCCTGCACTCGCGTACTTCCTGGGCGAGCAAATCTCCAATGGCAAGACGCTGCTCATCAGCGGCGGAACCGGAACCGGGAAGACAACGCTTCTCAACATCCTTGCTCAGGCAATTCCCGAAGAAGAGCGAATCGTTGTGATCGAGGATACGTCCGAGCTTCGGATTCAGAAGCCGAACGTACTCGCTGTTGAATGCCAAACCGATACATTCAAGGCTCGAATCTCTTTCGATGATCTCTTGAAGTCGGCACTGCGTTGGCGGCCCGATCGAATCATTCTGGGCGAAGTGCGCGGAATCGAGGCGCGCACGCTTCTTGATTCCTTCAATACGGGCCACTCCGGTTCGCTGGCGACAATTCACGCCAATTCCGCGGAGAAGGCCCTTCACCGATTTGCCAATCTTGTCATTCGCAGCCACCCTCAAGCGTCGTTCACCGACACGGAAGCCGAAATCGGGGATGCGGTTGATTTCGTCGTGCACATCGAGCGAAAACCAGGCCGCCGGGTAATCCGCGAAGTGCTCGCTCTTCGCGGGTACGACCGCGACGCAAAGCGCTTCCTTATCGAGCCAGTATTCGAGGTGGAACATGCCCAAGCTTAGAAAACAAATTGCGGTGAACGTTGCTGCCGAGTTCTTGAGTCGCTCCTTTGCGTCCGGAGAAACGTTCGCCATACTCCTCAGGCGCGAAACTCCGGCCGAGACTATCCAGCGAATTATCGCGCGGGAGTGCGCGCTTGCCCCTCGCTATCTCGGGTGGCTGGCTTGCCAGAACGCCACCGGAGCGAATGTCTACGTGGCTGCGAATCCCTTGCGGCCTGGCAGCAGAAATCGCACGAAAGAGAGTGTCGCTGAAGTCCGGCACCTGTACCTCGACTTGGATACCGATGGATCGACGAAACTCGCCGAACTTAGGTCCTCCAATTCCGTTCCGATTCCAACCGCAATCGTAGAGACATCCATTGACAAATACCAGGTACTTTGGCGTGTGGAAGGCTTCACCTTCGCGCAACAGGAAGGCATGCTCAAAGTGCTGGCCCTGACCTTCGGCGGCGACCCAGCTTGCACGGATTGCAACCGGGTTCTCCGGCTGCCGGGATTTCTGAATCAGAAGTACGATCCGGCGCACCCTGTGACGGTCGAATACCCGTCCGATTCGATCTCAAATCCCGAGGACTTTCGGCTCGATATTCAGACCGTTAATGGGAAACATGTACGAAGTCCAATCGGACCCGGAAATCCAACGGGAAAGCACTCGCATTCCGAGCAGGATTGGGCATGGGTTCTCGGGGAATTAGACCGCGGGAAGGACCCGGTCAAACTGACTCGAACGCTTGCCGAACGGCGTTCAGACAAACCCGATCCCACCTACTACGCGCAACGAACAGTTGACGTTGCATCGGCTCGGCTTTGGTTGATTGAAGGTGTTCCCATGGCCGACGTAATCACGATGCTTCAGGTTCGCCGGCGCTTCGAGATTCCAAATACGCTTTGCGCTGCCCGTGCGCATGAGATTGCGCTTACGGCGCAGCGCATGATCGCCCGCAAGAAAATTGCCTAATTCAACTCAGGAGGAACATCGCATATGCCGCTCATTGAAGTCAGCCAAAGCCATCTTGTAAGCGCAACGATTCGAGTCGAATCCTCAACCGCAACCCTGATCGACCAGTACGCAACCTTTCTTCACGCGTCGGCAGATGACGTCGTGGACAAGGCGCTGAATTACGTGTTTTCCAAGGACCGCGACTTTCAGGAGTACCTGAAGACTTCGAAGTCCTCGCACGTTGTGCCCACTTTGCGTGTTCGCCGCAGTGGAAATGGAGAAGCTACAGAGCCTTCGAGCAATGGAACGAAGGCCGTTGTGGGGGTGGAGGTGCGTGATGCGATCCGTCGTGAAGCCGTTCCAAAGGCGTAGTTCGTATCCGAAAAGCCCGTTCGGTGCTGCGCACCGGGTTTATCTCGACACTCCACCCCTAATAGGGTGCTGTATGGCTACTTCGGTAGCTATATAGAGACTCTTTGAAAACAAATGACTTGCCAAATCCCGGTAGCTATATGGCTACCAGTACATAGGAGGTAGATGATGCCCGTAAACATGAAGTCAATCGATGAAAAAGTGGGGAGACCGCCACGCATCAGTCGCAACAAGACCGTCAGCACCAAGCTTACCGAGGCTGAGTTCGCTGAGGCCGATCGTATCGCTTCAGCGCGCGGCCAGTGGCTAAGCGAATGGGTACGCGATGCGCTTGTTCGCGAAACCAAGAGCGAGCAGTCGAACTTCGATCTGGTCGCGGAGGTGGTTGGCCTTCAATTGCTCTTGATGAACACGCTCGCGCCCATGGCGCGCGGCGAAAAGATTTCAGCGGAACAGTTCCAGGCAATCGTCAAATCAGTCCAGTCAACCAAGGTCAAAGCGGCTGAAGAGATGCTCTCCCGCCGTCGGCAACCAAAGGAGGCGTGAGCCATGTCCAGCACACAAAATTGGGGTCGAAGAGAGTCGTGGATTTGGCCGCCGCGCGGCTTCTACTACACCTACGGTGCCGTCTTTATCGCCGCCGTTCTCTGTTCATTCTTCCTCTATCTGAGGTTTGAATTCGGCATATCTCCGCTCCAGCGGTACTACCTGCCGTATGTGATTCGGGCCTGGGCGTCAGAATGGAGGATCTCACCAAGCCGGTACCAATTGGTCTATGTTGCCGGCCCACGTCAGGGCTCACACATTGCTCTCGATTCCGACGTGGAGGCGGGTGCGACGGCGCAACCGAACAGCCGTCCGCTGCCGTTGAAATTGTCTTCGACAGCGCAGGGCAAAGGATACACAATGCTCTTCCGGGAGGCTCCCCGGTTCTATCAGAACCGGGGTTTGCGGGCGTTTCTCCGACATTGGATTTACAGCGACGCCGAGATTGCCAGCTTCTTCTACACGCCTGCGCTGTTCGGGTTGGCAGCGCTGCTCCTTCAGCTTCCTTTCTCGATTCGCAAGGACATTGCCAGGCGCAAGCAGCTCCGTTACGGGAGACGGCTGAAGGGACCGATTCTGGTAGACCCGAATGAGTTCACCAAGCAGCTTGCCGGCGATGGAATCGGCCTCCAGGTGGAGAGGCAGAAGGCCCTGTTGCGAATCCCCCGCGATGCCGAAAACACGCATTTGCTAATCGTCGGCGACACCGGCTCGGGGAAGTCAACGATCATCCGGCAGATCCTCTGCCAAGTTGCTGAGCGGGAGCACAGCGCCATTATCTACGACCCGGCCTGCGAGTTCGTCCGCCAGTTTTACTCACCGGATCGAGGGGATGTTGTCCTCAATCCGCTTGACGAACGGTGCCCGTACTGGAACCCATCGGCGGAGCTGAAGCGGAAGGCTGAGGCCAAGGCTCTGGCCGTCTCACTGTTCCAACCCGGCGGCAATTCGGTCAGGTTCTTTGTCGAGAGTCCGCAGAAGATCTTCGCGCATTTACTTTCCTATCTGCCGACGCCGACCGAGCTTGTCGATTGGATGTCGCACCCCGAAGAGATCGACCGCCGCGTCAAGGACACCGAGCTTGCCGCGCTTATCGACCCGAAGGCACCGCAACAGAGAACGGGCGTACTAGGCTCCCTCAATATGGTTGCGGACAGTTTCCGCCTGCTGCCGACCGAAGCCGAGGGCAACGGCTTCTGGACGGCTACGCAATGGGCGGAAAAACGTCGGGGATGGGTATTCATCACTTCGCGGCCAGCGCTTCGCGAGGCCCTGCGCCCGCTAATCAGTCTTTGGCTCGACATTATGGTTCTGCGTCTACTGACAGAGCCGCATCCGAACCAACGGCCCGCGTGGTTTGTGATCGACGAGTTGGCGAGTCTGCAACGACTGCCGCAGCTTCACACAGCCATTACGGAGAACCGGAAATCGAACAACCCGGTGATCCTCGGCTTCCAAGGCCGCAGCCAACTTGAAGCCCGTTACGGCGAAGACGCCGAAGCGATGCTTTCGCAACCGGCCACCAAGATCTTCCTCAAGACCAGCGAGCCACGCGCCGCTCGTTGGGTCAGCGAGGCTATCGGCGAAGTCGAGATTGAGAAGCTGCGCGAGACGCATTACGACGGCCAACGCGCCGGCCGCAACTTCGCCCTGGACCGCCAGACCGAGCCGCTCGTTTTGCCTTCCGAGATATCAGGTCTGGATAAACTTCACGCCTTCCTGAAGTACGGCAACCACGTAACGCGATTCTCCTTTCCGTACATCGATTTGCCGAAGGCCCACCCAGGTTTCATCGGGCGCAAGATGGATGATTTTCTTCCATCGCCGCCGCCGGTAACCGATAACGAACCGCCAGCGGAGTACAAACTTGTACCCGGCGAGCACAACGAACAACAGGCGTCCCTTGAGTTCGACAATGGCCAGGTGTGAGGTTCCCTATGCTAACCATTTCTAAACCGCTGTCAGCAGGTCAGGCCCTGAGCTACCACCAGAAGGAGTTCACTGCCAAAGAGCAAAACTACTGGTCACAGCGAGGCGTCGTTGCGGGCGAATGGCAAGGAAGGCTGGCCGCACAGTTCGGCCTTGCGCGGGCGGTGTCTGCCGAGGACTTTTCGAAGCTCAGCCAGGGCCAGCATCCGGCAACCGGCGAACAACTCGTTCGCCAGCGCGCCTCGTATGAATACAAGGACGGGGACGGAAAGATCATCAAAACGATGGAACATCGTGCAGGTTGGGACGCGACGTTCTCCGCGCCCAAATCTGTTTCGCTTACGGCGCTCGTTGGCGGTGACGACCGAGTTCGCGATGCCCATCGCGAAAGTGTCAGCGCCGCACTGGAACAGCTTGAGAACTACACGCAGGCTCGTATTGGCGGCAACCATCCACCCGAAAGCACGGCCAAGTTCGTAGCCGCCAAATTCGAGCACGACACGGCACGGCCGGTCGATGGTTACGCCGCTCCGCAATTGCACACCCACGCGGTCATTTTCAATATGACGGAGCGCGAGAACGGGCAGTACAGGGCTTTGCAACCGCAAAGCCTTTTTGCCTCGCAGCAGTTCGCGACAGCCATCTACCAGTCTGAGTTGACCTATCGGCTCCGACAACTCGGCTACGAAATCTCAGCCGGACGAAGCGGCGCTCCGGAGATCAAAGGCTACACCCAGGAATACCTCGACGCATCGAGCCCGCGCAGCCAGCAGATTCGCGCATACCTGGAGCGGACCGGCCGCATTGGTAAAGAGGCCGCAGAGATCGCCGCCCACTCAACGCGCGACAATAAGGAGATCCATTCTCTGCGCGACGTGATGGCCGCGCACCGCGCACTTGCCGCCGAATACGGGAACCAGGCCGAAGCCGTCGTTCGTGCTGCGCGGGAGCGGGTCCAGCATCAGGAACAGGCCACTAGCCCGCGACTCCGTGCGAGCGAGGCCCTGACATTTTCACGCGACAAGAACTTCGAGCGGGAAGCCGTAATCGACGAGCGCGCGCTTGTGCGCGATGCACTTCGCCGCGGCATGGGAGAGGTCACTTATGGCCAGGTTCGCGGCAATCTTGATGCCCGTCTCGCGGTTGGAGAGTTTCAGACGGTCGAGCGTGCGCACATTCCCGGCCGTCAGTTCACCACCGCAAAAACCATCGAAGCGGAACAGGATATTGTTCGCAGGATGCGCGAGGGTCAGGGCAAGGCCACGCCAGCGATGAGCCGCCAGGAAGCAATCAGAGTCGCCGACCAGCATCCAAATCTGAATCGCGCACAGAAGATCGTGATAGAGGATGTGCTGAGTTCGCCGGACCGGATTCAGGGAATCCAGGGCTACGCCGGAGCTGGCAAAACCACGACACTGTCCGCAGTGCGCAGCGCTTTGGAGGGGCAGGGATTTGAGGTTCAGGGCTTCGCGCCGACCTCCCGCGCCGCCCGCCAATTGAATGAAGCAGGTGTAGATTCCGGAACATTGCAGGGGTTTCTTGCCAGGGAAGCAAATGCGGATGCGGCGGCGCAAAGGCACTTCTACTTCGTCGATGAGTCGAGTCTCGCCAGCACCAACCAAATGCGCGATTTCCTTTCGCGACTCGGTTCCGGCGACCGCGTTCTCCTGATCGGTGACACACGCCAGCACCAGGGCGTCGAAGCGGGCAGGCCCTTCGAACAATTGCAGGAAGCCGGAATGCGCACCGCCAAATTGGATGAAATTGTCCGCCAAAAGGACCCGGCTCTCAAATCCGCCGTCGAGCTGCTTGCCAAAGGGCATACCGCCGCAGCGCTTGAGATGCTGCAAAAACAGGACCGAGTCCGGGAGATTCAAGATCCACAGGAACGGATCCAAACGATCGCGAGAGCGTACGCCGAATCCCCTGCAAACACGCTGATCGTTTCGCCGGACAACGCCTCACGCCGCGAGCTTAACGCAGCCGTCCGGCAGGAGTTGAGGGCCAATGGAAACCTTGCCCCTGAAGACCACTCCATGCGTGTTCTTGTTCAGCGCCAGGAGATGACCGGCGCGGAACGGTCGTGGGCCAATCACTACGAGATCGGCGACGTGGTCCGCTATGCGCGTGGCAGCCAAACGGTCGGGATCGAGGCGGGAGCCTATGGAGCTGTCGTCGGGATCAACCCCGCCGCCAACCTGCTCACCGTCGAAAAATCCTCTGGCGAACAGGCGACCTACGATCCGCGCCGCCTGACCGGCGTCAGCGTCTACCGCGAGGTCACTCGCGAATTCTCTGTGGGCGACCGCATCCAATTTACCGCGCCGGACAGGTCGCTTGGCGTTGCCAATCGCGATCTTGCGGCTGTCGAGTCAATCTCGCTGGATGGCCGGATCTCGGCCCGGCTCGACAGCAACCGCCAGATCGAATTTGACGCTAGCGAGCACCGTCACATTGACCACGGCTATGCCGTCACCAGCCACAGCGCGCAGGGTCTCACCGCCGAGCGCGTCCTGGTCAACGCCGACACCGGCGTCCACCCTGAACTGCTCAATTCTCGGTTTGGCTATGTGTCGATCTCTCGCGCCAGCCACGAGGCAACCCTCTTCACTGACAACCTTGCAAAGCTCAGCCCGCAGCTCTGCGCCGACATTTCCAAGACTTCCGCGCTAGAGATCGGCCAGAACACGTCATTGGCCCAAGAGATTGCGATGACCTGATTTTGCAGGCAGCGTCTGCAAAATCTGAGTTCGCAGGACAATGTTGAACCAATTCCCCAGACGGCGTCTGGAGAATCCAAATTCGTCAGAGCCCACTTGCGAATTCTCCCGCCGCTTGCGTGATAATTCCGAAGCGGCCAAGCCTCATCTATTGAACAGGATAGGTGAAGACACTGCGTCGCTTACCGGCACTTCCTGTATGCAAGAGGCTGCGTTAACCGGCGCTTTTTGCATATGAAAGTAGAACGTCAAATCAAAGTCACGCTTGACATATATGTCATACTAGGCTATTTTGCCTAGGGAAGGGTTTTCTGTATGCCAGTCATTCCTCCCTTCGATAACGACGGCCTCTTGCCGCCAGAAGACTACGAGCTATCCTTCGATGAATTGCACGAATCGACGCTCGTCCGCGGCGCCGGGGAACAGAAGGACGATTCGACTTGGGATGCCGCCTGGCGCGCGCAACTTGTCGGCGGTCTGGAGATTCTCGTTCGCCAGCTTTGGCAAATTGGTATACGCGAAATCTTCGCTGACGGCTCGTTCGTGGAGGACAAAGACCATCCCAACGACATCGACGGATACTTCGTTTGCGACCTGATGCAACTCGCATCCGGAGATCTGACGCAGCAGCTCAACCGCCTCGACCCGTACAAGGTGTGGACTTGGGACCCGGCCTCGCGCAGACCCTACCGCGGCTATCCCAAGCGCCAGCTTCCCATGTGGCATCGCTATCGGGTCGAGTTGTATCCACATGTGCCCGGACTTGGCCTCGGCAGCGGCATCCGCGACAAGTTCGGCCACGAACTGGAGTTTCCTTCCGCCTTTCGCCAGTCGCGCAGAGACGGCAAGCCGCGGGGCATCGTGAAGATCAAATATGGGGGACCGTCATGATTCGCAACGAAGCTGAGTACCAATTCGCAACCACTCGTCTTCAGGAAGAACGCGGCCGGCTCGCCGAGCATCGGGACCGGCTCAAGACCACGGGTCTGTCAGACGACGAGATCAAGCGCGTCATCGATCCCATCGAGTCCTTTCACCTGCAATTGAAAGAGGAAGTGGAGAGCTACGAGCGGCTGAAGCGGGGCGAGTTCGATGAGTTGGAGAACCTGCGCGGCCTCGGCCAGTTGCTGATTTCGCTGCGCATTGCCCAGGGAATCTCTCAGCGCGATTTGGCCAAGCGGCTCGGCGTTCATGAGTCGCAGGTCTCGCGGGACGAGCGCAACGAATACTTCGGCATCACGCTGGAGCGCGCAATCCGGATTCTGGATGCACTCAATGTGCGGCTCCGCACGAAGGTGGAAATTGAACCCGACAAGCGAGAAATGGCTGTCGCGTGATTGAAGTCGGGGAATAGTGTCGCTAACTGCGTTTTTCGGGAGCAATAGTCAGAATCGAGCGGAGTCGATGTTCATCGTTCCAACCGGTAGAAAGCCGACACGTCACACGCGGCAAGATGCCTAGCTATGAGTCACAACTCAGATCGTGTACGATGAGCTCCCTCCATTCCCCCGCTACCATGTTGTCCAACAGCCAATCCAAACGTAGGAACTCCGCCGCGAGCCGCCCAATAGGGTGATTCCCCAGATAAGAGAGATTCTCATCGTTTGGCGCATCGACTCCAATCGGAGAAACCCTCCAGGGAAATTCATCGTTGCCGCTCGGCGTCACTTGTAAAGAATACTTGGCTAGTCTCTTGTTCACTTGCTCCAGATCTACAATCACGAACATCACGAATTCGCCGTTATAGAAGCGGAAAAGTGCCTCCGGGTCTTGAATGCTCAAGGGAAACGGGTAGTACGCCAACGCGTAATTCTTAACCTCATTTACGCATATCATGAAGGGCTTCCCCCGGCGGAAAACATCTCCAAATATTGCGTCAAGGGACGATCGGTTGTAGGCGCTGTCGATCAAGGCGTAGTGCAGACCGGGTTCTACCTCTTCAACCAGCCAACCTGCGTGAGGCAGGTTACATATTAAGCGCGTTGCGTCTGCGAAGTGATATTGAGGTTGTTGACCAGGGGATACGCGCAGCCATAGCCCATTCTCAGCCTCCTTCTTGTCGGTGTAGAGATAATCCAACATTTGCTTCGTGGCAGTCATCTGACGGGATGCTCGGGCGGCGTTCCCGCCACGTCCTGATTTAACCTCGATCAAGAGGCATGGGCTCCCACCATCCGGCCAGAGATCGGGTCGGAAAACAGAAATGTCTCCATGCCGCAGGGTATGAGTAAGGTCGTTGAGCACAACAGTTGCCCCAATCTCAAATGCTTTTCTGAAGATGCTGCGCTCCAAGCGGGCCCCGCGTTTCCCGGTCAGGAAGCCCGAATCCTCCTTTTTCACCATTTGCTTTAAATCCCAGCGATCTCCATATGCAAAGGCAATAGAATCTCCGATTGATCGCAGCACTGAAATCAACATTTGTTGCTGCCCAATCCTTTCGTGACCTGCCTGATTCTTTGCCTTTGACTTTCGAGCGACCTCCCTAGAAGCCCCGGGCTGGGCAAGTGCCCTTTTGATGTTCCTATTTTCCTTGCGGATCTGCCTGATAAGGCGCTCCGCCCTTCCGATTCTATAGAGCAGCTTCTCTTGTATTTCCAGTGCCAGCAGCCGCTTTTCCAGTGGTGCAGCTTGCAGCTCTCGAGTTTTTCGGAAGAGCGGCAGCAACCATCCTTTGTGTCTTGTGAGCATCGAGATCCAATCCGCAGGCTACATTTAAACGCTGAATGAACGTCGAACGTGAACTTAATCGATAGTCGAGTTTGTTTCCCGTTGGCTGACCGGCTAACTCCGATTCAGGATGCAGCCCAGTTCGCCTCGTCGAGGAGGAAATCGCGATCTGTGCCCTCGAATGCGGAGCAAATCGCGTCAATAATCGTCCCAAGATCCCTCCAGTCGGACAAATCTGAAGCTTCGCTGGATTGTCCGAACCTGCGGAGTTTTTCTGAGAATCGGTCCATACACCCTCTCTTGCCCACAACCTCACCTTGGTAGCGTTTCATGCTTGGATCAAGAGCCTTCCACTGCACCGGCACCAAGTCGCCGCCCGGTTCGGTGAGTACGTCACGCCCCAAATAGAGTTCGATGCTAGCGCCAGAGCCGTTTACGTCCATGGTCACGTGCCCCGAGGGGCCTCGCGTCGGATATTTTCGGGCAAGATCAATATCTGGATAACGCAACACCTTGATGTTGACTGGGAGGTTATGTTTCAAGAGTCCACTTTGTGCCGAACATCCAGCAGTGTCGTTATCGAAGATGGCCACGATCCGATCACGTATGCCCGCGCCGGCAAACGACCGAACCATATTCGCGAGGAAGGACGCGCCGCCCTCCACCTTGAACGCGGCAAAATCCATGAACGAGATATACTCGGCCAGTTCCGGGCGGAGGAGGCGGAGAGCGGATTCCAGGACAAACTTGTCGCTGGATCCCTCCGTCAGGACTATCAAGTGAAGCGCCTCCCTGTCTCTCGTGTAGACCCATTCCCGCGCCCAAGTTGAGATGGGGTCCGAGGGCGAGCAGTATCCGTCCTCTACCAAATCAGAAATATCGAGCACGGCCTCTCCGGTCTGCAAAGCTTCGAGCTCAAATCGAAGCCGAAACCTTTCGTCATAGGCCTCTGGGAACCTCGGATTGAGGAAGGGGGGCAACCCTCCGGGCCTAAGCGAGTTTGCGAGTTCTGAGAGCTCACATGGATCGGGTTCAGGAGGAGCTAGAAGCGCCCGTCGAAGCTCCAAGAGCCACGTATCCGCATCTGCTTCGGATAGTATCTCAATACGTTTCAAATAATGGTCGATAACGTATTTCTTGGTTTCCTCACCAAATTTCGTACTAGATTCCTCAATCCACCTATTGCGGTCTCTAATCTCCTTTGTCTTTGCGATGTCGAACATCTGACGGCAGGTATTCAAGGTAAATCCGAGGAAATCGAGGCGTTTCTTCAGGACCTCAATACTCGTCGCGTACTCGACCCTAAGCAGCGCCGATGGTTCGTCATCGTCGTCGAGATCCTCATCGTCCGGATCTGATTCCATCTGCTGAATTCGCTTTTCGGATTCGCAGAATAAGATCATGATCGAGTCATCAACCTGATCTTTCCAGACTTCGAAGACCACATGGCCAAGCCTTAAATTCGCCCTGCTTCCCATTCAGCCATAATATGGCACCATCGCTGGCCAGCCTAACGAGAATTTTGGTCGATTCCAATAGACGCCTACTTCCACCACGGGTCATAGATGAAGGACGTGCGAGCTGGAGACGCCCCTTTCAGGAGATTGCACTTCCTGCACAGCAGTTGGATGTTGCATGGGTCGTTGGCCCCTAATGATTTGAGCGGAACGATATGGTCGTATTGCTGCTTTGCATCAAGGGCGATAAGGCCTGAGAGGTCCTTCTTGCAAAGAGCGCATTTGCCGTTCTCGCGAAAATACACCGCTTTCTTCACCCACTGAGGGATCGCGCATCTAGTGGATGGCCGATCCCTCCGTCGCCTTCTATATTCGGCGAGCCCAAGATTGAATTCGAGCAGAAAGCCGCGATTACCAAACAAGACGTGAGCGACCTCGTCGGTCATCCGTTCCCAAAGCTGCGCGAATGCTTCCTCTTGGTCTAGCATCCAAGGATAAAAGGCATCTTGCTCATCTTCTACTCGGGGGAAATTCTGACGGAATTCTTCAAATCGTTTGTGAGGAATCGAGTACCGCTCGAAGGCCAAGTGCTCGGTTTCGACGTCCACCAATTCTGGGTCCTTCCGAAACCGTCTGCGCTCGTGGATCGCGATGTGCGCGAAGCAAAAATATCCCAATAGGCTCGTTTTTGAAAAAGCAATTAGGCATCTATCGACACAAGGAGAGTCCCAATCCAACTCCCCAAAGCAATAATCACAATCGGCCGTTACCAGTCCTGCCATCATTTCGGCCATCTCATAGACTCGATGAAACAGCAGTTCCACGGCGTCGCTCTCCTCAATGGGACTCAATGATTTGGCCTACAGCGTCGATTTGATTGAGCGACGGATGGCGAATGGCTATGGGCCATAGAAGACGCAAGTCATTGTGCTACATAATCTTATAGATGATACCTAGCATTTGTCCTCAAATGTCGTCTTCCCGTATGCAATTCCGTACTGATATAGATAAAACACTTCAGACCTGCCATGACGAGAACCTCCTTCTCCGCTCTTGGCGGGGCCGTTGAATTCGTCGCAGCTTTTTTCCTTCATTCCACTACGCCCCCTCGGGTGGACGGCCCAGCGCGCGATCTGACTGTGCGCTGAACGGGCCTCCTCCGTCCGTTCGGAGCGCGGCTGCGCGCCAAACGATGGTGCGCGTTTGTCACTTGCCGTGCCTTTCCTCCGGACTCCCACCGTCGTGCGCTGCGTTCGTTCTTTTCCGCCAACCGTCTTCGCGCTTCCCAGCCGGGGGTGAGAAAGACGCTCAGCCGGTCACGGCGGAAAAGGAGAACAAAAACATGAATTTCAAGAGTAAAAACAACCGCAACAGCAACGGCGGCGGCCAGAAGGAAATCCGCCGCCAGCAGACCACCACGCAGCACATCATCGCTGAGAACGTCCAGCACCTGATCGAGCAGCTTGAGCAGGGCAAGAGCGACGCGCTCACCGCCTACCTCAGCGCAATGGCCCGCTTTCACAACTACAGTTTCGGCAACATTCTTTCCATCGCACATCACCGCCCCGACGCAACCCACGTTGCGGGTCTCCGCACATGGAACGAGCTTGGACGCTACGTCAAGAAGGGCCAGAAGGGCATTCCGATTCTGGCTCCGATGATAGGCACCAAGCACCAGCCAGCCGAGGAACCCGTCGAACAGACCGACAAGCCAAAGCCCGTGCTCATCGGTTTCCGCGTTGTCTATGTCTTCGATGTTGCGCAGACCGAAGGCACTGAGCTTCCCGAGCCGCCGACAGTTTCCGGCGAAGTTGGCACCTACCACGAACGGCTTGTCGACTTCGTGCAGCAGCAGGGCATCGAGCTTGAGTACAACGAGCGCATCGCACCGGCGCAGGGTGTGAGTTACGGCGGAAAGATCGCATTGCTTCCCGGCCAATCGAAAGCCGAGGAGTTCAGCACCTTGGTACATGAACTAGGCCACGAGATGTTGCACAAGGCCGAGCGGCGCACCCTCACTACCAAGACTGTACGAGAGACCGAAGCCGAGTCCATCGCTTTCATCGTTGGCCGCGCCGTGGGATTGAATACCGGCAGCGTCAGTGCGGACTATATCAGTCTCTATCACGGCAACGCTGAATTGCTTACCGAATCGCTTGCCGTTATCCAGCAAGCCTCCGCAGCCATCCTCGACGCGCTCTTCGCGGAAGAAGCCGAACGATTGGCACAGGCGAGCTAAACCGCGTACCTGAGCGGGTACGCTTGCCCGTGCCCGCTCACGCATTCACTCTCGACAACCGAAGGAGATGAGTTTATGACAACTGCAGTTCAGTCCGAATATCGCAACCTGCCACTCGACAGCCTTATTGAGTCAGGCATGAACCCACGGCGCAGTTTTGACGAAGCCTCGCTCAGCGAACTCGCAAACAGTATTCGCAGCCAGGGCGTACTTTCGCCTTTGCTGGTACGGCCCAAAGGCCCTAAGTCCTACGAAATTGTTGCTGGAGCACGGCGCTACCGCGCGGCACAGTTGGCGGGTCAGGAATCCGTTCCTGTCCGGATTGTGGATTTGTCCGACGCTCAAGCGATTGAAACCTCCATTGTCGAAAACTTGCAAAGACGCGATGTGCATCCTTTAGAAGAGGCAAGCGGGTTCGCTGCGCTATTGCGTCTTGAAGAACCGAAGTATTCTATCGAACAGATCGCAGTTAAGTGCGCGAAAAGCTCTTCGTTCGTCGCAGCCTTATGTTGTTAACAACATAACTGAGCTTATGTGTTGGTTTAGTTTATGTGGCCTTCCATTCCTCTGCGCTGTTTTTGGGAGCATTTCGAAGAACGGAAGACCACATAAGCCGACTCATTTCACAGCGACCGCA
>CAIKND010000180.1 GCA_903828675.1 uncultured Acidobacteriaceae bacterium
ACTGCGCCCTGCGACTGGCTCTGGCAAACTTCTCAAAACTCGGCTGGCAAGCAAATGTTATCTGGCGCATCGTGATCTCCACCCAACTACAAGTTTATGCAAACTGGCTGTGGAGATCGCACTTGATCAGAGGTTCCTTAGAGGTCTCGGAATGTGGCAAATATCAGAATACCAAAACCCTCACTGAGGCATTACCGATCGCTCTGCGGGCTTTGTAGGGCGATTCAGTTTTTCAATCTGCGTGACGTCCGACGTTTTTCAACAAGTTCCTAGGTGACTCGAAGAGGATCTCGATCGATTGAAAGAGATCCTCTTCGTTGACTCAGGCTTCCTTTGCCGTAACTGTAACCTTGCCTTCACCCACCGCTGAAGCCGGCAGGCTGGCCCAAAGCAGCTCCGTAGTAAGTTGCGGACGATAAGGCACCGAAAGCAACAACCGAACTCCGCTTCGAATCTCATAAGCGGCGATCGGCTTTGCTGCCGCGATCGCGGTGTTCCAGCGGACCGTTACCTGGTCGGTGCCGGCTACCTTCTCCACCTTTACATCGGTCGGCTGCATTAGCCCGGTTTGCGCCAGTTGGAAGTAGTTGGTCTTGGCACCATAGCGTTGCGCCATTTCGTTCTCGATCCTGCGCCGCTCCGCTGGCGAAACGGGATCCAGTGTCGCTGCTGCCAGATTCGCCACGAGTTGATCGTTCTCTGGCTTCTCGCGATCGATATGTCCGATGCCTGTCACAGCGCATGAAACACCCGGCATCGAGAGCGAATAGCGCACCAAGTCCTGATAGTTGACAGAGTCCGGCTTGCCCACTGAGTGGATCACATCGGCTGGAGCCTTGGAGAAGTGCGGATCCTTGCCGTAAAACACGCCGTCGGCAAACAACTTCATCGCGATCACGCCCATTCCGCGACCCATCGCAAGTTGCAGCACGTTATATTCGTGCGAAGTGTAGAGCTTGTCATTCGCATTCAACGCAACTAGCAGCGTGTCCAGGTTGTTGCCGGTGTCGCGGCGCAGCACTTCCATCAGCACGGGAGAACTCATGTGCCCCGTCACTCCGATGTGCCGCACATAGTGCTTATGCTCAGGATTGAGACCGGTGTAGTTGGTGCCGTCGCGATAATCGAGCGTGGCCGCGATCGCTCCAATGCGCTCCGGCATCTTTGAGCCGCGCTCCGCCATGCCCGTATAGAGTTGATCCACGTCGTCCATCGACTGGATGGCGTGCATCTGGAGCGCGTCGAGATAGGCACCTTCCGGAATGTATCCCTTGCCGTCGCCAAACATCTGCGTCAGTGTGCGCTTGATATCGGTTACGGCTGTAGCGCCCGGTGTTTGCGCGGCTGGGCTCGACGGTCCCTGTCCGAATCTCTCCCGGGACTTGCTGGCGATATACAGGCTCTCGCGCAACGGTGCGTTGTAACCCGCCGCACCGGGAGCCAGGTGGATACGCCGGAACGCCTCACCGTAATTCACCTGGCTGGGTCCATATACATTAGCCGAGTCCAGATAATTCACGCCAAGTTGCACGGCACGCACGATGATGTCGGCTGGGTCGATCCCCGGAGCAGTCCACTGCATCGAGGCCTGCCCGCCAAGAGCGAGTGGCGTAACCCAGCGACCGGTCCGTCCCAGCAACCTCTTGGGAAGCCTCAGTATTGCTGTCTCAGCCCACGCTGTGTGGTTGGTTGCAAGGTACCCCGCTGCCGGCAATGTGCCCAGCGCCTTAAGGATGTTCCGTCTTGAAATCATCGGGACTCCGCCTTTCTTCCGGACCAAAGAGTCCGGGACATCTGCAACTGGAGTGGAAGCTGACCTATTGTAAGCCATTACAGACCACGGGAATGCTAAGCGGAAAATGCTTCTTCCGCGCCGGTTTCATGGAATTGTATTGCTCCTGATGCAGATTGCGAGGCGGAAAGAACGTTTCCGCGAATAATCCAGCGATTGCGGAAGAAAAGCCAGACGATTCGCTGCCCCGCATGCCTCCCCTAGAAATCTCACAATGAGATCCTCTTCATTCAATCCGGCCGAAGCCGGAAGCTGTTCACCAAATAGCCGAAAAAGCGAATCCGCCAACTAAAGATAGAGCCCCTGAGATCGATAGCCTCGGGTACTCTATGCTCCTGGGTGAGAGCAGGCTACTCAGCTACGGCTACGACCAGAGCGGCCTTCGTTGCCATTCTTCTTTGCACGCCTGATTTTAACCAAGCGCTTTTGCTGAGCAGCGGCCATCTTGGCTCGGCTCTCTGTGAACGCTTCCCTCTTGCCCAGCTCAAGCAGTTCGATCAGGTGCTTGACGCTCTCGGCGATGAAAGACGGTGCTTTTCAGCCGATCATAGACCCACCCGGGAACTGATTCGCTCCACCCGAAAACAATCGAAGCGGCTGCGGAAGGAGGCGGCGCGGATGATAGGTGGCCAGTTCGCCAGACGATTTCTCGACGGCGAGCAGGTTGGCCGCCGGCTTGCTCGATTTTGGATCGCATATCGCTATATATCAATGATTTGAACGAAGTACGTTGCCTGGATAATCAGCCTGTTGCTCATTGGCCTTAACTTCTTCCCAACTGAGGCTAGGAGTCCAACTGCGGTTGCTTGAGCCGGGTACCGCCGCCGCGTCGATACACGGCAAGATGGAGGCGCGAAGGAGAGCGCCGACCTCTTCGAGTGATGGCGTTCTGCCCCCTTGGTACCTGGAGGAGGCTCTGCCTTCGACTAACCAAGGTATTGCGGAAATCGATTCCTGGGGAAGGTGCCGCCGATCGGGAAAGAGAAATATGAAACAAGGCCAAGTCCGCAGCGCAGAACTACGAATCTGCGCTGCGTCAGAGATTCTTCAACTTCCAACGCATGACTCTTGCGGGGTGGGTATGCCGTTTACAACTCGATCTTGACAGGCGTCTTCCATTTTCGGAACAGTGGTCGTATATCGAGCGATCCGAACGGAACTTTCTGATTCGGCCGACGTTAAGCATCGACATACGCGTCCAATGGCCACGGTCGCGGTGGTCGAAGCTTTCTTCGTGAGCCTCGACTGCGCCCTGCAAGGGGCGTATCGAGCAGACCTGGCAAGAAGAAGCGTTCTCTTTGTAAGGTGCTTCCCGTTTTGTAAGGTAAATGGGCGGAACTGGGTGTACGTAGCCGCAGATTGCGCACACGTAGCACAATTACACGTTATATGTAATCTGTTTGTTTTGTGCGTTGTGCCTATATAATCAACAATATACGTTGCAATATGGCGAGGGAGGGATTCTCAAAGGCTAACTCGTATACTATTGAAACTAAACGCGCTGTAAGAGATGCTTTGTGCTTAGCTAGATTTTAGCAGGGTAAATGGAGGGGAAGTGGCCAATCTGAAGGCCGTTTTGCGCTGGTACTGTCGCACTCCGCGCGGCTGGCGTCGATTCCCTGTTTTGCTCGGTCGGAACAACAGAATTCGCCACACGCTTGTGATGGATCAGGGGAAGGAAGTTTCCTACCCGGAAGGCCGCTACCAGATTCTCGTCTACGAGGGCAGCCGGCCTGTCTACAAGAACGCAGGCGAAAACGCAGCGGACGCGATGGCGGCCCGCGACAAGGAGGCTCATTTGTTGGCGGCCAGACTCTCGGCCGACAACGCTGGCGCCAAGATCGTCGAGGAAGAGAAGAGGACATATCTGCGCCGGGCAGCCGGGCTCTACGTGCAGGACGCCGAGAATCGGAACGCCAATGAAGCGGCAGAGCAAGCCGAGCTGGTCACTAACGAGTTCATGGAAGTTTCCCGAAAGACGTTCGTTGACGAAGTCGCACGCGAGGACATTTTCCGATTCCACAAAACGTTGCGCGACCGGGGCTGCTCAGATCGGACGGTTGCGAACAAGCACGCCCGGCTGAAGAGCTTCCTTCGATTCGCCGGCGTTAATCCGGACATTCTCCCTCCAAAGCCGAAGTACGAAGAGGCGTTGCCGACGATCTACACAGCGGATGAGAGCCGGAGAATCCTGCAGGCGGCCGATCCTTACATGCAGATCGTGATTGAGATGGGTCTAAAGCTGGGGCTTCGCGAACAGGAATTGATGTATGCGGAGTGGACGGACTTGGACTCGCAAGAATCGGCATTCAGAGTTCAAGGAAAGAAGTTCTGGGATTTTCGCGTGAAGGATTCCGAGCAGCGAGAGATTCCATGCCCCGCAGACCTTCTGAAGAGATTGAAGGCATGGAGAAAGAAGCATCCCAACTCGCGCCTGATCATCGGGACCACCAGCGACAGCCCAAATACACATCTTTTGCGGTCCCTCAAGCGATTGGCGAAACGCTCGGGCCTGAACTGTGGCAAATGTGACGGATGCAATTCAAAGCTGAACGAATGCCAGGGTTGGACGTTGCACAAGTTGAGGAGGACGTACTGTACAACTCTTTTGCGCAACGGCGTCGATCTGAAGACGGTCCAACACTACATGGGCCATGCGGATTTGGCTTCTACAATGCGCTACCTTCGTCCGGCAGTCGGAAAGGAATCCCAAGCGCGCATCAACGCGATTCAATGGGTTTGAGAGACTGGCAATTCCCTCTTCAGGATGGATGGTTTCACCTTCCGCATTTTTTGAGAAAGCTCGTCGATCGAGCGATAATCTCTGTTCCTGCTGCCCATCGATTCATTTCACGCCTGGCGCGAGTGTGGGGATTGACAACAGATAAGCAACGCGGTTTTGCGTCCGATCGCAACTACTCAATGGCCTTGGATTCGAGCCATGCCGCTGTGGCGTGCGGATCGAAGCGAATCGCCCCGCCAATGCGCAACGACGGCATCCTGCCATTCTTCGCCAGTTTGTAAATGTGTTTGCGGCTGAGCGAGAGAACTCCTGCCAGTTCCTCGGCTGTCCACGCTGCACGCCTCCGACGCACCAGAGAGGCGAGCGTTTCAGATTCAGGATTCAATTGCGAACCGGTTTGCCCACGAGCATCGCGAGGCCATTTTACGGTCGTTCTGAACTTCCCTGCCCGATCTATTGGCACTGTGATTGGCCGCTGCGGTTTGCGCTTTCTATTACCATCTTCTGAACAGAGTGGGGGCGCATCAGGAGGATTCGCAGGGACAGTTGTTTGAACTTCCGAGCCGGCCACACTCCGCTTGGGGACCTCCTGGGCCAGGTGGCGTTCGAAACTTGTGCTTTGCTCGGTGATCATTCTTGCTCCTCGATTGCATATCTAGCCGTTCATTAGCTGAACGCCTGGTCTGCTCGGAAACGAACAATGGTCAATCCCAGCGGGTTTACTGCCAGTTCATTGTTTTTCACGTTCTCGCGGAAGACGTAGGTGACGCTGGCAGTCCATCGCTCCCGCTTGATCTCTGTGTAGTCTGAGGGATTGGTAAAGACCTTCTCAAACTCAATGCGCGCCGAATAGGGCGACTGCCGCAGATTGTCAAGAACGACGTTCTTAACCTCTACGTCTACGAAGGGGAGCGTGCAGTCCCTTGCGTACGACTGGATGACGCTGTCCTTTTGTTCCAGGTTGATCACCGCGCGCTGGACGTCGTCGTTCAAGAAGTAAAGCGAGTTCGACTGGTCGCGTTCGATGGTGAAGCGATTGCGCGAGAAATATAGCTCGGCCCAGCGGGTGAGGTAATACTTGTTCTCTGCCTCCTGTGGGCGGTATTGGAAGTTGCGATAGTCGATGGCCTCGGCGCGACCCACGTCGTTGATTCGCACAATCATGGGGTGCAGATTGGCCAGCGCCTTTTGGCTCCTGAACAGGAGCCCGGTCAACGCCAGGCATACCGCGGCAAGCACCAGGATGGTGACCTTGCGCTCGTAGAATTGGCTGCTGATCTGCCGGTCTAACTGCCGCACTGACCAGCCAGAGCGGAGGGCTTCGGTTTCGTAAAATGCTCGCGCATTCGGGTTCTTTACGGAAAGCAGCCGGACGTAGGCAGACCAGGGCAACTTGAACAGGTTGGCCAAGGCTGGGATACTTGAAGTATCGTCGCGTATGTCATTGATTAAAGGGGATGTGGAAGATTTTTAAGACAGTGTCTGAAAAATTCCCTTCGCAGGCCAGGCAAGAAAGAACCGCTTCATCTGGCTAAGATTCACAACGCCAAAGCCCCGGCCAAATTGCCTGGAAAGGTCGTTTGCAAGTTGTTTAATCAGCTCGTCGCCGTAGTTGGCTCTTGCCGCACCGCCCTGCTCAGATTCAACAATTCGCCGACCAATTTCCCAATACGTCGCAGTCATAAGTGAATTGACATTTCGGACGGCAGCTAAGCGGGCCGCTTTGAGCAGCTCAACGATTCCAATGCGGATGTTGTCGTAATTCTCTGACATGTTTGTCAGTTTGGTCACTGCAGTTCCTCCATTTCTAGCCCGCGCAAAGAAGGCGGACGCGGTGGAGGCTGGCGAAGCCTCCATTCTACCGTTTGCGTCTCTCAGATTCCCATGCTGATTCCCTGGGCAATCGATGCGGCCTGGTTCATCTCAAGCGCCGATGTCTTCGAGACATCGGCGGTGATTTGCGGAATGAGCTTGTTCAAATTGTCGGTAAAGAGCGTTGCCTCATGGCTGGCGCGGGAGATTGAGACATAACCAAACCGCGAACTGAGCAGCTCCGGGTGAACGCCGGGATCGGCGTTGACCAGGACGCGTTCGGCGGTGAGCCCCTGGGCGCTGTGGCTGGTGACGGCATAGCCGTGGTCGATGTGACGGTGCTCGGTTGCGTCGATTTCGATCTGGCGATTGTTGTCGAGCCGCGCCGAGATCCGGCCATCTGGCGAGATTGACTCGACGGCCGCAAGGTCGCGATTGGCAACGCCAAGCGACTTGTCCGGCGCGGTAAATTGGATGCGGTCGCCCACCGAAAATTCGCGAGTGACCTCGCGGTAGACGCTGACGCCGGTCAGGCGGCGCGGATCGTAGGTGGCCTGCTCACCGGAGGATTTCTCGACGGTGAGCAAGTTGACGGCCGGGTTGACGCCGACGACAGCTCCGTATGTTCCGGCCTCGATTCCGAGCACCTTGCTGCCACGAGCAAAGCGGACCACATCGCCAATCTCATAGTGGTTGGCCCAGCTTCGTTCAGCTCCAGTCATCTCCTGGCGCTGAACAAGAACACGCATGGAGTGGTCTTCAGGAGCGAGCTTTCCATTGGCCCTCAACTCCTGCCGGACGGCTGCGTTCAATTCGCGCCGGGAGGCGTTGTCCGGCGAAACGATCAGAGTGTTTGCCGGAGATTCGGCGTAGGCCCTCGCAATCGTCTGGATCCGTTCCTGTGGATTGGGAATCTCTCGGACTCGGTCCTGTTTTTGGAGCATTTCAAGCGCCGTGGCTGTATGCCCTTTGGCAAGCAGTTCGACGGCGGATTTGAGAGCTGGGTCCTTCTGGCGGACAATTTCATCCAATTTGGCGGTGTGCATTCCGGCTTCCTGCAATTGTTCGAAAGGCCTGCCGGCTTCGACGCCCTGGTGCTGGCGTGTGTCGCTACCTCGACGCCGCACAGAGCGCGCTTCTCCCGCTTGCACGCCTCCTGAACGAGAGCGTCTGCGATCGCATCACAGATCTTGTCCGGATGCCCTGGCAACACAAATTCAGAAGCGCAGATTCTGCTCATTGGATACTCCCTTGGTTCAGCTGAGCCCAGTGATTCGTTACACCCGCAAGATCGTCGCGGGTTGAGGTCCCCGGTGTGAGTGCGACACCCAGAGTTGCGCCGGCCAGGGTTTCCTTGTCGAGGCCCTCGGGATGACCGACATAGCCGTCCGTGACCACAACGGCACGTCGGATACGGTGTTCTCTTATGTGCTCGGCTACGCAGCCGATTTCGGTTCCACCCGTGGAGAAGCACGTGCCGCTGCGCATCTGGCCCGCAGTCACATCCGAAATCTTGGTTGAAAAGAGATGAACCCGTGGGTAAACAAAATCGCGGCAATCGAGCAAAGCCCCATAGAGAACTGGTTTAAGGTTGCCGATGCTCCCGCTCACATCGAGATAGACATGGACCTTTTCCCCGTAAGTGCGTCGGCGATGATACAGCTGGGCAGCGTGGAGCAGATTCGGCGCACCGAGTGCGCTCAGCACAACCGATCTGCGATCGAATGTTGGCAGAGGCGTGCTGATCGTCATCGTCTCGTCGTCTGCGCGTGATGCACCGCGCCCCAGTTGCCCTGCAATGGCCACTCTCTGGAGAAGCTTGCGGAGTATCTCTGGATTGGAGGGCTTTCTCGATACGGCGATTTGCTCCTCTTTGAGGATGTCAGCCAGAGACCGCCCGCGGATCGGATCGGGCGGCTGTGGCCAGCGCTCGACAATTCGACGCACAACGTCGAAAAGCAGAGGCGAGCGAGCATCGAGCCTTCCGAACTGCGACCCGACATCGCCATGATCGCCAAGAAGAAGCACGCAAGATGCCATCACCTCTTCGAACGAACTCAATAACGCCTCAAATATGTCGTGATAGGTGGCGCCCTTCTCCGAGTACAAGGCACGGTGAACTTCGGCCAGGGCTTTCGTCTTTCTGCCGCGCAACGCAATGGGAGGAGCCGGATACGAACCTGGGTTCCAGCCCAAGGGAGGCCGCAGGAGGCAGGCGGGGAACTGGCGCTGGTCATAGAAATCGGTAAAGAACGACGTGTAGGCTTTGCCGGGAAACATGCGGCACAGAAGCGCATTGATCACTGCATCGAAGACAAGATTGTCGACCTTGGTCACGCATCGAAAGAGACGAGTGTGACCGAGCAGCACATGATGCAATTCGTGCATGATGAGCATGAGAAGCTTTTCAGGCGTTTCTGCCCATGTGGCGACAAAATCAGGATTGACCAGCAGCCTGGGTTGAATGCGGCATTCGACCGCGGCCGTCTCGACAGTTCGGCTTTCTGAAATTTCCAGCAGTTGAAGAAACGCATGAAGAGCGTAGGCTCCACTGGGAAAGCAATCCAGAATCTTTTCGGCGAGCGTTTTTTTTACGTGCGTCATAACGTGATCTCTTTCTGAACAATCAATACAAGGCGGCGGCCAGGGAGGATCGAAGCAAGGTTGGGCTCCTTGTCACGGAGATACACACGCGAGGAGGATTTGGCTAGCACCGTCATGATGGTCAACAAGTCGGTACACTCGACATCACCGTTCCGTGTCTGAGCCGTAGCCGCAGCCACAGGCGGCAGCGGCAATTCAATGGCTCGGGCTTGAATGCGACGATGCAGTTCAGTCTCTGCAACCTTTGCCGTCTGTCGCTTCCCACCCACTAACAACTGCAGGAGCTCACTCGGACGAGCAGCCTCGCAATTCTCAGGCAATGCAATCACGATTCCAAAGCCGAAGAGGCGTTGAGCCGGTGCGTCCAAGCTAATCGTTGTTTTCGCCGGCGCGCTCATGTTATGGAGCAGATCTGAAGCCTGGGCTTTCATGCAGCATTTCTCCTTTCCTGCTTGCCAGGAAGGCAGAGCGCGCTGTTTGCCTGTTCCCACGCTTCGATAGCCCGGTCGGCGTCTTCTTCGACTGCAAGCTGGTCCGAGGAGAAGAGTCCACAGAGCAGGTTGGACTTCAATACGGTCTCCTGAACATCGGGTGCAAGCTGTGCCAGAATCTTGACGATGTGCTGCCAAATACGATGCCTGACGCTCCTGGACCCAACACTTTCATGGACCTCCTGCGCAGTTGCGATCATCGTGTAGAGTTCGGCGCATTGCTCCGCAACCGCCGCAACGAGACGTGATGCGGCATCTGATTCAAAGAGGTTGAAGGCGAGGGCGTGGCGTCCTCCCGGTGGCAAAGCAGCCAGCGCGTCTGCAACAATTGAGGAGAAGTCGGAAGCGGAGATGGACTCCAGCGCGCTCGCCTTCATCACTCTCCGCACCGGATCACGCTCAGTGAGAATGGAGATTGTGGCATCGCCTTCTTCGAGTTGCGAGGCCTTCCACGCCTCCCGGTGGGCAGCGAGCAACTTGACCTGGTCCACCTTGATTCCCTGGGCAAGTTGGGGCACCGAGCTCCTAACGGCAAGGAGCGCGGAGTTCTGAAAGGTAACACTGAAACCCAGAACGCGGTTCGCAGCGTGAACAGCCAATATGTTGCGAAGGATCATGCCGGCGCGGCGAGGGCTCAGTTGCAGGCCGGCCTGGCCGAGCAGTGCAATCAGCAAACGGACGTAGATCACCAATCCTTCCGCGTGATCGGTATCGAGCAATCCGCGCAGCCGCCTGCCATACTCAATTGCGCCCGCAAGTTCTGGGTCAGGCACAATGTCGGCGTCAGTGCCCTGGCTGCTAATCACAAGCCCCTGCTCTTCGTCGCTCAGTTGTTCCCAACTGGGAACCTCCACGACGAACGCAAAACGATCGGCCAACGCCGCATCCAGCGGTTCCGATCCAAGATACCCACATTTGTGAGCATATTATTAGCGGTGCGCTCAAGAAGGGTGTGTTCAAACTCAGTAACTATCTGCAGGATTGAGCATTGAGCTACCGGAGCGCCACTCCATCGGTCTTTGCGAATTGAGAATGCCACAGAAATTCTCACGTGAGCCTGCACACAGACTCATCTGTATCGCAAAACGTTTGCACAGAGGGACCGGCAGAAAGTTGTCAGACTACAGGCTTTGCGGACCAGAGCTCTGCGGTGGCAAATTCGGCCCAATTGGCCTCTGCCGATCAACGGCAGAGGTCAACACGTGCCAGACCTCTGCGCGGGTTCTGCTATCACACTTTTCGACCAAGGAATCTTCTGCCACGTTACCCAGCAAATTGAAAAATGGCAGTTTCCGTTACCCAATGGAGGCTGTTTTGGGCTATGGTGGTTTCAGGCGGATTCATGCTCATTCATGCCGATCCGCGTGGTACTCTCTGATTCTGCTGGGGTTACACGTCTGTAAGTCATACATGTGATTGGGCTTAAATGTGTATGGCGGAGAGGGAGGGATTCGAACCCCCGATAGCCTTGCGACTATGTCTGATTTCGAGTCAGGTGCATTCAACCGGGCTCTGCCACCTCTCCGTCGTCTTAAGTCGCTTCAAATCAGGCGATTGAAAGCGTACTTTCCGGTCCCTTAATTATACCAGAATCCAATTGTGAGTTTTTCTGAGGGAGCCGGTGTGACATTTCCGCCGAAGATCTTGCTGGTCTTCCCCATCGGCGGTACTCTTGCGTGATGCGACCCTTTCGGTACTCCATCAACGTCACACTGGACGGTTGCTGGGATCATCGCGCAATCACACCGGATGAGGACCTGTTTCGTAACCCTGCGGAAGATCTCAACAAAGCCGACGCCCTCCTCTTTGGCTGGCTAATTTGCGAAATGAGGGAGGCTGCGTGGCGGAAGTCGGCGCCGGCTGGGGCGAAGCCTGATTGGATGGAACCCTTCGTCCGGACGATCGACGCGGCAAAGAAGTAAGTCGTATCGAGCACCCTTGACGGGGTCGACTGGAACGCGGAACTCGTGCGCGGGGATCTGGGGACGGCCGCGCAGCAGCTCAAACAGGAGCAGGTAATGAACTGCTCACAGTCGGCGTGAAGCTCCCGCTAGCGTTGGCGGAGCTGGGATTGATCGAGGAGTACGAGTTCGTGGTGCGTCCTAGGCTGGTGGGCAACGGGCCCACGATGTTCGCGGGGCTATCGAAAGGCATCGACTTGAGGCTCGTAGGCCGACTGGAGTTCGGCTCGGGAGCGGTGGCGATGAGGTATGAGCCGAGAAGGTAACAATTGGGCTTGTCAGCCGGAGTCGGCCGCATCCTCCAATCGGCCGCATCATGGATCAACTCAGGCCAATTCAGTGGAAGCATCCCGACGACGGCTTGAAGGTCTGAGCCCATCCAACTTGTTGGCCCGATTTCTAAACGAACTGCTGCTAAGGTTGCGATGTACACTGTGCCGTGTACTGGTCCGGGGAGAAATTGATCATGAGCACTGCGGGATTGGATCTGGACAAGATGCTGGATGTGGCGTGGGTACGTACGCAGTTCCCCTCACTCGAAACGCAGGTGAACGGGCAACGCGCAGCCTTTCTCGACGGGCCTGCGGGTACGCAGGTGCCCGCCCAGGTGATTGCCGCAATTCAGAACTACCTAACGAATTCCAATGCCAATCACGGCGGAGTTTTCCTGACCAGTCGGCGTAGCGATGAGATGATCGCCAACACCCGCGCGGCGATGGCGGATTTCTTCCATTGTGACGCGTCCGAGGTTGTCTTTGGTCAGAACATGACCACCCTGGCCTTTGCACTGTCTCGATCAATTGGACGAGAGC
Source organism: uncultured Acidobacteriaceae bacterium (assembly GCA_903828675.1). Lineage (GTDB taxonomy): Bacteria > Acidobacteriota > Terriglobia > Terriglobales > Acidobacteriaceae > Telmatobacter. The sequence continues at coordinate 12,216 of CAIKND010000180.1, forward strand.
TGCGGCCCGGCGATGAAATTCTCCTGACCACGCTCGATCATGACGCCAATTTCTCGCCTTGGAAGGCACTCCAGGAAAAAGGCGTGGTCGTCCGCGTGGTGGATATTCGCGAGGAGGACTGCACGCTCGACCTCGCGGATCTGAAAAGCAAATTGAGCGACCGAACACGACTAGTGGCTGTAGGCTATGCGTCCAACGCGGTGGGAACCATCAATCCGGTTGGAGAGATCACGCGCCTGGCCCATGCTGCCGGCGCAATGACATTTATTGACGCGGTGCACTTTGCGCCCCATGGACTTATCGATGTCCGGCATCTCGACTGCGATTTCCTGGTCTGCTCTCCGTACAAATTCTATGGGCCGCATATGGGCACGCTCTATGGAAAGCGCGAACATCTAGAGCGACTCGAACCCTACAAGGTGCGGCCGGCTGCTAATCAGATTCCGGATCGGTGGGAAACGGGCACCCAGGTGCACGAGCTGATAGCCGGGATCGGCGCGGCGGTCGAATACATCGCAGGCGTGGGCCGTAACAGTGACCCGGTCGCTCAGACACGCCGGGAAGCACTGGCAGCGGCCTATCGCACCACGGTCGCCTACGAGCGACGGCTGATCGCGAGGCTGATCGAAGGTTTGCAATCGATACCGGGTGTACGCATCTACGGCATCACCGACCCCAAGCGATTTGAGGAGCGCTGCTCGACTCTCTCGCTCCGCATCGGCGATCATTCTCCGACGGCGATTGCCAGATTTCTGGCCGAGCGAGGCATCTTCACCTGGGACGGCAACTACTACGCGCTCAACTTGACGGAGCGCCTTCAATTGGAGGAAAAAGGCGGAATGCTGCGCATCGGTCTGGTTCATTACAACACGCTGGAAGAGGTGGAGCGTCTGCTCAGCGTCCTGCGTGAATTCGCCTCCATCGGGGATTGACAGGGCCGCACCAGCTGCCTTTCTGCTGTACCATGTCGTTTGCGAATCTATCTCTCTGGAGCCCCTTATGCAACAAGCATTGCAAGGTCTGGAACCGAAGTGCATTTGGAAGCACTTTGACCGCATCGCGGCTATCCCCCGCGCCTCAACCAAGGAAGCCGCGATTCGCCAGTACGTACTTGACGAGGCCGCTCGACTCGGCCTAAAGGCCACACAAGATGCGGCTGGCAACGTGGTGGTGAGCAAGCCCGCCTGCCCCGGACGCGAATCCGCCACGCCCGCGCTGTTGCAGGGCCACCTCGACATGGTCTGCGAGAAGAACGAGGGCACCCCCTTCAATTTCGATACCGACGGCATCCGCATCGTACGCGACGGCGACTGGCTGAAGGCCGACGGAACCACACTTGGCTCAGACAACGGCGTCGGCGTCGCCGCCGCCCTGGCTGTGATGGAGAGCACTGCGATCAAGCACGGCCCGCTTGAGTTCGTCTTCACTATTGACGAAGAAACCGGCCTGACCGGAGCCTCCGAGTTCCTCGGCGGCGTACTCAAGTCGAAGTACTTTCTCAACCTTGACGGCGAGGAAAAGGGCACGCTGTGTATCGGCTGTGCCGGCGGCATTTTGACCAAGGCGCGTCGCCGCGTCTCCATGCAGGCGCCAGTGGCCACGGCGGCGTGGCGCATCAAGGTCAGCGGCCTGCGCGGTGGTCACTCCGGCGTGGACATCCACCTCGGCCGCGGCAACGCCATTCGCATTCTAGGCGCCACACTGCAGGCAGTGATCGACGAGTTGCCCGCCGAACTTGGCGATCTGAAGGGCGGCAGCGCGCAGAACGCCATCCCGCGCGAGGCTTTTGCGGTCATCGCGCTCGATCAGGATCGCCAGAAACAGCTGCGCCAGGTGGTCTCACGCTGCGAAGCCGAGCAGCGACTCGACCTCGGCGCCTTCGACCCCGAGCTCACCCTCACCGTGGAGCAGGCCGAACTACCAGCGAAGATAATGGCCGAGAGCGATGCCCGCCGTGTTGTGGACCTGCTCGCCAGCCTGCTTCACGGGGTGCTCGCCATGAGCCCCGATGTCCCGGGTCTGGTGCAGAACTCCACAAACCTGGCTACGCTCTCCCTGAGCGACGGCCTGGTCGAGATCGTCACCAGCCAGCGCAGCGCCATTGAGAGCAGCAAGCAGGCAGCAGCGAGCCTGGTGGCCACCGCGTGCCGGCTCGCTGGCTTCGAGACCGATCACAGCGGCAGCTATCCGGGATGGAAGCCCGAACCCGGAAGCGAGATTGTGCGCAAGCTGCAGGAAGTGAACAAAAATCTTTACGGCGAACCCGCGAAGCTGGTCATCATGCACGCCGGACTGGAGTGCGGCGTGATCGGCGAGAAATATCCAGGCATGCAGATGGTGAGCTTCGGCCCGCAGATCGAGAACCCACACAGCCCAAATGAGCGGGTGCAGATCTCGTCGGTTGAGCCCTTCTGGCAGTACCTCTGCGCGGTGCTGGAGGAAATATAGCCGCTGGCTGTTGGTTCGTAGCTTCCGGTACGAGAGATCTGCGAGAGCAACGAGCCACTAACGGATCGCCGGAGATGAGTGCCGGATTCAGCTCCGGCACTTTCACTGAATTAGCGAACTCGGCCCAGTCGCCGAGTGCCTCCAGAATGTATTTCATCCTGCTCTTGAAACTGCGAAGGCTCTATCGCTCGTGATTGGTGTGCCAGTCGACCGCTTCCTGGGCGATCTCGGAGAATTTGACACCCTTGTGCTTCATGTTGGCCGGCATCTTCACGCTACGAACCACGCCTACCCTCCCCATTGCATACAGCTTCATCTCATCCCCCGCCGGCCAACCTCCTCGCGGTGCTCGACGCCTTTGGACCTTGAAGCGAATCCACCAGATGCCTGAGCCTGGCACATTCTCAAAGACGCCGCGCTCCTTGCGAACCACCTTTCTCGGTATGGAAACTGTCCTCCTGGCGCGACATTTGCAGGATAGGAGCAAAGTGGCACCAGTACTGTTTTAGGTTCCTGCTCAGAGAGTTACTTGATATAAGCTATAGAATTTATTGGTGCCCGGAGGGGGACTTGAACCCCCACGATCTTGCGATCTGCGGATTTTAAGGCCCAAAAATTGGAAAAGGCACCCTCGCGAGTAGCCTTGCACGATGCTGAATAAGTACCCTATATACAAGTAGATGGACTAGATATCCACAGGCGCACCCCGAAGCACGAAAAAGTACAGAATCACGGTACAAAGTGGCCCCAAAAGTGGCACCAGAACTTTTCCGGTTTATACCCCCCAACATTTCCCCAAACTCCCCACTTTTTCACGATAGAATCGCCGCATGTTTCTCACCGCCGAATACCTCATGGGGAGGGTTGTCGTATTGCCCAAGGGATGCTGGGAATGGACCGGCGCAAAGAGCAAAGACGGGTACGGCATCCTGCGTGTTGAAGGTAAGCAAGTGGTCGCTCGCCGCATCTTCTGGTTGATGTTCAGAAGCGAAATCCAGGAAGGGCAAGTCTTACGGCAGAGGCTCAAACCACCCCGATGCATCGGCCACCTTTGCTGCAACCCGGACCATCTTGAGATCCGCGATGTCCATGGACCGATATGGGAGATGTGCCCGAATCAACATCGGCTCGTGCCGAGAAACACGATCATCGAGAAACGGCCCGGTGGGGGCATCACAAAGCGATGCAAGATTTGTCGAGCTGCCTATTGGCGCGAGAAGAAGTCCCGGCAAAGATCGAATCGCATCGGTGTGCAAGGCTATTCACGGAAGGACGCATGAACGCGAAGAGACGGCGTCCGCGAAGCACGCATAATGCATCCAGAGATGGCAGATCCATGTGTCTTGAGTGCATATCTCTTTCCGCGGGGAAACGACAACATGGAAGTTGAACAAATCACAGGGATAAGCGAACGATCTCTGGTGCCGCTTTTGGTGCCACTTTTCCCACTTCTCGTCAGACTTAGCCGCCTCTCAGCGGCGGCTGGCAAAGACAATCTACAGGCGGCAATATGAACCGTACTGGGCTTCTTCTGTTTCGTGATGCAGTTGAAATGGGATCCGGGAGACCTTGAATTCTCCGTCAACGGCCAATTACACTCGCACACTCACTGCACAATATACTTGTCGCCGCACTGCGCTATATACTTGTACCAGCACGTCATTATAAACTTGCGGTAACCCGAAGGTACCCATATGGCGGCCCCGAATGAAAAGCTCGCCGCATCACTCAGCATTCTGCAAGGACTGCAGAAGGACGGGCGGCGCGTATTTCATTCGAACGAGCTGAGCCGTGTTCATCGTGATCGCCTGCTGAAACATGGATTCCTGCTGACAGTAATGAAGGGCTGGCTTATCTCCGCTAACCCCGGTGCTCAGGCCGGAGACAGCACGCCGTGGTTCGCGTCCTTTTGGGAATTTTGCGCTCAATATTGCAAAGTGCGTTTCGGCGGAAAATGGCATCTTTCGCCGGAACAGTCCCTGTTGCTGCACGCGGAAAACACCATCATTCCTTCTCAGGTGATTGTCTATAGTCCCAAAGGCCATAACAATACGATCAGCCTTCTCTTTCGGACCTCGCTTTACGATCTGAAGGAACAGCAACTCCCTGCGCCCAAAGATTTGGTCGTTCGCAATGGCCTACGACTCTTTTCTCCTGGCGCCGCCCTGCTTCGAGTGCCAGAGTCCTTCTTTGTCCGAAACCCGATTGAAACCCAAGTTGTGCTTGCCAGCGTCCGCGATGCTTCCGAGTTGCTTGGACCTCTTCTGGATGGGGGGCACTCTGCCGTTGCAGGCCGTCTATCTGGTGCACTGCGGCGCGTTGGTAAAGCAGAGCAAGCGGACGAAATCCTTTCGACGATGAAGACCGCGGGGTATGACGTTCGTGAATCGGACCCGTTTGAAACTGCACAGCTTGTTTTCGCAATAAACGGAACCACAGACGCGCCCATCGTTGGCAGGCTTCACGCTATTTGGTCAGCATCGCGGAATGCTGTCATCGACGTCTTCCCCAAGCCACCGGGGTTGCCCGTGAACCAAACAGAGTATCTGGGTTTTGTCGATGGAATTTATCAAAGCGATGCGTACCATTCGCTCTCCATCGAAGGCTACCGCGTAAGTCCGGAGTTGATTGAGAGGGTCATATCGGGGGCATGGGACCCAGCGCACCACGAGGCAGACCGGCAAAGCCGCGACGCACTGGCCGCACGCGGATATTGGCAAGCCTTCCAAAGAGTGAAGCGTACCGTGTCCAAAGTCCTCGCCGGTGGAAACGCGGGAGCGATCGTCCGGACAGACCACAGGGAATGGCACAGAGAGCTTTTCGAGCCATGTGTTGCATCCGGTTTGATCCCGGCATCGGCCTTGGCAGGCTATCGCAGTGATGCAGTCTTTCTACGCAATTCCAGGTATGTCCCGCCACGTTGGGAAGCAGTGCGCGACGCTATGCCCGCACTATTCGATTTGATTGAAGCGGAACCTGAGCCATCGGTCCGAGCTGTACTCGGCCATTGGCTCCTCGGCTATATTCATCCCTATCCCGATGGCAACGGCCGTATGGCTCGCTTTCTGATGAATGCCCTTCTTGCGTCGGGAGGGTATCCGTGGACAGTCGTTCGCGTTGAGGATCGCACAGAGTATTTGAACGCTCTCGACCGCGCGAGCATCGATTTGGATGCGAGCCAGTTTGCCAAGTTCATCGCAGAGCGGGTGCGGTGGTCGCTAAGAATGTCGAAGCGTTCCTCCTCACATTCGTGAGTTGTGATAAGCACACGCTGACTTGGCGGATGCTATTTCAAGGTATTGATTCGCGGGTTTGATTCTCGTCGCCGGCGCCATTCTTATGGCCCGCTCGTTTGGTGATTAAGAGGCTTGATTGTTCGTCTGCTAAGTAGAGCGAACAATAATTCGCGGAACAACAGTTGACATGCAATCAAATCCGCGGTAAGTTGTAAAGGCAATGATGAACCGAGTCAATCACGGATTTACACCAGCGACGGCGCAACCGTGGCATGGTGCTCCTATGTGATCGCTCAGGGGATTCTGAATCTGGATTCCATCTACCCTCTGAGCCAATTGGCCAGAGGGTTTTTAGTTTTGTCGCGCTGATTCGAGATAGTTCAGCGGTAGAGCGGCGTTGTGTAAGTTGGCATTACTCCGAGATAGCTCAAGGGTAGAGCGGCTTCCTGTTAAGAAGCGAGATGTCAGTTCGAATCCGACTCTCGGAGCCAAAGTTTTGATTTGTTCCCGGTTCGTTCAACTGTGAGGACCGCACGCTCTGAACTTGCTGATGAGGGTTAGAATCCCTCGCCGGGAGCCAGCATTGAATTGTTCTCGGATCGGCTAATGGCAAGCCAGGGGCCTTTGAAGCCTCGAATGGATTGGGTTCGACTCCCCCTCCGAGAGCCAACAGGCGGTGATCGTACAGCGGCAAGTACGGCGGTCTTCCAAACCGCACACGCGAGTTCGAGTCTCGCTCACCGCTCCAGTTTTGAAAGAAAGGAACTTTGACGCGTCGCCCCATTAGCTCAACCGGAAGAGCGTGTGTTTCGTAATCACAAGATTGGCGTTCGAGGCGTCAATGGGCCTCCACTGAAAGGCACAAGGAGAATCGCAATGAGTTTGATGCGAAGACCTGTTCTACAACTTAACGCGTCATATGAGGCCTTGCGCATCATTCCGGCAATGCGGGCGCTGAAGCTTGTCACAAAAGGGAAAGCCACAGTGGAGTTAGCCACGAATAGGTTGATCTATCCTGGCATCCACTTACCCAGCGTTATCCGGCTTAATGTGTATAAACATGTTCCCGTCCGGCTTCAGGTCACGACACGCCGTAACATCCTTCTGAGGGATGCATATCGCTGTCAGTACTGCGGCCAGGAATTTCACGGGAGTGAGCTAACGCTCGACCACGTGATTCCCAGATCGCAAGGTGGAAAGAATTCCTGGGAGAATCTTGTGGCATGTTGCCGGAAGGACAACCACCGCAAGGCGGACAGGACGCCGGAAGAGGCAGGCATGCCGCTGTTGCGCAGGCCGTTTCCATCAAGCGTTCACACTGGAAGGTTCATTCTGCGGTCGATGGGTCTCGAAGTGAACGAGTGGCGTAGGTACTTGTACGCCGACGGAGATGGCGATCGGCGCTTTGCTCTTCGAGGATGAATGTGGGCCGGTAGAACAGACCGGCGGTTTTGTGAACCGCCAGTTGGGGTTTCGACTACCTCTGCCGGCTCCAACATTGGTAACAAAGACGTGGGGATTGAAGCCAAACGGTGCGGCGCGTGATTGTGGATCACGTTTTAGAGGGTTCGACTCCCTCCCTTCCCTCCAACCTTTACGTGGGCCTGTAGCTCAGTTGGCAGAGCGCCGCACTTGCAATGCGGAGGTCGAGATTTCGACATTCTCCAGGTCCACCAAGATTTGGCTTTGTAGCTCAGAGGGTAGAGCATCACGTTGAAGGCGTGAGTGTCGCGGTCTCGAAATCCGCCGAAGCCACCAAGTTGTCTGCGCGTAGCCTAGCCTGGCTTGAGGCACTCGCCCTGGGAGCGAGATGACGGGAGTTCAAATCTCTCCGCGCAGACCAAGTTTGAGCACCTGTGGTGTGAACTGGATTAGCCGCCGCGCTACGAACGCGGATTGAAGTGAATAACTTCTATGCAGGTTCGAGTCCTGCCAGGTGCTCCATCAAGAAAGAGGAACGGGAATGCAGTTGATCGATGGAACGATTCCGGTGTTTGGCGAAGCGGACGAGAAGACGCTGAAGCAGATACGTACTTGCGCGCGGACCGCGGACAAAGTTGCCCTGATGCCTGACAACCATCTCGGCTACGGAGTGCCGATCGGGGGCGTCGTAGCTTACCGAAACGCCATCAGCCCTACCGGTGTCGGATATGACATCGGCTGCGGAAACAAGGCGGTCCGTCTGGATATGACCGGCGCCGACCTGCGTCCGGATATCGGCCGAATCATGGACGAGGTCGCGAACACGATCAGCTTCGGCATCGGCCGCAAGAACGCCGAGCGCGTTGACAGCGCCGTGTTGGACAAAACGCTCGACGGCTGGAATCTGGATGCCACTCGTCCTCTCTACCAGAAGGCCGAGGCGCAACTCGGAACTGTTGGTTCAGGCAACCACTACGTCGACATCTTCACCGATGAGGAGGATCGCGTCTGGATCGGAGTTCACTTTGGGTCGCGCGGTTTCGGCCATGGAGTTGCCACATGGTTTCTCAAGGCTGCCGGCGCAAAGGACGGTATGGATGTTGAGCCTTGTGTTCTGGACGTGAACAGCGATTTGGGTTCGCAGTATTTGTTGGCAATGAGCCTTGCCGGTGCCTACGCGTACGCAGGCCGTGACTGGGTTTGTAACCGCGTGGCGAAGATCCTGGGCGCTGCGGTTGTGGAGGCCGTTCATAACCATCACAACTTTGCCTGGCACGAGAAGCATGGCGAAGAATTGCTCTGGGTCGTTCGCAAAGGCGCTACGCCGGCATTTCCTGGAGAGAAGGGATTTGTCGGAGGTTCCATGGGCGAGCAGTCCGTCATCCTTGAAGGCGTGGAGAACGAGAATGCAAAGTACAGTCTCTACTCCACGGTCCACGGCGCAGGCCGCGCAATGGGCCGAAATGAAGCGCGCGGTGTATTCGACCGCAAGACCGGCGAGTGCAAGCGCGCAGGGAAGGTTACCCATGAGATGATGCGCTCATGGATAGACCGCTCCGGAATCGAGCTGCGCGGCGGTGGACTCGATGAGTCTCCCGATTGCTACAAGCGGCTCGACGAAGTTCTCGCGTCGGTGTCGGACTCCGTTCGTATCCTGCACCGCCTGACGCCTGTCGGTGTCGCGATGGCCTCGGCAAGAGAATTCGATCCATATAAGGACTGAGTTGCAACGGATTACGAATCGATGTACGCTTTAACAGCGAGTGAGACTTATGCTGCAGACCTTCAAACACGTGATAACTAGAATGACCAAGCGGGTCATTTGGGGAGTCGTGTCTTGAGGGTCTGAGTGTATTTGTTTCTGCACCGGACCCGGCCTAGTGCCGGGTTTTTTGTTGCTCTTTGAAAATGCGGGCGTAAGCTCAACGTCAAACTGTCGGTCTCCAAAGCCGAACTTGGGGGTTCAAATCCCTCCGCCCGCGCCAAGTTTTGCCAGCGAAGACGAAGTGGATAGTCGCAGGACTCATAACCCTGTTGTAGCTGATTCGAATTCAGCCGCTGGCACCACGTACGTGTAGCTGCTAGCGGGCATGTAGCAGTCCCCTTATAAGGGACCGATTCCGGGTTCGACTCCCGGCACGTACACCATGAGCGCGTCGTATAGCGGCTGATTATACCTGCCTCTTAAGCAGGCTGACGCTGGTTCAAATCCAGCCGCGCTCACCACTTTGGGTTCGTCGCATAGCGGCTATCTGCACTCGCCTTTTAAGCGAAGAGACGTGAGTTCAAATCTCACCGGACCCACCATGAGCCTATCGTCTAACGCACAAGGCGCCGGTCTTCTAAACCGTGAATCTGAGTTGAACTCTCAGTAGGCTCTCCATCAATCCGTGGTGAAACTGGAGATCACGATGCTCTCCTAAAGCATAGTTCCCGGTTCGAATCCGGGCGGGTTGACCACAGGTTTGCGCGCGTGTAGTTCAACGGAAAGAGCACAAGCCTCCGAAGCTTGAGATGGCAGTTCAAGTCTGCCCATGCGCACCAGATTCGCGGACGTAGATTAGCGGCTAAATCGGCTGGCCTACACCCAGTTCATCGCAGGTTCGAGTCCTGCCGTCCGCACCAATGTTATGGCCGAAATAGCTCAGTTGGAAGAGCGCCTGCTCGGTACGCAGGAGGTCAGCGGTTCGAGTCCGCTTTTCGGCTCCATTGCGGAGTAGCTTAGTTGGTTCAAAGCACTCGATCGATAATCGAGAGATCAGGAGTTCGATTCTCCTCTCCGCAACCAGTTTCGCGCACGTAGCCAAACGGTAATTCGTCTAACTGCCGTCTGGCGAATCGTCCGCCGGCAAGGCCAATGTCAATCGAACTTAGCAAGTTGAGTTTGTCGGTATAAGTTGGCTACTCTACCAATGAATCGGAATGCTCATTTTAGGCAGAACCCAGAGTTCGAAAGAGATCGCAGATGCCGCGAGGAACTACTTTGTACATCGATATCGACGACACGATCATTGCGCAGATCCTGCCCGGTTCAGGCTTCGATCTGCGGCCATGCGTGTTAACGCAGCTGGCAGTTTTGGGCAGGATGTACGACTGCTGCTGGCTCACCACGTGGCCCTACACAGAACCAAAGCACCCTCGGTCGCGCGAAGCTCGAATGTCGGTCGTGACGCTCATGAGGTGCTTATACGGCACTCGCGTGAACGATACTTTCCGGTACGCGGAGTGGGATCGCGACCATCCTGATGGTAAAGCTGCTTTCGTGCTCCGCGAAGGAGCACCTCCAGACTGGTACTGGATCGAAAATCCAATCTTTAAGGAAGAGGAGGCGGCACTCGCCGCAGCGGGAAAGTTGGACCGTTACATTCCCGTGGAACCTCAAGGTCCATGGGGCTTCCTGGATGCGGTCAACGAGCTATTTCGGCGCACCGGAAAGTCGGCTACCGACGTCAAGCGCGTTAACGGTCGGCCTGAGTGGTTTGACCGGGCTACAATCGGGATTGGATAGGAACTTCGACAGCTTTATGCGGCTCCTCCGATGAAACTTAACGGGGCCAATTCGAACCCGCGACCTCTGCCGTGACAGCGAGTCGGAAACGTGTAACTTATTGAAACCAAACGCCACTGATGGCCACTTTTGGCGCTAAAAGGAGCGGTGCGGAACCGTTATTGGACCCTTAACGGACCCACGACCTCTGCCCCAACGGCCTCTGCCCAGATCTCTGCTTTTGGGCAGAGGCCGCGGGTGGGTTAGGCCCCTCGAATCCGATCACTCAGGAGGTGCGGGGGCAACTTCGATCCTGAACGACCCGCAATGTCGCAGCTCCCGGCACTTTAACCTCTGCCCAAGCCTGGTTGAATCGTGAATTGTCAGCGCCCTGTCAAATACCCTGAAAATCAGCCGGAGATCCCTGCACCGTCAGGGCTTTTGAGGATCAGGGGAGAGATCGGCGTTCATGAAGACCGATTCTGGAGAAGCGACTCCTTGAGGATCGGATCAAGGATGACTCAGTAGTAGGATCGGCGGTGTCGAATTCGGGCGCCGCTCCCATTAATGCGCATTCGGAGTAGCGGCAGGCTCACGCCATACATTTCGCAGGCGGTATCCTCATTAAACCCTTGTCTCACTATGTGCAGGGCCGCTTCGTTGGATACAAGAATTGTGGGGCCAAGCCAGCTCGCTTCGTCCTCAATGTCGCGGTCCACATTTCTGCATCCCGATGGATCGATGGGGTAAGTAAAAGGGTGACCGAGCAGAAGGTGGGCCAACTCATGCGCAAGGTTCCCGCGCTGGCGGCGGGGATCGTGGCTATCATTGTGAACGATGATACGTCGCCCGGAATCTACCGGCAGGGTCGCTGCGGAAAATGACCCGTTGTCGGTGATCGACAGCCGCCTCACCGCCGCCTGACAGTCCCCCTTGAGCAAGCTGAGGGGCGCGATCTCGATGCTCAACCGCTCGAAAATAGTTCCCAGGTCGATCGAGGCCTCCGGGCCCCTGCCCTGGCCCTTCCGGAGGCGAACGGAAATCTGGTTTGCTCGCGTCTTGAAACCTCGCCTCAGACTCATGGCTCTTTCACCCGGAAGCGCTTATATGCTGCCCTCAGAATCTGCTCGATAGCTTCGGTGCTCTCCCTACTAAGATTCTTGTCCGCGCGCAGAACGGCGGTGATCTGCGCCAGCGGCTCCGCTGTCTTTTTCTTTTCCGCTCCAGTGTCTCGGATGAACATTTCAGCCTGAAGACCCGACCAGCGCAGGAGCGCGGCAAGTCCGTCCACGTCCGGGCGCTTACCCTGTGCCATTCGCGTCAGGGTCGACGCGCTGACGCCAGCTTCCGCAGCAACTTCCTTCCATGTCAATCCCAATGCCAAGCGCTGGCTGTCTAGTGCCGCGTGGAAGCTACCTACGTCGAAATTCTCCGACATTCTCCAGTTCTCCTTAATTGCTATATTGCAATCGCACGCCACTTATGCAATCATGAATCTTGTAGTTGCAGATTAGCAAGTTCAGGTCTAGATCGCAATCGAGGAGAAGAAGATGGAATATAGTCAGCCACTCTTTCAAGTTCCCGCTGGGCACCATCACCACCATCTGCACCTATTCCCTGAGCCTGTGGAATTCCATCTGAGCGAAAAGAGCGTTCGCGTTGAGGGGCACCACGAAAACTAACCGTTTCAAGACAAAAGGAGATGAGATTATGGCAATCGTCTTCGTTGAAGCCCGGCCTAAAGGCCGCCCAGAAGGGTCGCGCATCGATGATTATGTGGTCGAGACCCAAGGCGACGAAGTGCTTGGCACTTTTAGCACTCAGAAAGCAGCAATCGATTGGGCGAAGGCAAAGGGCCACTCCCCCCATGTCGCTCGTGTCCGGCACCTGAACGACAAGAAAAGGCCTGATCACTGGCGGGCGGTCTAACGACTTTACACTGATTCGCGATTGGAGGCACCATGAATGCAGCGAACATTACGCACGGCCTAAAGTTGGCTGGCGGAAACACAAGGATGTGGGTGGGAGTGCTGGTGATCGCGATCATATCTGCACTCACACTTCATTGGCTGGCCAATGAGGAGAACAGGCAGCAAATTGAGCGTGGGTTTTTCGGCTAAGAGACACGGCTAAGGCGGAGCGCGGGCAGTATCGGCACAGATTGAGATCGTGTCGCTCTCGCTGATTGCACTCGGTTATTTTCCAAGCAGAAGGTTATAGGAGGAAATCAGATGAAAGAACCAGGATTGGATAGGCGCCATCGTGACAACACTCCGCCCAAGGCTGGCGAGATTCAACAAAAGCGAAGCGACACCTTGAATCGGAACTTGAGCAGACCGATTCCACAGTTCCGTTCGGATGCAACTCTCGGAACGATGCGCGAAGAAACTGGCAAGGTGAGTGAAGAAGCAGTTCGAAGAGCTGCCCGAATCTTACGACCCGATAAGGGCTGAGAAGTCGGCCAATGTTCTGAAAACCTTCAGATGCTCATAGAGCAAGAGATGGCCTCGCGCTCATGCGTTTTTGAGGACTTACCTGGAATTTAAGCGGTATCCCGAAACCCGTCCGTGATAAAGCCGCGGGAGGAAGGAAGGGTGCCCAATTTGCCAGTTCATCAAGGGGCGGCTACCCGCCGGAGGGTAAAATAGGCTGATCCTCAACCTCTGTTGCATTTGTGGTTGAAACGGAAACGCTATACGCCGTGAACGATAAACAAGGCGGGGCAACGACGACCATGCAGTCCCTGAACGATCTCTGGTTCGGAATTACGAAGCACAAGTGGAAGACGATCGCATATATTTTCACGTGTTTTAGCGTGCTTTTTACGGTCGTCAAAGTGGTCACGCAATTCTTCCCTTCGATACAGATTTCCGGACCGGCGCCGCTCACGGCAGCCATACTCATCAGCTTCGCGTGGGGTTTGTGGAAGGTCTGGAAACCGTCGAAGACGACAATTAAAATAGCGCACTCCAGCACATGCTTGGAGATCAGTTTCGGCGACATTTTCGAGCAGGTCGGCATACGAGCCATCGGCGTTAGTGAGTTCTTCGAAACACAACTGGGCCAGCCGGTTTCCGATAAGAGCCTTCACGGTGCCTTTTTAAGGCGGCACTTCTCCGGCTATCAGGATTCGATTGATAGGCAAATCGAGACCCAGCTCATCAACGAAGAACACATTGAAGTGTCTGACAAGGTTGAGGGCAAAACTCTTTGCTATCAAATTGGCACCACGGCTCTAATCGAGGCGAACGAAGACCGATATATCCTTTTCGCCCTGGCCAAGACCAACCATACCAACTGCAAGGTCTTTTCGGATGTTGAGTTGATGTGGCGTGCCTTACACAAGCTCTGGCAGAGAGCTCGTGTGGAGTGCAATGGCCATCCGTTGAACTTGCCATTGGTGGGCAGTGGCCTTGCAGGGCTTAACCTCCCCACCCGCGACCTGCTCAATCTCGTAATACTCTCTGCGATCACGGAATCGAAGGCACATGAGATTACGCAAACGATTCGGATTGTGCTCAGACGGGACAGGTTTGAGGACGTAGACCTGAGAGAAGTGAAACAACATTGGGAGGCATAATCGATGGCTTACAGAAGCGGGACATATATCGCGTTTCATGCTGATGGCAACAACATCCCAGGTGGCAAGTCCGACATCGATTACTACACGCTGCTATGTGCGTGGAACGCAAATAAGAACCATGATTTCAAGATAGTGAACAGCCATGAGAAGGCATCTGCTGTTCGAGATAGCAGCAAGAACTCTACGCTGCGGGCTTCTCTGTTAGAGCGACTCCGCAATTCAAGAAATATGATTCTTATAGTTGGTGAGACCACGCGCTTAGATACTGACTGGGTCCCCTTTGAAATTGAGAAGGCCGTCGATGTGTACGAGATCCCAATCATCGTCGCGTATTCGGTTTTTACCGGCGCAATTCGCAATCCGAGTGCGCTTTCCGCCTATTGGCCGCCCGCCCTTAAGGAGCGCATTGACGATGGAACGGCACACGCCATTCATGTTCCGTTCAAACAGGCACCGTTATACGATGCAATCGGTCAGTTCTCGCAAGAGAAACTACCGAACGGGGGCGGCCTGGGAATATATGACGATCCAACATATCTCGCTTGGGGCATCCCATAGAGGGACGGTCTCACAGGACAAACTATGGAGTTATTTGGCTAATCACGAGATTGAGCGGACTATACCAAGACAGCCGTCTCTTCTCTCACACGTTGTTACGGACGTTAGCGGCGGACGACCGGGATTAGTAATGTAAGTCGACTCCGATAGATGCTGCCTTGCAATCCTCTGCCGATCTCCTTGCTCTATGAAAGGCCGAGACCTCGATTGTTGAGTCCAATGTGGAGTATACTGTGGAGTAGGGTCAACATATGGAAACCGTTCAGATTGTTCTCGACAAGAAGCTATTGCAGGCCACCGATCGGGCCGCGCGCCGGACGAAACGGAATCGTTCCGAGCTGGTGCGCGAAGCCCTGCGGGAACACCTGCGGAGGTTGGAAGTCTGCGCCTTGGAAGAACGCGACCGTCAAGGCTATTCCAAGCAGGCGCCGGCGGGAGGCGAATCGAGTGTTTGGGAAGCGGAGGCAACGTGGCCGCTAGAATAGCCCGCGGGGATATCCGGCTTTACTCCTTTGCTCCGCCGGATAAACAAAGGCCGGTCGTGGTGCTCACGCGAGACAGTGCCATCGCTTACCTCTCGTCCGTCACCGTGGCGCCTATCACCTCCGCTATCCGCGGTGTGCCGTCGGAGGTGGTCTTGAACGAGGAAGATGGTATGAAGGCGCCCTGCGCAGTGAACCTGCACAATCCGGTCACCGTCTCCCAGGATCGATTGGGCAAGCGCGTGGCCCAGTTGAGTTCTCTGCGAACGAACGAGATCTGTGCGGCCTTGCGCTTTTCTCTGGGTTGCGACATCGGGCTGTCCTAGCGAGTGTGGGAACCGCACAACCCATTCACACCGGGAGGTGGATACGTTCTTTCCACGGCCGACTTCCCGAGCACTCCCGACCTCTGCAGTGACAGCCCACCGCTTTGGCGTAACTCATTGAAACCAGGCGTAATGGATGGCAACCTAACGCGCCCTGAGGAGCCAATTGGAACCGTTATTGTGCCCTTAATGTGCCCACGCTCTATTTTTGGCGACCTCTGCCCGACTTCGCTTCCGGAGACAATCTCAGGTCGCGATTCGGCGAACCTGGGAACAATATATCACAAAGAAAGTGGAGCGCTCCGAGCGAGACTTCTGCCTCGGATCGGCAGAGGACGCGGGTCTAAATTGGAAGGCGAGCTTTACCGACGGCAAGTGGCAAGCGGATCTCTGATCTTGGAGGTGGAGCAATGTTGATTCTCGTACCATGGAAGCCATTTGTTTTCGGGTGGCTCTTACTAACGGCGATGATCCTCGCGGGATACGCAGTGTATTGCCTGCAGGAACGCCGGAATCCATTTGCGATTGAGAAGTACCATGTGCAGCAGTTTCATGCGCTCTGCCCTGCCGGTCACGGGTCCTCGGAACTGATGGCCACCGCAAACAGGATTCGACGACCGCGTCGCAATCGAACGATCAACAGCGGAATCCCGGACGGGCGGCGACCACGGCAAGCACTCCGCACCTTCAGTGACCTTCAGTTCTAAGGACAGCACCAAGATTGGCTCGATGTTCCGGTTAGGATTTAAAGTCCAAAAAAAGGAATTTTGCACCCTCTCACTCTTTCACGCACATCGCCACCGTCGGCCAGGTTGGAGCACTGCGTGGCGAACTCGTCGATACTGGTGTCCTCGGTGTTTGGCATGTCCATGGCGCAAAAGCGTAGGAAAATTACAAGCGAACATCAACTACTCGACACTATCTCTTGACGTGGCGTACCGCCGTCCACACAATCGGAATACGACAATGAAGTCTAAACCTCAGATTTTCGCTTTTTTCTCCGGTGCAGGATTTCTCGACCTCGGATTCGAGCTCTCCGGCTATTCCATTGTGTTCGTCAATGAGTTCCACGAGCCATTCCTCAAAGCCTACAAACACTCCCGGAGAGTATTGGGCATTGAGGAACCAAAGTTTGGCTACTCCGGGGACTCCATTACCAAGTTCATTGATGACGAAACCGAGCATAAGCGCCTGGCTAAAATGGTTGAGAGTGCGAAAGCTACGGGGGAACTCGTAGGCTTCATTGGCGGACCTCCTTGCCCCGACTTTTCGGTCGGAGGCAAGAACCGTGGACGGCACGGCGAGAACGGGAAACTTTCCGCGACTTACGTTCACCTCATTTGTGAACAGAAGCCGGACTTTTTCCTCTTCGAGAATGTGAAAGGGTTGTGGCGTACGAAAAGACACCGTGAGTTCTTCGAAGAGCTTAAACGAAAACTCCACGCGGCTGGGTATAGGACTACGGAGCGGCTAATCAACTGCATCAATTACGGGGTACCCCAAGACAGAGAACGAATCATCCTTCTAGGATTTCGGGGCGACTCAGAGCCACGAGTCCCGAACGGCGGGATTGCGCTAAGTGCAGTACCCTTCCCTTGGACTCGGCACGAGAAGTACTCCGACGAGAGGCTGAGCCAGGTATGCTGGCCATCAACGCGGAGATTTCATCGAGGTCGACAATTGGCTATGCCGGACGGAGTTCCAAGGGAGCTAACTGTCGAGTATTGGTTCCGGAAAAACAAGGTGGAGACGCACCCGAATTCCTCCCACCAGTTTCAGCCCCGTGCTGGTTTAGCGAGGTTTGAATCCGTAGACGAGGGAGATGATAGTAAGAAGTCATTCAAACGTCTACACCGATGGAGATACTCTCCAACCGCCTGTTACGGCAACAATGAAGTTCACCTTCATCCATATGAAGCGAGGCGCATCACGGTGGCGGAATCTCTTGCAATTCAGAGCCTACCAAGTAAGTTCGAACTACCCGCCGACATGAGCCTCTCTAATATGTTCAAGACCGTAGGCAATGGTGTACCGTTTTTAGCAGCCAAAGCGTTGGCAAAATCCATACTGGAATTCATCAAGGAAAATCATGAGGCTGACGGCTTCAAGTTCACTTCGTGCGATAGCAGAGCTTCCGAAAGAACGGGAATTCAACTACATCGACCCTGAAAATCACAGAAGAATGCAGATTCTTCTAGCGAACCCACCTGAGGGCCCGATCCAGATTCGACGCTACGACCATCGAAGGCCGGGACCCTATTCAAGCGAGGAAAGCTGGCATTTCCGCAGCCGCACTACGCAGAGCTGCCAACGCAATACAGCCGGAAGTACCGCTCAACATTGATCGCGCGCTTGGTACCAGTTACAACACTCGCTCTGTGCTTGAAGCCCTCCTTGCGTACAATCCGCAATTCTTTTTCTGGTACCCCGGCCGTATCGAAATCACAGAGTCTAACCAGCGGATTAATAGAGGGCATAAGCATTTAGTCTGGGTGCCTAACGCTCCGGAAATTTCATCAAGACTGCGGGTCAGTGTTAGTAGTGTGGGAGTGGGGGATTTCGTCACGCACTCCCTACCGCAGTCTCCCGAGCCTGCCGTTTTCTCAAGGTGCTAGGATCTGAACAAATGCAGCGTCAGCATCGTTTATGGAATCTACTGCGTATAGTTCGTCTACCGCTCTCTCCGGAACCGTCTGAACGGTCACAATGCTGTGGGTTGCGACGGTTTGCATCGCATCCAAGTCGGCTTGTCCGACGGAAGTCGAAACACCGTAGTATCTCAGACGTGGTGGGTCAAAAATCCATTCACGAGTCTGCAGGTGCGCATACAGTGCCTTCATCAAACTGCCTTCATGCGGCAGTTGAAGACGGCGGTCAGGCCGAAGTGACGCTTTCACCCCCATGTAGCCCTTAATGTCCTCGAATCGGCACCTTCCAACGTATCCGTTTCTAATATTCTCAAGCAGGTCTAGATTGGGCTGCGTGATTTCCAGGATGGGGGTGTTGGTAAGGGCTGGAGCGTTCGGAACGTCCGGGGAAATCAGGACGAAGTCAGGGTTGGATGTGATAAGTGTTACCCCGGCAGTCGCGCTGAGTTTCTGCCGAAGGTCTTCAACGTACCAGAACAAATTCGCCACATAGAGGCTCAGCACGTCAAACTGAGCCACGTTGGGCAACCGTATTGCGACTAGAGCCGTCGGATCCTTGGGGGTCACCCAAATCCGGCCATAGAGGGTCAGCTGAAAACCGGCCATAGAGAATGACCTGAGACATGAACTGCAACTGGGGAAGTTAGCCTCGGTTGGCATGGGTAATGTCTTGGATAAAGCGAAGCAAGAACAGG
>CAIKND010000181.1 GCA_903828675.1 uncultured Acidobacteriaceae bacterium
AACACTTAGAGGTCTCGGAATGTGGCAAATATCGGAATACCAAAACCCTCACTGAGGCATTACCGATCGCTCTGCGGGCTTTGTAGGGCGATTCAGTTTTTCAATCTGCGTGACGTCCGACGTTTTTCAACAAGTTCCTAATGAAGCGTTATTGAATCCATGCCGTCTTGCCGCGCGGCAAAAAGCGTCCTGCGCGTTTTCCTGTTGCTCCCTCGACCGTATAAGAGAGTACGCCGTTCACCCACACGGCGGCGATGCCCCTGGCCGGGCGGATGGGATCGGAGAATGTGGCCATGTCGAGAATCGTCTCCGGATCGAAGAGCACAAGGTCGGCGGCATATCCGCAGCGAATCAATCCGCGCCCAGCCAGGCCGAATCGCTGCGCAGGCATTCCGGTCATCTTGTGAACCGCTTTCGGCAAGGTGAACAACTTCTCATCACGGCAGTAGTGGCCAAGGACACGGGGAAATGTTCCCCACAAACGCGGGTGCGGGCGCGGATCGTTGGGCAGGCCGTCGGAGCCGATCATGGTGGCAGGGTGACTGAGAATTTTGCGCATGTCCGCCTCCGAGATGCTGTGATAGATGGCCCCGGCCGGTTGCAGTCGCCGCGCCGCTTCGAGTTGGCTCAAGTTCCACGTATCGGCGATTTGCGCCAGCGTCTGACCGGCAACCTCGGGATGCGGTGTGCTCGAGGTGATGGCGATTGTGACGCGTTCATCCACCTGGCCCAAATCCAGAGTGCTCGATCCGGCCGCATAGGGATAGCAATCGCAGCCTGTGGGTTGTGACTTCTGCGCCGATTCCAGAGCCTGCAAGACCTCGCTGCCGCGGCCCCAGTTGTCAATGCCCGCGCACTTGAGATGCGAGATGATGACTGGCACATGGCTCATGCTTCCGATCTCGAATGCCTCGCACATGGCGTCGAGAATCTTCTCGGTCTCCATGCGCATGTGGGTGGTGTAAACCGCACCGGCGGCTGCCAGGGGTTGGGCCAGAGATATTACTTCTTCGGTTGTCGCCGCGTTGGCGGAGAGATAGGCGAGGCCGGAACTCAGGCCCAGGGCCCCGCCTTGTAAAGCCTCTTCGAGTTGCAGGCGCATGGCCGCGATCTCGGCTTCGGTCGCACTGCGATCCAAGCGGTCCATGTGGTTGCTGCGCAGGGCTGTGTGGCCAATGAGCGCGGCCACGTTGATGGCGGGCTGCGCCTCGCGAATGGCAGCGACATAGGCGGCAAAATCCGGATAGCGAAAGTCTTCGGCACGCCCCAGCAGGTTCATCGGATCGGGCAACTCGCCGCGCAGCGTTACAGGAGAGGCGCTGATGCCGCAGTTGCCCACAATGACCGTGGTGACGCCCTGGGATAGCTTGGGCAGCATCGCCGGCTTCCGGATTACGGCGATGTCGTCGTGGGTATGCACATCGACGAAGCCGGGCGCCAGCACCAGTCCGCCGGCGTCGATGGTCTCTGCCGCGGCACAATCGAGAGTGGCTGCAATCTCGCCGATGCAACCGCCGGATACAGAGACATCCGCGCGTTGGGGCGCAGAGCCGCTACCGTCTATCATTCGTGCATTGCGTATCAGGATGTCGCAACTTAACATGCCGTCACCGTCACGATATAGGCTATATGCATCGCGTACTCTTCATACATCGCATTCTATATTTTCAATCTTCACGGAGGTTCATTCGATGAGCGAGCTAGGTTCAGCAGCGGCGGTTGCGCAGCATACGATTTCCGCTCTCAACAAGGGGCTTGGCTACATGGATCACGCGCTCGAACCGGAAGAGATTGCCGCGCTGGGCTGGAATCTTTTGAACGAGGATCTGAGCCTGCCGTGCGCGGTGCTGTGTGAAGACAGGCTGCGGCATAACCTGGATTGGATGCGGCAATTCATAAGCGCCTATGGGCTGCAGCTTGCGCCGCACGGCAAGACCACGATGGCGCCACGGCTGTTTCAAATGCAACTGGAGGCAGGCGCGTGGGGCATCACGCTGGCCACCGCGCATCAGACGCTGGTGGCCCAGCGGCACGGCGTTCGCAGGGTGCTGATGGCAAATCAACTGGTCGGGAAGCAGAACATGACGATCGTTTCGCATCTGCTGGAAGACCCCGGCTTCGCCTACTATTGCCTGGTCGACTCGGCAGATCAGATCGACCAGTTGGGGGCGTTTTACCTGGCGCGAGGTCAGCGCTTGCAGGTGCTGCTCGAACTGGGCGTGATGGGAGGCCGGACGGGCGTACGGAACGAAGAGCAATTGCAATCGGTGCTGACCGCACAGGCGCGGTGGTCTGATTCCATCGCTCTGTGCGGCGTGGAGATGTATGAAGGCGTTCTTGATGAGGAGTCGTCAATTCGCGCGTTTTTGCAAAGGGCGGTCGATGTCACGCGCCAGCTGGCGGAGGAGAAGCGATTCCAAGAGGGGCCGATTCTGCTCTCCGGCGCCGGCTCCGCCTGGTACGACGTGGTGGCAGAGGTCTTTGCCGGCGCAGGTTTTGGAGATGCCGTCGAAATTGTCCTGCGCCCCGGCTGCTATCTCACCCACGACGTGGGCGCCTATCGCGCGGCGCAAGCGCGCATCATGGAGCGCAATCCGATTGCACATCAGATGCACACGGGTCTGTTGCCCGCTCTGCAGGTGTGGGCCTATGTGCAATCAGTGCCGGAACCTGGTAAGGCCATTATCGGGCTGGGCAAGAGAGACGCGGCCTTCGATGCGGGGTTGCCAACTCCCGCGCTCTTTTTCAGGCCGGGGGAGCTGGAGCCCAAACCGGCTGCGGCAGGCTGGCTGTTAACCAAAATGATGGACCAGCATGCGTACATGCAAATTGCTCCGAACGACAATCTGCGGGTCGGGGACATGATTGGCTTCGACATATCTCACCCCTGTCTGACCTTCGATAAATGGAGTGTTCTGCCAGTACTGAATAGCCGCTTCCAGGTCGTCGATGCAGTTCAGACATTTTTCTGAGCGACGGTGAATTATAGGTATTTGGCGCGATTCCCGGTTCGGTGAACTCACGCCCGCGGTAACCAACCTGCGATCGGACAGCTCCCAACTAGACCCAGTGCTTCAGCTGGAATAGCGCGCTTCCTGTTGAGGCCCGTTGGACTGTTCTTATCACCGCGGCGATCTTGGATAGGGAAAAGTTATCTTTTCTTAACACGCTAAAGGCAACGCGCGAGGACGAAGTGCGAGTGCACGCTACCTGCAAGGTGCTCGCATAAATGCATGTGAAACGCGCTCAGAACGCATTTTGGCGCATTCACGCAATTTGCTGCCGCCTTGAAGGTACCAAAGTTGCTTCCTAATTAGTTACTAAAGAGGTCATCGATATAGTTACCTAAGTGATTATTCGTGTAGTTACCAAATAGGATTACTTCCTGGGCGGAAAATTAGAGGTCGACAAATATGTGATGTGAATTACAAAGCTCACGAGAATTCACTTGCTTTTGGAAATCGTTAATGGTTAAAATTCCGGTCTCAATTCGCTTCTCCATATTTGTTGTTTTAGCAGTTTTGCGGATGCTGGTTCTTCCTCAACGCAAAGCTGTTCAGCGGACTGCTTTTGGACCCGGTCGCGCCGGCCCATGTTCGTATGCAGTTTCGTGGACTAAATCACAGGTTTTGAAACGAAAAGGGAGAAGCGAACACTATGCAACTGAGTGGTTCCCCGTCCCGCGGGCAGCCCACTCCGATAGAAAGCGACGGAGGCAAGTACAATGTTCGACCGTGGATGCAATCCTCTAAGCAAACTGAATCAGGCAATACTGCTTACGTTA
Organism: uncultured Acidobacteriaceae bacterium; assembly: GCA_903828675.1. Classification (GTDB taxonomy): domain Bacteria; phylum Acidobacteriota; class Terriglobia; order Terriglobales; family Acidobacteriaceae; genus Telmatobacter. The sequence continues at coordinate 3,785 of CAIKND010000181.1, forward strand.
ACCGCAATCATTTGCCTGATATCACCGGTTTTCGCAGGTGCGCAAACCACGGTTTCACTGCCATCGCTCAATTTCGGCAGCGTAGTTGTCAACACGACCAGTGCGAAGTTGACGATTACGCTGAAGAACACGGGTGCGGCCTCGGTGCTGATGAATTCAATCGCCGTAACGCCTGGGACCCCCTATGCAATCCACCCATCATCGACATGCCCAGGGCTGACCCAGTTGGCGGCCGGGGCTAGCTGCACAGTGGGCCTGACCATGTCGCCCGTGACCACGGGCGCGCAGCCGGCGGGAACTTTGACGATCAGCACGACTGCCCCCAACAGTCCGAATACGGTGGCGCTGGCCGGGAACGGCATGCCACCGACCACGCTTTGGACGACCACGGTCAGTTTTGGCGGCGTGGTCGTGAATACGAGTAGTGCCGTCAGGACTGTGACGCTGAAGAACTACCAACTGACGCCACTCAACATAGCTTCGATCACCGTTCCTGGCGGCGGTTATGCCCTGGACCCATCGACGACTTGCTCGACGATCACGCCTCTGGCCGCGGGTGGCAGTTGCACATTGGCTCTCACCCTCACCCCGACGGTGCTGGGCGCGGTGCCTGCCGGTTCATTGATCATTACCACCGATGCCAGTAACAGCCCGCAGTCGTTACCTCTTTCCGGGAGTGGAATTGTCGCAACCACGCTGTCGTCGACGGCAGCAGCATTCGGCAATGTGGTTGTTGGTCAGACAAGCCCGATCAAGATGATCGCGCTTAAGAACCTCCAGTTGGCGCCCCTCACGTTTGTTTCGCTTACGTTGCCGGCCGGCGGCTATGCCCTGGACCCGTCGACGACCTGCTCGACAATTACCCCCTTGGCCGGAGGCGCTACCTGTTTTATCAATCTCACGCTTACGCCGGTAGCTTTGGGTGCAATCCCCGCTGGATCATTGACCATTACGACCAATGCCGGCAACAGTCCGCAGTTGGTGGCACTTTCCGGTGCCGGGGTAGCGCCGACCACTCTATCGGCGGCCTCGCTGGCCTTTGGCAGTATCGTGGTGGGCCAGGCCAGCCTGATCAAGACAATTACGCTAAAGAATAACCAGCTGACAGCGCTCACTTTCACGTCGATTACGCCGCCGGGCGGCGGGTACGCTGTGGATCCGTCGACGACCTGCTCGACGATTACGCCCCTGGCCGCAGGCGGCTCGTGCCTGATCGGTGTAACGCTCACCCCGACAGTGGTGGGCGTTGTTCCAGCCGGGTCGCTGGTCATCGCCACCAATGCCAGCAACAGCCCGCAGTCGGTGACTCTTTCCGGAACCGGACTTGCACCGACAACCTTGTCGGCAACCACGCTGGCCTTCGGGACCGTTGTGGTCAATTCCACCAGCACCATTAAGATGCTCTCCATCAAGAACAATCAGGTAACCAATCCGCTCACTTTCAGCTCGTTTGCATTGTCGGGGGGGAGCGAGTTTGCCCTGGATCCGTCGAGTACCTGCTCGATTGCCGTTCCGTTGGCAGCGGGCGCGAGCTGCAATCTTGCTCTTACGTTTACGCCTACCGCGATAGGCGTCCGGCCCTCCGGCATTCTTTCCATAAATGACGATGCGAGCAACACCGGGCAAACAGTGACTATGACAGGCACAGGCGCTGCGCCGACCACGCTGAGCCCAACCTCTGTGGCCTTTGGGGCGCAGGTCGTGAACACCACCAGCGTGACCAAGACGATCATATTGAAGAACAACCAGGCGAGTGCGCTGACGATTACTTCCGCCATCTTTGGTGGGTCTTTCGCGCTCGACAGCGGCGCAGTCACCACCTGCCCACAGGCCGGTGGAACGGTGAGCGGCACGCTGGCCGCGGGCGCAAGCTGCGTCATCGGGATTACGTTTGATCCGGTTGCGGTCGGCGCAACAGCCGGTGGCCAGATCACGATCATCAATTCGGCTGCCAACAGTCCACAGTTTACGGCGCTGAGCGGCACCGGCGTTGCGCCAACTACGCTTTTGCCGGCAACTGCCAATTTTGGCAGTGTGGTGCAGAACACGGCAAGTGCGGCGAAAAACTTTGTGCTGACCAATAATCAGACCGTTGCACTGAATCTGTCGTCGATCGCAGTTGCGGCGCCCTATCCGGTGGTACCTGCGACAACCACCTGCGTTGTTGGTACGCCGGTGCCGCCCAAGAGCACCTGCACCATCAGCCTTACGTTCACGCCAACAAGCCTGGGCGTGGCGCCGGCCAGTGCTCTGACCATAACCGATGATGCCGCCAATAGCCCGCAAACTGCGGCCCTGACTGGCACGGGCATCGCCCCTGTGACTATTTGGCCTACGTCAATAGCCTTTGGCATGGTTGTGGTTAACCAACCGGTCATCAGGAATGTGACGCTGAAGAACAACCAAACCAAGGCGTTGACGATCAGCGCAATTGGCGGCTTTAGCGGCGGCTATTCGCTTGACAGCACCGGCACTACCTGCCCGCTTGCTCCAGCGGGACTTGCGCCGGGCGCGAATTGCGTAATCTCAGTGAGTTTGAGTGCGCTCGCTGTTGGACCGCAGCCCGGGTCAGTTACGGTGACTGACGATGCAGCGAACAGTCCTCAGGCAATCGCCCTTAGCGGGACCGCTTATAACCCAGTCCTTGTTACTCCATCCACAGTGGCTTTTGCAGCGCAGTATGTGGGAGCGACGAGCCCGGCAAGCCTGGTTACGGTGACCAATGTGCAGGCTACGCCGCTGGCCATCGCCGGAGTTACGATCGGTGGGACGAACGCAAGCGACTTCCTGGTTACAAGCATGTGCCCAGCCGTGCCTTCGACCCTCGCGGCGCACGCCAATTGCACGCTCTCGGTGACCTTTACGCCCAGTGCCTCTGGTACCAGAACCGCCACACTGAGTGTGGCCGACGATGCGCTCGGAAGCCCGCAGACCATCAAGCTTCAAGGCGCTGGCAATGCCCCGGTAACGGTTGCGCCGACGTTGATCAACAACTTTACGGCGCCCGTGGGGACTACCAGCGCTTATAAGACCATCACAATCAAAAACAACAACACATCGAGTACGGTAAACATCAGCAGCTTCCAGCTCAGCGGCGACTATAAGCAGACGTCGACAACCTGCGGTGCGGCGCTGCCTTATGCGCTGGCCGCCGGCGCTTCCTGCAACCTCACCGTCAGCTTTGCTCCCATCATTGGCGGCACGCGCAGCGGGCAGTTGCAGGTGTACGACGATGCAGTGACCAGCCCGCAGGTGGTTAACCTCTCCGGCACCGGAACCTCGCCTCTCACGCTCTCACTTTATTCGTTGATATACAGCGCGCAGAAACTGGGAACGCTCAGCCCCCCCAAGAACATCGTTCTCACCAATCATGAGTCGCAGCCGGAGACTTTCACGCTTACTCCCACCGGCAACTTTACCGCTACCAGCAACTGCATCGGCGGCGTGATTGCGGCCAACTCGAACTGCATTGTTTCCATCGTCTTCGCTCCCAGCGCTACCGCCACGCCCGGCCCGCTTACCGGCTCGCTGTCGATTGCGCACACGGCGGCCATCGGCTCGCCACTGACCGTGGCGCTGAGCGGTTCGGCCACCAGCACCAATCCGCCCGCTGCCGTTGCCGTGGTTTCGCCGGGCGCCGGCGCCGCAGGCACAACGGTGAACGCGACCATAACCGGCAACGGATGGACGCACTTCAGCCCGTCTTCCGTAATCACTTTCATTGATGCCAACAGCGGCACCATCCCCAACGCCATTACTGCGACTGTCCCCAATACAGCCACCACCACGGCTAATACCATCAACGCGCAACTGGTGATCGATCCTGCCGCTATCGCCGGTGCACGCCATATCGTGGTCAAAACTCCGCTGTCAGGCGGAGGTACTGAAACCGCCACGCTCAACTCGGCCTTCATCATCGCCGACGCATCCAACTCGCACTCGATCGACTCCATTACCCCGAACTTCGGCACGCAGGGCCAGACGCTGAATGTGAACATCGCGGCGACGGGCACCAGCTTTGTGCAGGGCACCACCTTTGCCAACTTCGGCGATGGAATCACGGTCAATTTGCTGACCATCACCAGTCCGACGACGGCGCAGGCTGACATCACCATCAGCAACACGACGCCCATCGGATATCGCACGCTGACCATGGTTACCGGCGGCGAATTTGCCACATCCAGTTCGACAGCTTTCCAGATTGGCCCCAACAACGCCACGCTGCTTAGCGTCAATCCCCCTTCATCGGGTCAGGGCGTCAGCCTGCCCGTCTATCTGACGGCCTCCGGCACCCACTTCCTGCAGGACGCGACCAAGGTTTCCATCACCGGCGGCGTCATCGTTGGCAGTGTGGCAGTGACCAGCCCGACCACGGCCACGGCCCAGGTCGCAGTGCCGGCAAGTGCCTCAGTAGGCGTGCAATCCGTGACGGTTTCTACCGGCGGCGAAATTGCAACCCTGCCCAACTCCTTTACGGTGGTCAGCACAACTCCCTATCTCACTTCGATCACGCCCAGTACCGGCAAGCAGGGCCAGACGCTCGACGTTGATATTCAGGGAGTGAACACCAGCTTCAGCGCGAGCGCTATTCTCGCGGACTTTACCGGCTTGATCACGGTGAATTCGATCAACGTGATCTCACCGACCGATGTGAAGGTCAACATCACGATCAGCTCGAACGCCAACGTCGGCTCAATTACGGCACGGCTTACCAGCGGCCCGGCAGGCAGCGCGACCATCTTCCCGTTCACATTTACGATCGCGCCTTCCGGCGCTTCCATCATCAGCGTTTCGCCGCCCAGTGCGCCGCAGGGCGGGCAGGTGTCGCTGGCCGTGGTTGGCCTCAACACGCACTGGGTGCAGGGAACCACGACTTCAGCGTTCTATCCATTCCCGATTGGCAACATAGCGGTCAATGAGATCATCGTTGCCGATTCGACCCATGCCACGCTGAATATCAGCGTTTCAACCAATACCCCGCCGGGGACCTACGGGTTCTATATGGCGACGGGCGGCGAGGTCGTCTCGGCTTCGATCCTGGTCTACCCGCAGACGCCCACGTTGACCATGAGTCCGGCCAACGGGTTGCCAGGCACCAGCTTCAGCGTCAGCTTTACCGGCCAGTTCACCCACTTCTCGGCGGCAAATACGCTGCCGGTGATCGCGGGCCAGGGTGTAACACTGTCGGGCTTCACCGTTACCAGCCCGGTGAGCGCCACCGCCACCATCACCATTGCTCCTACAGCGGCCACTACCGCGCGGTTGGTCACATTCACTACCGGCGGAGAGATTGTTACAACCTACTTCAACGTGACCTATACACCGGTCGCCATTATTAGCGTGCAGCCGTACCACGCCGCGCAGAACCTCACGCTGGACGTTGCGATTTACGGTTTGAACACGCACTGGACGCCGGGCACGACCGCAGTTCTGTTTGGCCCGCAGATTACGGTGAACAGCCTGACCGTGATCGACGCCACGCACCTGACGGCCAACATCAGCACCAGCTATTTGAACAGCGGCGTTCCCACGCCCTCGCAGCCGGGATGGCAGACGGTGTTTGTGAACACCGGCGCTGAGCAGGTTCTCGGCGGCTTTGCTGTGGATCCGCCAGCCAGCCCAACCTTGGTGAGCGTGAACCCATCGAGTGCGGCTCAGGGTTCCCAGACAAACGTTGTTACGATTACAGGCTCTCTGACCCACTGGGTGCAGGGTCAGACGGTTGCAATTCTTGGCGCGGGCGTCACCGTTGCCAACCTCACCATCCTTAGCCCCACCACGGCCACAGCAACCATCGCGGTTTCTCCCACTGCCCCGGTCGGCGGCAACAGCGTAAGCATGACCACGGGCTCTGAAATCGTGAGCGGCACCGGCTTCAGCGTCACGCCGAGCGCGGCCTATATCTCCGTCGTTGGGCCTCCCGTTACTTGCGACGCGAACTTCACCGTGGCGGTCATCCCTGGCTGCTCGGGGTCAGGATCTGGAACGCCGTGGGTCGTGCAGCAACTGCAAACCACCAAACTGAATATCGTTGGCGTTGGCACGCACTGGCTGCAGGGCGAAACCATCGTCAGCTTCGGCCCCGGCGTTGTCATCGACCAACTCGCCGTGACCAGTCAGACAACAGCTTCCGTCCAGATTACCGTGCTGTCCACGTCGCCGATCGGCTTCGTTCCGTTGACCACCTACACAGACGGCGAAGCGGTGACGTTGCAGCAGGCTATCGACATCGAATCAGGATTCCCGGTCATGCTGGCCACGGCTCCCGGTGCAGGAGAGCAGGGCGCATCCATGACCCTGCAGGTTCTGGGCCGCTTTACGCATTGGCAGCAGGGAGTCACTTCGCTGGCCTTCAACAACGACATTACAGTCAATTCCGTCACCGTGATTGACCCCACCAACCTGACCGCGAACATCACCGTCAGCCCGTGGGCATACGTGGACTACAGCGTGCCTTGCGGTCATGTGCTTACCGTTACCACCGGTACTGAGCAAGTGGTGGGCAGCGTGACCGCGCCCGGCGAGCCGGGGATATTCTGCGTGGCGCAGGGCGCCGCACAGATCAACTCCGTCGCGCCGCTCACCGGCATTCAGGGTTCGACTGAGACGGTGAACATTACCGGGTCGGCTACCAACTTCATCGCCGGCGTAACCACCGTCGATTTCGGCGATCCCAACTTCCATGTCGGACAAATCACGGTAACCAGCCCGACCACCATCACGGTGCCGGTGGCCATCACCACCTCGGCAACCACGGGCTTCAAGACCATCACCGTGCGGACCTACGGCGAAGTCGCCTCCAAGCAGTACTCCTTCACGGTCGATCCGGGCGTAGGTACGCTGACCGAGGCCAATCCCAACCAGGCAGAGCAGGGCGTGCAGAACCTTGACGTGATTCTGACCGGCCAGTACTCGCACTTCAATTCGTCCAGCACCGCTACTTTCGGTACGGGCATCACCGTCAACAGCGTCACCTACAACAGTGCCACGCAGGTGACGGCCAATATCAGCATCGACCCGCTCTCCTACACAGGCGTGCGGACAGTTACGGTAACTTCACCCGGAGTTGCCTGCCAGTTCCTGATCGCCACGAACTACCCGTGCCAGCCCGGCGCAACCACGGGCAGCGAAATAGTCTCGCTCAACGCCTTCACCATCATTCCCGGACCGGCCATCATCACCCAGGTTTCACCGGCCACTGGCAATGAAGGCCAGGAAGTCGTTTTCACAATCACCGGCGCGAACACCCACTGGCAGCAGAACTTTACCCAGTTCTATATTGCCGGCGGTGGTTACGACATCACCATTAATTCGGTAATCATCGACAGCCCCACCAGCGCCACGGTGGATATGACCATTGCGCCCTACGCGAATCCCGGCACACGGTCAGTCTTTATGGTGACGGCGGGCGAGTCCCTGTCGGACAATGGCGCCTTCGTTGTAACGGGCGGCATCCCGGTTATCACCTACCTCAGTCCCAACAACGGGCTGCAGGGATCCAACAGCCTGCAAGTTACCATTCACGGACTCTATACGCTGTGGGATGCGACCACTACGGTCAACTTTGGCCCCGGCGTCACGGTGTCTTCGTTCCAGGTTGACAACTCGACCACGATCAACGCGCTGATCAACATCGATCCTGCCGCCCAGCCCGGCTACCGCACTGTGTTTGTGCAAACCGGGACGCAGGGACTCACCGGCAACTTCCTGGTGACCGCGCCCGCGCCTCCGCCGACACCTTATATCTGGTACTACACGCCGTCTTCCGGACTTCCCGGCCAGACGTTCAGCATCAATTTCAACGGTTCGAATACGCATTGGCTCGCAGGCACCACCACGGCCACGTTTGGCGACGGCATCACGGTGAACACGTTCCAGGTGCTCAGCGCGACCACGGCAACCGCCAACATCACCATTACCGCGACCACGGCGCACACAAACCTGATCGTCTTTACGACCAACTCTGAGAACGAGAGCGTCGGGTTCAACATTGTTGTCAGCGTGCCGACGTTGAATTTCATCGATCCGAACTCCGCGATGCAGGGTGCGCAGAAAGTGACCGTCAACATCCTCGGTCAGTACACCACCTTCGACGCCACCACCACGTTCCAGTTTGGCCCCGGCATCACGGTGGACGGTCCGCCGACCATTCTCGGACCCACCATCGCAACGCAGAGCATCAGCATCGATCAACTTGCGGCCACCGGCGGGCGCAGCGTGGTTGCCACCACGCCTGACGCGGTAGGCACAGCGCAGGTGGTCACCGGTGCCGGCTTCTATGTCACTCCAAGCCTGGCGCTGATCGCGGCCATCTCTCCTAATACCGCCAAGCAGGGCGACACCATTACCGTGGATGTAACCGGCCAGAACACGCATTGGAACCCCAGCACCACATTCCAGTTCGGCGCGGGTATCGTAGTTACCGGCGTGCAGATCAACAGCCCCACCGACGCCACTGTCAGCCTGGCTCTGCCTCCGCTGGCTCCCATCGGCGCCACTTGGGCCACAGCACGCACCGCCGGCGAAACTGCAACCATCAACAACGGCTTCGTCATTCAAGTGGGTACTCCGCTCCTGTTGTCTTCCGGCCCCGGCTCGGTGCAGCAGCAGAGCAGCGTCATCTTCACCATCCTGAGCCAGGCCACAACCTGGACGGCAGCCAATCCGCCCGTGGTCGACTTCGGCCCCGGCATCACGCTCACGCATATTAACGTCACCGGACCCACTTCGTTGACGGTCGAAGGTTATGTGCTTCCCACCACCAACGTGGGCTGGCGCAACCTTACCGTGACCACCGGCGCACAGGCGCTGGGCCTGAACTATGCCGTTTATGTCAGCCCCGGACCGGCCGTGATCAACAGCGTCTCGCCCGCAACCGGCGGACAGGGTGTGCAACTGGCCGCAGTGGCCATCAACGGCATCAACACCCACTGGCAGCAGGGCGTTACCACTCTCACGTTCCCCGGCGTGCTGATCAACAGCTTTGTTGTGAATTCGCCGACCTTGATTACCGCCAACATCACCGTCAACCTGAACGTGCCTCCGGGACAGATGACCGTGACCACCACCACTGCCGGCGAAGTTGCCACAGAGGTGAATGCCTTCACCATCACGCAAACCCAGGCGGCACTGGTTTATATCAACCCGCCCAGCCTGCCCCAGGGACAGACCCAGAACGTAACCATCACCTCGCTCAACACCAGCTTCGCCGCAAACACCACTGCCACCTTTGGCTCGGGCGTGACTGTTAACTCGGTGACCGCGAACACCGCCACATCTCTGGCGGTCAACATCACCGTGCAGCCCACGGCGGCGTTGGGCTATCGCCCCGTCACCATCACCACGGGCAGCCAGGTTGTTTCCAGTGCCTATCTCTTCCAGGTAGTCTCTGGCCCGGCGGCTATCTCCGCCTTGAACCCGGCGACCGGCGGTCAAGGCCACTCGCTGACCGTGCTGGTTACAGGTAGCCAGACGCACTTCGCCGCGGGCGTCACCAGCGCTTCGTTTGGTGGCGGTATCTCGGTCACCGGTGTCGCCGTGGTTGACGCGCTTCACGCCAACATCAACATCTCCATTCCGAATACCACTCCGCTTGGCGCTTACAACGTAACGCTTACGACAGGCGGCGAGACAGCCACAATTCTCGGCGGCCTCAACGTCTCCAGCGGCACTCCGAAATTGTCCCTGGTGAGCCCGCCTACAGGGCATCAGGGCGATGTCAACATGAACGTAAGCCTTACCGGCCTGTTCACCAACTGGGTGAATGGAACCAGCGTGGCCAACTTCGGCGCGGGCGTTACGGTCAACTCGACCACGGTAAGCAATTCCACCAACGCTGTGGCCAACATCACCATCAGCCAGGGCGCGACCCTTGGCTCGCGCACCGTAACCATGACGACCGGTGCTGAAGTTGCCGGCATCACCGGCGGCTTTACGGTACTGGCCGGTGTGCCGGGAGTGGTCTCGGCCGCTCCCGCCAGCGGGCAGGCTGGAGCCACGGTGAACGTAACCGTGACCGGGCAGTTCACAACCTTCCAGCAGGGCTTCTCTTCTGTGAGTTTCGGTTCCGGAATTACTGTGAACTTCGTCACCGTGAACAGCACCACGCAGTTGATCGCCAACATCACCATTGCAGCCAACGCTTCAGTTGGCAGCCGCACGATCTCTGTGGCGACCAACAGCGAAAATGTAAATCTGAGCAACGGCTTCAACGTCACGCCTGGAACGCCCGTCATTACCGTGATCAACCCCAACATCGGGTCGCCGAGCGCTTCTGTCACGGTCACCATCACCGGCCTCTACACGAACTGGGTGAATGGCGCCACCACCGCCAGCTTTGGTTCCGGCATCAGTGTGGGCGGAGCCGCAGTAGGCGTATCCGGACCGGTTACCGTCAACAGCGCCACCAACCTGACAGCGCAGCTTACGATCCCAGCAGGCACTCCGCTTGGACCGGTCGATGTGACCATTACAACCGGGGGCGAGGTGGAGACTATTGCCGGCGGCTTTACCGTGCAGGCAGCCGTCATTCCACCGCCGTCACTGCTGTCTTTGAGCCCCGGAGCGAATGCCGGGGGCATCCCCACCAACAGCATTATTACTGCGGTCTTCAGCCAACCCATGAACCGCACAACCATCAATACCAGCACCGTGCTGCTGTATCTCGCCAGCAATCCCAGCGGATGGGTGTTGGTGCCGGGCGCAGTCAACGTCGATCCGACCGGCCGCGTCATGACCTTCACGCCCAACGCCCCACTGGCCGTCAATTCTCAGTTCTACCTGCAGATGACGGCTGGCATCAAGGACGCGACCGCCGCGGGCAACACCTTCCCGCAATACACCACGTATCTGTATACAACTGCCGCTGCAAATACCACTGCGCCAACAGTCATAGCGACCAATCCGCCCGCAGCCAGCGTGGTCGGCACCAACGTGACGGTCCAACTCCAGTTCAGTGCGGACATGGCACAGCCAACCCAATCCGGCATGACGGTCTCGACCGGAGGCACTCCCATCGCCGGCGGCTATAGCTGGAACAGCAATGTCAACTGCTGCTCGGGCTGGGGTCCTGGAAACATCCTCACCTTCACGCCCACAGCTCCGCTGCTGCCGAATACCGTCTATTCGGTGGCCTATGACTCCGCTCTCACTGACACGGCCGGAAACGCGCTCACGCCCGGCTCATTCACCTTCACTACCGGTCCTGGCTCCGACACGGCACAAAGCTACACGGGCATTAACTTCTCCAACAATCAATCCAACATCGCCACCAACTTCGTGCCCAGAGCCAATTACACCAAGCCGATCAACCCGATCAACATCAATACCAGCACAGTGATGCTCTACAACAGCGACAGCGGCAAGTACATTCAAGGCACGGTCAGCGTAGCCAACGACGGCATGAGTTCCACCTTCACGCCGGCCATACCGCTGCTGCCTCACACGTACTATCGCTTCCACCAGGCATGGGGCTACTACGATGCGGATGCCAACTACCTGAGCGGAATCGACGCCTACTTCACCACCGGCGCGGGAACAGATCTGGTTCCGCCGACAGTGGCCTCCATCTCCCCGGCAGACACCAGCACGAGTGTGCCGATGAATGCGCAGATTGTGGTGCACTTCAGTTCGCCTGTCGATCCGGCCACTGTCAACAGCGCGGTTCAGGTCACTCCTTCCGGCGGCAGTCCCATCATCGGCACCACGAGTCTCGGCAGCGATCTTGCTACCCTGGCATTTATCCCCACCAACAACCTGTTGGGAGGCACCCAGTATTCCGTGCAGGTCAGCGGCTTCAGGGACATGGTCGGAAATGCGGGCGCGGTATTCAACAGTTCCTTCACCACTGCGACCTCTGTCGCGCCGCTCAACCTGTCTACCGGCCTCGATGCCTCCGGGCACCTCATCACTACCGGCGGCACACCGGATGCTCACTGGGTGGTCACACCTTCAGGAGCGGTCACACCTCAGACTGCCTACGTCGTTGCGCCGGGTCAGGGCGGATGGAGTCCAAACTGGTCCTCTTATGGGTATGCGGACGGGCCTCGATCCTCGGTCATCACGCTCAATCCGAACGCCGCCCAGGGATATCCCAACTCTACTTACTCCACCACGTTCAATTTGACCGGCTATACCCTGAGCAACCTCTGCCTGGTAGGAGCCGTACAGGCCGATGCATACGGAACCCTGTACCTCAACGGCACGGCGATCTCCGGCCAGTTCTATCCGTGGCAAGGCATGGCTTCGATCAACATTGCCCTTCAAGCCGCCGGCCTGAATGCAGGAGATAACACGCTCTCCTTCAGGCTTGCTTCCGGGTGGGATGGCTATGAGGGCGTCCGCGTGCAGGCGACCATCCAGACCTGCGGGTCCACCTATACCGGCGGTCTGTCGATCGTGAGCACCATACCTGCTTCGGGCACAACCAACGTTCCGACCGACACAACCATCGCGATCAACTTCAACCACCCGCTCGATCCTGCGACGGTCAACGCCAGCACCCTGCCTATCATGATCGGCTGGAACAGCGGCCAGGGAATATCCGGCAACTACCAGGTAAACGGCAGCCAGGTCATCTTCACGCCAACGGTTCCGTTGCCGGTCAACACGCAAATCGACGTAGGTACTTGCAACGGACCATACGATCTGGCTGGAGAAACTTATCCCGGCTGCTACCCAATTCAGTGGTCCTATTTCACAACCGGCAGCACCGCCATTGCGGCCGCTGTGCCGTTCCAGGTGATCGCCTTCTCTCCGGCAGCAAACGCGACCAACGTGGGCCTGCGCGCGCCGGTTACAGCCACCTTCAACCGCTCGGTCAATCCGGGAACCATCAATCAGAACGCCGCGACTACCGATTTCGCCTTGTTCGCCGGCGACTCGCAGAGTCCGTGGTGCACCAGCTACTCCCGGTCGCAGGACAACGCGACTCTCTCGTTCACCTGCTACACGTTGCCCGGCAGCACACCCATGACGGCGATGCTGAACAGCAACCTGAAAGATTGGCAGGGCAACGCGCTGGCCAATTTCAGCAGCCAGTTCACCACCAGCCAGTACGATTCCAACACCAATGGCACAGTCATCGCCACGCGACCGGGCAACGGCGCCGGCGGCATCGATCCCAACCTGCCTCTGGTCATCTACACCAACCTGCCCATCAATCCATCCAGCGCTACCGGCGGCCTCCAGGTCGCGCAGAACAACGCGCTTATTCCCGGCACAGTGCAGGTGCTCGATAACGGCTACACCCTCATGTTTACGCCCAGCACACCGTTCACGGCCGGAGCTCTTATCCAGTGGTGGACCCTGAGCAGCATGACCAATGTCACCTACAACACGCCGATCAATGCCAGCTCCGGTTACTTCTACGTGGCAGCCAACAACGCCACCTTCACGCCAACCGTTCAGGTGATGTCTCCGGCCAACGGAAGCAATCCCGTGGCACGCAACACCATCTTCGATTTGCAGTTCAACACGCCGCTCGATCCGGCCACGGTCAACAACACCAATATCTACATATACGACTCAGGCACCGGCTACCGCGTAGACGGAACGTACTCCATGCCGCAGCCGAACGAAGTCCGCATTGTGCCTTCGGGCGACTTCAGCGCCAATAGTTACATTTACCTGTACGTCACCGCCAACGTGCACAGCTCCACCAGCATTCCAGCCTCCGCCTCAACTCAGTACGTTTACACCGGCCCTTCCGACGACACGACCGCGCCCGTAGTTGTGAGCGCAGTGCCGTTCAACGGCGCCGGAAACGTGGGTATTAACGTCGCTCCCGGAGTGGTCTTCAACAAGCCCATCGATCCGGTCAGCCTGAACAGCAGCACTTTCCAGGTACTGAACGGCGCCACGCCTCTGGCCGGCAGTTACTGGTTCAGTTCCAACGACACCAGGGTGGAGTTTGTACCCAACACCCCGCTGCCGGCGAGCACCAGCCTGGCGATGATCCTGAATGGCGTTCTCGACCAGGTTGGCCACCCGATAACCTTCAGTTCCACCTTCCAGACTGGCGCGGGGCCAGACTTCACGGCGCCTTCCGTTGTCTGGACCAGCGTCGCCAGCAGCGAGAGCATCCCGATCAACTCGTCCATCACGATTCAGTTCAGCGAGTCGATGGATCTGACCACCTTCAACACTAACAACATTCGCATCTACGACAACCTCCTGGGCTACAACATCGCTGCCACGCTCACCTGGAGTTCGGATCAGTCGACCGCCTACCTCACGCCAGCCGCGCCGTTAGCTGCAGGACGTCAGTATTACTTCTCCGTCAACAGCGGCACCGATCTGGCCGGCAACCAGGTCAACGGCATGGGTCTCAACTTCTACGCCACATTCAGCGGAGCCACTTCCGCTCCAACGGTCATCAACTTCAATCCGATCGGCGGAATGACCGGACTCGGCACCAACGCGATTATTGAAGCGCAGTTCAGCGCGCCCATCGATCCCAACAGCCTTTCCGGCGTCATCCTGACCAACGGTGGCGTGACCGTTGCCACCTCACCAGTGACATGGGCGGGCAATACTGTCGTGCAACTGGTTCCGCAGGTTCCGCTCGCGCCCAACACCACCTACGTGATGACGGTCGCAGGCGTCAGAGACCCGGCCGGCAACGCGGTGGCCCCCGTCACCAGCAGCTTTACCACCGGCGCCACCTTCGACATCAACCCGGCCACGGCCGTCAACTCCGATCCGCCCAACTACGCGACGGTCGGAACCAACGTGGTTCTCAAGCTGATCTTCAACAAGCCGCTCAATCCCATCACGGTGTCCAACAGCACCTTCCGTATGTATCTCAACGACACCGGCCAGTGGATGCCGCTTGTAGTCACTCCCTCGCTTGACGGCCAGACTGTGACCATGCAGCCGCAGGTTCCCCTGCTGCCCAACACCTATTACCACTACCAGGCCTGCTGCGGTTACCAGGACCAGGACGGCAACAACGGCAATCAGGCCGACCTCTACTTCTACACCAGCAGCGGCGCGGTCAACTCGGGACCAACGGTCACTGTGAGCCCGCTTCCGGGCGCAACAGGCATTCCGCTGAACACCAAAATCTTTGCTTCTTCCAGCGCCCCCATCGACCCAACCAGCGTCACGCAGAACTCGATTCAGTTGCTCGACGCCGGCAATAACCCCGTTGCGGGCGCCGTGAGCCAGGTCAACGGCCAGTTGCTCTTGTTTACGCCAACCGCTAATTTGCTGGCCAGCACCACATACACCATCAACGTGTCCGGCTTCAAGGACTCCAACGGCAATACCGTGGTGACCTCGAGCACCACCTTTACTACTGGCTCCCTGGCCGGCACTGGCGGGCTCACGCTTGTCAGCACCAACATCACCAACGGCTCCACCAATGTCTCCAACACCCAGCCGATCACTCTCACCTTCAGCCAGATTCTTATTCCCTCCACGGTGAACAGCTCCACGCTGAAAGTCATGGTCAACTGGAACAGCAACAATGGCCTAGCCGGGAACTATGCCGTCAACGGAAACCAGGTCACCTTCACTCCCACCAGTCCGTACCCGGCGGGGGCGCAGATCATGGTCGGCGAGTGCAACGGGCCTACAGACGTGCTCGGCGACGTCTTCCTCAATGGCAGTTGCTATGGGTCGCAATTGATCTACTTCACGGTAGCCAGCGCAACCGACAGCACCGAATTCAAGGTGTTATCTGTCTATCCTCCTGACGGCGCAACCAATGTGCGTCACGACCAGCAGGTATCCATCACCTTCAACAAGTCCGCCAGCCCAGGCAGCGCCGGCGGATACAATTCCCAACTGTTCGCAGGTCAGGATCTGCAAGACTACGGCAGTGTCACCTGGTCGGCCGATAACCGCACCATGTACTTCAACACTGGCGCTTTCTACAACGGCACTACTTATACCGTTGCATTACCCGCTGGCGGGATTACTGACATGTCGGGGAACGCGCTGGCCACCAACTTCATCAGTTCATTCGTCACCGCTGTTAATCCGGCCACCGGCAACGGCAGCGTCGTCGGCAGCAGCCCCGGGGTCAACGCGTCCGGTGTTCCAACGGTTTCGCTATTGACGCTCTATGTCAATCGCCAGGTCGAACCTTCCACGTTGCCGGGCAATGTGTACGTCACCGTCAACGGCCAGGTTTACGCTGGAACCGTGCAAGCGGCGGCCAGCGGCCTTGAGGTGCAGTTCACGCCCTCTACGCCGTTCCCGAATGGCGCGACGGTCCAGTGGTTCCTTACCTCCAACGTGTACGACGTGTACGGCGATCCCTTCTACGGGACCAGCGGCTACTTCTACACGGCGCCTGCTCCTGATCCTCTGGCAGCGCCTTCGCTGGTTGCAGTCAGTCCGTCCTGCTGCGCGCAGAACTATAACGTGCCTACCAACGCGCAGTTCGACCTGCAGTACAGCATGCCCCTCGATCCAACTACTTTGGGCGGCATTTACTTCAACTCCAGCCCGTCAACGCCGGCTACATTCGCCCTGGTGCCAGGTTCGCCGAACGTGGTTCGCATCACGCCCAATTCGCCTCTCACCCCGTCCGTGTTCTACGGGCTCTGCAACAACTCGTCCCTGAAAGGAACCAACGGAGTCGCGGCTACGGGCAGCTGCTGGCTCACCTACTTCTCCACCTCAACCGGTCCGGACACCACTCCCGGCACCATGAGCGTAGGACCGCCCGACGGCTCGGTGAACGTAGGCACAAACGCTTACATCCGCCTGCAGTTCTCCAAGCCTGTGGATAGGACCACCGTGAACTCCACCAATGTCCAGGTAACAGTTGGCGGTGTCGCCGTCCCCGGCACTTGGTCTTACAGCACCAGCAGCAACGATGTTTACGGCGCCAACTTCTCGCCGGTCAACCCGCTGCCGCCTTCAAGCGCGGTTCAGGTTGCCGTCAACGGGCTTCTGGATTACGCGGGCAACAGTTTTAACAGCCCCACCATCCAGTTCACGACCGCGGCTTTGCCCGATTACTCCACCCCGAGCACTACGCTCGATTTCAACAGTGGTCAATCCGGCATCGCTACCAATGCAACCTTTACCTGCCGCTACTCCGAGCCTATGGATCCGAGCAGCATCACCTCCGGCGGCACCTACCTGTGGAGTTATGTGAACAGCGCCAGGGTCCCGGTAACCTACACCTTCTCCACAGACCTGATGTCGGTAACCATGACGCCAATCACGCCACTGTTTGCCAGCTCCCAGTTCAACTACTACTGCATGAACGGAATCGATCTCACCGGCAACGCGCAGAGCAACGCCTCGTCGTGGTTCTATACCGGCAATGGTCCAAGCACCGCCGGACCGGTTCTGATCGCGGCTAACCCGCCCAATGGCTTCACCAACGTTCCGGTGAATACCAACAACGGTCCCTGGGCTGGAAGCAGCCTCGGCCTGCTCTTTAACGAGCCGGTCGCAAGCAGTTCGCTGGGTGGCATCACTCTCACACCGGCGGGAGGCAGTCCCATGCCGATCGCCGTTTACCCCGAGTACGGAAACACGATTGTCTGGGTGCAACTGCCCTGGGCGCTGTCTCCGAACACCACCTACACGTACAACGTCACCGGTGTCACAGACTATAGTGGCAATCCCATGACTCCGGCCTCCAGCACATTCACCACTGGGACGAGCTTTGACTACACCAACCCGACCAATGCGTCCGCCAGCCCGGTAAATAACACGACGGATGTTTCCGTCAATGTGACGCCATCGGTGACCTTCAGCGAGGCGATAGATCCGGTCCTGATCACCTCAAGCCAGATCTATCTGCGCAACCACAACACCAACGCCACAATTCCAACCACGATCAGCATCTCGCCGGATTACAAGACTGTCACCCTAACGCCGACAGCGCCGCTGGCCTCGACGACGATATACGACCTCGTGTACTGGCCCTACAACTGGTATGTCTATGACATCGCCGGAAACTATAACCCCAACTACGGTGTGGAAACCAGCTTCACCACCGGCACTCCCACTCCTGTGAACGGCGCTTGCGGAACGGCCAGCGGCAGTTCGTTCTCCGCTCCGCCCTCAACCAACCTGTGCTCCGCCGGGACCGCCTCGGCGCTTACCAACCCCGGCTCCTGGTCCTGGACCTGCAACGGCCAATATGGAGGCACCAACGCCTCCTGCTCGGCCACCGTCGCCCCGGGCCCTGCCTGCTACGCTCAGCCCTCCGGTCTCGTCTCCTGGTGGAAGGGAAACGATGACGCCACCGACTACATGGGTCTCAATAACGGTACGCTCATGAACGGCGGAAGCTACGCTCTGGGCGAGGTTGGCGACGCCTTCAGCCTCAACGGAAACAACCAGTTTGTGCTCATCGGCCAACCGGTTCCGGCTTCTCTGCAGATCCAGAACAATTTCGCCATGTCGGCCTGGGTTTATCTGACAAGTTACCCGGCAAGCGGAACCGTTACGACCATTCTTGGAAGCGAGGATGGCAACACGCACGCAGGCATCGGACTGTACCTTGATGGAGCTACCAGCATGACCGGAGTGCCTCCCGGCAGCCTCGATCTCGACATCGGAAACGGGAGCTCATGGTACTCCACCTTCACCACTACCCAGGTCCCGCTCAATCAGTGGGTCCTGATCACCGTCACAGCAACCGCGAATCAGCAGCCACAGATTTACTTGAACGGCATACTTCAATCGGTGGTATCTCCGGCGGGTGAGACCGTGTGGAACGGCACCGTTTCCTACACCGGATCGTGGTTCGCCATTGGTCAAACAGTCAGCAGCAACTGGCCCTTCGCCGGTCAGATCGACGAAGTCCAGATGTACAACACCTACCTTACCGCCGCACAGGTTCAAGGCCTCTACAACGCCGGAAGCACAGGAGTGTGCCCGTAACGGCAACCGCCATAACAGGCAGAAAAGGGGGACCGCCGTGGCGGTCCCCCTTTTCTGTAGATCCGTCAACTGAATACTGTCCGGGTGCCCCATCCATTCCCGCGTATTTTGCGGGAATGGGTGGGAAGAAGCTCTATTCCATCACGGCAACCTTGCCGACCGCCGCGTCGATAAGTTCCAGAGCTTCGCCCGGAAGCTTCACTCCCACCGCGAGAACATTATCCGCCACCTGCTCCGGTCGCGACGCGCCAATGATGGCCGAAGCCACTTCAGGCCGCCGCAACACCCAGGCCAGCGCCATCTGCGCCATCGTCAACCCCAGGTCCGCTGCAATCGGCTTAAGTTGCGCTACTGCTTCCAGCAGGTAGTCTGACCGGAAGTGCCGTCCGGCAGACTCCATGAACACATTCATCTGCTCGCTGGCGGCGCGGCTTCCCGGTGGCGGCGGTTGCCCCGGCGCATACTTTCCGCTCAGCACTCCGTGCGCCAGTGGAGAGAAGGCCAGGTTGCCGATTCCATGCCGGGCGCAGGCAGGAAACACCCCGGCCTCCGGCTTGCGCCACAGCATGGAATACTGCGGCTGGCTGGAACTGAATCTTGCCGGGAAGGGAACTGGCCCGCCTTCTTCGCCGATTGCCGCAGCGGCATCAATCTGCTCGCCGGTCCATTCGCTAAAGCCGACGGCCCGCACCTTGCCCGCCTTCACAGCCTTGTCCAGAGCGCCCAGAGTCTCTTCCAGCGGCGTCTCCTTGTCGAAGCGGTGGCACTGGTAAAGATCGATCACATCCACGCCTAGCCGCTCCAGCGACCGGTCCAGCTGCTTCTCGATCTGCGCCGCCGAAAGTCCATGGTCCGGCTCATCGCCCACCGGGAAAAACAGTTTGGTGGCCACCATATACTTGTCCCGCGGATAGGCCCGCAGCGCTTCGCCCAGCACCCGTTCCGCCTCGCCCGCACCGTATTGATTGGCCGTTTCGAACAGCGTTATTCCATGATCCACAGCCGCATGAATGCAGCGGATAGCCTGCTCCCGGCCAATTCCTCCGGCCACCGTCAGCCAGGTACCAAAGCTCAACTCCGAAACTTCCAGCGGTCCATTGCCGAGACGGCGATATTGCATTCTTTCCTCTTCCTGAATCTTCGGTTTTGATCAAAGCAAAGGCGTACTACCCCACCACCTGCACCGTTCCCTTGCCCATCAATTCCTCGGCGCGCTCCACCCATCCCTTATCTGCCGCTACGCTCATTCCTTCCGGCTCCAGGATCACGCCATACTCGCCCTTCTTCTCCAGGTGAAGCATCACCTTGCCAGGCCCCGGCGCCGCGTCCGCCGCGCTCTTCAGCTCGGTAAACATCTCCTCCGTCACGCTGTCCAGGTTAATGCGGATGCGTATGCCCCCGGGCAGCCTCACCTGAAGATCTTCCAGCGACACAATCGAACTGATCGAGATTTTGGGCGCCGCGTCTTCCTCGCCCATCAGCACCCCGCGCACCACCACCGGCGCCTCCATCTTCAACTGGCCGGAGAGTTTTTCGTAGTCCCGCGAAAAACAGATCAGGTCGATCTTTCCGGTCGCGTCTTCAAGAGCCGCCTGGGCATACAATTTCTGGTCGCGCTTGCTCTTCTGCACTCGCAGTCCAAGAATCATTCCCGCCACTTGAATTTCGTCCGCCGGATCCGCTTGCGTTCCCCAACGCTTTTCCGGTGGCTTGCGCTCCAACGCGTCGGCCGTCGAGATCACCCCTGGCAGATTCCGGAGCTTCTCGGCGTACTTGTCCAACGGATGCCCGGAGACGAAATATCCCAGCACCTCTTTCTCATTGGCCAGCCGCTCGCCCTCTTCCCAGTCGGCTACCTTGGGCAGGTCGTCGCCGCTGCCGCCGTCGCGTCCCCGGACAGGTGCTTCGTTAAACAGCCCGAACAGCCCTGTCTGTCCCTGGGCCGCGTCCTTCTGGGCCTTCTGCGCGCGCTCCATCGCCTTGTCCACCGCGGCCATCAGCGGCCCGCGCTTGCCCAGCGAGTCCAGAGCCCCGGCCTTGATCAGCGACTCGATTACCCGCTTGTTCATCAATCGCAGGTCAACTTTCTCGCAGAACTCCCAGATGCTCTTGAATCGCCCTCCTACCTCTTCGCGAGCCTTGATGATCGACTCGATCGCGTTCCCGCCCACGTTCTTTACCGCCGCCAGACCGAACCGGATCGCCTTCCCCTCGTCGGTAACATGGGGCGTGAATTGCAAGCCGGATATCTGGACATCCGGCGGCTCCACGCTGATGCCGATCTCCTTGCACTCGCCGATGTACTTCACGACACTCTCCGGCTTCGAAGTTTCTGAAGTCAGCAGCGCCGCCATAAATTCCACCGGGTAATGGGTCTTCAAGTAAGCCGTCTGGTAAGCCAGCAGGGCATACGCCGCGGAGTGCGACTTGTTGAAGCCGTATCCGGCGAACTTGTCCATCTGGTCAAACACTTCGCCGGCCGTGCCCTTCGGATGCCCCAGCGCTTCCGCGCCGCTCATAAAGCGGTCCCGCTGCTTGGCCATCTCGTCGGCGTTTTTCTTGCCCATCGCCCGCCGCAGCAGATCCGCTTCGCCCAGCGAGTAGCTCGCCAGCACGTTCGAAATCTGCATTACCTGTTCCTGATAGACGATCACGCCCAGCGTTTCCTTGAGAATGCCCTCCAGCTCCGGCAGCATGTACTCCACCTTGCGCCGGCCCAGCTTGCGCTCGATGAAGTCGTCAATCATGCCGCCCTGGATCGGCCCCGGCCTGTACAGCGCATTCAAGGCCGTCAGATCCTCCACTGAATCCGGCTTGTACCGCCGCAGAACGTCGCGCATGCCGCTCGACTCGAACTGGAATATACCCGAAGTCAGCGCCGAGTGAAACACCTTCTTGAACGTCTCCTCGTCCGTCGGAGGAATGGCCTCGATGTCCAGCTTCTCCCCGCGGCTCTGCTCGATCAGCTTCAGGCAATCGTCGATCACCGTCAGCGTCGTCAGCCCCAGGAAGTCCATCTTCAGCAGGCCCATCTTTTCCACGGCCTTCATGTCGTAGGCTGTCACAATTTCGTCGTTCTTGGTCTTGGCCAGCGGCACCAGTTCGGTCAGCGCCCGCGGCGCAATCACCACCGCCGAAGCATGCACGCCCGAACCGCGCACCAGCCCCTCCAGCTTCTTCGCCGTGTCAATCAGTTCCCGAATCACCTGGTCCGTGTCATAGGCCTTCTTAAGGTCGGGAACATCTTCCAGAGCCTTGTCGATGGTCATGCCCACCGTTGCCGGAATCAGCTTGGCGATGCGGTCCACATCGCCGTATGGCATGTCCAGCGCGCGCCCGCAATCCTTGATCGCCGCCTTCGCCGCCATCGTATTGAACGTGATAATCTGCGCCACCTGTTCGCGCCCGTACTTGCGCGTCACGTACTCGATCACCTCGCCCCGCCGGTTCATGCAAAAGTCCACGTCGATATCAGGCATCGACACGCGCTCGGGGTTCAGAAACCTCTCAAACAGCAGCCCATACTGCATCGGGTCCACGTTGGTGATCCCCATCGCGTACGCCACCAGAGACCCCGCTCCCGATCCGCGACCCGGCCCCACCGGAATTCCATTGTCCCGCGCAAACTTGATGAAATCCCACACAATCAGGAAGTAGCCCGAGTAAGTCATCTGCTTGATGATGCCGATTTCGTAATCGAGCCTGGTTTGATAGGCGTCGATCGTCTTGCGCTGCACTCCGCGCTGCGCCAGTTGTCGCACCCCTGTTTCCAGCCGCTTCTTGAAGCCCTCCCGGCAAACCTCCTCGAAGTAGCTGTCGATGGTGTGCCCCACCGGCACCGCAAACTCCGGAAACGGATTGTCCACCTTGTGCAGCTCCAGGTTGCAGCGCTCGGCAATCTCCATGGTCCGCTCGATCACCCCCGGCGAATCCGGAAACAGCCTGCCCATTTCGTCGGCGCTCTTTACAAAAAACTGGTCGCCGTCAAAGCGGAACCGCTCCTTGTCGTGCACCTTCGAGCCGGTCTGCACGCACAGCATCACGTCGTGCGCATGGCTGTCCTCGCCGCACAGGTAATGCGAGTCGTTGGTCGCCACCAGCGGAATGTCAAGCTCCCGCTCCAGCCGGAAAAGCGATTCGTGGATCCGCTTCTCCTGCTCCAGCCCCTGATCTTGAATCTCGAGATAGAAGTTGCCCTTCCCGAAGATGTCCTGGTACTGCGCCGCCACGCCCTTCGCCGCGTTATACCTCGCCTCGCCCTGCAGATCCTTGTACTTCTTCCCCTCGCCCAGCAGCGCCTCGCACAACTCCCCGCTCAGGCACCCCGAAAACCCGATCAGCCCCTTCGCATGTTCCGCCAGGTACTGCTTGCTCACGCGCGGCTTCCGGTAGAACCCGTGCAGCGAGGCCTCCGACGTAATCCGGATCAGGTTCCGGTAGCCTTCTTCATCCTGGGCCAGCACCAGCAGGTGATTGTTGTCGTCTCCATCGCCCGGCACACGATGATCGTCCTTCTGGCAGATGTAGAGTTCGCAGCCAAGAATCGGCTTGACGCCCGCCTTTTTGGCCGCGTCAAAAAAGTGCACCGCTCCGTAAATATTCCCGTGGTCCGTCATGGCGACAGACTTCTGCCCCAGTTTCGCCACCTGATCCGCCAGCTTGGTAACGTCGCAAGCCCCGTCCAGCAGCGAGTACTCCGTATGCAAATGAAGATGAGTGAATTCGGCCATAGCTACTATCGATTCTAGCTGCTGGGCCATGTACCTATCCGGTCAGTATCACGTCTGAAATCCCGCCCAATTGAGGAAAACGAGGCGTTTAACCGGGAATGGGCCGCTTGCCGTTTCTTCCCCAACCAAATGAACTGGCGGGTGCCCCAGGTCCCGTTTTTGGGACCTGGGAAGCGAAGGTTCCCTAATAGATCTGTTTCTTTCTAGCTTTATCGGCGTTTCGCTACTTGCCGACTTTCCGGAACTGCAATGTTGCCAGGTTCATCTGGCCGCCGGTGAGAATGTGGACGGTAAGGATATTCTTGCCCGCGGAAAGTTTGACCTTGGCGATTCCCGGCGCCAGGTTCCAGTGGTGCCACTGCCGCCACGCGATTGGGTCTGCGGCATTGAAGGTAGTGGCTATCGTCAATGGCCCGGTTGCGGGCTTTCCGTTCACATCCAGCGAGATGGTGCCCCCGCGGTTGGAGGTGTAGAGCAGGTCGGCGGAATACTTTCCAGCCTTTGCGACCTTGACCGTGATGTTGAACCACTCCCCCGGCTCGGTCCAGCCCACATAGAGCAGATTAGCCGGCGGCTTGACCGCCTCAAATTGGTTGTCGTCGATCTGCGGGTCATGGTTGAACTTGGTGAAGGATAGATCGACTCCTTCGCTCAAGCGGAACTCGTTGAGATAGCTTCCGTCCGCGGGATTAAGCGTCCCGCTGCCGCTGTTTTTTGCGTCGCTATCGTGATAAGCCACGCCCTCGCCGCCCAGGTCGAAGTAGGCGCACAGAACCGTCCCTGGAATCTGCTGGGCCCCTCCGCTGGTGTGGCTGTCCTTGTAGGGGGTTCCCTTGTAGTGGGCCAGGAAATCTGAATTGAAACCGCTCGCCGCTGAAACGGCGAAGAGAAAAGCGAGAATGGGCAAGGTCAAAAGGAAACGGAATACGGGCTTCTTCAAATGGCACAGGCTCCTGCGCAGTTAAACCTTTGGCGGGTTTCCCAGATCTCGGTTCAGAGACCAGAGAAAACACATCTAGGGAAGCTCTGATCAAGCCTTTGTTTTCGCAGTGAAAAGGATGGAGATGTTTTTCCTGGCGAGATGGCGAGTTTCGGCTGGAAGAATGGGGAGAGATAGGGTTGAAGCGGCTTCGCGTAGCGCCTGCAGAGGCCTTTTGGAGCCTCTGCAGACACTACGCCCCAGCGGGGACCAGCCGCTTACGATGCTGGTAGAGATTGACCAGCGCGAAGGCTGCCAGATGCCAGTGATGATTCTT
>CAIKND010000182.1 GCA_903828675.1 uncultured Acidobacteriaceae bacterium
AACACTTAGAGGTCTCGGAATGTGGCAAATATCGGAATACCAAAACCCTCACTGAGGCATTACCGATCGCTCTGCGGGCTTTGTAGGGCGATTCAGTTTTTCAATCTGCGTGACGTCCGACGTTTTTCAACAAGTTCCTAAATTGCAACTACTGCCTTAGTTCCACCAGCGTAGCCCCTTGCCCACCCTCATTCTGAGGAGCCTCTTCAATCCCGGCCACGTGCGGATGCCCTTTCAAAAACTCCCTTACCCCGCGCCGCAAAATCCCCGCTCCATGCCCATGAATAATCCGCACCCGCGGCAGCCCCGCCATGAAAGCGCGATCCAGATATTGCTCCAGCTCCCCTGTAGCCTCATCTACCGTGCGCCCAATGAGATTGATCTCCATGCGCATACCATCGGTGTTCGCGCTCGATACAGTCACATGCACATTCTTCTGCCTGCGCGCCGCGGCCAGCGGATCGCTGCGCTCCGCACTCTGCAACTCTGCCGCACGCACCACTTCGGCAATATCGTCGCGCTTAACGCGCATCTTGATCGGCCCCAGCGCGACTTCAAACAGGTCCTTCTCCACCTCGCGCTGCACCACGGCAATCTTGCCCATCGACTTCAGACGCACCTGGTCGCCCGCCGCAACGTGCTTCACCACATGCGGCTGCGCGTTCGCATCGCCTTGATCCGCGCCGCTCCGATGCGCCACCACTGTCTGATTAAAGCTCTCCTGAAACTCGCGCCGCAGGCGCAGCATACGCCTCTCTGCTTCCTTGGATAGCTTCTGCTGCGAGGCGCGATCTTCAATGGCCCGCACCGTCTCCCGCATCTGAAACTCGAAATCCTTCAGAAGCGACGCCAGCTTTGTTTCCAACTCGCGCGTGCGTTTGCGCAGTTCGACATCGCCCTCGCGCGCCAGTTTCGCCCGCTCCTGATTCAACGCATACTGCTGTTCGCGCGCCGCCTTGCGCTCCACTTCCAACTGCGTCAGCTCGTTGTGTAGCTTGTCTAGAAACCGCGCAATATCCACCTGCTGCGAACCCAGCCGCTGCCGCGCCGCAACAATGATCTCGTGATTCAGCCCCAGCCGCTCGGCAGTCTGTATGCCCGCCGAAGCCCCCGGCACACCCAGCCGCAGTTGATAATTCGGCGCCAGCGTCAGTTCATCCACACCCGCTGCCGCATTCAATACGCCATCCGTATTCGCAGCGTAGACCTTCAGCGAAGTGTGATGCGTCGAAATCAGCGACCACGCGCCCGCCGCAAGAAAATGGCTCGCAATGGCCACCGCCAGCGCAGATCCCTCTTCGGGATCTGTCGATGAACCAAGCTCGTCCAGCAGCACCAGTGAACGCGCCCCCGCCAGCCTCGACAGGCGGTCCAGATTCGTGATGTGCGCCGAAAATGTTGACAGCGCTGCCTCAATCGACTGCGCGTCGCCAATGTCCGCCAGGAACGCCGTGAACACCGGGAAACTCGCAGCCGTAGCGGCCACAGGCAACCCCGCCTGCGCCATCATCGCCAGCAGCGCGGTCGTCTTCAGTGTCACTGTCTTGCCGCCGGTGTTCGGTCCGCTGATAATCAGCTGCCGCTCCGCCGCCGTGAGTTCCAAAGCAAGAGGCACAATCCGCCCGCCTGTCACGCGCAGACGCTTCTCCAGCAGAGGATGCCGCGCGCCTTCCAGATGCAGCAGATCGTGCGCAATTGCCGGAGCTACGCAATCGTACTCGCGCGCAAAACGAGCCCGCGCCTGCAGGCTGTCCACCAGCGCCAGCACGCGCGCGCCCTCCACCAACCCTTGCGCATAGCCGCCCACCTGTCGCGTAAGCGCAACAAAGATGCGGTGAATCTCCGCCTGCTCTTCTTCGATCAGCCGCACCAGTTCGTTGTTCTGCTCGATGGTTTCCAGCGGCTCCACATACACCGTCTGCCCCGACGAACTCGCCCCGTGCACCACGCCGCTCACGCGCCTCTTCAGCTCCGCGCGCACCGGAATCACGAAACGCTCGCCGCGAATCGTGATCAGGTCTTCCTGCGTCGATCCATCGGCGGAAAGCTTGCGCAGGGCGGCGCGTAGGCTCTCTTCAATCAGCCGTTGTTGCCGCTCCTGCTCACGCCGTATGCGGCCCAGTTCCGGCGAAGCATTATCGGCCAGCGAGCCATCCGGCTGAATGGTCCGCTCGATGGTCTCGGCCAGCGGACGCAAGCTCGTTGTCAGTGCGGACGACAGCGCCGAGAGTCCCGGCAGCCTGCCCGCCAGCCGCGCAGGTGGCGACTGCAACAGCGCCTGCCACGAGGCCACATCGTTGGCCAGCCGCGCCACCGCCTGCAACTCCGTGGCTTCCAAAGCCGCGCCCGGAATCTGCGCCTTGGCCGCCAGTTGCGTCGGATCGAACAGCCCTCCCAGCGGAATGGAAACCTGTTCCTCCAGCGCCAGCCTTACCTCGCCGGTAAGCTGATGCTGGCGCGCAATCCACTCTTCATCGGTCGAGGGTTTGAGATCGAGAATCGCGTGCCGCCCCACAGGCGAAGCCGCAAAGCCAGCCACCAGGGCCAGCAACGGCTCCCACTCAAGCGCAATAAAATCGGCGTTCAACACTACAGACGGAATCGGATCAAGCAAACTCATATAGATCAATTATCCCAGTGTCCTGCGCCTGAAGCCCCGTGCCCCACCCAAACCGCGCCTTTTGCGATTTGGGTGGGATAGCAAAACACTCAACCACGCAGCTTTTCTATTCCCTATTCCCTATTCCCTATTCCCTGCACGCCTTCCCACTTCGCCACCACCGCCGCCGCCATGCAGTTCCCCACCACATTCAGCCCCGTCCGCCCCATATCCATCAGCGTGTCCACGCCAAGCAGCATCAGCACGGCAGCCGTGGGAATCTGAAACGACCCGGCCACCCCCATCAGCACCACCAGCGTTGCGCGCGGCACACCCGCAATGCCCTTGCTTGAAAGGGCAAGCGTGGCCAGCAGCACGATCTGCTGCATTACCGTCAGATGCAGCCCGCCGGCCTGCGCAGCAAACAGCGCCGCCATGGCGAGATAGAGCGTCGACCCCGTGAGATTGAAGCTATAGCCCATCGGAATCACAAACGACACAATCCAGCGCGGCACGCCGAACTCTTCCATGCGTTCCATCGCCAGCGGTAGCGCCGCCTCCGACGAAGTAGTCGCAAACCCAATCGCCGCTGGCTCAGTCACAGCCATGGCAAACTTCCACACCGGCACCCGCGCCACCATCAAAATCGGCACAAACACAAACACAACGAAAATCACCAGCGTCCCGTAGCAGGTAGCAGCCAGCTTCAGCAGCGGCAGCATCGTCGCCAGCCCCATGCTGCCAACGGTATAGGCCAGCGCCGCGCCCGCCGCAACCGGTGCGCAATACATGATGAAGCGCGTCAGCCGAAACATCGTCTCTGTCAGCGACTGCAGCACGCTCACCAGCGGCGCGCGCTTGGCCTCTGGCAGCGTAGCCAGCGCGGAGCCGAAGAGCAGCGCAAATACCGCCACTTGCAAAATCTGGTTCTGCGCCACCGCCTGCGCTATGTTCTCCGGGAAGATATTCAGCAGCACACCCTGCCACCCGGCCTGGTGCGCAATTGGGGCCGCAGCTTGAATCGAAGCAGGCAGCACCACGCCAACTCCAGCTTTCGTCAGATTGATGGCGACCGCGCCCAGAATCAGCCCCAGCGTCGTCACCACTTCAAAGAACACGATCGACTTGATGGCGACCCGCCCCACGCCTTTCAATTCGCCATGTCCCGCAATCCCGGTCACGATGCCGCCAAAGATCAGCGGCGCAACGATCATGCGAATGAGACGTAGAAAGATTTCGGCAATAAAGTGGGTTTGCGTGGCCAACTGTGGCGCATCCACGCCCAGTTCCGCCCCGGCCAACATGGCAAAGAAAGTCCACACCAGCAGCGAACGCCGCCGCCATGCAAAGGGAACAAATAGCCCAAAGCCGGTCCAGCGCAGCGCCACGCCGGCTTCCGCGCGTGTGTTCAACAGCCCGGCAAGCAGGCCGGCCGCAAACAGCAAACCCGCGGCAAATGTCAGAGCGCGCAACAACGCAGCACCGGATCGCGGATCAGGCGACTCCGGTTTGCGCTGCAAAGATAGTTCTTGGTTGTTCAAGGCTTCCATTATGCAAGGTCCGCGCCCAAAGCTGCATCTTGGTCGCCAGGCCGGGGAGGCCTGGATGCCATGCGGCGAATTGCAGAACTAGTTCGTTGAGCCCGATGTTGCAGCAGGCGCAGACGCAGCTGCCGCGGCCGCCGGGCAAGCCGAGCAACCGCCTCCCCCGCAAGGCGCCGCCGCCGGAGCGGCTGTTGGCGCACTCTCTGAGGCAGCCACACTGCTCTTTGGTGCGTAGTCGTTCACATACCATCCGGCGCCCTTGAAGTGAAGTCCCGGCGCGGTCAAAGGCCGCTCCAGTACCCCCTGGCACATGGGACATTCGCTCTCCGGCTCGGCGCTGAAATTCTGGATCTTTTCAAATCTGTGGCCGCACTTGGTGCAGCGATACGCATACATTGGCAACGGATTTACCTCTTCAGCAGAAAACTACCACTATGTACATTGTACCGGGAGTTTGGCAAATATATGCAAAACCCTTTGTTCCGGCTCGTTACCTTTTCGCATCCGGGCGCAACACAACCTCGTATTCTGGAAGCACCTCGACTTTCGTCACCTTGGCTGTCTGCCCCGTGGCATTCATTTCGGCCCAGGCGCGCGCATCAAGATAGATAGGCGCATTGGGCGGCAGCGGCTCTACCTCCACCTCCAGCTTTTGCCCGAAGGCATCGGGCAAATACCGTTTCAGCCCGATCTCCCATAGCCGTCCGTTATAGAAGTCGTCGTCCAGCAGATGCCCGTCGCGGCTCAGCCGGGCAATATCGCCGGCATAGTGGATGCGCAGAAAAATGTCGCTCAGCCCAACCATCGGCTGCGGCGGAATCTTCAGCGTCCACGCCGCTGCGCCATTAAAGTCGCTGTCCTCGGGAACTTGCGGCCGTTCCTTGTTGTGCGCTGAGGTCGCGATCGGCGGCCGGGCCGCGGCTTCGCGATTTTGCGTCCACTCAAACTCAATCTTGCGCGGAGCGATCTTCCACTCCCGCTCCTTCCAAAGCTTTTGACTAGGGCCTCGGCCACTCGGCGCAAAGAGCGAGGCTTCCAGCCGTGACGGATCAACAGAGCGCAAATGTACGCCTTCGCTATCCTCAAACACATCCGCTTGCGTCAAAAGCGCCGTTTCCACACCCTGCAGCTTCACCCGCCAGAAATCCTCCGCCTGCTTCTCGGTCAGTAATACGATCCGCGCCGTGTGCCCGTTTTCGCCCTCGACTTGTAGCACTGCCTGCTCTCCTGCCACCACAGCCGTGCCGCTGCGATGGCTCCATGTGACCTTCCCGCTTACAATTCGAACGACACCAATACTGCTGTTATCAAAAGCAAACTCGGGGATAACTCCCGGAACTGCAAAGAAGAAGTAAGTCGCTTCGCCGCCAATCTCCACCCACGACAACAACTGCGCCGTGCTGTATTTCAGCGTCCCAGCGCCCAGGTCGAGATTCACAGGCCAGATGAAGTGGCTATTCGCCGGAACGTCAATCGGCAAGTGCGGCACCATCGCCGTCCCCTTCGCCAGCTTCACTTGCACCTGAAATTCCTTGCGCTCCGCCATCTCATGCTTGCGCACATAATTGTTCACAAACAGAAATCCGCGCTCTCCATTGGACCGCAGCATCACCCGAGCCATGCTCAGATCCGTCGCGTCCTTCGGCCTTCGCGCTGGCGCATAGGGCGCCATCAACGCCAGATCCGCTCCAAAAGACTGCAGAAAAAAGTGCAGGCTCTTGGTCTTGCGAAACGACTCCCGCTCCTGTCCGTACTCGCCCAGCGGCGCCTGAAAGTCATACGACACCACAGGCAGATCGTTCGGATAGCCGGTCGCGAGAGACTCCTGAAGCGTGCTCAGCTTGCCCTCGGGGTTCGCGCCGCCATGAAACATGTAGTACCCGTAGAGATTGGCGCCCGACCCTATGCCGGTAAGCGTCACCGCGGCAATATCGTCCGCATCGATCAGCGGCCGGCGCTGATACGAGGTCTCCATGCCGCCGCCCTGTTCAGCGGTTAAATAGGGGTAGTGGCGCAGATCCACCTTGCCCTTGCGGTCGCCGGCATTCATCGCGCCCATATCGCCCACGGTGCGATTCGTCGCAAACAAATACACCTGGTTCGGCTCATGTTCCGTAGTTACGCCGCTCCAAAAGTCGTCCGGATACCCACCGAACACAGGAATGAATTCGTGCTCGGCAAACGTGCGCTCCGGCCAGCCGGTAATCGAGAAAAGCGGCGGATGTATGCCCGCCGCCACCGCCAGCCGTTTCAGTTCAGTCAGGTGGTCGCTGCTCGCATCGGGATTGCTCTCGCCATACTCGTTCTCAATCTGGACGCCAACAATCGGCCCGCCATCCTGCCAAAGCTGACCTTTAATCTGCTTCCCGATCTCGCCGAAATACCGGCTCACATATTTCATGTAATCGGGATCGTTGCGACGCAACCCAATCTTTTTGTTCACCAGCCAGTCCGGAAATCCCCCATTGCGCGCCTCGCCGTGAGCCCACGGCCCCACGCGCAAATAGACTTTTAGCCCGCTCTTTCCGCAAAGCTCCACAAAATGCCGCAGGTCCCTCTGTCCCGTCCAGTCAAACTGGCCCTCTACCTCTTCATGATGAATCCAGAAGACGTAGGTATTCACAACGTCCAGGCCGCCGGCCTTCACCTTCTCCAGTTCTTCCTGCCAATACTTCTCCGGATAACGCGAAAAGTGGAACTCCCCCGCCACTGGCAGCCATGGCTTGCCGTCGAGCGTCAGATTCCGGCTGTTCACATCGATCCGATGCCCCGAAGGCGACACCCCGCCCATGTGCAGGAACCCCGTCTCAGCAGCAGGCGCGGGCACGCTTGCATCAATCACAATCGCGGAAGCAAGCTCCTGTGCCGGCAAGGCGGAAGCCAGGCAAGCAAGAGCGCCAAGAGTCACTGCGGCCAACGATATTTTCATGGGGTCTTTCCGATCATCCAATCAGGCCCGTCAATCATAGAGTCTTGCGAGCGCCAAGGCCAAACACAAAGCCGGCAGCCCACCGTGGAGTTACCTCCACCGTATGCTGCCGGCTCATTCCTTCTTTATGCGGTCCGAAATTCCCCGCCGTAACTCAATGCACGTGGAGGGGAACCGATGCGCTCATGTTCTCCCACGACAGGTTCAGCGTGCCCCTGCCATCGCCGCGATCGGTGAGCGTGAACTTCAGGTTCTCCACCAGCGCTGGCGGCTTGCTCATCATCATCTTCACTTTTCCAAGGTCCTGCGCGCTGTCGTACGCCAGGCCCCATTGACCCACCTGCTTGTTCACGATCAAGACCCAATTGTCCGGGTCGGAAATATCGACGAATAGCGTGTAGTCGCCCTTGGGAACGGCGATTCCGTCTTGCCCGCCAATACGCAGGTCAGCGTCGGTGTGCAGCGCAGTGGCGGTATTGGCGCCCGCGCGCCACACCGGGTAGTGTGGATTGTGGCTGATCAGCCCATCTTTGGTGAAGATCTTGCCCTCACGGCCTTTTACTGCGGGCGCGTTATAGGTGATGGTGATGGCCTTTCCGCCGATGGTAGCCGATTCTTTGGCGGCCGGGCTGGCTGGCGCCTTCTGTTGGGCAAACATGGTGGTGGCGGCAAGCAAAAGACCCGTACAGATGAAAAGACGCTTCATGGTGTTATTTCTCCTCCGGGCAGAGCCATTGTTTGGACCGTGCGGCCCCGACCCGACGATTGTCGCACCATCCGCCCCCGGTCGGGAAGCTGCTTTCTTTTCAACGGCCAGCGAATGCCGCAACCTTTAGGGCCGCCTCTCCGCCGGATTTGCGGCAACCACGCGATAGTTGCCCGAGCCCAGCACCAGTTCGATCCTGTTTCCGTTCACCGCCGCGGTCTGAACCCCGGGTGCCTTGGCGGCCGCCAGCCCATTCACCTTCAACGCCCCCGGCGCGGCCGTTTCAAGCACCACCGTCGCCGTCGCATTGGCGGGAACCGCAAAGCTGTAGCTGGTCTTCGCAACGCCGCGCACCCAGTCGCTTTCAACCGGTCCCAAAGAGGACGCATAGCGGCAACGGACCCAACCGAGTTTGCCCACCGGGTTCGGAGCGATCACAATCCGGCGCGGTTCCGCAGCCGACATGTCCACTTGAATCCCGCCCAGGCCGCGATAAAACCACTCCTCGGCGTGCCCCAGCATAAAGTGATCCTGCGAGCTTTCAGGATTCGCATCCCAAGCCTCGGTCAGAGCCGTCGCGCCCTGCGCCAGTTGGTATCCGTAGCTGGGCGTATCGGTGCGCTCCAGCATGTCCAGCAGCACATCGCTGCGGCCTCCTTCCATCAGCGCATCCACCACGTAGTGGTAACCCACGTCACCCGCCGTCACGTGATTGCCGTGAGCGCGAATGTCCGCCACCAGCGCCGCCAGCACTTGTGCGCGCTCCCCTTCAGGAACCATGTCCAGCGCCAGCGGCATGGCCTGCGCAGTCTGACTTCCCTTGTCGTACATGTGCCGGTCGGCGTCGAAGAAGCGCGCATTGAAATTCGCGCGCTCCGCCTCCGCCTTTTCCTTGTAGCTTTGGCTTTCGTCCGCCATGCCCAGCAGCGCCGTCGAATGTTCCAGCACGCGCAGATCCTGGTAGTAGATCGCCGTCCCTGTCACCCCTGCGGTCGTCAGTTTTGACAAGCCCGGTTCGCCGGGGCCGATATCGTACCAGTCGCCCAGCCCATAAGCGACAATGCCCTCTTTCGCGCGCCTGCCCAGGTAGCTGGTATAGCCGCGCATCACGCCCAGGTTGGCCTCAAGAAAATGCCGGTCGCCGGTGCGCTCAAACACATACCACGGAGCCAGCACCGCCGCGCTGCCCCACTCCGGCGAGTCGTCGAAGACGCCCTCGTGCCCCGGATCGAAAACCACGTACTGCGGCGCAATCTCCGCCACCATCCCCGCCTTCGGCCCGTCCTGCCTCTGCTCGTCGGCGATGTTTCGCGCCGTGGCCGCAAACAGTCCCGCATAGTCGAAGTCATACAGAATGGACGGCGCCATCAGGTGCGTCTCTTCCAGCCACCCCAACTTTTCGCGGTGCGGGCAGTCCGTAAACAGGCTCACCGCATTGTTCTCAACCGACCGCACAATCAGCGTATGAATGCGGTTGAGCAAATGATCCGAGGACGCGAAGCTGCCCACCACCGCCGAGGAAGTATGCACGGCCTCGCCACGCAGCGTGAGCAGTTGCGCCTTGCCTGCGGACGATGTCGTCGCCGCGCCTTCCACCTGCACATATCTGAATCCGTAGTAACTGAACCGCGGATGCCATTCTTCTGTACCGCCGCCCTTCAGCGTATAGCTGTACCACTGCGGAGCGCCGGAACTGCGCTGCGACACACTCCCGTCCTTGTCCAGCAACTCACCGGGAATCAGCTTCACCGTTGCGCCCGCTGCGCCGCTCACCGTAATCGCCGGCCATCCCGCGAAATTCTGGCCCAGGTCATACACCAGCACGCCCGGCTTCGGTTGCGTGGTCTTCACGGGGATATAGGTGTGCATCACGCGAATCGGCGGCGCAGCCTCGGGTCGCAGCACGCCGCCAGGGCTCGCCGTCACCAGCGCCGCGCTCCATTTTGCGTCTTCAAAGCCCCCACGATCCCAACCGGCCGGTTCGCCCCGCGCATCAAAATCTTCGCCACCATACGTCGAAGAAAACGTAATCGGCCCCGGCGCGGTCTTCCAGCTTCCGTCGCTCGCAACCTCAACACGCGAACCATCGGCCAGCTCAACTGAAAGCTGCACCATGCACTTCGGCGGTCCATAGCTGCCTTCAAATTTCGTGTACCGCCCCGGCGTCTTCAGCACGCGATACATGCCGTTGCCCAGCATCACGCCCATCGCATTCGCGCCCCCATGCAGCAGCTCTGTCACGTCATAGCTGTCGTAGTAGACGGTCTTGCGATAGTCGCTCCATCCCGGAGTCAGTTCGTCGCTGCCCACCTTGTGCCCGTTGATGCGCAGCTCATCCTGCCCCAGCCCCGAGGCATAGATCACGGCCCGCTTCACTGGGCCAGCCAGCGCAAAACCCTTGCGGAAAAGCGGCAGAGGCTTCTGCCCCGCGTCTTCATCCGTCCCATCGGCGGCAATCCACTGCGCATGAAACACCGGAGCCTGCGTCCAGTGCGCCGGCCTGCTCCATGCAGTCGGATGGCCATTTTCATCCCAAAGCTTCACCTGCCAAGAGTATGTGTGTTGCGCTTCCAGGGCCGGCCCCGCATAAACCACGCCACTCGCAGCGCCGGACTCCGCCTTCCCACTGTCCCAACGCGGCGTTTGGCCTGCTGTAATCTCAGGTCCGGCAGCAGTTACGCGCACCTCGTACGCCGTTTGCCGCACCCCATGAAGAGTCGGCGACGCGGCTGCCACACTCCACGAAAACTCCGGCCGCGCTTCCGCCACCGCCAGCGGCTCGGTCCACCCGTTACACCGCAAACCGGAGGGCGCTGCGAGATGGCTCGCAGCCTGCGCGGCCAATGAAATGGGCATGGAACACGCCAGCAAACACACCGGCGCAAGAAGCTGTAATCGCTGAACCAGAAAACCAGAACGCATCGTCATAGTGGACTTATCCAGACACGTTGATATATCAAGGGGCCGGACAATGGCAATATAGATACACGTTCAAATTGCTTCATCCTGCAATAGGGTTTGGAGTAGATTCAGTTATCACGCTCAAATTGAATTCGGGATGTCACAGCAAAATTCCCGGCCATGCACTATAGTTGTGCCACAAAAAGAACATGTTCTCGGAGGCTCTCCTGTGCAGTTGCGAGCTCGCGTCTTTATCTTTGCAATCCTCTTTCTTTTCCTGAATTGCCCTGCAATGTCCTACGCCCAGCGTCCCGGTAACTCCAATGCTTTCTATCAGCAGTTGCGCGCCCTCGTGCCGGGTGGGGGCGTTGTAGCCGTCAATAACCTCGAACTCAAGCGCGACGCGGCGACCTTTACCTTTCGCAGCGGGAGTATTGCCTTCTATGGCGAGGTCAACGGCAAGGTAACGGGTGCTGTGTTCAAAGGAGAGGGCCACATCCACCTTGTCCCGCCCACCGCTGAGGAGCGCCACAATCTAGCCATCACCAACCACAACGAGGAGTTCGAAGATGACTTCGACCAGGTTGTGATGCGCTTTACCGACGCAACCTCAGCGGAACTTCACAAGGCGGGGGCTGTACAGGGAACGGCAGATCACGGCTTTGCCGAGGCCGCCCAGCAGTTGCACAACTTCCAGCGCAACAAGCTCCTCTACAATTTCGACCTGCGGCTGCTCGCGGACGTATTGAGTCCCGCACAGGGTGGCTACTTCATGGCCGCAATCCACGGCAAAAAATACCACAACCTGTTCTTCACCGTGGACCCGCATGGCGCACCCGAGGTTGAGCCCGAAGAAGTTGCCCTCATGGCCTGGAACGACTGGGGTCCGGCCTATCTCGCGGCCTTTCGACTCAAATCCATTGCCGCCCCTGGCGCAGCCGTCGCAAATAGCCAAAACGATGCCTACCGGATCGAAAATGAAGACCTGGACGTCACCATCGAAAAAAACGGCTTTCTAACCGGTCTGGCTACGGTTCACATCGTTGCCTTGCAGGATGGCCTCTCCGTCGCCCCACTCACGCTCTATTCCACGCTCAGGGTGAGCAAAGTCGAAACCGACAAGGGTGACCCGCTCGACTTCGTACAGGAGAAGAAGGAAGAAGACTCCGATTTCGGCGTGGTGCTCGCCAAGCCCCTCAACAAGGGCGAAACCGCTAGCGTTCGCATTGCCTACGGCGGCAAGGACGTTGTCCAGAACGAGGGCGGCGCAAACTACTATCCCATCGCGCGCCAAAGCTGGTATCCCAACGCGTCCTCGGGCCTCGGCAATTACGCCACCTATCACATGCTCTTTCACGTCGCCAAAGGCCTCCAGCTCATCGCCACCGGGACCAAGGTCAGCGACACCACCGACGGCAGGATAACCACCACCGAATGGAAAACAGACGTACCCCTTGCGGTGATCGGCTTCAACCTCGGCAAATTCACCATGAAGGAAGCGACGTTCAAGATTCCGCCAGCCGATAGCCTCACCATTGACGCATACGCCAATACCGAAACCCCGGATAGTCTAGCCCAGGCCTCCGAGGCCATGAGCGCCACGCCCAACGGCCGCGATGGAATGCGCAGCCTGGAAGGCAGCGCAACCGGCAAGATCAACACCGCATCCATGCTGCCTGCGCAACTGAGCCAGGGGCAGGTCGCCGCGCAGATCTACAACAACTTCTTCGGCCCCGTCCCCTTCACTAAAATAGCCCTGACACAGCAGTTTGCCTGCAACTATGGCCAGAGCTGGCCCATGCTCGTCTACCTTCCAATTTGCGGTTTCCTCGACACGACCCAGCAGAATGCCTTCGGCCTCGATCCCGCGAATATGTATTGGAAGACCGTGACGGCGCACGAGGTGGCGCACCAATGGTGGGGCCAGACCGTCGGCTTCAAGAGCTATCGCGACCAGTGGATGAGCGAGGGATTCGCGCAGGAGTCGGCATCTATCTTTCTGCTCGCCACCCGGCCCAAGCCCGACGACTTCCTCCAATTCTGGAAGCAGCAGCGCAAGCTCATCACCGAGAAGAACTCCATGGGCTTCCGTCCCATCGATGTCGGGCCCGTCACCATGGGCTTCCGCCTCAGTACCGAGAAGACCGGTTGGGGCGTTTATCAGAACCTCGTCTATCCCAAGGGCGGCTATATCCTGCACATGATCCGCATGATGATGTGGACCCAGAAGGAAGGCGACACGCGATTCATCGCCACCATGCACGACTTTGTCTCGACCTACCGCCTCAAAGCCGCAACGACCGAGGACTTCAAAGCCATTGTCGAAAAGCACATGAGCCCCGGCATGGACCTCGAAGGCAACCAGAAGATGGATTGGTTCTTCCGCGAGTATGTGTACGGAACCGACCTGCCCAGCTACCACTTCGAGAGCCAGGCCACGCAAAATGGCGACGCCACCACGCTGCACTACAAGCTGACCCAATCCGGCGTGAGTGCCGAATTCAGAAATACCGTCCCGCTCTATCTCGAACTCACCGACGGCAAGATTTTGCGCCTCGGCGCGGTGCGCATTACCGGCGCATCTACCGTCGACCAGACAGTACAATTGCCCAAACTGCCCGCCCCCGTGAAGCGCGCCGCCATCAATTACTATTACGACTTGCTCTGCACCGATAACTAGTTTGAGTGTCATCACCGCATTGCCCACCCACCCTTGAATCGCCGTTTGATTCAAGGGTGGGTGGGCAACAATTCCGATCTCGACTCATTGCAAAAGCGACCAAGCGGGCGGATAATTCCACTCATGTTCCGAGCAATCATAACCAAGGGCGCTCTTGCGGTTTTCTGCGTCTTCGTCCTGGCTGCCGCTCACGGTGAACCGGCGTCTACCGATGCTTCATCCTTGACTGTCGGTAGATTTGTAACGCAGGCTTACGAAGGTGGAAACAGTCCACTTCTTCCAGATTCCATCATGACCACGTCGGAGGTCTGGGATCCGTCAGGCGAGATCTTCGTCTACGATGCCCCAAAATTTCGCCCCAGAAAAGTCGCTCAGGGGATAGACCCGGCGCTGTCTCCGGATGGCGCCACAATCGCATCTTGCGGTTTCCTGCCAGGACAGGTCCGCTCGCAACTCATGATTGTGAAATCCGATGGCACCGGCCAAAAGGTTTTGACGAACATGGAGGGCTCGCCGTGTGCTCCCGCCTGGTCCCCCGATGAAAAGAGGATCGCGTTCAGCGTCCAGAGTGGTAAGGGGCAGACTGTAATGGTGCTGGATTTTGAACACAAAACGATCACCCCGGTCGCGCTCGGCACTCTTCCCCGCTGGTCACCGGATGGAAAGAAGCTTTTGTTCCTCCGCAAGCCTGAAGTTCATGGCGCCGTGGCGTCAATCTGGGTTGCCGATGCTGACGGAAAGCATGCAAGGATGGTTCTCGATACGTCTGCGCTGATTCCCGCCGCCGCTTGGGGCAGCGACGGAAAATCGATTGTGTACACGAACGACTACCACCACCGGTCGGCGATCTTCCGCGTGAACCTGGATGGAACCAATCCCGAGAAGGTCGCGGGAGACAAGAATCTGGAAATGTACTACCCCTCGATTTCAAAGGACGGAAAGAAACTCGCCGTCGAGATTGTGGACGGAAAAATGCTGATGTTGAAGGAGATTGACATCAGTACTCAGAAGTTGCGGTGGCTTGCGAATGCCGCGCGCGGTGACGTTGTTTGGAGCAGCGTTCACTGAGATAGCAGACGCTCTTCAGCAGTTGCTCATAAGCTGAACGCACACAATAACAAAGACGCGGACCTTCAGGTCCACGTCTTTGTGGTAAGCATTGGATGCGAAGCGCTACCGCTTTGCCATCGCTTCACGAACCGTAAGCGCCACTTGTACCGCCTGCAAGGCGCTGCCCTCTGCCTTGTAATGCACGTCGTCGGAGTGCAAGTCGGTGTGAGGCAGCATCAGCCCATGCTGGTCGTCCGTTGAGATCCCCTCGCTGGCCATCAGCGTGGCCGCCAACTTGTTGCGCTCGTCAATGCGGGCGTTGGTGGCTCCGCCGGTCGTCGAATCCTCGCGAACCGGCGTGGTCGCCGTCCAGATCAGCTTTGCCTGCGGAGCCCCGCCGCGCAGCGCGGCAACCATAGCCGGAAGCCCGGCGGCGTATTGCTGCTCCGTGTAGCCCCACCCGTGCATCCCGCTATTGAAGTGCACAACGGCGAACTTCAACCCCATCGTGCTGAAATAGTCGCGCAGTTGTCCCGGCAGCCGCGAGTCACCACTCGACACAGAAGTAGCAAACAGATAAACATTCGCCACGCCCTTCAACTGCTCGGCAACGGCCGGATAATACCCGCGCGTAATCGAGTCGCCCACCAGCAGCACATTGGGCAGTTTCGCATCTGGCTTGTCCGCCCGGTCTGTCCAGGTCCACTCTATCTTTTCCGTAATTGGAAGCCCCGCCTGCGCTGCCATGCCCAGCGTACAAGCAAAGATAGTCATCAACAAAACCATTCGTCGCATATCAATCCATCCTTTAGCCTTGCAGATTACAGATGAAACCGCGAAGCATGAACAATGTTCTTGCCGAAAGGTTACACCAGGGGCCGCATAAGCACAGAGAGCGCGAACCGAAGTCTGCGCTCGCTGTGTTTCTCACTCGAGTTGACTTACACCTTCGCAGCCATCGCGCCGGCCAGCCGCTCCGTCACCAGTTCATGCCCGCGCGCAAACAGCTCTTCCAGCGAAAGCTTGCCCGCGTCCACATCCGCCAGAATCGCCTTCTGCGCAATGTACTCGCGATTCACAATCCCCGCCTTCGACTGCAGCATCCGCCACGCCTTGCGCCGCTCCACGCAGAACATCACCAGTTGCCGGCTCAGTGCCCGGTAGTCCGTCTTCCCGTTTTCTTCATACGTGATGTACACGCCAAAGTCGGGAATAAACGCACGATGCCCGGGCGTGAGATAACGCCTGTACACAATGTCCTGCTGCGTAATCCGCACCAGCATGTTGTCCAGCGGAATCAGCTTCGCCGACGCTTCCGGCTTGAGCTTCTTCAGGTGGTTGCGGAAGCGCGCTTCCGTCACGCACCAGTGAGCCACCGTGTAGCGTGACGTCTCGCCCGTTACCTTGTTCTTGGTTTCGTACCAGTCAAGATCGATGGAAGGATTGCCCTTCACATCCAGCGCTTCCTGATACGTCTCGCCCAGCCGCGGATTGAAGACAAACTCCGGCACGCCGCGCGAGTCGCGCACGCGCTGCGCCTGGTGCAGAGCCATGTCGTCCGCAACGCCGTGCTCCGGCTGGCAAGTGGTAAACGCCTGCAGGAACATGGTGCCCCGATACTCCAGCCCATCCAGAATCGCGCGGTAAAGCTTCGGCGCGTTGGCCATTGAAACCTGCGCCACAAACGGCGATCCATGCCCGGCAAGGAAGGTCTCCGCCACCGTCTTCTTCTCGGTGTTCTTGCCCTGCGTGGCCGCGCCAAATGTGTTCATGTCGCCGCCGCCCAGCATCGGCGTCGAGTCGGAGTTCTGTCCGCCGGTGTTGGAATACACCTGCGTGTCGAGCATCAGAACCTTTACGTTCGGCCGGTTCTGCAGAATCACCTTCGACATATTCTGGTAGCCGATGTCGCCCATGCCGCCGTCGCCGCCCACCGCCCAAACCTTGGGCAGTTCAACAATCTCCTGGTCGGTCATCAGCGCATCGGTAAAGTGGCTCAGGTGGTAATACTCTTCCTCGTTGATCACGTTCGCGTCGCGCGTCAGCAGTATGTCCGCTAGCCGCTCCGGAATCACCGAGCGCCGCGCATGATCCACGATGAAGCTTTCGCCCATCAGCCAGCCCACCGTCACGCCATCCTGGAACAGCGAATTCATCCAGGGATATGGATGCGGATTGTTGGGCGCGCTCGAACCGTACACCGTGTTGCAGCCCGTGTGCGCGGCCATTGCCATCACGCTCATGCCGTTGGCCAGCCGTCCGTCCACCGCTTGCAGGTTCTTGTGGTTGAAGGCTTCAGTCAGCAGCACTGCGGCAATCGCTTCCACTAGTTCGGCGTCGCTGATCGGACCGTGATGCTTCTCGTAGTCTGCGATGCGCCACTTGGTGTCCTTCACGTCTTCGCCGCCCAGCCCAAGCACAAGGTGTGCAATGGCCTGCCGCAACAGATCGTACTCGGCCATGTTGCGCGCCTTCAGCACCGCCAGTCGCGACACGCCGGTCTTTTCCAGTGCCCCGGCCTTGAC
Organism: uncultured Acidobacteriaceae bacterium; assembly: GCA_903828675.1. GTDB lineage: Bacteria > Acidobacteriota > Terriglobia > Terriglobales > Acidobacteriaceae > Telmatobacter. Next base: position 16,935 of record CAIKND010000182.1, read on the forward strand.
CACAAAGCGGTCGCTCTTGGCGTGATACACCGGACGCATGTATGCCTCGGTCACTGCGGCAATCGAGCGCAGTACGCTCTTTTCGCCGCAGCCCGCGCAGGCACCGTCGCCAGACACCAGCGAGTCGTAGTTCGAGCGAACCATCAGCATGTTGCGCAGCGTTGCCGTCTTTGAGTCCGCCGGATTCGCTCCGTTATACAGGCCCAGGTACTTTTGCGAAGTGTCCGGCAGCAGATCCAGGAAGCCTGTACCGGTCTCGTGCTCGGCATTCATCTCCTCGGTCTCTGGAACCATCCGCAGCGCGTTGTGATCGCCGCAGGCCGTCACACAAGCCGCGCAGCCCTTGCACAAATCGCTTACAAAAATTGAGAAGATGCCGCCCGACCCGGAACTCTTGCGCTCCGGCGACGAGAAGATTGCGTTCACCTTCTGGTAAGCCATCGGCACCTTCGAAAGAATCGCGAAGAACTGCGCTTTAGCCTGAGCGGAGAAGCCGTCCACCTGCTCCGTCACCTCGCGCAGAATAGTCGGCAGCGGCGTTCCGGTTTTAATCTCGGCCAGCATCCGCTGACGCGCCAGCTTTTCAATCTCCGGCAAGGCGCTCAGCAGTTTCACGCGATCACCGGCATCGGCCACATAGTAGGAAATCGCGGTCGACAACAGCGTGCTCAAATCCTGCGACGTATTGGGCAGCGCCGTGTCCGGACATACCGAGATGCACTCCATGCACTGCGTGCAGTTCTCGGGAATGTACAGCGGAGTCTCGCGCCGCGCCACATACTTCGAAGCCGTATCGCCCGTGGCCGCGGCAATCACGCCCATGGCCGAAAGCGGCGTGGCTGGCTGGTTATAGCCGAACGTCGAGCGGAACTGCGCATCAAAGTCGGCCACGCTCGCAATCGGCGTGCGCTTCGCCTGCCCCGAGGGCAGCGGTGTGGAACGGCATCCCGAGCCGCACGATCCGCCTGCCGCGGTCAGTTCCAGAATCGGCAACAGCGCCTGTCCGCGCAGGCTTGAGCGGTCGGCAGCGGCCAGCGCGCCAATCTTGATTTCCTTCACCTGGTCGTAGCCCTGCAGCATCACTTCCATATTCGACTGCACCACGGCATCGCCCAGCTTGCCGAACTTCTTTACATACTGCTTGTAAACAACATCGCGGTACTGCTCCTGCGTAATCCCAAACTCCTGCAGCAGTGTGCTCACCGCAAAGAACGCGCCCAAAAATGCATTGCCCTGCATGCGCAGTTGCAAATCGCCGCGATCCGTCGCCTTCTTGGCAATCGCAAACCCCGGCAGCGTGAATACGCGAATGTTGTTGTCGATAATCTGCTTGCGCGCCCACTGCGGCAGCCGTTCCCAGGCCTGCTCGCCTTCTTCGTCAGACTCCCACACCAGCGAGCCGCCCGCCGCCATGCCGTCCAGAGGATTGGTATGCGTAAAGGCCTTGGGATCGCAGCACAGCACCACGGTCACGTGGCGCAAATCGCAGTTCACGCGAATGCGGTCCTTGGCCGCCACCATAAAGTAGCTGGTCGGCGCGCCCTTCTTTTCCGATCCGTACTTGGGATTGGCGCTGACGTGAATCACTTCCTTGGGATTGCCCAGTTCGTCCCGCTCCCCATCGCGTTCAAAAATCAAATCGTTCAGGTCGCCCAGAATCGCACCCAGGTTCTTGCCGGTCGTAATCGCGCCCCATCCGCCAATCGAGTGGAACCTGACCGCAACCGCGCCCTCAGGCAACAGCGAAGGTGTCTCATCGCCGACCACCGCGTAAGGATGGTCAATGCCCAGCACTATGAACGAAACGCCGTCCGCCGCGGTCTTGCCGTCCTGCCGCGCTCGACCCGCTGTGGCAAACTCGTACGCACCGAAAATGTGCTCAGGCCTGAAGTCGCGCGAGCCCAACCCATAGGTCCCGCCAAATATCCGCGGCGTTTCCTCCATGGTGATGGCCGGCAAACCTTCTGCAGCCGTGCGGCCTGTTGTGAAAATCGCCTTTGAAAGCGCCGTGCGAATGTCGCGGCCCAGCGGGTTGTCACCAGACAGCGCCTCGTCGGTCCGCTCCAGAATAATCACGTTCTTCTTGCCCTTGAGCGCGGCCACCATCGCCGCCTCGGGGAACGGCCGAATCACATTTACATGGATGGAGCCGACCTTGGCGCCGCGCTTCTCTCGCAGGTAGTCCACAGCGGCTTCAATGTTCTCTGCCGCCGAACCCAACGACACAAACACCGTCTCCGCATCTTCGGTCTTGTACTGGCTGATGAGTCCGTAGTTCCGGCCCGTCAGTTCGGCAAAATCCTTGTACGCGGCCTCAAGGAACTGCAGAATCGGCTCGGCAAAATTATTCCGCCGCGCCACCACGCCCTGCATGTAGTGTTCCTGATTCTGCACCGGCCCCAACAGCAGCGGGTTGGTCAGATCCATCATCTTGGGAACCCTGCGCCGCGTGGCCCCAAACAGGGTGCGCTGCGCTTCCGTGGGACAGTCGATAATGTCCTCAGGCGATCCCAGGTACTCGCGAATCAGCTCCGACTCATGCTTGTAGAAGGTCCGCTCCAGGTGCGTCGTCAGGAACCCGTCCATGATGTTCATGCCCGGCGTCAGGCTCAGTTCCGTCACGCGGCGCAAAATCAGCGCTTGGTCTGCGGTCTGCTGAGCATCCTTGCCGAACAGCATGATCCAGCCCGTATCCAGTGCGCCATAAATATCGTCGTGACCGCAGTGAACGTTCAGGGCATGCTTGGTCAGCGCGCGCGCGCCCACCTCCAGCACCATCGTCGAAGCCTTGCCCGGCGCGTGGTAATACTGTTCCACGCCGTACACAACGCCCTGGCCTGAAGTAAAGTTCACCACCCGCTTGCCGCACACCGAGTGGGCTATCGCCCCGCCCTGCGCCGCGTGCTCGCCTTCGGTCTCAATGGCGATCGTGTTTTTTCCGAATACATTGAGATGGCCTTCCGCATAGGCCTGCTGGAAAAGTTCGCCGCCCTCCGTAGAAGGCGTAATCGGATAAAACACTCCTGCGTCGGCGATCCGCGTTTCGGTATGGTATGAGACCAGTTGGTTTCCGTTTGCGGTAACTCGAATGCCTGGATAACGAGCAGCAACTGTCATGAATCCCTCTCCGTGAGCCCTGGTTCGCTCTGTAACTGTCTGTTCGTGTGTCGATAAGGCCGCATGCGTCTGAAGCAATCGGCTGGGTGGGGCGCAGGCCGCAGCGCATTTGCGCAGCGACCTGCTCAAAACCGGCCAAAAGCCAACGCTCCATCTGGCCGCAATGCCAACAAAACTGATCGAATACCTCTGCCAAGTGTAAAGGCCGGAATCGAGTACAGGGAACCCAGGGGAAGATGCTCCTGCAAAATCGGCCTATCTATCAGTATGCACCTATCCATGGGAGACAACGTCCCAAGAGGTGGGATTGGGAGCGCGCCCTGATCCCCGCACTTTACGCAATCCGCACCCCGTCCCACCCTGAGCGAGTGCATTCCTGTGCGCTGTATAATTGCGCCGGTTCGCGAACAGGCTGGCAATGTAACCAAAGACTGATCCGCGAACTCGACTCAAACACCATTAAACAAGCTGGCAAAGCCGGCAGGAGCAATCCATGATCTCTCATTCCATTCGCCCTGAACGCCTGGGCTTTCTCGCCTTGATTCTTATGCTTGCGGCCCCGGCCTTCACCTCCGCACAACCCGCCGCCCTCAAATACCCTGAGCTGCCTGAAGCCCGCCGCGCCGCCATCGCCCAAATGCTCCCGGCCCAACCCGCTGGGTTCGGCGTCCCCTGCTCTGACCGCGCCGTCTGGGCTTCTGCCGCCCAGTACTTCCAGAGCAGCGTCGAGCGCGCAAACACCCTCATCGCCAGCCCCTTGCCGCCTTGGGACGACCAGGCCTATCTTCGCTACTCCCGCGACGGCGACCGCAACGAGGGTCAGGCCATGCTCGGTCGCCACAACGGGCAACTTACCCCGCTCGTCCTCGCCGAGTGCAGCCAATGGAATGGCAAATACCTGCCCCGTATCGCCGAGCAGCTCGACGCCATCTCCGCCGAAAAATCCTGGACCCTGCCCGCCCACGATCCCAAGCTCCTTAACTTCAGCGGAACCCGTTATTACGTTGACCTCGCCGCCGCGGCCGAGGCTCATACAGTGGCTGAGGCCCTCTACCTGCTCGGCGACAAAATTCCCGCCGACACCCGCCAGCGCGCCATGGCCGCCCTTGAGCTACACGTCTTCGGCCCCATGCGCCGCGCCTATGCCGGGCAGGAAGATACCTACATCTCCTGGCTCACCGTAAAGCACAACTGGAACTCCGTCTGCCACAACGGCGTCACCGACGCGGCCCTCACCATCCTGCCCGACCGCAACGACCGCGCCCTGTTCGCCGCCGCCGCCGAAAAGTGGGTTCCCAACTACCTCGACAGCTTCAGCGATAGCGGCTACGACAACGAAGGCATCGGCTACTGGGTTTACGGCTTCTCCAACTACAACGAGCTTCGCGAGCACCTCTGGTACTCCACTGGCGGCAAAATCGACCTCTACAACGATCCCCATGCCCGCAAGTCCGCCCTATTCGGCTTCCAGTTCGCCATGCTGCCCGGCGTCTATGCCGACTTTGGCGACGCCCACTTCACCTACAAGCCCGACCAGACATTCCTCGCCGTCATCGACCGCACCTTTGGTCTCGGCGTCTACCCCAACGATCTCGACATCATCCGCGGCGAGCACTCCGAAGCTCTTCCCGCAGCCGTCTACGCCGCGTTCCCCAACAAGTCGCAGCGCCACGATCCCGGAGCCACCGCCGCCGATCTGCTCGGCCTGCGCGCCTGGTACCCCGAAAACGGCATCCTTGTGGACCGTCCCGCCCCCGGCGGCGATCTCGCCGTCACCATCAAGGCCGGCGGCAACGGCAACCACAGCCACAACGACGTCGGTTCCTATTCCATCGCCCTCAATTCCACCCAGATCGTCGGCGATCCCGGCGGCCCCAGCTTCTATATCGCTGACACCTTCAGCCCCAGGCGCTACACCTACCGCCTGCTCAACTCCTTCGGACACCCCGTTCCTCAGATCGACGGAAAGCTACAGCTTGAAGCCACCACCGTCCACCCCACCGTCGTCTCCACCAATTTCGCGCCGCAGGCAGACTCCATCGTTATGGACATAACCTCCGCCTACGACGATTCCAACCTCAAGAAGGTGCTGCGCACCATGAAGTACGCTCGCGGCGTCGACTCATCCGTCGAGATCGCCGACAGCTTTAGCATTGCCGGCCCCGCCGAAATCGTCGAGTCCTTCCCAATCCACGGAACCTTGAAGCAGATCGACCCCAAAACCTTCCAGATCGACTATCAGGACGCCCACATCCAAATCTCCATCGATGCCCCCGCCGCATTCACCCTCACCCAGGACAAGGTGGACGACATGGGCAACCCATTCACTAGAATCGGCGCCAAAATCCACCTCGCAACCTCCGGCAAAGTAGTCATGCACTTCAAGAAAGTCGCCGCTAACTAACGAAAAACACCGGGGTGCCCCATCCTTCCCGCGCACTTTGCAGGAAGGGTGGGAAAAGAAGAACCCAACCTTCCACTCATCGGGAGAAGCCAGACATGCAAGACACCACCCCGCAATACGCCAGCTATCCCAGCCTCAGCAACCGCGTAGTCATCGTCACCGGCGGCGCCACCGGCATCGGCGAATCCGTCGTCACCCACTTCGCCCGTAACGGCTCCCGCGTAGCCTTCCTCGACATTCAGGACGCCCCCGCCCAGGCCCTCTCGGCCTCGCTAGCCGCCGAAGGATGCCCCGCCCCCCTCTACATCCACTGCGACCTCACCGATCTCGACGCCCTCAAGGCCGCTGTCGAGCAGGTCGTCTCGACATACGGCACTATCGATGTCCTGGTCAACAACGCCGCCAACGATCAGCGCCACAGCATCGAAGAAGTCACGCCCGAGTTCTGGGACCGTTCCATGGCCACCAACCTGCGTCCCCAGTTCTTCATGATCCAGGCCGTCCTGCCGGCCATGCGCGTCGCCGGCCGCGGCTCCATTATCAACATGAGTTCCATCGCCTGGATGATTCCCAACAAGCGCCTCCCCCTCTACGTCGCCGCCAAGGCCGCCATCGTCGGCCTCACCCGCACCGTTGCCCACGACCTCGGCCCCGACAACATCCGCGTCAACGCCGTCCTTCCCGGAGCCATCGCCACTGAGCGCCAAAAGCAACTTTGGTATACCCCCGAGTACCTCGCCGAGATCCATCTCCGCCAGGCTCTCAAAATCCAGATTGAGCCCGCCGACGTGGCCCGCCTCGTCCTCTTCCTCGCCTCCGACGACTCCGGCGCCATCACCAACCAGAGCTACATCGTCGACGGCGGCTTCGTATAGCCCCTGAATGCGCTACCATGAAGACAGGATTGAGGCTTCCCATGTTTGTCGTGGTATGGCAATTTGAAATCGCCGAAGAGATGATCGCCGGCTTTGAAGCCGCATACGGCCCCGAGGGCGCCTGGGCCCAGCTCTTCCGCATCTCTCCCAACTACCTCGGCACCGAGTTGCTGCGCGATGCCTACATTTCAGGCAACTACCTCACCATCGACCGCTGGACTAGCGAAGCCGACTTCCGCGCCTTCCGCAAGCAGCACGACCAGGAATACGAGGCCCTCGACCGCACCTGTGACGCCCTCACCAGCCGCGAAACCCGCATCGGTGCTTTCACCGTTTAAGTTGTCTCGCCACGTACGCGTCGACCACCTCGGTGCGCACGTCCATAGACAACACCTCCCTTCTTCTCCATTTCTTCGCCATTATTTCCTGTCTTTGTGCTTCCAGCCCTGCTACAATCCCATCGAAAACCAATTTAAGCCCAACGCTGTTTCCTGTCAGGAAAGCATGAGATGAGCAGGGCGACATTCTGAGGAGCCCTCCCGATGGCCATCGCCGATGACCGCACCAAAGCCGTAGAACTGGCCCTTGCACAGATCGAAAAACAGTTTGGAAAAGGGTCCATTGTGCGGCTCGGCTCCAAAGAGGCGCTGATGCCCATCGCCGTCATCTCAACCGGCTCCATCAGCTTTGATGCCGCCCTCGGCGTCGGTGGCGTACCTCGCGGCCGTGTCATTGAGGTCTTCGGCCCCGAATCTTCGGGCAAGACCACCATCACCCTCCAGATCATCGCCGAGGCCCAAAAACTCGGCGGTCTCGCGGCGTTCGTTGATGCCGAGCACGCCCTCGACCCCGCCTACGCCCGCAAGCTCGGCGTGGACATCGACAACCTGCTCGTTTCGCAGCCCGACTCCGGCGAACAGGCCCTCGAAATTACTGAGGCCCTCGTAAAGTCCGGCGCCATTGACGTGCTGGTCGTCGATTCGGTGGCCGCTCTCGTCCCCAAGGCCGAGCTTGACGGCGAAATGGGCGATTCCCACATGGGCCTCCAGGCCCGCCTCATGTCCCAGGCTCTCCGCAAGCTCACCGGTAGCGTCTCCAAATCCCGCACCGCACTCATCTTTATCAATCAGATTCGAGAGAAAATCGGCGTCATGTTCGGCAACCCTGAGACCACCACCGGCGGGCGCGCCCTCAAGTTCTACTCCTCGGTCCGCGTCGACATCCGCCGCATCGCCGCCATCAAGGAAGGCGACGTCGTAACCGGAAACCGCACCAAGGTCAAAATCGTCAAAAACAAGGTAGCCGCGCCCTTCCGCGAGGCCGAGTTCGACATCCTTTACGGCGAGGGAATCAGCAAGGAAGGCGACGTCCTTGACCAGGCCGTGGCCAACAACATCGTTGAGAAGTCCGGCGCCTGGTACAGCTACGCCGGCGAGCGAATCGGCCAGGGCCGCGAAAACACCCGCTCCTTCCTCAAGGAAAACCGGGACATCTTCATCAAGATGGATGCCGAGCTTCGCAAGAAGCTCAACATCGGCGCCGTCAAGGCAGACGTTCCCGAAGTCCCCGCATCCGGCCCCGCTGAAGCCAAGGAAGTTGTCCGCGGACGCAAGGGGTAGAGCCGGTTCCCATATCCTTCGACCCCAACGGCTGCCCCTGGGCAGCCGTTTCTGCTTGACTTTTCATAGTAATGTATGTATGGTTATGAATGAATAACGGAGGGGCGACCAATGAAACCCACTGAGCAAACAAAAGTGCATGTGATTTCTACATACGTCAAGCCCGCACGCTTGAAAGGCGAGAAGACCATTCAAGTCAGAGTTGGAAATATCCAAAAAGAACTGGGGTGGACAAACAGGACTCCTTCAGTCTTTTCAACTTTGTTGTCAAAGGACTTTCAGCAGGAAGCCGGCGTCGAGTTGATTGAGAAGAGAGGCGGTCCACCTTCTGGCGGGCCGAGCACAACCTGGCAATTCGTGTTCCGGGTGCTGGGTGAAGACGAAAAAATTGATCCAGCAACAAAAGCGCCTGCATGTGGGGGCGGGCTATTGGCCCTTTATGGAATCTGCGCGAACATGTACCGGGAAGTTGGGGGCGCCGAAGCATTCATTCGCTCCGAGCGCGAAAACTTCGGCTCGATTGCCCCAGATCTTCCCGAGTCGATGGGGGCGCGCAGCTGATGAGCCGCATCTATTGGGACACCATGCTGTTCGCCTACATCCTTGAAGGGAACCCTGTTTTCGGCCAACCGGCGCGGGAAGCATATAAAGCATTCTCGCAGCGCGGAGACACAATCTGTACCAGTGTATTTACGCTCGGGGAAATCCTTGTAAGGCCGAGAATGGTCAAGGATAATGCCGCCTATGAGACGATACGTAAATTTATGCTCGGCGGTGAGGTCGAACTGCTGCCGTTTACCTTCGAGACAGCTGAACAATACAGTGCCGTCCGTGCCCAGACCAGACTAAAGGCCGCCGATGCAATTCATGCAGCAACGGCCATCTTGGCTAAGGTCAACTTGTTTGTCACAAACGATTTGGACATTAGGAAGCAGAAAATTCAGGGTCTTCCTTTTATTGCGGGCTTGGATGGGAAGATATTTTAGGCGGTGACTGAGCCTGTACAGAGGCCGCGAATTCCAGGTCTCGCTCCTGAAACCTGGAATTTGCATGCGATACGGAATTCTGCACTTTTTCCCAGTGCCCCAGGTCCCAATTTCGGAACCTGGGATTCTTCCAGCCGGCTTCTACTTCGGCATCCACCCCAAAAACTGCATCCGCTCCAGAATTCCCCTCGGAATGGGAATGTGCGGCGCGGGCCGGTTGGGCGGCGGGCCGTGCTGGAAGCCGTGCCCCGGAGGCGGCGGAAAGACTCCGCCCGCCATGCCAGGCAGCGGTATGCCCCCCGGACGCGGTGGAAGCCCGGGCCGCGGAGGAAGCCCCGGGCGGGCCGGCGCAACCATTGAGGCCGCATACTGCTTGTACTTGCCCTGCAGATACTTCTTCATATCCTCGGCCCCGGTCTTGATCCCCTCAGCCATATCGCCGCTGTAAGCCAGGAAGAGCCCCGGCACCTGATCGATGCTGATGGTCTTGCTCTCTTCCCTGCCCAGAAAGCCCTTCACCATCACTTGAATCTGAGTGGGCAGAGTCCTTCCCGCAGCATCTTTGTCAGTCAGGTGCTCCTGCCATTCCTGGTGTAACTTCGTGCCAACCGAAGCGGTTGCCTTCCTGCCGAAAGCACTTTGCTTATTTTTGTCGATCAGGGGCAGCAGATAACTGTATTCGAGTCCAGGGTCGACCCGGGTAAGCTGCTCGGAGATCAACGACGCGGCGTTGCTCCCTTCAAAAGTATCCAGGCCGATCACCTTGGTGTCGCCCTTGTTCAGGAAGAGGAGATTGCCCTTGTTGATCCATTTCCCCGGATTATCGCTCTGGATCTCGAAACGATCATTGTTGGCTGTAAAAATATCGACCGCCACGATCCGGCCCAGTTCGCGCCAGGCGCTGTGATGCATCAGCCGCATTACGGCGTTCTGCATCATCGTGAGGTTCAAACGATCGCCGGAATCAACGGCCTCCGCATCGGTCAGGCCTTCGACAAACGGGATCTTCGTCCAGACATAGGGTGCGGTCATGGCATTGTTGTACTGCGGGGTGCCGGCGGCGAAGGTGGTTTGGACCTTGGCGCGAAACACGACCACCTCGCCTGGAGTCATGATCTTGGTGTTGACCAGCTCATTGTTGACGTTCTTCATCAGCTTTGAACCCCAATGAATGGAGTTCTCCGTCTGGCGCAACCGCTGGGCGTCCTGCACGCCGCCTCCGGGAGTTGCCGTCGCGGCAGAGGCGTATTCGCCCTTGAACACAACATCCCACCTCTTCGTAGTTCGGCCCGGGTTTCCTAGAGCCATCTTCACGAAGAACACTGGTCGCTTGGTGAGCCCTGAAATCTCAGCTATGGAATTATTCACAATGATTGGCAAGGTACCTGCCATGATGATTGCCTCATTTCTGAAATGAACGCGAAAAGATGCAGTTTTTTTTGTTGCGACCATACTCTCGCCGCATTGTGCTTCTGTCAAGTAATTGAATTTACGGCAGATTCAGCGTCCGCGCTTCCATATTCGCGGCGAATTGCCTGGCCCCGTTTTATTGATCCGCCCGCAAAACTCGAGATCCGTGCCCATCCATTCCGTGTTCTTTACGGAATGGGTGGGACAGCAACCAACTAAACCCCGCGCACTTCTGTCCACTGTCCGCCCTCCACTGCTTCCGGGCCGCCCCATCCAGAAATGAAAAAATACAACCAATTCTTATCCAACTCATTTTACACGACTTACACTCATTTCAAAATGCAGATAATTACCACCTGAAAGCGCACAATTGAACTATGAAGTCCAAATTAGCCGCTGAGGAGCAAGCCGTCATGATCAAATCCGTCCAGATCCAAATCGCCCGGCCATCCTGCGGCCTACCCCCACCCCCCTCCTACCTCCCCTCCCACCCCCCCTCCCCCTCTTTCCCGTGAAACCATCAGGCGGCTGCGCCCCGAATCCCGAGCCGTCTGGCCCGCGGCCCATTGGCTGCTAGAATCCGTGTAGAGTTCTCCCCATGACCGTGAAAGCCCTCTATCCCGGCACCTTCGACCCGCCTACCAACGGCCACGTCGATCTCATCATGCGCGGAGCCCGCCTTTTCAGCCATCTCACGGTCGCCGTCCTCAACAATCCCGGCAAAAATCCGCTCTTCAATGTTGAAGAACGCGTCGAGATGCTCCGTGAGGTCACCAGTTCGCTCGATAACGTCTCCGTAGCCACCTTCAACGGCCTCATGGTCGAGTTTGCCCGCCGCGAGGGAGCCTCCGCCGTGCTGCGCGGCATCCGCGCCATCTCCGACTACGAATACGAGTTCCAGATGGCCCTGATGAATCGCCGACTGGCCCCGGAAATCGAGACCGTCTTCCTCCAGCCGGCCGGCCGCTATTCCTTCATCAGCTCGCGCATGTTGAAAGAAGTCTTCAGCTTCGGCGGCGAAGTCACCGGCCTGGTCCCGCCCAACGTCCTCAAGCGCCTCCGCGCCCGCATGAACAACGGCTGACGCCACCCGCGCAAAAACTCCGTGCCCCATCCATTTGTCATTCTGAGCAGCTTTGCTCGCGGCAGCGCGTTACGTCCGGGGATGAGCGGCCGCCGTCCACCTCGCAAAAAAAGCTCCGTGCCCCATCCATTCCGCGCTCTTTGCGGAATGGGTGGGACAGATCAACACTCAACCGGGCCGTTCATCAGGAGCGGAGCGTAGCGGAGTCGAAGAACCTGCTTCTTGCAATTCATGGCTCAAGCGTGGGATAGCAACAATCCAACCCCGGATTTTGCGCTTCCCCCAAAATCTGTAAAGATAGAACTGCTATGACAGTTTCTACTCCCGCAAAAGTATTCGCCGACCGCATTGGCCGGATCGAGGTCTCAGCAACCATGGCCGTAGCCGCCGAGGCCGCCAAATTGCGCGCCCAGGGCGCCAACCTCGTGGATTTTGGTGCCGGAGAGCCCCATTTCCCCACGCCGCGACACATCAAGGACGCGGCCATCGCCGCCATTGACGCCAACTTCACCCGCTATACCGTCGTTCCCGGCATTCCCGATGTGCGCAAGGCCATCGTCGAGCGCCACGCCACCGACTTCGGCTCCGACTACGACATCTCTGAAGCCATCTTCACCACCGGCGGCAAACTCGCCCTCTTCAACACCATTCAGGTGCTTATCGAGCATGGCGACGAAGTTATCCTGCCCGTGCCTTACTGGGTCAGCTTCAAAGACATCATCCAGTACGCTGGCGGCAAGGTGGTTTACCTCGAGACCAGCGAAGCCGAGAGCTTCCGCATCACGGCAGACGCCATCGAGAAGGCCATCACGCCCAAGACCAAGGCCATCATCCTCAACTCGCCGTCCAACCCCGCCGGATCGGTGGTGTCGGCTGAGGACCTCGAGCGCATCGTCCACCTGGCCCATGATCGCGGCATCTACCTGCTGCTGGACGAGTGCTACGTCTATCTCAACTACGCCGGCAAACCCGTCTCCGGCGGCTCATTCACCTGGGCCAAGGACCACATTGTGGTGCTCGGCTCGCTCTCCAAGACCTATGCCATGACCGGCTGGCGCGCTGGATTTGCCCTGGCGGCAAAGCCCATCATCGCCAACCTCAGCAAGCTCCAGTCGCAGTCCACCTCCAACGCCACCAGCTTCGTCCAGAAGGCCGCCATCGCTGCCCTGGCAGGTTCCCAGGAGTGTGTCACCGAGTTCCGCGCCGAATTCATCGACCTGCGGGACTACATGCTTGCCAGTCTGGCCCGCATTCCTGGAATCACCTGCACCAAGCCCGAAGGCGCTTTCTACGTTTACCCCAACATCTCCGCATACCTGGGCAAGGGCGGCATCAAGACCGCTACCGAGCTGGCCACACGCCTGCTCCACGAAGCTCATGTCGTCACCGTGCCCGGCGAAGCCTTCGGCACTGCCGAACACATTCGCATCTCCTACCCCGTCACAAAACAAAACATCGACGAAGGAACCCGCCGCATGGGCGAATTCCTCACACAGCTCAAGTAGAGCCGTTTCGAATCACACCGTTGCGCAGGCTGTTTTACGAAGCGGATCCGAAAATTAAACCATGTCGGGCCGCCCCAAGGGCGGCCCTTTTGGCGAAAAGTATCGTTCGTCACTGTGCAAACGTAGTGTCTGTCGAGTAGGATGTCTTTTCGATGTCCAACCCGATTGATTTTCGCCCTGTGATACTTGCCGGAGGAAGCGGTACTCGCTTCTGGCCCCGTTCTCGCCGCGCCCGCGCCAAGCAGGTTCTCGCGCTTGACGGCGAACGCTCCATGATTCAGCAGACCGTGGAGCGGCTAAAGCCCCTGGCCGGACTGGACAAGACTTGGATCATTACCAACGAGTATCTGGCTCATGAAATCGCCGACCAGTTGCCCGGCTTGCCCGCGGCGCAAATCGTACAGGAACCGGTGGCTCGTAATACCGCCCCAGCTTGCGGACTGGCAGCCTTCATCATTGAGAGGCAAAATCCCAACGCGGTACTTGGCATCTTTCCCTCTGACCATGTGATTGCGGACGAGCCCCGCTTCCTCAAGGCACTGCAAAAGAGCATTGCACTGGCCGCCGCCGGAGACAACATCGTGGTGCTTGGCATTGAACCGGTTCGTGCCGAAACAGGTTATGGCTATATCGAGACTGGCGACCTTACCAGCGACGATGCCGCCCTCCACGTCCGCCGCTTTATCGAAAAGCCCAACCAGAACCGCGCCGAGGAGTTCGTGGCAGCCGGCAACTATTACTGGAACTCAGGCATGTTCCTCTGGTCCGCGCGCACCCTGGCCAATGCCGTCAGAGAACACCTGCCAGAGACAGCTCCTCTGCTCGAGGGCATTGCCGCCGCCTACGGCACCCCCCAATTCGAAGAAGTCTTTCATTCCGCCTACCCAAAATGTGAAAACATCTCGGTGGATTACGCGGTGCTGGAACCGCGCTCGGCCAAGGGAGAGCACCTCTCCCACCTCTATTGCCTGCCCGCCGAGTTCAGTTGGAACGACCTAGGATCGTGGGCCTCGCTCTACGAGTACCAGGTTGAAACCAAGCTCCGTGGCGATGCCGAAGGCAATGTCGCCGACACCGGTGGTCACATGGCCATCGACGCGATCGACAATTACATCTTCAGCCCCAAAAAATTTGTGGCACTCGTAGGTGTTGAGAATCTGGTCATTGTCGATACTGAAGATGCGCTGCTCATTGTCCAGCGCGATCATTCGCAGGACGTGGGCAAGATCGTAAAGGAACTGGGCCTCATCGGCCGCACTGAGCTGATCTAGGAAGATCGCTCAGTGCGCCCGGTCGGCGGGGTCTTATTGGTGGCTTGCTGCGCCCAGATGGCTCGCGTTCAGCTTGAGAGCCTGGTTGAATTCACTACCTGCCTTGCCCTCGTCTCCCTTACCCAGATACGCCAGACCGATCAGATAATGCGCATCTGCATGCCGCAGATTAGTTGACCGCTCCTGACCGAACTTCGCGAAGAAGTCCGCCTCGGAAGTATTCAGAGCCTTTTTTCCCGCCGCTATCAGCCTGTCGAAAAACTCCGCTGCCTGCCCGCGTTGCCCAAGTGCGAGAGCTGCGCGGCCCTGGTAGTACAGCATTTCGGCTTGGCCGTGAGCGGTTTCTTTTTGGTCGCGGGCCTGCCGGTAGAACTCCTGCGCCTTCGCTTTATCTCCCAGGCTCGCATAAGCCTGGCCCATCAGATAGTTAATCTCTGCCAGCCTCGGTTCGCGATATGGCTGCGCCACTTCAAGATTCTCCGGATACTCCAGCGCAGCCTGGTAATCCTTGAGCCCATTCTCCGTGTGGCCTGCCTTGAACTCCTTCTGCCCCTGCAGAAGACAGGCGTCCATGTATACGTTATGGATGTCCTCCTCGCCTTCCCAGTTGTGAAAGCGATTCGTTTTGAGAACTTGAAGCGCTTGATCTGGTCGCCCCGTCAGCAGGTAGAGCCGCGCCTCCCGCGCCAGCACGTCCGACCGAAGCGCTGTAACCTCCGGATTGGCCTCAAGTGCAGCAAGCCGTTTGACGGGCGTCACGTTTCCGGCCTCGTAGAGCGTATCCAGCTCATAGAGAAAGCGCGCATCATTTTTGTCCAGAGCCACAGCCTTTTCCATTGCAACGATTGCCTTGCCGATTTCGTTTCCGGTTTGCTGGTAGCCCAGCGCCAGGTTACGGTGCACCATGGCAAACGAGGGGTCCATCGCCGCCGACTTCTCCCACGCTCGCAGCGCCGCGGCTGGTTGCAGATCGTAAAGCAGATTCCCAAGGTAGTAAGGCGCACGCGCGTCAGCGGGATTGGCGCGCATGGCCGCCTGAAGAATCTCAATCTCCTCCAGACGGAACGGAAAAACATAGTCCGGAGGCATCTGCGCGGCCTGCTTGAAGTACTTGGCCGCTTCTTCGGGATGACTGTCTTGCGCTGCCAGGTAACCGAGGTAGTAGTCGATCAGTGGATTCACCTTGCTTGCGTCGGGAGCGGCGGCAAGCAGACTCTTCAGAATGTCCTCTGCCTCCCCGCTCATGCCGGCGTCCATGTAGTCGAGCGCCAGTTCCAGATTCGACTGCTCCGAGTTGCCCAGGTCGATTGCCGGTTGCGCGCCCGCGTTCAGCAGGCCAATTTCATGCGCGGCCCACAGGTCCAGAACATCCACCTTCTGCGCCTCGTGAGCAGCCTGCAGTGCCTCCCCCGTGTGTCCCAGTTTTCGCAGCAAGGCAGCCTTCAGGTCCAACGCTGCGGGGGCGTGCGCGGCATATGCGAGCGACTGGTCAACATCAGCCAGCGCCTGCGCCCAGTCTCCCTTGCGGCCATCCAATTGCGATAGCTGCAGGAAACTTGCCGCTGTCCACGCCTCGCTCCATGCGGCGCGATGGAAGGCATCCTCCGCCTCCACCCTCTTGCCCTCGCCGTTCAGCGCGATGCCAAGGTAGTAATACGCCTCGCCATCTTTGGGCCGAGTGTAGCTATGGGTGGCGCGGTCCAGCGCTGCGTTCAACCGTTCCACGGCATCCTGCCAGAGTCCGCGCTCACAGTCGATGCGGCCCACCGCCGTATTTACGTCGTAGTTGCCCGGATCTCTCCGCAGGGCCTCGTCAAAATAGGCGTCAGGTCGCAGTACGTTATGAAATTGCTCCAGCCTCAGGCCCACGCGATACAGCTCATCCACGGTCTTGATCTCGCTGGGAGCCGCAGGCGCGATAACCACTGGAGGCATCGGCTGCGCCTCATGCTTGACTGGCTGGTAACTGACTAACTCTCTCCCCTTTGAATCCAGTACCTCAACCTTCAAATCGGTTTCCTGAACTCCCGCAGGTATCGAAATCTCCTGAACAAAAGGTGTGCCGGGAGAAAGATCAGCGGTCTGTTCGAGAACAATCTTGCCCCGAGCGGCAAGAACCACTTTGGCCCCGGGAAACTCCTGCGTAGCCGAAAACCCGATGTGAGCCTTGCCGTGCGAATCCACTTCCAGGTTCACCGCGCCATTCAGATTTGCGTTCTTCGCCCCGCCAATGCCGCGAATCGGAAACCAGTACTGAGTAGCGGTCTTGGTCTCCGTCGGCTCGATCCAACTGTAGTCCGGCTGGTTGTCTGAGAAGTTGCCGGCCATCAGCTCTAGATAGTCCCCCCGGCTGTCCAGAATCTTGTCCCACATCTTCCCCTGAGGACCATTGCCCCATTCGAAGAACTTCGCGCCGGGAGAAACATGATGATCCTGGATGCTGATGGTTCCAGCATCTTTCCCATGATCGTACCCGCCAAAGAAATTGCCCTTGAAGTTCCACGCAAAGAACGATACCGGAGTGGGATGGTTCTTCCACCAGCTCAGGTCCACCCCCCGCGTGTAATCCACGCCCTGGTAAACCTCACGAGACTCGGGCCAATGCGCGAACTGCACCTTCGCGTGGAATACCGCGAACTGCGTGTCCGGCGGAAAGATCACCTGGTAGTTCTCATTTGTGTGGACGCTGGTATTCGTGAAGTCCAGAAACGACTGCGCAAACGGCGTGCGATTCACCAGCGTCGTCGTAACCTTGATGTAGGATTTATCGGGATAGAGCGTAATCGCCACTGACCACTCCATGCGATGGCGTAGTTCCAACTCTCCCACCCAGATCGTGCTGCTTCCATCGTCGTCCTTCATTAGCCGATGATCCACCGGAAGGTAACTCGTGGCTCTGTGATGATGGGGAATGTTCCACTCCATGCCCCCCGAGATCCAAGCTCCCAGCATGCCGATGAGCGCAGGCCTAATCTCGGTCTGGCGGTACACGTAGTCATAGCCGTCGGTCTTGTCGGTAGCCGAAAGCACGCGCCCACCTAGCTCCGGAAGCACCGCGATCTTCACGAATTTATTTTCAAGATTCACTACCTGATAAGTCTTGTCCGTGCGCTTATCCAACAAATTGTCGTAGAGTCCGTAAGGATAGATCGCGCCCCAGGCGCCCTGATAATTCCGGCTGGGTAGAAACAGCATCGGATCAGGATCCGGGGCGCCGATTTGGTAAGTCGGTATAGCCAGTGGCGCTTCCCAGGCATTCACCGCCGACTGAGTCCAAAGCAAAGAAGCCGATAGCGGCAATAAGCTCGCCAGCAGCATAAATCGTACAAAACTTGTGGGGCTTTTCATGTGTTGCTCCTGCCCGTCAAAGACTGGGCGAATGCGACAGAACTCACGAGGAGACCTGCAAACCTCTGCATCAGATTAGGCTTTTTCGCTCCGCGCCATTATAGTCCTGACCACGCTTGCTCATCCCTGGCTTGGCATCTTTCCATTTGCCCTGTTCAAGCGCGCAGAAGCAAGCCATTTCCGTATGCAAAGCGGAGGTAAGAAGACTAAAGTGAATGTGGCGGCAATGCTCAACCCTGGGTCGCAGGAGCCACACGGGACCGCCCTTCCGCTATCGCCGTACAATTCCTGCATATCTCATCACGAAGCAACCCGTTAAGAGGGGTGGAAAATGCCCGAAACTATCGATTGGCCGTTGCACAAACAGCCGGCGCGGCCGCACCGCCACAAACTCATTTTCTTCGTCGCCTTCCTTGTAGTACTCGCTCTCGCAAGCCGACTTGCGCTCTCCTATTGGGTTGACATTCTATGGTTCCAATCGCTCGGCTACGGCGGTGTGTTCTGGAAGACCCGCGGCCTCGAATGGGGAATCTTCGCTGCTTTTGCGGCCATTACCTTCCTCTTTCTCTTCGGAGCGTTCTCCGCTCTCAAGCGCGCACATGCGGCTGACCTGCCCGAGAGCCATACGATCGTCTTTGCCGGCCAGTCCGTCGACCTGCCGGTCTCCACCGCTTTGCGCCTCATCGCCGGGGCCGTTTCGCTTCTCATCTCGCTTGCCACTGGCGCGGCGATGGGAGCACAATGGCCCGCGCTGGCGCTCTACTGGTATGCGCCGCAGGCGACCGGCTCCGTAGTAGATCCCATCTTCGGCAGGCCGCTCAATTTCTACTTCTTTACTTTGCCGGTCTGGCAACTTATCGTCGGCTGGCTGCTTACGCTGTCCGTGATTGCGTGCCTTCTCGCCGTCTTGTTCATTCTCGCCTCGGGCGGAGCGCGCGCACTTGGCGGTCGCCTCAGTGGCTCGGCCCCGTTGCCTTGGCGCGGACTCTCCGTTGCATTTGGATTCCTGCTGCTCGTTCTTTCGATGCGTGAATACGTTGGCCGCTTCGAGCTTCTGTTTGAACATCACACCATCTTTGACGGAGTCAGCTACACTGACGCCCACGTCACCATCACTGGTATGTTGTTCGTATGCGCAGCTCTGTTACTCGGAGCAGTCATCGCCTTTGCCAGCGCTGTCTTCAGCCCGCGTGGGCGTTGGCTGGCCGCGTCTATCGTTCCATCGGTGGTTTGTTATGCTGCGGTCGCGGTCGCTGGGTGGTACGTCACCACCTTCCTCGTCAAGCCGAACCAGCTCGTTCGCGAACAGCCCTACATTACCAACAACATTCAGATGACCCGCCAGGCGTATGGGCTGGACCGTTTCACGCTGCGAGAATTTCCCGCCGAAACAACCGTCGGCGCAGCTGACCCAGCCAACAACCAGCCTACACTTCAAAACATCCGCCTTTGGGACGTGCAGGCGCTCAAGGATACGCTGCGGCAAGTTCAGGAGATTCGCACCTATTACGACTTCCCTGATATCGACATCGACCGCTACGAGATCGGCGGCTCCATGCGCGAGGTAATGCTGGCAGCGCGCGAACTCAATGTAGACAAACTCCCGGAGAGCAGCCGCAACTGGATCAACGACAAGCTCATTTACACGCACGGCTACGGCATCACCATGAACCCTGTGAACGGGTTCACGCCTGAAGGCTTGCCGACGCTGCTGTTGAGCAATATGCCCGTCCAGAGCACCGTTCCCGGTCTCAGCGTGACGCGGCCTGAAATCTATTTCGGCGAGATGACCAACACAGACGTTTATGTTAAAACCCGTCAGCAGGAATTCAATTACCCTGAAGGTCAAACCAACAACCTCACTTCGTACAAAGGGAACGGCGGCATTGCCGTTGGCGGTTTTCTGCGCCGTATCCTGCTTGCTTTCGACCGCGACGACCTTGGAAAACTTCCCTTCAGTGACGATGTGAATGCCGAGAGCCGGTTGCTTATGAGGCGCAACGTGCACGATCGGGTTTCGACGCTGGCGCCCTTTCTCACCTTTGATAAGGACCCCTACATAGTCGTAGGAGACGATGGTCGACTCTCCTGGGTCCTCGATGCATTCACGTCATCAGACACCTACCCGTACTCCGCCCACTACAGCCTCGACAACCAAAACGTCAACTACATGCGAAACAGCGTCAAGGCGGTAGTCGATGCCTATGACGGCACCACCACGTTCTACGTGTTCGACAGCGAAGATCCCATCCTCGCCGCTTATCGCGGCATTTTTCCCAGCCTGTTCAAGGATGCGTCGGAGATGCCTGCCTGGATGCACAAGCACGTCCGCTATCCTGAGTTGCTGCTTAGCTTGCAGGCGGAAGTTTACGGTCTCTACCACATGACTAATCCCGCGGTCTTCTACAACCGCGAAGATCTGTGGACCGTCGCCACGCAAACCGGCTCGGGCGAAGCCGGAGAGCAAACGGCACAGGCCATGCAGCCGAATTTTGTGCTGATGAATTTGCCTGAAGAGACCGGCCTGGAGTTCGTCGAGATTCTCCCCTTTACGCCATCCAACCGAAACAATATGATCGGCTGGATTGCTGGACGTAGCGACGGCGCCCACTATGGCACCGCCGTTGTTTACGATTTTCCTAAAACCAGGCTCGTTGACGGCCCGCAGCAAATCGAGGCGCGCATCGATCAGAACGCGCAGCTATCAGGACAACTCACGCTGTGGAATCAGCAAGGCTCGCATGTTCGGCGCGGCAGTCTCCTCGTGATTCCGTGTGGGAAGGCTTTGCTCTATGCGGAGCCTATTTATCTGCAGGCCCAGCGCAGCCCCATGCCGGAGTTGCGCCTGGTCGTTCTCGCTCTGCAGGACCGCCTTGCCTATGCGCCGACTTTTGAAGCTGCGCTCGCTTCGCTCTTTGGCTCGCAGTCCTCATCGCTCAGTTCCGCTGAGGCTCCGCAGCAGGCCGCGGCTGAACCGGGTGCGCCAGCCCAACCGAAGGAGAGTCTCAATTCGCTGATTTCGCAGGCAGGCAAGAATTTCTCTGACTATCAGCGCCTCACATCAGAGGGCAAGCTTGCTGAGGCTGGCCAGAAACTCGACGATCTGAAGCACGTGCTAGACAAACTGAACGCGCTTCCAAAATAGCTCCGGCGTACCTGCTTGCCTTCATGCTTTTCCGCGCGCCGACCGCACTGTAGTATTTCGTCTGAGGTTACTTCCGTGATTGATCGGCGCGTATTCTTGAAATCTGCCGTAGTGGCCGTGCCACTGTCCCATGTGGGGGATACGTTTGCGCTGGCACCTGCACAGAAGACGGACGCGGAGTCCGCCGCGGTGCTTCACGCTGCAACAGAGGTGCCCTGGCAAAGGAACCTTCGACGCATCGGGCAGACAAACATGACTGAACACGATCCTGCGGTCCTGGACGTTGAGGCATGGGCCGATTACTGGGCCAGCGCGAAGGTTGGGGCCGTGTTCATCAGCGTAACTGGCATCCTGGCCTTCTATCCAAGCACGGTTCCGTTTCACAGGCATGGAAAGTTCCTTGGCGGACGCGATTTTCTTGGCGAGTTGCACGACGCAGCTCGAAAGCGTGGCTTGCGAATTGTTGCACGTTACAGTCCCGACCTCAATTGGGTCGACGCCCTTGCCGCTCATCCCGAGTGGTTCATGCGCGACGAGCAGGGCCATCCGAAATCCACTGCGGACACACCGGATCTGTTTGAGACCTGCATGTTTTCCACCTACATGACCGACTACATTCCTGCGGTGATGCGCGAGATCAACGCTCGGTACGATGTCGACGCGCACTATACAAATGGTTGGCCATCGTTCGCTCTGCCTGTTTGCTATTGCGACCAATGCCGGAAGCTTCCCCCGCCGAAAACGCCTGCCTACTGGGACAAGTTTAACGAGAGAGTGCTCGGACTGTGCAAGCTCTACGATTCGATCGCCAAAGAGAAGAAGGCAACCAGCTTTTACTTCGCCAACATGGGTGGTGGCATTCACGCCAGCCCCAATCTGGCGAGCCTGGGCGAGGTCTGCCCCTGGTTTCAAGCAGATAATCAGGGCCGCGGCGGACAGGACGAGCCTGTTTGGGGCTGCGCACAACAGGGGCGCGTGTGCAATGCCGTGCTCGACGGCAAGATGGCTGCCAACGTTACGGGAGCTTGGTCCACTGGCCCCATCCGCTGGCGCGAAGTCTCCAAGTCGCCGGCCGAAGCACAGATGTGGTTTGGCGAAACGTTGGCCAGCGGTATGGTTCCCTACTTCCACAACGTCGGCGGCGAGAAAGGCTTTGGCGAGGATCTTCGCTGGAAGAACACCGGCCGCGATTACTTCCAGTGGATTGCCCGGCACGATGCGCATTTTGTGAACAAGCGTACCATCGCCACCATCGGCGTGGTCATCGGGCAGCGGACCCAGCTCTTCTACAAAGCACCGCACAATGTCTCCATGCAGCAATCCATGGACGCCATTTACTATGCGCTCATTGAAGGGCGCTTCCTGTTCGACTATGTGCATGAAGACAAGCTGCAATTGGAACGGCTCAGCAAATACTCTGCACTCATTCTGTCCAACACAGCGCTACTGAGCGACGAGCAATGCCAGCAGTTGCGTACCTACGTAGACCACGGCGGCTCGCTGCTGGTAACTTTTGAAACCAGCATGTTCACCAACGAGAACGAGCGCCGCAAAGATTTTGGCCTAGCCGATGTCTTTGATATTCATCTTGCCGGTGAAATGATCGGCCGCCGCGGAAATTCCAATCCATATCTTGCTCGCATCGAGCGTTCACACCCGATTCTGGACGGTTTCGCTGATACCCATTGGCTGCCCGGAGCCGAGTACCGTTTGCCACTCAAGCCAATCGACAATCCGGTGCTCACCGTGGTGCCGGGCTATGTCGCCTATCCGCCGGAGTTATCTTATCCACCGCTTTCACGTACCAATGAGCCCGCGGTAGTCCTTCGTGAGCGCGGCAAAAGCCGGCTAGCCTATTTCCCAGGAGATATCGAGCCCACCATGTGGCTCTCCGGGCACACTGATCTCACCTGCCTTTTGCAAAACACAATTCGCTGGGTTTCAGGCGAAAGCTCTCCGGTCAACCTCACGGGCAAGGGCCTGATCGAGGCCTTCGCCTGGGAAACCGAGCCCGGCTTCGCGGTGCACATTTTGAATTACACCAACCCCAACGCGCACCGAGGCTGGATGCGCGACTTCTACCCCATTGGCGCCCAACAGGTTCGCTTCACTCTCCCAGCCGGCCGCCTTGTTTCTCGTATCGAATTACTGCGCGCGGAACGGGACATCCCCTTTCATATCGTTGGTGACAGCATCGAGTTCACTATCCCTTCTGTGACCGACTATGAAGTTGCCGCACTCTATTCCGTTTAAGAAACTTGACCGTCTTGCAGAATTGGCAAGGCACGCGGATCGCCCTGTTCCCCAGAAGTTGTATTGCACCGGGCTGCTGCTGCCAGGGTAGAGCAAGTCGATTGAGCCGATGGCAAAGCGCCTGGCTCCAGACAACGCCCGGTGCATGCACCAGTCGTTGCACCATTTGTTGGCAGATGCTCAATGGCGCGACGACCCGACTTCCGCAAGAAATAGCCGGACAGTAGTGCTGTGCAGATATAATTGTCGTGAACCACATGATGGGCGAATAGAAGTGGAGACATTTCGATGCCGCAAGATCAGATCCTCTCTCCCGCACAGCGAGAGGCACATCATGTTATACCAATCTATTCGCTGCACCTTGATGTTATTCGAGGTTTAGCTGCGCTCCTCGTACTTGCCGCACATTTACACCTTGTCATCACCGGCCATTCCACCGCAACCGGCGAAGGAATCATCTCTCACCCTGCCCATGCAGCATCGATGGCCCGCGCCGCGGTCTTTATTTTTTTCATCCTGAGCGGCTATTTGGTCGGCGGAAGTGTCATTCGAGAGCTCAAACGCAATACCTTCTCATGGTCAAAATATGCTTTGCGGCGCCTCACCCGCCTCTGGACAGTTCTCATTCCAACGCTCATATTGGGGAGTATTGCCGACACTGTTACCGCACACTTCTATTCCAAAACCAGCGTCTTCACCAACTGTGAATTCACCAGCGTGCTTCGCGCCCCATCTGGGGCGTTCCACTTTCTTCCCTATCTCAGCTTCTTGCAATCCATCAACCGATTCGCGTTTCACGATTTCGGAACTAATGCAGCGCTGTGGAGTCTCTCCAACGAATTCTGGTATTACGCTCTCTTTCCGCTCATTGCGGTCAGCCTTTTTGGCGCCGGCACTCCCAAGTTCCTTCGCGTGGCATTTGCAATACTGGCGGCTTTTCTTCTCTGGTTCCTTGGCGTTCGCATCAGTGCTGGTTTTCCGTTGTGGCTTTGCGGCGTTCTAGCCTATTTGGTTCCAGCGAAAATCCCACAAAAATTCCTGCGCCCTGTCAATATCTCACTTACATTACAGTTCCTTGCCGTTCTGTATTTCCTGCGTTCGCATGCTGTCGGCGCTGTATCTTCAGATGTGTCCCTTGCTCTTTCGTTTACCCTATTGCTTTACGGCATTCTTCATCAAGTCGACCCGGCAAAACCCTCGCTGTACTGGCACTTGGCACACTGTCTTTCCTTCCCTTCATACTCGCTCTATGCGTGCCATATTCCTATTTGTATTCTGCTAACTGCCGCTTTTCAGGCTTCCTTCCCCGATCTCTTTTCTCAAACTCCGCTCGCTGCCACAATCATTCTCGTGCTCGTCCTCGCCTACGCCGGCCTTTTTTATCTGGTTTTTGAGCGCAACACTGAGCATTTACGCAAGTTCGCCGAGAGGCTTCTCTTCCATCAGCAGGCAGGACATTGAGCAGGCAAACCGGCCTAGGAGCGCTCAGATAGCACTTTGTCCCTGCTGAGCCGCAGTCAGACGAAGATATCTTCCGTAGCGGAGAACAACTCCAAAAAACAGGTAGTAAGGAATCGCAAGAAAAGGCTTCTCAAATCCGTCCTCGCCGATCGCATAGGCAAGTACCTGGACACTATAGATCAAAAGCAAGAGCAGATTGTCCTGATCGCGCACCCACCGCATCCGTCTGCAAAGTTGAAAGCTTCGCCACCAGGACAAATAGAGTGATGCCTGCATTGCAACCCAGACAAGCATCCCAGAGATGCCAAGGCGCGCGAGAACGGAGATGTAGCTGTTATGCGGTTCGCGGGCTGATGCCCCAAGAGCTCCATGAAAATCAGTCAGAGAAACTCCGTAGCCGAGCCCGAATATCATTACTCGGTGCGATCCCTGCATCTGCTGATAAATGCGTCTCCACCAGCCAAGCCGCAGCGAAACCCCCGCAGCTGATCCCTCAACATCTCCTGATCCCGAAGATCTAGTTATGCTCTGAAAATGTTGAGAGATGAAGTCTAGAGAAATCTTATGGCCACGCCCACCCTCAACATTAATGCCTGAAACAGAAATAGCCCCAATAGCGACTACGCCAAAGAGCAATATCGTTGCCCACTTTGTCGCCAGTCTTCTCTTGGTCAGAAACAATATTGCACCCGTCATGAGAACAGCAAGATAAATAGTCCGCTGCTGCGCAAATGCCACTGAGAATGTCACCAGGAGGCATGCAAGCAGTATCCTGCCTTTGGTCAATTTGTCCTTCTGCTTACCATCGATCAATAGCCAGCAGGCCGCCCAGATTAGGATCACCGCCGTGTTTGTGACTGAAAAAATAAGGGGGGCACCTACACCTGCGACCCCAGGCAATCTGGGAGAAAAAGATTGGAGATAATGGTTCGCTGGCAGTAGCAGCCCATAGGCAATCGCAACGAGGAGTATCTTTCTTAACCATCTGAAGAAGTAGCTCAGATTTTCGACGCTATTCGCCAGCCAGAACCCAACAATCAGATAGAGGGATTCGATTGCCTGTGAGGCATCTCGGAACGACCAGGCTCCCCCCACGGTCGTGTCAATCAGACACCGGCTCAGACTCATGCCCCACCATAAGAGAATGGGGAACAGCCACGCCTCCTTCCCCATCTTAGGCAGCAAGACCGGGAGACTGATGACGCAGAGACAACCAATCAGAACGACTTCGCCTATTGGGATTCCGACTCCCACAGGCGGAATACGAACCATCATGAAGCCACTGTTCAAGATAATATACGCGCCAGTTGCCCATAGCACTACCTTACGTAAAAAGGTAACTCGCAACGGAATAGAGCTCGCATCGATGCCGGAGATGCCGTTTCTTTGCCATGGGCTTACATCCGCAAAAGAGGGGTTGTTCATTGCGAAATTCTCCAGACTGAATGGTGATACCCTGCAGATTCAAATTGGAGCAAGAAAATCCTGACCTCTACGCATATCTTCGCAGTCTGCGCAGAAGAACTCGAAAAGCACTTTGCGAAAGAGGAACTACTCGCAGCAAAAACGCCGAAAGGGAAGCAGTGCTGGGATTTGCTGTGAAGGTCTAGATCCAATTTGCCAGTCGTCAAGAAAATCTGCACATCTGATTGGTTGCCCCACGGCTTAGAAACGTAACCATGAAAAGGCCCCACAGGTGCTTTCGGTTGAACTAATGCTTGCCAGAATGCGCGAGGATGTATCAATAGTGGCATCTTCCCGAGCAACCACAGTTGGCGTGCAAGGTAGCAGGTCGTAACCATAATGCCGAAGAGCACAAACTGAAGTGAGTCGAATACGATCAAGTCTGTCCTATATCTGTCGAGGATAGAGTTGGGGCAGCCGGCATCAATTAAGTTGCAATTCATTGCGGTAAGGATCACGAAGCTTATGCGTCGGCGGAGTTTTTCAGATTCACCCGCGACCGAGAAAGACAGACGCAATCGCGCCGCCCTTCACAGTTTCTCCTAGTCATGGCGATTCTCCGTCGTGGTGCGACACAATCACCCGGAGAACCTTGTACCTGGTGCAAGGCGGCGAAATGGTATGGGGGAAGGCTGGCATATATCTGGATGGTCTTCCCGGTGATTAGCACCGTACGAGACTCGTAGTATAGCACGGTGGAGGATTCACCTAACTTTATAAGACCATTGAAAATGTCCGGGCTAGGTATCGATCTGGGCGGCGTTTAGTGCATATCGAGTGCTATTGCCGGAACCCTTCGGAATCCAGTGAACTCCGGTGGGATAGTTTCAGTTCCTGAAGCTGAGCACCTTGGTTGGCTGTGGGTGACCGAGGCGCACGATGGCTAGGGACCATGCCCCGAAGTAGACCGTGGCGAAGGTGCAGCAAAGCGATAGATCACATTCTGTCCGCTAATTGAGTTGACGTGGCTTACCATCGAGCGCCAAAGTCGCGGTGCAGCGCGTAGGTCTGGTCCAGATCACTCGTACACGTTCCAATCGCTTTGGGAATAGACATCGACCGTCTTAATCGGCCCATTGAGTCTTGATCGTATCGCCTCTGCGCCCGCGAAGAACAACGACCCAAAAAAGAAGCCGGGCTTTAGCTCCTGCCACATTTCGAACCGCCTGTGGTGCCTTTTTCCACCTGTTCTGTGTCTTGCAAGCTGCTCTTCTTCCAAATCCAAACGCAAGCTCTTTCGAGTGCGATTCCCCGCCCTTGGTTCTCTATTCTCTATCTCAGTCCACCGCTGCCCGCATCCGCCTCGCCAATCCAATTCTGGTAAACAGCAGCGGAGCTAGAAATATGTTCACGACTCCCGCCGCCGTGAAGCGCACGTAAAGCAACACGATTCCGAGTACCGCCGACCCACTGGAAACCCCACCGAAAGCCATGCCGAGAATCTCCACCGTGCCTATTACCAGGCCAATGGTCAAAAAACAGCGCAATCCCTTCGCGACGAAATGCGAGCTTCCGGGATCGAAGTTCAGGTTCCTCAGTTCCAACGGGCGCGCAATTACGATGCCTGTCAAAAACCCGCCGTCCGCCAAAAATCCCACCGACTCGCCGCCAACGTGACCGCCACTCACAGCCAGAGCCAGAACCCAAAGCGCCACGCTCCCCATAACCGCGATGCCGATTTGCGCCCCATATGAAAGCTTGTTCCACAGGTCGCCGACCGCTCCGGCGTACCGGATCGAAACCAGCGCGCAACCCAGTCCAAGCACCCAGCCCAGCAGAACATCCTCGACATAATGCACACCGAGGTAGGAGCGCGATAAACCAACAAGAACGATAGCCAACACCGCAGCAACCCTTACGTACCCGTTCTTCATCGCCGCAAAGAGATACGAATAGAAGGCGGCCGCCGACATCGCGTGCCCTGAAGGTGTTGAATACTCCGTTGCCAGTCCGCGCGCGGTCTCCGGCGAAACGGCCCATTTCTTCAGATAGGTTCCATCACTCACAAACGGACGGGGATTCCTGATCGTCAACTTCAAAAGCCCATCCAGCGATGCAGTCACCAGCAGCAATACGGAGAGCCGGATAGCCAGTTGCTTGTTCCACGCGACATAGATCAGCGTGATGATAAGGACATAAACATTGAATGTGCCGAAAGATGTGACGCCGAGGAAGAACTTTGTAAGGAGTGCGGTTCTGTGATCTGCCAAAGACTCCATCACAGTCATATTGAACAGTAGCGGAGACATTCTCTTACCCTCTTCTCACTACGCTTTTGCTGTAAACAAGGATCGTCACAGCCAATGAATTGGAAGACGCCGCATCTCAAACTCCGGGCGCGGAACGTACTCGTTCCAGGACGCAAGAATCCCTTCAGGGCATCTTCGATTCAGGCGTAAACAGTATGGGAGGGCATGCAGTCCGGCAATGACTACAAACAGTAAGACTGATATTGATTTACACCCGGCCGCTAAAGCTCCCCAAAAATATCCCGAAATTCAAACGTCCCCGACTTCCCCGCCAGCCACTCGGCACCGCGCACCGCGCCCTGCGCAAACCCGCGCCGGCTCGACGCATCGTGCCGCAGTTCCAAGGTGTCGTATTCGCTCTTTGCCGTCACAATATGCTCGCCCTTGGCGTCACCCAGCCGATGCGAAGTAATCGGAATCTCGATCCCCGGCCGCACTGCGAGAATAATCTCCTTCAACGTCAGCGCGGTTCCCGACGGCGCATCCAGCTTCGACGTGTGGTGCGTCTCATCGATTGAAAAGCTGTAGCCATCCAGTCCCGCCAACTCCGCCGTCAGCCGGAAAAGCTTCTGTACGCCGATTGAAAAATTCGTCCCGTACAGCAGCCCGCCGCCACTCCGCGCGGCCAGCGCCTTCATCTCATCCAGATGCGCATACCACCCCGTCGTGCCCACCACGATGCGCGACCCAAGCCCCAGCACCGCGCGCATATTTTCCAGCGCCGCCGCAGGAGCGGTAAAGTCCACAACCGCGTCCACGTCCGCCAGGTTCGCCGCCGTCAGCGCCGACGCATGCTCGTTCTCGAAGATATCGAGCGTCCGCACCTCATGCCCGCGTTCCCGCGCAACATCGGCAACCAGACTCCCCGTCTTCCCCTTGCCCAGCACTAAAAACTGCATTTCCAATGACCCTCTGTTTAAGTCGGTGCTTTGAAAGGGCACGACTTCAGTCGTGCCGCAAATGCTGCAAAATGAATGAGGGCTTCAGCCCCTGAGGGAATGCTCGGCGTGGAATAAGACCAAATCAGATGTTTCCTAAAGCTCCAAGCTTCTAGCTTCAAGCAAAAATCCTAGATCAAGACGCATGTCAATTTCTGGCCAGAAACCTGGAACTACGCCACCGCACACCACAAACTGTTCACTGTGCACTGTCCACTGCCAACTGCTTCCTCGCTTCCACGTCGAAGATCGCCGGATCGGGCTCCTTGAAAAACGCCGCATGCAGTGACCGCACCGCCTCTTCCGCGTCGTCCTCTTCGATCATGAAGCTCATGTTGATTTCGCTCGCACCCTGCGAAATCATGCGCACATTCACGTGCCGCACGGCGTTGAACACCTGCGCGGCAATCCCGTGCTGTCCGCGGATATCTTCGCCCACCATGCACACAAGCGCCTTCTTGCCCTCGTACTTCACGTCCGCCAGCTTGCCCAGATCCGCCGCGATGGCCGGCAGCTTGTCCGTCGAGTCCACGGTCAGGGACACGCTCACCTCTGAAGTCGAAACCATGTCCACCGGGCATTGGTGCTTGTCGAAAATCGCGAAGATTTGGCTCAGGTACCCGTGCGTCATCAGCATGCGGCTCGCCACCACGTCGATGATGCTCAACTTCTTCTTTACTGAGATCGACTTGAACGGGCTCTTGCAGTGAGGGGCCAATGAAATGATCCGCGTCCCCTCGTTGCTCGCATTGCGGCTGTTCAGCACCAGTACCGGAATGTTCTTCTTCACGGCCGGCAAAATTGTCGCTGGGTGCAGTACCTTGGCCCCGAAGTAGGCCAATTCCGCCGCCTCTTCAAAGCTGATCACCTTCACCCGCAGCGCATCCGGACATACCCGCGGATCGGCCGTCATAATGCCGTCCACGTCCGTCCAGATCTCGATCGCTTCGGCCGTCAGCGCCCCACCGATCAGTGCCCCCGTAAAGTCCGACCCCCCGCGCCCTAGCGTGGTCGTGATTCCGGCCTCGTTCGACGCGATAAACCCGCCCATCACCGGCACCTTGCCCTGCGCCGCCAGAGGAAGCAGCTTCTCCTGGGCGCGCTTTTCGATCAGGTCGTCCTGCGGAATCGCCTTCTGGAACTGCGAGTCGGTAATGATAATGTCGCGCGCGTCCACGTGGACGCCCTCCATGCCTAACTCGCGAAACGCCTGGGCGACGATGCGGCTCGATACCCGCTCGCCATAACTCACAATCAGGTCGGAGATGCGCGGAGTCAGCTCCAGAATCGCCGCCAGCCCGCGCAGTACCTCATCCAGAGAATCGAATTTCTGGTCGATGAAGTCCAGCAGAGCGGCGATATCGGAGGTATTCTTCACCAGCGCAATCGCCGTGTCCCGATGCCGTGCCCGCAGCCGCGAACTAATCGCCAGCGCGCCCGTCCGGTCCCCGACTGAGGCCGCGCCCGCAGCCCGCAGCAACTGGTCGGTCACCTTGGCCATGGCGCTCACCACCACCACCGGGCTCTTGCCCTGCGCCACACGCCCGGCCACAATCGCCGCAGTACGCCCAATCGCCGCCGGATCCTCCACCGACGTCCCGCCAAACTTCATCACTACCAGGTTCATGCCGATTTTCCCATTCCTAGCGCAATGCTCAGTGCTCCATCCTTACGGCTCTTCTCTATCGCAAGCGTGGGATGGAACGAACATGAGCGCCAAAACCCGCCAACTCACCGAAATCGCCCCGTGCCCCATCTTTGCGATTTTTCTCTATCGCAAGGGTGGGAAAGCATAAAGGCAACCCCGCGCTTTTCTATTCCCTGTTCCCTGCTCTCTAAAGCTTGTTCATGCTCGCCAGCAATTCCGCGTTCAGAATGGTAGCCCCAGCCGCTCCGCGCACCGTATTGTGCGAGAGCAGCACAAACTTCCAGTCCAGCAGGTTGCACGGCCTCAGCCTTCCAACCGTCACCGCCATGCCGTTCCCGCGATTCCGGTCCAGGCGCGGCTGCGGACGGTCAGGCAACGCTGTCCATTGCACCGGAACAGCAGGAGCAGTGGGCAAATCCCGCCCAGCCAGCGGCTGGAACTCGGCCCACGCCGCCAGAATTTCCTCCTGCGTGGCCTTCTTCCTTAGCTTCAGCGAAACGCACTCCGTATGCCCATCCACCACCGGAACCCGGTTGCAATGGGCGGTCATGCCCGCCGCCAGAGGCGTCACCGCATCCCCAGCCAGCTTGCCCAGCAGCTTCAGCGTCTCGGCTTCCATCTTCTCTTCTTCGCCGCCGATGTAAGGAACCACGTTGTCCAGAATGTCCATCGAAGCCACGCCCGGATAACCCGCGCCGCTCACCGCCTGCATCGTGGTCACAAAAATCTGCTCAATGCCAAAGCGTTCCTCGATCGGCTTCAGCGCCATCACCAGCCCAATCGTCGAGCAGTTCGGATTGGTCACCATGTATCCGCCACCCTGCTGGCGCGACGGCTGGGCCTCGATCAGGTGCAGATGGTCCGCGTTCACCTCCGGAATCACCAGCGGCACATTCGGCGTCATGCGGAAGGCGCTCGAGTTCGACAGCACCGCACAGCCGGCATTGGCGAACTTCGGCTCCATCTCACGCGCAATGCCCGCGTCAATCGAGGCAAAGATCACCTTCGGCGCGCCCTCGGGCTCGGCGTCGGACACCATCATCTTGGCGATCCGCTCCGGCATCGGCGTATCCAGACGCCATTTGGCCGCCTCCCCGTAAGTCTTGCCGCTGGACCGGTCACTGGCCGCAAGCCACGCGACCTCGAACCACGGGTGGTTTTCAAGCAGTTGGATGTAACGTTGGCCGACCATGCCAGTCGCGCCCAGGATGCCAATTGGTTGTTTGTTTTTCATGGTAGTAGACACTTCAGTGTACAGGAGTGCGGCCTAGCGCTTCAGCCAGTACCCCAGCACCGTACCCAGGGTCGTATACCCCCAGTCCTTTTGCTGAGGTGTGAACTGGTTTGAAAAAACAATCCAGATTGCGAGCGCGGTAAGCGCGAGGCTCAGCAGCATGCGCATCATCTGGGGTGCCAGCTTCAGGAAAGCCGTCGTGAAAGATGGGTCAGGCCCCGCGCGCTTCCCGCCCTTCGTCGCGTAAAAGCTTAGGAATCCCAATCGCTCCTGAAAACCCAGCAACGCCGTTCCAAGCAGTTCCCTGACAGCCTCTTCCTCTCCCCCAAGGCTTGCCCTGATTTTTTTGCTGAAGATGGCGCTCAGAGCCAGAACCACAGCGACGCCAAACGTGATTACGGGAATCAGGCCCATATTTCCCTCCGTTTGCAGAAGATCACAGAAATTGTCTCACCGAAATCGGCAACCTGGAACAGGTTTTCATCCAATCTGCACGGGCTCAGCACCTCGCCAGTCGAGACAAGGAAACAGGACACACGACCGGGGTCAGCAGCATCCTGCGCAAACTGAAAATCGCCAGTCGATTCCTGCCCCGCGCTCTCAGCTTTCCTTGCGGTAAAGCAGATCGCGAATCGCCTTCCGCCTGGCCTCGTTCACTTCCGCCTCAGCCTTGCGCTCGTCCGCGCTCAGCTCAGGCTTGGCGCAGGGTTCCATGGCCTCCGGGGCACTGCACTCCGGACAGCGATTTGCGAAACC
Organism: uncultured Acidobacteriaceae bacterium; assembly: GCA_903828675.1. Taxonomy (GTDB): domain Bacteria; phylum Acidobacteriota; class Terriglobia; order Terriglobales; family Acidobacteriaceae; genus Telmatobacter. The sequence continues at coordinate 49,702 of CAIKND010000182.1, forward strand.
GGGCTTGTCCGGCTTCAGTTCGAACTCTTCTTCGCAGACCACACAAATTTTGATCGGAAACGACATTTCTTACCATCATAACGCCGCCGATTCCCGAGCCTCTAGCCCATCGCCGCCAGCATTGCGTCAGAAAATTGCGAAGTCCCCGCCGTCCCGCCCACATCCCGCGTCAGCGTCTTCCGCTCCGCATACACGGCTTCCAGCGCCTTCTGCACCTTGTCGGCTGCCGCTTCTTCATCCAGATACCGAAGCATCAGAATCGACGACTGCAACAGTGCCGTTGGATTCGCCACGTCCTTGCCCGCAATGTCCGGTGCCGACCCGTGTACTGCCTCGAAGATGGCGCAGTCCACTCCCAGGTTGGCTCCCGGCGCTAGTCCCAGCCCGCCCACAAGCCCCGCGCACAGGTCGCTCACGATGTCCCCGTAAAGGTTCTCAAGCAGCAGCGTGTCGTATTGGTACGGATTCATCACCAGTTGCATGCACGTGTTGTCAATCAGGTGTTCGGCGTAAAGCACGTCCGGAAACCCCTCGGCCACCTTGCGCGCGCAGGCCAGAAAAAGTCCGTCCGACAGCTTCATGATGTTCGCCTTGTGCACCGAGTGGATCTTTTTGCGCCCGTGCTTGCGCGCATACTCGAACGCAAATTTCGCAATCCGCGTCGAGCCCTTCTCGGTAATCACCTTGATGCTCTCCACAACCCCCGGAACCACCTCGTGCTCCAGGCCCACGTACTCCCCCTCGGTGTTTTCGCGAACAATCACAAGGTCCACGCCAGGCCAGTGCGTCTCCAGTCCGGGCAGGTTGCGGATCGGCCTCAGGTTGGCGAACAGGTCGAACTTCTTGCGCAGCGTCACGTTGATGCTCTTGAACCCGCCGCCAATCGGCGTCGTCACCGGCCCCTTCAACGCCACGCGATTCCGCTCGATCGACGCATACAGCGCCGCGGGAATGTACTCGCCGTAGATTTCGAAAGCTTCGGCCCCGGCCGCATACCGGTCCCATTCGAACTTCACCCCGGTGGCCTCAAGAATTCGCACCACCGCCAGCGTAACCTCCGGCCCAATCCCATCTCCCGGAATCAAAGTAACCTTGTGCGTCTTCGTCTCCGCCATCGCAACTCCCTTTCTCGATCCCCTAGCTGCCAACAATCAGTCGGGTGCCCAAGCAGTCTTACTATTCCCTAGTCCCTATATCTCACTTCTTCCCTTTACTCGCGCGACCACCCAACAACCCTTCCAGTTCTTCCTTGAACTCGCGTACGTCCTTGAAGTCCCTGTACACCGATGCAAACCGTATATACGCCACCGTATCAAGACCCTTCAAGTGGTTCATAATCAGTTCGCCAACCTCGCTCGTTGTCCGCTCCCGCTCCGGCGCATCCACCAGGTAACTCTCCGTGGCGTCCACTATCTTCTCCAGTTGGCTTGAAGAAACTGGCCTCTTCTCACACGCCCTCAGCAGCCCGCTCAATACCTTCTGCCGGTCAAACCGCTCCCGCCGCCCGTCTTTCTTCACCACCATGTAGGGAATCTCGTCGATGCGCTCATAGGTGGTGAACCGCCTGTTGCAGCGCTCGCACTCCCGCCGCCGCCGGATCGAGTCGGCCTCTTTGCTCTCGCGCGAGTCCACCACGCGATCCTGCCCGAAACCACAATAGGGACACTTCATATGATGTGGATTTTAGACGATGCGACTCACGCCTGTTTCCATCCGCCGGAGAACTCAGCAGGCTGAAGGAACACTCAATCTGGAGGGAGGCGGGGGTTTCAACCCCCGCATAAAGCCAGCAAAATGAACGTGGGCTTCAGCCCCGGAGGTATGCTTCTCAGGCTCTTCGCTCCAAACGCCTGCTTTATTCCGCTGCCGGCTCAGCCCCTCAAACGACCGGCACAAGCAGCGCCTTGCCTGCAACCGTGGTCAGCCCATCCAGCATGTCGATAAATGTTGCGGAAATCTCCGGCGCCGCCGCCAGATGCGCCAGCAACTCCGCATTGTTCCACGCCGATTCGCGCGCCGCACACATGCTCCACGCCGCCAGCGTATCTTCCAGCTTCGACATCGGCGGCAGCGCATCGCCCAGCAGCCTCACCTGCAAAGCCTCTTTAGCAGCATCGATCAAACTGTCCAGTGTTGTATTCAGAGCCGTGAAGTCGTCGTAATGCGTAGTGCCGTGTCGCGGCGCAATCCCCGTCGTACCGCACACATCAAGCACTGCCAGCGCGAGGTCATGGTTGATATGCGCGTTCATCCCCGCCAGCGCAAATTGGATGCGCGCTACAGCAGCCTGGCCGCGCACCGCAAACAGCGCCTGCCAGCAACCCGCCGTCGCGCCTCCTGTCAGCGCCGTTTTCAACGCGTCAAAGTAGTAGCGCGCAAACCGCACGTCCAGCGCCGCCATCCACGCGGGATCGGCAAATCCTGCTCCGTCCACCCGCGCCTGTACTGCCCGAGTCACGTCAAGATAAAGTCCGTTAAACCACTTCAGGCCATCGCCAGCGGCGCAGGTAGACTCAATTTTCTCTAGCACCCGCACCACATCCGCAACGTTCTGTGGTGTGCTTTGGACAGCCGTAAATAGCATGGTGTCATAGGGGAACATGGACGGCTATCATAACCCGTGCCGTATGCGGTTGCAAACAGCAACGATCAATTAGCCCAAACAAAACAACGGCCTGGGCGCATTACCCAGGCCGCTGCCGGTGATCTGTGGGTATTGGACTAAGGCCATCGCGCTGCCGCGAGTGCCCGGGATCTTCGCTTCTGCTCTCTTCCTGCGCCGTGTCTGCTTTGTGGAGATACCCGTTAAGCCGGGCTTTCCGGCGACGGCTTGCGTCGCACATGTGGAAATATCGCCATCCTGCTCAACACTGCCGGAAATGGATCTGAAGTGAAGGTGCCGTGGTGCCCCTGCAAAAACCTCTTCGCCGAAGCTAACCTCTGGTCTGGGGCGCGATGCCCTAGGCCTCAGTCACCTCACGTACCAAACATCTCGAACAGTCATTTTGCATTAGCTGGACCTACCTCCTTTCCCGTGTATGCACAAGCTACCCCCAACCTCACCGCCAAGTCAAGGGCTGTTTTGCTCCTTGCCAATTCATTTTGTATCCCATGTCCCTTTTTTGAAATCCCGCCAGGTGAACAAACAATCGCCCATCCAAACCGTCATCCTGCGCATCGCGATTCACCGCACCGATTTACATCCAGAAATGAGCCAACCCGAATTGCCGCATATAGGCTCCGTGCCCCATCCATTAGCCTTCTTCCTGGCGAATGGGTGGGAAGGCATGAACCGCGCCCTCGCAGCTTTTCCTGTTCACTGCCCACTGTCCACTGCCGTTACGCCAGCGCCAGGTTCAGATTGTCGATCGCCTCGTCAATCTCCGCCGTACTCTTGTAACCCACCGTCACCGAATCCACGCCCGCATTCTTGAACGCGAACCGCATCGCCCTCTGCCGGTCCTCGTGATTGAATGTGCCTTCTCCAACCAGCTTCATGCTGATCACGCCCATTCCCTCTTTGCGAACCTGCTTCACATGCGCGACAACCTCATCCACATTGCCCGGATCTCTGCTGTCGTACTGTTCGGCGTCCATGATCGTGCCTTTGTGGTTCATGCGAATCATCGCCACTTGCAGCCAGTCATTGCCCGGCATCAGGCGCAACGCCGGAAGACCATGCACGCTGGCGCCGCGACTCCTGATCGTCTTCTTCTGCTCGGCTTCCAGGATCGCGTCCTGCCACCGCGCCGTATCTTTCACCCACGTCCCCGTGTGCTGGTAGTGCAGCAGCATAATGTCGAAGTAATCCGTGTCCGAGTTCTTGTGCAACTCTGCCAGTTTCGCCGCCGGGTCAATGCCATCGGCCGTCGTCACCTTCGACATCAGCGTGTAACTCTCCCGCGGAATTCCCTTCAGCGCCACCGCCAGCATCTTCTGCGATGCGCCATACCCCTCCGCTGTCTCAAAGAAGCGGATGCCGCGGTCATAGGCATGATGCACAAGCCGCGTTAGCCCCTCCTGCCCAAGTTGCTGTTGGATTTCGCCGCTAAAGCTCCCCGTGCCCAGGGCCAGCCGCGTCACCTTGATGTTTGATCGTCCCAGCGTCACCCAATCGGTCGCCGTCGCGCGTTCCGCATGCAGCAGGTTTCCCGCGCCCGCCAGCGCGCCCGCAGCAACGCCAGCCTTCAGAAAATTTCGTCTTGAAAGATTTGACATAGAACCTCCGTTTGGCAAGGGGATGCCAATTGCCCGAATCCTAACACAGATCATGTATCGCATTCATCGATCATTTATCGCATTCATCCGCGCCGCCGTCAGGCGCAACCTTGCCCTTTACGCCTGGGGAACTTCTGAACAGGTCGGCGTTTTGAAAGGACGTGGCTTTAAAGCCTGCGCTGGGCGAGGTCGAAGTGTGCCGTGAATCCTACAAAACGAACGTGGGATTCACAGGCTGCGAAAAAACTCATACGGAGCCGCGATAAGTGTCAGGGCACGACTTCAGTCGTGCCGCAAGTGGTTGAAAATATATGAGGGCTTTAGCCCCTGAGGGAATGTTCGTTCCAAAGGAATGACCCTCCGGATGCCGTGTGCCCCTGGTCTCGCTATTGAGACCTGGGAAATCAACAGCTGTTCACTGTCCATTGTTCACTTTTCACTCGTACCGCAGCGCCTCAATCGGGTCCAGGTTCGCCGCGCGTATCGCCGGAATCATCCCGCTCACCAGCCCGGTTATAGCGAGAATCACCGTTGCCACAATCACCGAAGTTGGCGAAATCAGCAGTTGTATATCCGCGTCCGACGCATTCTTGGCCAGCGCGCTATAAAAAGGAATGCGCCCCACCAGCGCGGAGATCACGTACGCCAACGAGATTCCGCACACCCCGCCAACCCCTGTTATCGCCATCGCTTCGGCCAGAAACTGCAACAGGATATGGTGTCTCTGCGCGCCCAGCGCCTTCTCTATGCCGATCTCTCGCGTGCGCTGCTGCACCGCCACCAGCATGATGTTCATCAGCCCAATGCCCGCAATCCCCAGCGTCAGCGCGCCCACCAGAGACAGCAGGACCTGGAGTGCGATGGAGACGATGCTGAATTGATGAAGTTGGGATTGCAGGTTGGCCACAAAGATGGCGCGATGGTCGGAGGGACGGAAATGATGGGCTGCGCCGAGCGTATTTCGGAGGTCTTTCTCAATGACTTCGTTATCGCCGCGATAGTTGAACCAGATACCGTCCAGGTACGTTGTGTCCCTGAGATCGCCCATGGTCGAGAACGGTATCCAAATCGAGGTGTTGATGTTGTTTTCGCCTTCGACCATCTTGGGGCGCAGAACTCCTACCACGGTAAACATGATTCCGTTGATACGAATGGACTCTCCAATCGCATAGCCACCAGAGAAGAGCTTGGTTTTGGCTTCACTCCCAATGACGCAGACGTGGGCTCGCTGCCGCTCTTCCTGTCCGTTGTACAGGCGGCCTTCGACCGGGTCGAGGACGAGGATATCCAAGCCTTCAGGGCGCACACCGTTCACCGACCACGTGTAGGAGTGGAGGTCGTTCTGGATAGTTGAGTCCCGAAACATGACGGGGCTGATCGAGGAAATGCCGGGGAGCGAATTCCAGATGCGATCGACATCATCGTACGTCAGGCGCACGCGAACTCCGGCTTTGTCAGCGCCGGCCTGCTCGGAAGTGCGACCGCCGTACACTTCCATGTGGTTGACGCCCCACTGGGCAAAGATGCTCTCGATGGCGCGCGAGAAACCCGCACCATACGCCAGCAGCAACACGACCGTGGCAATGCCCCAGGCCATGCCGATCATGGTGATGGCTGTGCGCCGGCGGTTGTATATCATCGCCTCCCAGGCCTGGCCGAGAATGTCTCTCAACATGAGTCCACCTATGGCTTGCGGCCTGCAGCGATTGGCCGGGGGTTGAAAGTACGGACAAGACTTGTAGCTGCGAACTTCAAGGCCTACTCCTTCCGCAGGGCTTCAATCGGGTCGAGTGCGGCTGCCTTGCTGGCTGGATAGAGGCCGGAGGCAATGCCGCAGAGGGTCAGCGAACCAATGGCCAGAGCGGCAGACCAGGGAACCAGTTGCGGAGGATCGAAGCCGGGAACCTTGCCGGTAAAAAAGTGGTCGAGCACCCACATGAATGCCCCGGAAAGGGCAATTCCAATCAGGCCGCTGATGCCGGTAAGAAAAAGACCCTCCCAAAAGAACTGGGCGAGGATGGCGCTCCGTGTTGCCCCGATGGCTTTCAGGATGCCGATTTCGTGGGTGCGCTCGGTAACCGATACCAGCATGATGTTGATGATGCCAACGGCGCCCAGTCCCAGCGTAACAACACCGACGCCTCCAAGAAAGATGTCCATGGCATTGAAGATGGCGCCGATCATGTGCTCTTCCTGAATCGTATCGAACTCCTCAAAAGCTTCCTTGTTGGATGCGTCGAAGCCGTGATTGCGGGCGATGACGTGACGGGTGGCTGGCCCGGATTCAGAGGTGTCTCCCTTGAGAGCAGGTTGGTACTGAATGGAACTGACAGCATCGCGGGCGATGTTCTGCCCCTTCATCGCAAATAGTTCCTGCATCGTGCTGAGCGGGACGTAGAACTTCTGGTTGTCTGAGTCGTTGTTGCCGCGGGAGATGGAACCGACCTTGCCAATAACGCGGAAAGAGATGTCGTTGATGGTAATGGTCTCGCCAAGAATCGGGCGGCCCGGAAAAAGCAGTTGCGCGGTTTTGAAACCAAGAACCACGACGCGGCGCTGCTCTAGAGCATCGTTGGCGTCGATGAAGCGGCCTTCACTCATGGGAACAAAGCGAACGATGGGATAGTTCGGCTCAACGCCCATCACCTGTCCAGACGCATTGGAGAATGCGCTGACAGCGTAGAGATCCCCGCGGTTAAGCATGGCAGTGACGGTGCGGAACTGGGGGAGGGCGCGGATATCAGCCTCGTCGCGAAGGGTCAGCTGATAAGGGCGCATACCGGTGTGCTGATTCGCAACAGCCGGGATGGTGCCATTGAACATCATGACGACGTCGTTGCCGAGAGTAGAGAGGTTGCGATGCTGCCCACTGCGAAAACCCTCGCCCAGCCCTACCAGCACCAGCAGCGAACCCACCCCCCACGCAATCCCGAACATGGTCAGAAACGTGCGCAGCTTGTTCGCCATCATGGCGCGGTATACCTGGCCGAGCGTGTCTGAAAAACTCTGCATGGCGATTAGACGTCCTGAAAAGGTGCTCTCGGTCAGTATTACGCGCCGGCCCGCCCCACGGTTCCCCACTTTCAGCCCAGCATCTGGAACCATCGGCGGGCAACTTGCGTAGGATGCAATAAGTGACTGCAAGTTGCTGAAGCCGTCTCGTTTCTTATCGCCATCTCATTCATTTAGCTGCGCCGGACAGCGCTCTGGCTCTTTTCACCACCTGGGAGGTTTCTGTGGCTGCATCGCGAAAGAGCAAAAAATTCTGGATCTGGCTGGGCATCGGTGCCTTTTTCGTTGTGGTAATTGCTGGCTTTGGGCTGATGCGTCTCGCCAAGGGAACCACCATTGATCCCAACAAACTCGCCAAAGTCACCCGCGGCGACGTAGCCCAATCCGTCGTGGCCACCGGGAAAATCCATCCCATCACCCAGGTCGAGGTCAAGAGCAAGGCCTCCGGCATCGTGGAAAAGCTCTATGTCGATATCAACAACGAGGTTAAGAAGGGCCAACAGCTCGCCCAGCTCGATCAGGAGGAGATTCAGGCCCAGGTTTCCGCGCAGCGCGCTCAACTCGCCGGGGCTGAGGCCAACGTCTCCACATTGCAGGCCAATATCGATCAGGACAAGGTCAACGCCGCCGCCCCCGATCTGCCCATGTACAAGGCCACGCTCGACCGCAACCTCGAAATGCAAAAAGAAGGCATCGTCAGCCGTCAGGCTCTCGACGACGCCAACAAGGACTACCTCGCCGCGCTCACCCGCCGCGATTCCGCCAAAGCCCAGATCGGCGTCGACTCGGCCAAGCTCAAGCAGGCTCGCGCCCAGGTCATGCAAAGCCAGGCCAGCCTCAAGCAGCTTGAGGAGCAGCTCGGCTACACTACCATCCTTGCTCCCATGGATGGCGTCATCCTCTCCCGCGATGTCGAAATCGGTGACGCCGTCAGTTCCATCCTCATCCTCGGCTCCACCGCCACCCTCGTTATGACAGAAGGCGACACCACCGAGGTTTATGTACAAGGCAAGGTCGACGAGGCAGACATCGCCCACGTCTACATGAACCAGCCCGCGCGCATCAAGGTTGAGAGTTTCCGCGACCGCCTCTTCTACGGCAAGGTCACCAAGATCGCTCCCATGGGCGTCGAAAAGGACAACGTAACCACCTTCGAGGTCCGTGTCTCCATCAACAACCCCGGAGGCGAGCTCAAATCCCAGATGACCGCCAACGCCGAAATTATGCTCGACGAGCACAAGGGCGTCCTCACTGTCCCTGAAAACGCCGTCATGTACGACAACAAGAAGAACGCCTCCGTTGCCGTCCCTGACAAGCACGAGAAAGACGGCACCCGCAAGGTCCCCGTCAAAGTCGGCCTCTCCAACGGCTCCGTAACCGAAATCCTCAGCGGCCTCAAAGAGGGCGATCAGGTAGTGCTGCAGCAGTAAGAGAGCAGTTGTCAGTGGTCAGTGAACAGCCGGGTGCCCCATCCTCGCCACGCTTTTGTGGCTAGGGTGGGGAAGCATGAACCCCAATCTCAAAACTGAACCTCGCGACCAAAGCCCCGTGCCCCATCCATTCCGCGCCTTTTGCGGAATGGGTGGGACAGCAAAACACTCAACCGGGTTGGTCTTTCACTGTCCACTGCCCACTGTCGTCACCAGCTATGCAGCCACTCCTCGTCCCTGCCAATCCTCACCGGAGCATTGAACAGCTCGCTTAGCCGCTTCTCGGTCAGCAGTTCCTCCCGCGCTCCATCCCCCACAATCCGTCCGTCCCGCATCAGAATGATCCGCTCTATCTCGGGCAGAATATCTCCCAGGTGATGCGTCACCAGCACCAGCCCTGTTCCCTCCTGCGCCAGCCTCCTCAGCGTCTCCCGCAGTTCCCTCTGCGCCGCCAGGTCCAGCGCATTCGACGGCTCGTCCAGCAGCAGTTGCTTTGGCCTGTGCACCAGCGCCCGCGCAATCAGAATCCGCCGCCTCTCCCCCGCTGACATCGTGCCCACCATCTGTTTGCTCAGGTGCGTCGCCTCCATGCGCTCTAGCGCCTCGCGGGCCCGCGCTCGCATCTCTGCGGTCACATGCAGATTCGGCCACAGCGTCGACGCAGAAAAGAAACCCGCCGTCACCGCATCCAGCCCGGAAGTCACGGCCGTGCGCTCTCCCGGCAACTCCGCGCCCATCAGCCCGGCGCCAACCACGCCAAAGTGCTGCCTTAACTGTGTAAGGTCCCACCGCTCGCGCCCAAAAATCCGCACCTGCATCCCCGGCCGCACCACCGGATACACCTGGCAAGTCATCGCCAGAATCAGCGTCGACTTCCCGCACCCGTTCGGCCCCAGGATCGCCACGTGCTCCCCGGCGCGAATCGTCAGGTTTACGTCGTGCAACACCACGCGGTCGCCGCGCGCTACGTTCACCACGCGCAGTTCCAAAAATTCAGCTTCTTTTTCGATTGTCTTCGCCCGGCCTTGCTGATCGCTGTCCATCATTGTGTCCGCAGATTCCAGCTTATCCGAATAGATTCGGTGTTTCCGCCTACTCCGTCGTTGACCGGTTCCGGCCTCCGGCCTTACTTTGATACATCAGCGCATCGGCCCGCTGAATCAGATCTTCCGCCGTGTCTCCAGCGTGAACCAAGGCCGCGCCTGCGGAAATCGACGGCAAAACCGTCCGCCCGTCGTCGCTGACGATCACCGTCTGCTCCACCAGAACCACGCATCGGTGCACCAGCATATGCAGGATCTTCCGGTCTACGTTGCCTACGATTGCCACAAACTCGTCGCCACCCCAGCGCCCGACTACATCCGTGGGTCGCAGCGCTCCCAACAAGGTCTTCGACACTTCCTGCATGGCGCGATCCCCGCAGCTGTGACCGAATGTGTCGTTGATTTCCTTGAATCCATCGATATCGAACATCACTACCCCAAACGGGTCTTTGTGCTCATCGAACTCGCTCAGAGCCGTACGCAGTGACATCTCCAGAAATCGCCGGTTCGGCAACTGCGTAATATGGTCCAGAAACGCCATCCGCTTCATGGCATTGGCCTTGCGCTCCGCTTCGTAGTGCGCGGAGGCGTCGCTGAAGATCTCCACGGCGCCAATGATCGTCCCGTCCGCGCCGCGCATCGGCTGCACACGCACATCCACCGGAACCCGCCGCCCCTGCTTATGGCGCAGAAACACATGGGCCTCATGCAGGTGGCCGTCGTCTATGCTTGCCGACAGAGGGCAAGCCTCCTGGCATAAGTGGGTACCCAGCGCATCGACGTGGCAGAGTATGTCGTCCTGGCAGTGACGACCAAGAATCTCTTCGGCCGTATAGCCGGTGAGCCGCGTCGCGCCTTCATTCCAGTAGAGGATGCGGCGCTCGCGGTCGACAAAGTACACGCCATCGCCCATGTGATCCAAAAGCTCTTTGTAGAAGGCTGGATCGGTAGGGGCGGTCGCATGCTGCTCTTCAGGTTTCATCTGGGGCCTTTTCCGCTCCATTCATTATTTCATCCAGACGAATTTCCTGCACTTCATCCGCGCCTGGCAAAGAACAAGCCCGGAGCCGGCCGTGCTCACCGCTCGGCCAGAACGTCGATTATTTCCTCGTTCACCTGCTAGATTAGATGGGGTTGAGCCAAATACCAACATGAGCGACCTCTCCAGATTCATCATTCCCCGCGGATTCCGCTTCGGCGCCACCAAGGCCGGCCTCAAAGCCAGTGGCCGCCCGGACTTCGCCCTTATCGTCGCCGACGCCCCGGCCAGCGCCGCCGCCGCCTTCACTGCCAACCGTGTCACCGCCGCGCCCCTCATCGTGGACAAGCTCCACCTCAGCGCCACTGCCGGAAAGGTGCGCGTTGTCGCCATCAACGCCGGCAATGCAAACTGCGCCGCCGGGCAGCCCGGACTCGATGCCGCCTACGCCACGTGCGACGCCGCCGCCAAAATCTTCGACTGCGCTCCCCAGCAGGTTTTCCCCTCCTCTACCGGCGTCATCGGCGTCCCTCTCCCTGCCGAAAAACTCATCGACGTCATGCCCTCCCTGGCAGAAGCGCTCGGGGCCGAATCCGACCATTTCCTCGAGGTCGCCCAGGCCATCCTCACCACCGACACCCTTGAAAAAACCGCCTTCGCCCGGCTTGAAGTCGCCGGCCCCTCCGGCGAACCCCTGGAGATCCGCATCGCCGCCCTGGGCAAGGGCTCCGGCATGATTCATCCCCAACTCGTGCCTCACGCCACCATGCTCGTCTACATCCTCACTGACGCGGCCATCGAACCCGCCGTCCTGTTGAGCTATCTCACGCCCGCCGTCGAAGTCAGCTTCAACCGCATCTCCGTCGATGGAGACACCTCCACCAACGACACCGTCCTGCTGCTTGCCTCAGGAGCCAGCGGCGCCGCCATCGGCCCCGGCAATTCGGCCTTCGCCGTCGCTCTCACTCAGGTCTGCGCATCCCTCGCCCATCAGGTCGTTGCTGACGGTGAAGGCATCACGCACGTCGTCGAACTCCGCATTGAAGGCGCAGCCTCTGACGCCGACGCCCTTCGCGTCGCCAAGGCCATCGCCCACTCGCCCCTGGTCAAAACCGCCTGGGCCGGATGCGATCCCAACTGGGGCCGCCTCGCTGCCGCCATCGGATATTCCGGCGCTCAAGTTGATCCCGACCGCATCGACATTACCTTCGGCGATCAGCCCATCTGCCGCAACGGCGGACGCGCCCCTGAATTCGACGAGGCCACGGCCCACACCTATATCGCCCAGACTGAGTTTTCCATCACCATCCAGCTCCATCAGGGCCAGGGCACTTGCATCTTTTGGACCACCGACCTCACCACCCAATACATTCACATCAACGCCGACTACTCCACCTAGCCTCCACCCCGTCCGTCAAACACAAGCACTGGGTGCCCCATCCTTGCCACGCTCTTGTTCTTGTGGCTAGGGTGGGATAGCACAACCTCAAGCCATCACCACCACCAGGTGCCCGCTCTCCGTTTACAATCGCAACAACCCCTTGAGGCCTCTCTACCCGATGATGATCGCCAGCAGGAAAGTCGCCAGCCCCGCCGCAGTTTCACCCATTCAGAACGGATTCTCGCTCATCTCCAACGAGAAGTTGCTCCAGCTCTACGCCACCATGCTCAAGTGCCGCTTGGTCGAGCAGCGCCTGCGCGGCCTCGCTAAAAAGAACAAATTGGAGAAGCCTGCTGACATCCCAGGCCAGGAAGCGGCCATCGTCGGCATCACCATTGATCTGCTCCCCGGCGACACCCTCGCCCCCTCCCACGGCGCCCTCGTTCCCTGCTTCGCCAAAGGCCTGCCTCTCCGTTCGGTCCTGGCCTCGCTCTTTCCCCGCCCCGCCGGTTCCAGGTCCCCCTTTGGCGTCCGCCACCTTCTCTCTCCTGCCCTCAGCAATGCTGCCCAAATCAACAAAATCGTCAGCGTGGCCATAGCCAACAAAACCCGCAAAAACGGCAAGATCGCCGTAGCTTTTTGCGGCGATCTGTCTACTTCTCCCAGCCTCTTGCATCAGTCCATGAAGCTCGCCGCCGCGCGAAAGCTGCCCATCCTCTTTGTCGGCCATTCCGGTCATGATGCCGACGCCGCCTCGCACAACGGAATTGCCCCCAGCCTTCCCATCGCCACCGTGGACTCCAATGACGTAGTGGCCGTCTACCGCGTCGCCACCGAGGCCGTTACCCATGCCCGCCGTGGCAGCGGTCCCACCCTCATCGAGTGCAAGCCCTGGTGTCTTCCCAGCCAGCCCCTGCAGACGGAAGATCCTCTCCTCAACATGGAGAAATACCTCACCCGCAAGGGCCTCTTCACCTCAAAGCTCTATTCCGAAACCACCACGGGATTCAAGCGCGAACTGAACGCCGCCACAAAGCTCATCCCAGGCCGCTGAACTCGTGCAACCCAACCCCGGCCCGTTTCTTCCCCGTTCCCAGCCGGGCAATCCCGCCGCCGGAACACCAAGTTGTTGAATCATCAGTCCAAATCACATCGGGAAACATCCCCGGGGTTTGTTCCACTACACGCCTTTTCTGGCACCGGATGGAACCGTGCAAATGATAGAGTGAGGGGTATGAACGTGAGCAGACGAGTGTCCATGACTCCTGTTTTCCAATGCGCAACCGTATTGGCGGGACTTCTCCTTGTCACTGCCTGTGCGCTAGCGGCTGAACAGCCCGCTTCGCCTGAAGCCGCGGGACAATTGGGCCGCGATCCCAGCCGCCCTGCCTCCGTCTGCGCGCCATCCACCCTGGGCTCGCCCTACATCCCCGTCGACAGTTGGGTTTACCCCGCCGTCCTGCGCCTCTATTCTTTGGGCTTTGTCGACAATGTCTTTCTGGGAATGCGGCCCTGGACCCGCGCCAGCCTCAGCCACATGCTTGAAGAAGTCGGCGCGCGCATCGAGGATGCGAATTCAGGACCAGCTATGGAAGAAGCGCAGGACCTCTACGAGGCGCTCAACCACGAGTTGCACTACGACGTGCAGGGCCCCTGCCGGGCCCATGAGGGCAACACCCGCATCGAGTCGGTTTACACCATCGCGCGCGGCATCAGCGGCCCCCCTCTGCGGGACAGCTTCCACCTCGGCTCCACCGTCATCAACGACTACGGCCGCCCCTATTCCAACGGATTCAATAACTACTCCGGCTTCAGCGGCTACGCCTCCGCCGGACGGTTCCTCGTCTATGCGCGCGGCGAGTTCCATGCCGCGCCTTCGGCCACAGGCTATTCGCAATCACTGGCCCAAACCCTCTCTGCGGTCGACGCTACAACTTTCCTCAACCTCTCCACCAACACCCCGTACAACCAGGCCACCATCCCCATGGGGCCCATCGCCGCCACCACCAATTTCCGGTTCATCGAGGCTTATGCCTCCGCCCAGGTTCTCAACCACGTCATCTCCTTCGGCAAGCAGGACGACTGGCTTGGACCCGGCCTCGGTGGCGGCATGGCCTACTCCAACAACGCTGAAAACATCTACTCGTTCCGCATCAACCGCACCGAGCCGTTGTCCATCCCCTTGCTTTCCCGCCTCACCGGCCCCTTCCGCTACGAGTTCCTCGTCGGCGCGCTCCGCGGGCATACCTTTATGCCCAACCCCGCCTATGTGGCCAAGCCATCCTCCAGCGTCGCCAACGTAATCAATGCCGGCGATCCCTGGGTCCATCTGGAAAAAATCAGCTTCCGGCCCACCGAGAACCTCGAATTTGGCTTCGAGCGCACTGCTATCTGGGGCGGGAAGGGCCACGGTCCCATCACCGTCAAGAGTTTCCTCCGCAGCTTCTTCAGCGTCACATCCCCATCAACCGCGGATAAATTCGGCCGTAATGATCCCGGCGCGCGTTTCGGCGCGTTCGACGCCTCCTACCGCCTGCCTTTCGTCCGAAACTGGTTCACCTTCTACGTCGACTCCGAAGTGCACGACGATGTATCCCCCATCGATGCTCCTCGCCGCGCCGCCATCCGTCCCGGCCTCTACCTCTCCCATCTACCCGGCGTCTCCAAGCTCGACCTGCGCGTCGAAGCCGCCATGACCGACCCCTCCATCTCCAATAGCCAGAGCGGCCGGTTCATGTACTGGGAAGGCCTGCAGAGGCAGGGCTACACCAACCAAGGCCAGATCTTCGGCGACTGGATCGGACGCGAGGCCAAGGGCGGGCAAGGCTGGATGACCTATCACCTAAGCGGCAATGAGTGGTTCCAGGTTGGCCTGCGCAATCAAAAAGCAGCCAAGGACTTCATCCCTGGCTCAACTACCCCGATCACTCCCGGCGGTACCACCTACATCAACGGCGGAACCACTCTCAACGACATCAACTTCCAGCTGGTCAAGCGCATCGGCCGCGACTTCGAGGTCAACGGCAACTTCAGCTACGAAAAGTGGAAAGCCCCCATCTACATGCCCGGCCAGCAGTCTGTCTCCACCACCACCATTCAGGTCACTTGGTTCCCCGAGCGGAAGGTCAGTTTCTAGAGTTTTCCCGAAGCGGCACGGCCCCTTCCTTCGGCGCTATAATTCATCTTCCATTCAGGAGGATAAGAATCATGCGCTGGAATCGAAGAGACTTTTTGTGCGCGGCAGCGGCCGCTGCCGTAGCTGGCCGTACAACCTCACTCCGCGCCATGGCAGGCAACGCGGACCGGATGAATTCCTTCCGCGAAGCCAAGTTCGGCATGTTCATCCACTGGGGCCCGTACTCCTTGGCAGGGGTTGAAGCCTCCTGGCCCATCCTCCGCCCCAACGGCGAAATCTCTGAGGCCGACTACCGCGCCCTGCCTGCGCGTTTCAACCCCGTCAAGTTCGATCCGCACGCCTGGATTCAGATCGCCAAGTCGGCCGGCCAGCGCTACATGGTGTTCACCACCAAGCACCATGACGGCTTTTGCATGTTCGACTCGAAATACACCAGCTACAAAATCACCCGAACTCCCTACGGCAAAGACATCGTCAAAATGCTCGCCGACGCCTGCCATGCTGACAAGATGCCGCTCGGCTTTTACTATTCCCCGCCAGACATGAACCACCCCGGCTTCCGCGACACATCCAAACTGTCCGCTACAAATTATCGCGGCGAGCCGGAGCGCCCCGAGTGGCCGCTGTATCTCGACTACATGGCCCTCCAACTCGACGAACTGCTCACCAAATATGGCCCCGTCGCCGAGATGTGGTTTGATTCCGTCGACATGAGAGTACAGGGCGAATACGACGGGCAGCGCTTCCTTGACCAGATCCGCCACCTGCAACCGGAGATGGTGGTGAACAACCGCCTCGGCGTTCCCGCCGACTTTACCACCCCCGAGCAGTTCATCCCCAAGGCCATTCCCACCCGTGGCATTCGCATGGACAGCCCCGATCACAGCGATGCCGACAAGATGGCCGTGGGCGTGCCCAGCGCGGCCAACTTCCAGCCGTGGGAGACCTGCATGACCATCAACAACACCTGGGCTTACCGGCCTCAGGATCGCAAGTTCAAGTCCACTGACACCCTGATCCGCAGCCTGATTGAGGTCATCAGCCGTGGCGGCAACTTCCTGCTCGATGTCGGCCCTCAACCCGACGGCCTTATCCAGCCCGAGTTCGTCGAACGCCTCCAATCCCTCGGCGAATGGACAAAGCGCAACGCCGCCGCCATCTACGGCAGTACCTACGGCCCCGTGCAGGACGAATCCGCCTACCGCACAACAGCGCACGGCGCCAGCACCTTCGTCTTCCTTATGGATCAGTCCGCGCACGAAGTCGTCGTCAGCTTGCCAGGCAAGCCGGTAAAGCAGGCAAAACTCCTTGCCACCGGAAAGCCCCTGACCTTCACCCCAACCGACAAAGGCATTCGCATTCCATTGGATAAGAGCGTTTGGGAGAACGGCGTTCCAGTCCTGGAGTTGCGCTAACGCCGCTAAAATGCCCATGGACTGACACCGCCGGGTGCCGGGTGCCCCACCCTTGAATCGCCCTTCGATTCAAGGGTGGGATAGCATGAACCCCAGCACTGAACGGTTATACAGAGAATGCTCTCTCCGCGCGACAAAGCACCAATGACTCCATGACCCATATAAAGGGGACTTATCCACCGCAAAGGTATTTCGCAGGCTGTGAAACCGCTCGGATTGCTCACCCTTCCCCCTCATTTCAATTGCCAAGTTATAGGTGACTATGTTATAATTAATAACGGGGCTTCATAACATGCGCCTCGCGTTCTCCTCTGTGCGACCGCACTTATGTCTAAAGGTGAAGAGTTATGACCGAGTTACTCTATGCTGCGACAGACAACGGCCAATTGCTGCCGATTATCGACATTACCAACCCCGCTTTTGCCATCAACATCTCCCCGGCAGAATTGGATTCTGCATCCGGACAGTTCGTGCGAGAGCAGGAGCAACGGCAGATGACGCCCGAAATGCGCGAGGCCCTTGCACGATCCGTCTTCGGAAGCGCGCTGATGAAAGCTGCGGGGAGTTATCTGCCCGGAATCGTCACCTATCGAATGAAGCTCGGACCCGATAACCTTGGCGGCGACGCCCATCCAATTGACCGAAGTATTGCATCCTCCTTCCCAGCATTTACAGCTAGGTTGCGGCTTCAGGATATGGCCCGCCTCCTTGCGGATGGAATCGCGCGAACACTCACCTTAGGCGATAGCCGGCCGCTTTGCCTCATGAATATCGCTGGCGGTCCCGCGGCAGATAGCTGGAATGCACTTCTCCTTCTTCGACGTCAGTATCCCGACTTACTGGCCGACCGCAAAATCCTGCTCGCCGTGCTCGACATCGACGAGAGCGGTCCCCAATTTGGCGCGCAGGCAGTGGCCGCCCTCTGCGCAGCGGGAGCGCCGTTGTGCGGACTCAATATCCACTTCCGCTCCATCCGCTATGACTGGTCGCGTGCGGATGCTCTTGCTGAAGTGTCGGCAGGTTTCCGCGCGGTCGATGCGGCCTGCGCCCTCTCTTCGGAGGGAGGATTGTTCGAATACGCGTCGGACCATGAGATTCTGGCAAACCTGAAGACTATGCACCTGGCAACGGCAGACGACGCTTTTATTGTGGGATCAGTCACCCGCGCATCGGGGGCAGCAAGCGCTGCAAACAGCCCGCCCGTCGCCACGCGCCCGCACAGCTTCGAGGGCTTTCAATCTCTCGCCTGTGAGTGTGGCTGGGCAGTCGAAGCATCGATCGAACGGCCATTCAGCTTCCACGTCCGCCTCGCGAAACGCCCGAGATGATCGCCAAGCCTACAAACCCGAGCGACTCGCAATGAAATTCCGTGCCCCATCCTTTCCGTTTGTTTCTACGGAAAGGGTGGGACAGCAACAATCGAATCCCGAGCTCTTCCATCCACTGAAGCCCGTTTGCAGTCATGCACGGGGCATCGCCTCCCGCCAGAAACGACAAAAATACATCCAATTTTCAAGTTGCTGCATTTAAATCACTTATGAGCCATCTTGAGTGCAGATAATTACCGCCTGCCGGCGCACAATTGAAGTATGAACTCCAAAACAGGGTGCAGCGGGCGAACCAGTCATGACCAAAACAGTCGAGGCCCCCAATCTGTCATGGATCTGCACGGTCTGCACCCCCCTCCCTCCTCCCTCCTCCCACC
>CAIKND010000183.1 GCA_903828675.1 uncultured Acidobacteriaceae bacterium
CGGGCGACAACGTGGAGTTGGAAGTCGAGTTGATCACGCCGGTGGCCTTGGAAAAGGGCCTTCGGTTCGCGATCCGCGAAGGCGGCCGCACGGTGGGCGCTGGTACGGTTTCAGAGATTGTTAAGTAGAAGGGAACAGGGGGCAGAGATCAGAGATCGGTCCGAAGTGCGGGACGTTTCTTCGGACTGATCACTGAAAGCTGATAGCTGACAACTGAAAGGACTTGAGAGATGCGGGAAATTGTGACATTGCAGTGCACCGAGTGCAAGGAACGTAATTACACGACGACGAAGAACAAGAAGACGACCACTGGCCGCCTCGAGTTCAAGAAGTTCTGTAACCGCTGCCGCAAGCACCAGGCGCACAAGGAAACAAAGTAGGGTAGTTGATAGTGAACAGTGGGTAGCAGGTCTCCACCTATTTGGGCGACAAGAACTGTTCACTAATCATTGATCACTGTCTTTAGGGGCGTAAGCTCAACGGCTAAACTGTCGGTCTCCAAAACCGAACTTGGGGGTTCGAATCCCTCCGCCCCTGCCAGATTGAGAAGCAGATTTTAGCTGCAAGATTTCAGCCCTGGTATTGGGAAGGCGGGTTTTAAGCCTGACCGGGAACGGGCTGGAAGCTGAAGGCTAGAAGCTGGAAGATGTTTTTTGGGGATGCTGCCGGCAGAACGCCGGCCGCGAAGGAATGGAAGTATGGCAACGAAGACGGCAATCGAGAGAGGCGAAGAGCGTTCCGCCAAACGGCAGGAGCCCGGCGCTCTGTCGGAGCTCTCCAGCAATGCGATGGGCACGTGGACCAACTTTACCCGCTTTCTGAGCGACGTGCGCGCAGAGATGCGCAAGGTCGTTGCGCCCTCACGCAAGGAAGTGAAGGTGACCACCACGGTAGTGATCGTCGCAGTCTTCATCTTCGGCGTGTTCTTTTTTGTGGTGGACTGGATCTTCAACATCGGCGTGCACAGTTTGCTGGCCAAGCTGGGCGGATTGCAGTAGCAAATGCGGCCCGGAAGCGAGAACAGAATGGCAGATGAGTTGGAACAACCCGCCGAGCAGCTTGAGCCCCAGGCGGAGCCACAGCCGGTGCGGAACGAGCGCTTCAAGTGGTACATCCTGCACGCTTACTCGGGCTTTGAGCGCAAGGTGCGCGAGTCTATCGAGAGCCGCGTGCAAGCCTTCGGACTCACCGACAGGGTTGGCCGGGTCATGATCCCTACCGAGCCGGTAACCGAGATCATCAACGGGAAGAAGCGCACCATCGATCGCGTATTTCTGCCCGGCTATGTGCTGGTCGAGATGGAACTCGACAACCATCTTTGGCACGTTCTCAAGGACACGCCAAAGGTGACCGGTTTTCTGGGAACGGGAGACAAACCCGTTGCGCTCTCCGAGGAAGAAGTCAGCTCCATTCTCTTCCGTTCCGAGACCGCGAAGGATAAGCCGCGGCTCAAAATCAAGTTTGAGAAGAACGAGCAAGTCCGCATCACCGACGGCCCGTTCGCCAACTTCAACGGAGTGGTGGACGAGATCAACGAAGATCGCGAGACCCTCAAGGTCATGGTCACTATCTTCGGACGCTCGACACCGGTCGAACTGGAGTTTGGCAAAGTCGAAAAGATTGAGTAGCAGCTTCCAGCTTCTAGTTCCCAGCTTCTAGCTGGCGTGCCTCTCTAGCGGTCGTCAGTTGGGATAGATCAGAACGTTGTAACCTCAAAATTTGTAACAGGAACAGATGAGCTGGTGGCTGGCGGCTAGAAGCTGGTAGCTGGTTCTAAAGGAAACACAATGGCACCTCCGAAGAAAATTACCGGCTACGTCAAACTGCAGATTGTCGCAGCCAAGGCTACTCCCGCGCCCCCGGTCGGCCCCGCGCTCGGTCAGGCGCAGGTCAACATCATGGAGTTCTGCAAGCAGTTCAACGCGCGCACGCAGAACAAGGAGATGGAAGGGCTGGTCATTCCAGTCGTCATCACCGTCTATGCCGATCGCAGCTTCAGCTTCGTCACCAAGACCCCTCCCGCTGCGGTGCTGCTCAAGAAGGCAGCTGGCATCGCGAAGGGCTCCGGCACTCCCAACAAGGAAAAGATTGGCAAGGTGACTGAAGCGCAAGTGCGCGAGATCGCCACCCAGAAGATGCCTGACTTGAACGCGTCCTCGGTAGAGACCGCCATCAAGAGCATCAGGGGAACCGCTCGTTCCATGGGCATCGAAGTGGTAGCGTAAGCCACCGCTTCTCCCCGATCCGAACTTGGCTCCGAACACAAGCAAGGCCCTCCCGTCAGGGAGGGCCTTGCTGCGATAGCGCCGCACAGAAATCCTCGCTGGCCAATCCAATGCCGGGCTCCCACTTCCTTTTCCGTGTACCATTGTGGCGAGGGTTTGCACGATGAACCACGTAGAACGTTTCCGGGCTCTGATGAACTTCCAACCAGTTGACCGTCTGCCTCGGTGGGAATGGGCCATGTGGTGGGACCTCACCATCGATCGCTGGCACGGCGAAGGCCTCCCCACACAACTTACCGACGTCTTTGAAATCGCTGCATACTTCGGCCTCGACCCCTACAAGCAATTTTGGTTCTCGACCACCGCTCCCACCATCGAAGCCGTCCAGCACCACGTCGAAGGAACTGTCTCCAACATGGACGACTACCTCCGCATCCTGCCCTCGCTCTACCCGGACCACGGTGCCGCCATTGACTCAATGAGCCCCTGGGCTGCGCGTCAGGCGGCCGGCGAAGCGGTTGTATGGACAACCCTCGAAGGCTTCTTCTGGTTCCCTCGCACTCTGCTTGGATTCGAGCGTCTGATGCTGGCCTACCACGATCAGCCTGAGTTGCTTCACCGTATCAACGCCGACCTGCTCGCCTTCAATCTGCGCCTGTTGAACCAGATTGCCGAAAGCTGCGTCCCCACCTTCATCACCATCGCCGAGGACATGTCCTACAACCACGGCCCCATGGTTTCCCGCCGCATCTGCGAAGAGTTCATGACGCCCTATTACCTGCCTCTGCTGGCGCGGATCAAGGAGATGAATGCAGTCGCCATCATGGACACCGATGGCGATTGCACCAAACTCGTCCCCTGGATTCAATCCGTCGGCGTGGAAGGCGTTCTGCCTCTGGAGCGTCAAGCCAAAGTCGACGGCATGGTCCTGCGCGAGGCCTATCCAATGCTTAGGATGGTTGGCCACTACAACAAGCTGGTCATGCACCTGGGAGAGGCCGCCATGCGCGGCGAGTTCGAGCGACTGCTTCCCTTGATGCGCACAGGCGGGTTCATTCCAAGTGTCGACCACCAGACCCCGCCAGCAGTTTCAATCGGCGACTACCGGTTGTATCTGCGCTTGCTTGAGGAATACACGGCAATCTAAGAACCTAGGAGTGTGTCGGTCATAGCGTTTTCGCAAAAGCCAACTTAGAGCATTTTCATCATAGCTGTACCCAGTTGAGTGTCAGTCTGAACCAGGCTTGTGCATTGTCTGCAGATATTTCCTGAAGGGCTTCCGAGATTGCTTGGTCGAGGGCTAGTTCAGTCCGAGCTTTGGCGGAGCGGAGC
>CAIKND010000184.1 GCA_903828675.1 uncultured Acidobacteriaceae bacterium
ACTTTACTCATGGATTGCTCCACTTTCTCGTTCGACTTGCATGTGTTAGGCACGCCGCCAGCGTTGATTCTGAGCCAGGATCAAACTCTCGTTTGAAACTGTTGTCGTTCCTTCTCTGACGGAGGTCAGATAGGGTCCGACTGTACCCGCGCTCGAAAGCAGCGGGTATTCTTACCTTGTGAGAATGATCAAGCCAAACCTGATCACATCTCACGACTGGCATGTTCAACCAATTTGTCAAAGATCCTTACAGCTGATCCGCCTAGGCGGGGCCGTTTGGATCGAGGCCCAAGCTGTTACGCCGGGGTGTCCTCGAACTTGTTGCGCTTACCGGCTTCTGCGTGTCTCAGCATTACCCGGCGTTTTTGCGCGAACCTTTTAAACATATCCAACTTTTCTACTCGTGTCAACCTTAATCTTTTTTCGTCTGAGGCCGCTCAAACTCGTTGTTGGCGGCGTGTTCCCAGATGCGAATTATGACCGGCTGACAGAGAAAAGCTCTGTTCAGAAGCATCGCACAGCGCAAAATATCAAACAACGACCAGCGATAAACGCTAGAGCCACTAGGGCTCTCAGGAGATGAACTCCTGGGTCTTGCAATGGCTTGTTCTCTGTGGGATTCCCTACAGGGGCTCAGGGGCACTTGCCTCACCTGACCCAACGAACCAGCATTACAACTTGCTTCCCACTTCCCTCATCGGGGCAGGCCATAAGGCCACCGGGAGGCTTCACTGCTCTTCTGCAACTTTCAAAGAGTAGCACAGGCCACTCTCTTATGCAAGCTGCGTCCGTTTGTTCCCGGTAGCGCCTCTCTGCAACTTCCCGAGAATAGCAACGCTTGGGCCGGAATGCAAGCGCCCACCCTGTGGAAAGCGTGCGATTCTGTGGGAAACCCTGTCTCAATGCCGCGGAATCATGCCTAAGTCTGTGATTCCATTTACGAAGAACTGCATGGCGAGAGCCACAAGTAATAGGCCCATGATGCGAACCAGGATACGAATGCCGGTTTCGCCCAAGACTCGGCGCACGCGGTCCGCCCCCGCGAGTACCCAGTAACTGACCAGGGCGGTGATTGCGATCGATCCGAGTATTGCGCCCATCTCCCAGTGCCAGAGCGAGGGCACCTGGCCCACCAGCACCATGACTGACGAGATGGCTCCAGGGCCGGCCAGCATGGGGATGCCAAGAGGCACAATGCCGGCATCCTCTTTGGCTGCCGCCTCCTCGGTGTCTCCCATTGCCTCCTGGGTGGCTGAGCGCTTGGCCTGCAGCATTTCAAGACCGATGAGCAGCAGAATCAAGCCGCCTGCGATTTCAAATGCGGGAAGCGTGATGCCGAAGAGACGGAAGATGAGCTGGCCGCCGACGGCAAAGCTGGTGAGCACAATGAAACACGTGAACGCGCCTTTGCGCGCCATGCGCTTGCGCCGCACCGGATCTGCACTTTGCGTGATGGCGAGAAACGAGGGAATGGCCGCGAAGGGGTCGACCAGAAAGAAGATGGAACTGAGAGCCAGCAACGAAAAGCGCACGAGAGGCGCAGTGCTGATCTCGTTCAGGGCCGCTTGAGCTGGGTTTGTCCAAGGCACATGTTGAGGCTAGTACATTTAGGTGATACTGACCAGCCTCGCTCGGGACACGGCCTCTGCCTATTCGCCTCAATTGCCATGCGATACCCAACAAGACCGGCTTGACGACGCTCTGGTTTTGCCGCGTAGCTTCTGATTTCAGGGGCAGCGGCGCGGGAGCGGTAAGATCATGGCATCATGCTGGATACAGATTTGCAGTCCGAAGAAACCATAATTCGCGGGTCGGTGCTGGTTCTGTTGCAGTTCGATGTGTGCGAGGCGATACGCCTTGACCGGCTGCAGGAGTTGATTCGTACGCGCTTCGTAGAGCAGCCCAGGCAGAAGCATCCGGCGGCAGGATATGTCCGCTATCAGAGGCCGCCGGTGGTGGAACCGCTGGAGGTCCTGGTGCTGGAAAGCGGCGAGCGGCTGCAAGGCGAGATCAAATACTACGATTACGGCGTGGTGAGCGTGATCTTCGAGCTGGCCTTTGCGGACGGCTGGAGCAAGTTGATCGGACTTGCGAGCCGCTGGGTGTGGGACGTGGATTTCGCGGCGCAGGCGACGGCAATGGTGCGCGAGAGTTTGGAACGCGCCGCTCCGGCACTGGTGAAGCCATACGAAAAGTGGCTCAGCGAGGACTACCTGATATTCCACGTGCGTGAGATTACCGGTTCGCCATCGGTGGCGGAGTTAATTCGCGAGCATGGATCGCGCATTGCGCAGGTGGTTCGCGGAGATACGGGGCAACTGGCCGAGAGCGAATGTAATGAGGTATTGCAATCGCGCATTTCCTACTACGCGAATGACCTGGCAGTTATCGGCTGGAACGCAGCGTTTCTCTATGACAGCACTTCCGGCGCGGAGACAGCTATCCAGTTACTGGAATATGCCAACTCGCAGTTACTCGTATTCCGGCACTATGACGATCTGCTGACTGAAGAGCTGGAACGCGTGTACAAGCTGCTGGATAAGGGAACAGGCATGCGAGCGCGATGGCGCCTGGCGCGGTCCGCGACCCGCCTGCACACGGTGCTGCTGGACGTAGCAGAGCTCACAGAGCACGCCGATAACGCCATCAAATTCCTGAGCGATATGTTTTCGGCACGTCTTTACAAGTTAGCGGCCTTGAAGGTGGGCGTACCAGACTACAAGGACCTCGTAACTCGCAAAGTTACAACTGCCGAGGAACTGTATCGATTCATGGTGGATCAATTCAACCAGAGCCGTGCATTCTTTATGGAACTTACGGTGGTGATCATTCTGGTAGTCGAGCTTGTGTATATGTTCCGCGGCAAGATGTTCTAAGGAGCCTCTGATTATGTCTCATTCCACGCCGAACATTTCCCCAGGGGCTGAAACCCTCGATTATTTTGCTGCATTTGCGGCACACTTCGACTTCGCTCAGTGCAGGCTTTGAAGCCGTGCCCTTTCAAAACAGCGAACTAATCAGAGGCTCCCCAAAACCCGCTGTTCGAGAATAATCTCCGCTGAGGGTTAAAGCTCGGGCGATGCATCTGCTCGGATGCCTTCCGGGGGGCGCGGGAGTTGACGCCGCCGCTCTACAATCAAACCTTGCACACCGAAGACCAACGCGAACAACTGGATGTGGTGCTGGTTTCACCGCGAAATCCTCTCAATATAGGAGCGGTGGCGCGAGCTATGGCTAACTTTGGGTTTTCGCGACTGGCGGTGGTAGCACCGTTTGAGGCGCACTGGCGGGAGGCGCGATCGGCGGTGGGCGCACCGGAGTTGCTGGAAGCCGCTGCAGAGACTCGGACGCTGGCTGAAGCGGTGGCAGGTTGCACACTGGTGGCGGGTACGGGGACCCTCACATATCGCAAGCCAGAGCAGCGAGTGGTTCGACTGCCGGAGTTTGCACTGCTGGTGCAAGGCGAGGTAGGGAGGGGTGGGCGGGTGGGCCTGGTCTTCGGTCCGGAGAAACATGGGTTAACTCGTGAGGACCTTTCGCATTGTCACATGCTCGTGGAGATTCCGACTGACGAACGCCAGCCCTCGATGAATCTGGGGCAGGCGGTGGCCGTCTGCCTCTATGAACTGGCGACGCTGGCGTTTGTAACAGAACAGGACGCCGTTGAGTTGGATTCTCAGAGCAAAGACTCCGGCTTGGCTGCAGACTCGGGGAATCTGGAATTGCTGGCGGGGGTGGTAGAGAAGGCGATGGAGGCCGCATCCTACTCGCCCGCGTTGATGCGCGAAGCTAACCGCCACGATCTGCGACTGATGCTGCGCCGGTTGGCCCCAACCAAGCGGGATGCGCGGCGGATCATGGGGCTGTTCCGGCGGATACTGTGGCGGCTGGAGCACTAGGCCGGAGGGAATCTCATTCATCATGAGCCACGGGTCCGCGACGCGTATTCGGCGGCGATCGAGAATCCTTTCGACCTCGGAAACAAATCCTGATAGAGTGGCGCTCAAAGGCTCCCCTATGTTTATGGCAATGATTCGACTTCATCCACGATGTTCTATCGTGTCTTCGGCGCTGTTTACCCTAGCGGTTTTGATAGGCATGCTGGCTTTGCCGTTGAGCTTCGCCGCATACGCGCAGCAGGCTTCACCGGCAAATACGGCGGCTCCTGTGGCTACCCAACCACCCGATGCGCCCTCCTCTGTGGACCCTGCAATTGCACGGCCACCGCAAGCTGCGCCGGATGCAGCCCCGGTCGAGCAGGCGCCCGCACCAGCCGCAGCGGCAACGAGGTCTGCGCCTGAGCCTGCAGGCGGCATTACCGATGCGGAACTGAAACAACTGCTGGTGGGCAAGGCTCTCTACCTGCGCGGCGGTTACCTGGACAGTTCCCTGAGCTTCAACGAGCATGGTGGGCTGATCGGGCACTCGGCGCAGGGGTCTTACACGCTGAGCGGGATTCAGATCGACCGCATACGGCTGACCAAACATAGGGTGGAGCTGGTTGGGGCGCGGTACGGATTGCACTTTCTGGGGGCGCTGCCTTACGAAGATCCGACAAAGGCCCTGGACCGGGTTCGAATTACGCCGAAGAAGAAGGTATTGAAGATCACCATCGACCGCGAGGTGGTGGTGAAGCCGAAGAAGGTGAAGGACAAGTCGGCGAAGGAGAAGGTGGGGAAACATGGGAAGGGCTGGGGGACGAAAGGACTTCCGGTAGCTGCACCGGCGGCCGATCCGGCGGAGATGAGCGAGGAAGAGCAGGCCAAGGTGCAGATTGCCGCGGCTCCCGAGACGGAACGACCCGCCGATCCCACAAGCGTGACCACGACTATATCGCCGGCACATGCGACGAAGGTGCTGAAAGACGCTCTGGACAAAATTTTCGCGCAGGGACTGGACGAGCGAATGATGGCCGCGATGCCCGATTTCTGGAAGCTCTACTATCAGGCTGTAGCGGCAAGAGCGGACTATCGGCCCAAGGACGGTGCGGTTTTGCGTCAGAACGCAGTGGACAAGAAGGCCAGGCTGCTTTCCACGTTTGAGCCGGGGTCGAACGAATACGCGCAGGCCAACGGGGTGGCGGGGATGGCGCTGTATCACACGGTGATTGGCGCAGACGGCAGGCCGGGCGAGATCGCCGTGGCCCGGCCGATCGGGTTTGGTCTGGATGAGAGCGCGGTGGCTTCGATTCGGGGGGCCAAGTTCGAGGCGGCGATGAAGGACGGGAAGCCGGTGCCTGTTCTGCTGGATCTGGTGGTGCAGTTTCGGATTTACTCGAAGCGGACGGGCGTGGTGAACCAGTCGGTGGCGGACAAGCCGGAGGTGGAAAAGCCGGTAACGCCGGTGCTACCGGGGCCTTACAGTGCGCGGGCGCCGCAGCCGTAGGACGCGGGTAAGGCATTTGTCTTACGCGTGTCTCACATTTGCAGGACGGTGTAAGACAAAGCCGGTGAACCGGCAAAAAGCAGTCTTACACCGTGTATTACTGTCTTACATCGGCAAAAAACGAGGGTGTCGATAGAGCATGTTGCCAGGATTTGGGCTGAGATTGGCCTCAGGCGTCGGGTAGAGGCTGCCAGAGTTCAACGCGATTGCCTTCCGGGTCCCAGATCCAGGCGAAATGGCCGTAGGGGTAGCTTTCGCGTTTAGGGTCGATGCGAACGCCGGCGTCGCCGAGTTGGGCCAGGAGCTGGTCGAGGTCATCTACCCGGAAGTTGAGCATGGACTGCTGCTCACCGTCTCCGAAGTACTTGGTATCGCGCGGAAAGTGGGCAAAGACGGTGGTGCCGGCCGACTCCGGCCCAGAAAAGACCAGGGATCCACCATCTTCGCCCTGAATGCCAAGGTGGGTTGCATACCAGGCCGCGAGGGCCTTGGGATCTTGCGCCTTGAGGAAGACGCCTCCTACTCCGACTGCTTTTGCCATATTCAATCCTCCTGGCGGATGATCTCTTCGAGCTTGGGCTTTTTGTGCTTGGTGTCGCGGCCGGTGCGCGGTTCGGTATCGACCACGCGGGCGGGTTTGGGCTGGCCAACGCGGTCACGAGCGTTGGCCTTGACGGCTTTAGTAGCAGAAAACGGAGTTGGCTTGCGTTTCGTCACGGCAAAGACGAGTATGGAGTAAATTCAGCCGGAGCGAAAGTGCCCCGGCGCCTTGCGGGTGGTTTTTTAGGTGCAGGGTGATGAGCCGGAGGGCCGGGCAACAATGGAAGAGCGGGAATTTTTCAACGAGACGACGGAGCAGCGAACACACACGCTGACGTGCCCGAAATGCGGGCAAGCGGGCGAATACAAGGTGACCTGGGTCGTTCGGCGGAAGCGTGGGCAGTTGCCGCGCGGGGCCGACGAGCGGGACCGGGCGCGGTTCGCCAAGGCGCAGTCATACATGGTAAGACGCGACGACAAATTGTCTTGCGCGAATGTCCGGTGCCGCAAGCCGTTCGAGATTACGCAGTTGCAGTCGCTGGCGTTTTTGACGGACTGAGCCCGGATAGCGCGTCTGGAGGCGGTGGCGCGGCGCGCAGACAGTTGGACCCACTCGATTGATCCGGCAAGAAAACAAGGTCCTCTTCTTCGCACCCGAACAGTATTTCGTTGCCGGATCTATAACGCTGAAGTTGTTTCTTCCCCTTGTTCAGCACACCCTTGGAGGCAGGCGTGCGCAGCCGCTTGATCTGAGGACGCCTGATGAACATTACAAACAACTTGCCTTCACGCTTTCAGAGTAGAGTGCATGGCCGGGCGAGCATGCTCGCCCTGGCTGCTTTGTTGTGCGCCGCACCGGCGTTTTGCCAACAGGCTGCGATTGAGTTGCCCAAGCCACAGACTGCGGCAGGCATGCCGCTGATGGAGGCTCTGGCCAAGCGCCAGACCACGCGGGCCTTCGCCGACAAGCCGCTTCCGCTGCAGACGTTGTCGAATTTGCTGTGGGCTGCGTTTGGCGTGAACCGGCCGCGCGATGTGAAGGCTGGCCTTGGCCGCACCGCGCCCTCGGCGATGAACAAGCAGGAAGTTGAGATCGATGTGGTGCTGGCCGAGGGCGTTTACGTCTACGAGGCCGAGCAAAACCGGCTGCGCCCGGTTCTGGCGGGAGATGTACGCGGCAAGATCGGCACGGCGGCAGCGGCCCACGCGGCCGTGACGCTGGTTTATGTGGCCGACGCCAAGCTGGACTACGCGCAGGTGGACACGGGCTTCATTGGGCAGAACGTGTACCTCTTTGCAGCCTCTGAAGGGCTGAACGCGTGGTTCTATGCCCTCCACTCGCCGGATGTGGCGGCGACATTGAAGCTGGCGGAAGGGCGCAAGCCTCTTTATGGGCAATCGGTCGGCTATCCGTCGAAGTAGGCTGGCTTCTCGAAGGCTGTAAGGCTGACAGCTCCCGAGGCTTGGAGAAGAGGCGTAATTCCGCGCAAGGAGTTTGAAGAGCCTCCCTCATGGCTGACAAACTCACTTATTTTCAGCAACTTGCGGCACGACTGAAGTCGCGCCCTGACTCTCATGCCGTTTCGTAGAGAGTTTTTTCACAACCCCTAAAGCCGTCTTTTTGCTCGGTTGCCGCAGTTGACTCTGGTTCGCTGCGGCAATTGGCTTTTTGCGGGCGAAGTTGTGACCGTTGCCGGTCTGGAGTCTGGCATTTGTTCGTTTCAAAGTCTCATGGGTGATCGGGAGGGCGAGTGTGATATTAGGCTCTGCTGATCCGGCGTTAGCCTGAGGTGTCGCACCAGCTGATCCGGG
>CAIKND010000185.1 GCA_903828675.1 uncultured Acidobacteriaceae bacterium
AAAAGGCCTCTGCAGGCGCTACGCGAAGCCGCTTCAACCCTATCTCTCCCCATTCTTCCAGCCGAAACTCGCCATCTCGCCAGGAAAAACATCTCCATCCTTTTCACTGCGAAAACAAAGGCTTGATCAGAGCTTCCCTAATGCTTCTTACGTCGTCGTATTTCTTTTGGCTTATCAATGGTGTTTAAATGCCGCACGAACGGTGTCGCTCGGGAGAAGACGAGAGGGAATCCTCAACTCCCGTAATGTCGACAACTCGGAAGTAACACCCCATCACCCCGGTAAGCCCCGCAAAATTCGGCCAACTCCAGCGAAATTCGCTCTGACCATCACCGACAGCCATCCGGCCATAAACATGCGGCTTCCCACCATCGCCCGGCGGAACGCACCCGGCAAATCCCCCGAGAATCTCAATTCTCCCAGCATTTCAACCCTGCAAATTCCAGCCAGCTTATTTCTTCCCAGGTTTGCAGATAATTACCCTGCATTGGCGCACAATCTTTATATGGGATACCTCCACACAAATCGTCCTCAGCCAGCCAAGGGATATCCCTCGACCCCTCCCCACCCCCTCCCTACCCTCCCTACCCACCCCCCCTCCCACCGGGAATGTGAGCATTTGAAGCCGGATAACTCGGATGAAAGTGTTTTTGCTGTATCGCAGCGTGCTTACCGTCCGCAGCGCACCACAACCTGGGTGCCGGGCAGAACCATCGCGCCAGCCGCCGGAGCCTGTTCACGGCATGTCCCGTTGCCCACAATCTGCACTTCCAGCCCCGCGGCTCCGGCCTGCTCGATCACCTTGCGCACCGGCAGTCCGGTGAGTGTGGGCACGCGCAGTCGCTTGGCCTCGGTAATCATCACCGCCTTGGTCGTCTGCTGCGCGCCAGTGTTGCCCGTTTGCGCGGAGCCTTGCGCAGAGGCGGTAGCAGGCTGAGAGGCGGCCCTGCCACTGCCGGACTGATTCGCTGGCGGCGTCGTTGGCTGGCCGTTCGTGGCGCTTTGATTTGCCGGCGTGCGCAAGGGGTCATCGCTGGGAAGGGAATTGGCGGCGTCGAAGAGCGCGTTCATGTCGTCGGCATCCTGGGCCGCGTCGTCTTCGGTTACGGGTGCGTCCTTCTTTGCATCGGGACGTACTGCATTCAGATCGATGTCGTGCTGAACGCCCAGATACTCCAGCACCTGTTGCGCCACTTCGGCAAAAACCGGAGCGGATACGCTGGCTCCGTAGTAACTGCCCTTCGGGTTGTCCATAATCACTGCAACCGCGACCACCGGATTGTTGACCGGCGCGAATCCCGCAAACGACGCCACATGCATCGTCTTCGAATAGGTACGCGTAGCCGGATCGATCTTCTGTGCCGTTCCGGTCTTGCCGCCAGAAGAGTAGCCGTTCAACTGCGCCTGCTTGCCCGTTCCGAACAGCACCACGCCTTCCATCATCTTGCGCATCTGTGCCGCGGTCAGTGTGGTCAGCACGCGGTGAGCGCCCGCCGGCAGCGGGTTCGGCAGTTCGCCGCCCGGCCTGAACGGCGACGCCTGTGTAGGAGCCGCCTTCTGGCTCGTTCCGTTCGAGTCCACTTGGTCCGGAATCAAAATGTGAGGTGGCAGATAAACCCCGCCGTTGGCGATGGCGGAGACCATCGTGGCCAGTTGCACCGGAGTCACAGCAACCTCTTGTCCAATCGCGATCGAACCAATCGACGATGAACCCCAGCGGTTCACCGGACGCAGCAGGCCGCGTGTTTCGCCGGGCAGTTCCACTCCCGTGCGGGAGCCAAAACCGAAGTCCCGAATGTACTGGTAAAAGCGGTCAGGGCCTATCTTGAGCGCAAGCTTTACGGCGGCCACGTCGCTGGAGCGGGCCAGCGCGGTGGCCACGGTTACCTTGCCAAGCCCGCGATCCGACTTGTCGTCGTGAATAACGCGCCCCGCCAGCGTAATCTGACCGCCTTGGCAGTCAACAATGTCGTCCGGCGTAACCGCATGCAGGTCGAGCGCCGCGGAGTAGGTCACCAGCTTGAAGGTCGAGCCCGGCTCGTACACATCGCTCACCGCGTGATCGCGTAGCAACGCCGGCGTGGTGTGGCGAAACTGGTTGGGATTGAAGGTGGGACGAATGGCGAGGGCCAGAATCTGTCCGCTGTGCACGTCCTGCACCACCACCGTGCCGTTGGCCGCCTGGGTCTTTTCCATCGCGTGGTCAAGCGCCCGCTCCGCCAGAAACTGAATATTTTCATCGATGGTAAGCACCAGGTTGCGGCCCGGCTCCGGCTCGCGCTCGCTCGATCCCAGTACCTTGCGCCGCGCATCCATCGCGGTGAACATCCGCCCGGGTACCCCATGCAATTGCGTATCGAATCTCTGCTCCAGCCCACCCAGCCCGTTGTCGTCTACGCCCACGTAACCCAGTACCTGTGCGGCGATTTCGTTGTCCGGGTAAAAGCGCTCGAACTCTTTCTGGAAGTAAATGCCCTTCATCGAGAGGGCCTTCACGCGCGCTGAAACTTCCGGCGTCACCCTCCGGGCCACCCAGGCAAAATTATGGCCGGAGGTCAAACGCGCCGCAATCTGCTCCTCGGTGCTTTGTGCGTCTTCGGGGTCGGTGTGCACCAGCGCAGCCAAGGCGTGCGCGGAGGTCTGCCGGTCGTCCATCTCCGCGGGATTCGCGTAGATGGAGTCCACCTGCACCGTCATCGCCAGTTCGTGCAAATTGCGGTCGTATAAAACACCGCGTCGCGGCGCCACCTCAAAGGTGCGCTGCTGCTGCTTCTGGGCTCGTTCCAGAAACTCCTGATGACGGACGATCTGAAGCCAGAACAGGCGGCCGGCAATAGCAAAAGCCCAAAGCAGAAAGAACAGGCAGATGAGCCAGAAGCGCGGCCGCCGGAGAGGAACCACGCGGGGCGTATTGCTCTGGTTTCGAATGGATCGAACGGCTGCCTGCATGGCTCTTTCCAGCTTTCAACTTACGCTCCGGGCGAATCCTGTGTGCCTTCCGCTCACAGACTGATAGACCCACAACTCCGGCACAAAAGCCATGCACACGCATTTGCAAAGCTGAAAGCTGAATGCTGTTTTTACTGCGCCGGAGGAGTTACCTGGGCTATGACAGGAGTTCCGGAATCAGCACGGGCATTGGGATGAACAACCTGACCGGGTTGCGGCGCGGCCAGACCCAACTGCCGGGCCATCATGTCGATGCGCCCTGGCTGGGTAAGCTCCGCCTGGGACAGCCGCAACTGGCGGTTTTCCTCGCGCAACTGGTCCAGTACCTGCTTCTCCGACTCGACGCGATAACTGCTCTCGATGGCATAAAAGTGCTGCAGGCCGTAAATCATCACCAGGGAAAAGAGCACGGTGATCGCAGCGGAGAACAGACGCATCTCGCGCACGCGCGCCGGGTCTGGAGCCTTCACCAGTCTCGAGTTATCAAAGTGCCTGGCAAAATAAAACTCGGGCGTGCGCACACGCCGCCTCCGCTGCGGCTGTTGGGCCATCAGTTCAGCGTTCCGCTCGGCAACCTGCGTACTCCAGTTGCGGCCGGGTTCAAAGTCGATTGTCGCGCATGCCGCCATGGTTGCCTCCTTGCATGAACACGGAACTATTCGTTCCGTGTTCAGTTATCTTTGGTTCAATCCCGCTTCCAACGCTGCCCGTACTTTTTGTTCCCTGTTCCTGGTGGACTGGCCCCGGCTTCTTGCTTCTCTGCCGCTCTCAGCTTTGCGCTTCTTGAGCGCGGGTTTCTATCTGTCTCTTCTTCGCCGGCTGTGACTGGCTTCCTGGTCAGAATCTCCCAGATTCCCTTTTGCGCGCCTTCGCGCAGACTGTCTTTTGCAATTCGATCTTCAAGAGAATGAAAGCTGATAACTACGAGTCTTGCGGAGGGCTTAAGCAATGCGGGTGCGGCCTCTAACAAGTCCCTGATTTCGTCCAATTCGCGATTAACGTAGATCCTGAGTGCCTGAAATGTCCGGGTGGCCGGATGAATGTGTCCTTGCTTCTTGTCTCGTTTTATTGGCGGGGAGACAGAGGCCACAATCCGGGCTAACTGCCCCGTGGTTGTGATCTGCCTTCCCCGCACAATTGCTCTGGCGACTGTCCGCGACCTCCTTTCCTCACCGTTCTCGTAAATGAGATTTGCAAGCTCGTGCTCACTCATCTCATTCACCACTTGTGCGGCGGTTGGTCCGGAGCGCGGGTCCATGCGCATATCCAACGGGCCGTCCGCCTGAAAACTGAATCCCCTGTGTGCCTCGTCGAACTGCAGGCTGCTCACGCCAAAGTCGGCCAGCAGGCCATCCACCGAAGCCGGCTCAATATGCCGTGCGATGGAACTGAAGGCCTCTGCCACCAGCGTTACCTTGGGCGCCTGGCTGCCAAGCTCAATGCAAACCTGGTCCAACCGGGCTTTTGCCAACTCCAGCGCCTCAGGATCCCTGTCGAATCCGATCAGGTGCCCCTCAGGCCCCAGCAACCGGACAATCCCTTCGGCGTGCCCGGCCAGGCCCAAAGTGCAGTCCACGTACGTCCCCTTCGGGCGCACACGGAGAAAATCAATAGCTTCATGAAAAAGAACTGGCACATGGCGTTCATTCGTTTTCGTCATGCGCTCCCCCTGAGGGGTGTTAACTGTCACTCCGCCGACTCAGAATCGCCGCCATGACCTTGCGGTCTTCGGCAGTCAACTCGTTGTCAGGAAGGCTCTGTTCGAAGATTTCCCTGTTGTGCACTTCCAGGTAGGTCCTCATCCCGAATACTGTTACTTCCGCATCCAGGTGGGCGGCGCCGCGCAAAATCTGCGGCAGCAATAACCGTGCCTGGCTGTCCATCTCCACCTGCTGGCCGTAATAGCTGGTCAGGTTCAGGTACTTCCTTACCGCGTCGTCCAGAGTGCTGGACTCGGCTAGCCGGTCTTCCCGCTTCTCCCACTCGGGTAGCGGCCAGATCTCCGCGCTCTTGCCATCGACAGAGGTGATGTAGAACTGCGAAACGTGCTGAGCGTCCAGCAACTGCTTGAAAGCAGCCGGAAGCTTCAGCCGTCCCTTCTCATCGACCTTCGCTGGATGGTTTCCGCGAAACATCTTCTTGCCTTTTCGCCCACCCCCGGCTGATTCTGCATCTCTTGCCGCGGCTGGTTCCCCGTCTTCGGGCCCTTTCCGGTTAGCCAAGCTGGTTCCCCAGCGAGTTTGGCTGCCGGAATCTTCTCTTCGGGGAGGAATTTCAGGTAAACTTGGCTTGTAAATCAGTTGTGTGGCTCCCCAGTGCTCCACTCAACTCCAAATTTGACCACTACAAGGACGATAGTACCCCTGATTGGGGCTGTCGCCAAGGGGAAAATCAATAAATTGTAGGGGTAGGGTGTGCGGGTTGTGGAAAATTCCCCTAATAGATCAGAAAGCTCTTCTGACCCCAATATCTTGTGTTAACGGCTTCGGTTCGGGTACTGGACAGGATAGCCCGGGCATGATAGGAGAACAAAAAGCGAAAGAACATTGGATTGACCGGTGAGCCGCTCATTCGCTGACTGTTGGAAGCTTGAATCGGTCGGCCTGCATCTAGGTTTATCCGGCACTGTTTCGCCGCCTTCCGCGCTCCATCACCAGCTTCATCAAATAAAGAAAGACGAGGAGGTTGATGGTGAGCAGGCTTACCCGGGGCAGGGTGAGTCTGCGGCAGATCTCAAATACCTCCCAGGGCAGGAACGAGCCGGTAATCACCAGAGTCAGGTACTCGGCCCAGACCTTTTCAAGATATAGGCCAACGCCCTCCAATACGCCCAGAGCGGCATAGCTGAAGGCCGCCACGCCAATGCGCCGCAGCAGGGGATCGTCAAACAGCGATGCCTTGTCGAGGACGAAGTTGACGAAGCGCGATTCGGGGTTGAAGCGAAGGTGGTCGGCCAGCGCGGTAAGTTCATCACCGACGTCCTTGTGAAGCAAGCGCAGCGCTCCCACTCCAATGGCGGCAAACAGTAACCCCTGGATGAGTTTGTAGGCCGCAATGAGGACGAGTCCTTTATTGTGCTGGCGGCCCTTCGAGTGAACTTGCGCTGGGGAATCGATCATTTTGCTGAAAAACCTGGCGAACCATCTGCCTGCTCTTACGTTAAATGATGCGAACTGGTTCTGCGAACTCCGGACCGCTGAGGGGGCCAGAGGCGCGGGAATTAACATCGGATTCATGGCACAGTGCTTTAGAACCAGTCAGTGGGTTCCTTTTCCGGTGGAACTGGTGTTCGCGTTCTTCGCCAACCCGTCGAACCTGCCGCACCTGATGCCGCGAAAGCTGGAGACTCGCATCGAAGACGCGCGCATTGTGCCGCCGCCTCCGCGGCCTGCAGCGCAGGATCCGTCGCGTCGGTTCTTGAGCGTGGCAGCGGGCGTTGGGTCGGAGATTCTGATCAGTTTTTATCCGATCCGCTGGGTTCCGCGCCGGGTGAGTTGGATGGCGCGGATTACCGAGTTCGAGTGGTACAGCCATTTCTGCGATGAGCAGGTGCGCGGGCCGTTCACCCAGTTTCGCCATCGCCACGGAATTGAGGCGGAGACACGGGCTGGGCAGGAAGGTACGCTGGTGAGCGATGAGGTAGAGTTCGCGCTGCCTTTCGGGCTGGTCGGGCAGATTGGCACTTTGATGGTGCGGCGGCAGCTGGCGGGCTCATTTGTCTACCGACAGAAGCGGCTGCCTGAGATCCTGGCGGCGGCATCGCGGCAGGCGTCGAGACGAGCCTGAATCTTGGAATGGACACCCGACCGGCTTAGTTTCTCATCTTCACAGTGGACTGGGGAGGGGGGGTGGGTAGGGAGGAGGGGGTGGGGTGGGAGGGGGTGCCTTGCCCCGCGATCCACCTGCCTAGAGCCTGGATGGCATCGGTCATGGCGGATTGTCCCTCTGCGGCATGAATTGACTTCATGTTTCAATTGTGCGCTTGAAGAGGGTAATTATATGCAAATGTTCTCAGTGCATTGATTGAGAATGCGCGGAGTTTCGCTGGCTGCTGTCCTGCCTTGGCCACAAAAACGTGGCCAGGATAGGACAGCCGGCATTGTCGCTTATGGGTCCTAGAAGCCCATGACGTTGTAGCCGCAGTCGACGTACATGATTTCGCCGGTGATGGCGCTGGAGAGGTCTGAGGCCAGGAACAAGGCGGCACCGCCAACTTCAAGCTGGTCGACGTTGCGCTTCAAAGGAGCGCGCTCTGCGTGAGACTTGAGCATATCGCTCAGGTCGCCGACGCCGCGGGCGGCCAGGGTCTTGATGGGACCGGCAGAGATGGCGTTTACGCGGATGTTGCGGGGGCCGAGGCTTGACGCCAGATAGCGTACAGCGGACTCGAGGGCGGACTTGGCCAGGGCCATGACGTTGTAGTGGGGCACGACCTTTTCAGCGGCATAAAAGCTGAGGGTAATGATGCTGCCGCCGTCGGTCATCAGCGGCGCAGCGGCGCGGGTGACGGCGATGAGCGAGTAGACGCTGACATCCATGGCGATGCGAAAGCCGTCGCGGCTGGTGTTGAGAAAGTCCCCGCGCAGGTCGGGGGCAGGCGCGAAGGCCACGGCGTGCACCAGGATGTCGAGTTTGCCGTACTTCTGTTTGAGCGCGCCAAAAAGGGTTCCGATCTCCTCATCATTGGAGACGTCGCATTGGAAACCGGAGGCGCCGGGGAGTTCGTCGATGAGGCTTTGCGCCTCCATCTTCATGCGCTCGTTCTGGTAACAGATGGCCAGGGTCGCACCGGCCTCGTGGAGTTTTTGGGCGATTCCCCAGGCGATGGAACGCTTGTTGGCCAGCCCGAAGACCACGGCCGTCTTACCCGCCAGATTGATCATGCTTTCTTAGTTCCTCCATGGCTCGCGTCTGGTGTGGGGAAGGACGGGCCAACCGCTTATTAGAATATCAGAGCGGTTCTCCAGTTGATTTACCAATCCCAGCGCTGAGCGAGGTGAAATTGTCTAAAGGAAAAATTCCGCTAAGTATCTTTGGCTTCAGAGAGTAGCGACAGGCGAACCGCTCAGCCGCCGAGGTCGACGAGTTTGACCTTTCCCACGGCGCGGTCAAGAAATCGGGAGCCAAGGCGCTCAAACTTCTCTACGGAGTCGGAAGCGAAGCAGTGAATCTCCGGCTCCACGATGTCCAGACCGGCGGCGGACAGTGCGAAGCTCTCGCCGAACTGGCGCTGAGCGGTTTCGGCAGTGGACTCGGCGGAGTCGATGACGCGGATGCCGGAGGGTACGGCGGCCTCGATGAGTGGACGCAAAAGTGGGTAATGTGTGCAGCCGAGGACGAGGGTGTCTGGGTTGAGCCCGGCGGCGGCGGCCTCAGCGTTGAGCTCGTCAAGATAGATGCGGATGACCTGCTCGGTGACGGGGTGGTCGGTCCAGCCTTCTTCAACCAGGGGAACGAGCAGGGGACATGCCTTCTCAAGGGCGCGGAGGCCGTGAGCGCGGCAGGCGGCGGCATAGGCGTGGCTCTGGACGGTGGCATCGGTGGCGATGACCAGCACATCTCCGGTGCGGGAGGCGGCGCGGGCGGCTGTGGCTCCGGGCTCGATAACGCCGAGGACGGGAACGGGGACTGCATCCTGAATGGCGTCAAGGGCGAGGGCGCTGGCAGTGTTGCAGGCGATGATGAGGAACTCCGCGCCCTGCTCCTGGACTAGAAATTGTGCACTCTGGGCGGCATAGCGGGCGATGGTGCGGCGGGACTTGGAGCCGTAGGGGAGGCGCGCCGTATCGCCGAGAAAGGCGAAGCGGGCCTGCGGCAGGCGCTGGATGAGGGCACGGAGGACGGTGAGGCCGCCGAAGCCGGAGTCAAAGACGCCGATAGTGGGAGTCCTGTTGCTATTCATGGATGATTTCCTTCTGCCGGAACGGCCTGGGCAGCCAGGTAGGTACGGGTAAGGTCGGCGTGGCCGGCCAGGGTGAGGCGGGTTTGACCATCGACCAGAAAGCGGACCTGGGTGACGCGCGGCAGGTTGGCGTGGAGCGTGGCGCAAATGGACAGGACGGTAAGGGTCTCGGTCTCAAGGCCCGAGGGATGGCTGGCAGCAAAGGCTCCGGTGAGGTTGACGACGGCTAGCTGGGGGCCGGTTCCTGAGTCCTTTGGCGCTGCGGCTTGCGGACTATTTGCGGGAGGACCGGATACGGGGGCATCATCGGGGGCTGGGACAGGCAGAAGAAAGACCTGGGCGATGGAGGCTGCGCCGCCGGGGACGGGATGAGCTGCGTCAGGGGCGGCGTAAAGGTCGAGCAGCTTGCCGAGGATAGCGCGGGCGCGAGCTCCAGAGCTGGGCGGCAGAGGCAGGGAGAGGGTTTGGGTCAGGAGCGAGTTGTCCGTGTCGTTGGCCACCAGCAGGGTGGCCTGTTCCGCGGGGGCCACTTCAGGGGCCTGGGTGGGCGCCGAGTCCTGACCGGCGAGCAGGCGCTGATGGGCCCGGTCGCGCAACTGCCACAGGACCACAGACATGACGATGGAAGCGACAAGGAGAATGACGAAAAGGATGGTCTGGTAGCGGGGGATCATGGCTGGCGAACCTCCGCGCGCCATTGGACAATAGCGGCAGCCAGGGCTGTGGCGACGCGGGCTTGGTAGGCGGGGTCGTCGAGTGCGCCGGTGATGGCGCGGTTGGGGCCGAGTTCAGGTGCGATCTCGATGGCCACGGCGGGGCAGGCCATGCTATCGATGGAGGGCAAGGCGGTGCTGCCCAGGGTAACGGTCATGGCGGCGTGGCCGAGGGCGGAGTTGAGAACCCCGGCGAGAGCGAGGCTGCGCGTGACATAAGCGGCCTGGGCGGTCTTCCAGGCGAGCAGGCGGGC
Organism: uncultured Acidobacteriaceae bacterium; assembly: GCA_903828675.1. Classification (GTDB taxonomy): domain Bacteria; phylum Acidobacteriota; class Terriglobia; order Terriglobales; family Acidobacteriaceae; genus Telmatobacter. The sequence continues at coordinate 9,819 of CAIKND010000185.1, forward strand.
GGGCTCGGCCGGGGTCAGCGAGGAGGCGTAGAGATGAATGCCGGAACCGCTTTGCGAGGCATGGAGGCTGAGGCAGGCCTGGGCGTTGGCGCGGTTGGCAATCTCGGCGCGGCGGTCGTCTGTGACGGAGACGTCGGATTCGCGGGTGGTGACGACGGAGAAGCCGCGGGCGGCCAGCAATGAGCGTACGCGGACGCTGAGCGCCAGGGTAAAGGCTTTTTCCGGTTGTGCCGCAGCTGTTGGATTGCCGAGACGGCCGCCTGTGTCGTCGCCGCCGTGGGCCGCATCGAGGACGACAACAAAGCGGGCTGCGGGGGCGGGCGGGGCCTGGCCGAAGGCGGGGAGGGCGGCGAGAAGACTGAGGCTGAGAAGGCATCCCATCCTTTTCGCAAAGGGCGCGAAAAGGATGGGGCACGGGGCATCGTGGGATCGCCGGAGCGGCTGGATCGAGGCTGTTGGAAGAGGCCGAATTTCGAGCCTTACCGGCAAAAAGCGTACCTCAGGGGCTAAAGCCCTCGATCATTTCATGGCGTTTACGGCACGACTAAAGTCGTGCCCTGACACTTATGCCGGTCGTGAAGGAGCTTTCCGCTTCCATTCCTTTTTGGGGGCAAAAGCCGCGCCCTTTCAAAACCGCGCGCTTCTTTAGCAGTTATTAGTCGTGCGCGTAGATGGTGAGGCCGCTGAGCAGCTTGGGGAAAAAGTCGGTAGACTTCTGCGGCATGACATCGCCGGCAAACGCCACCTCCCGGAGTTGCTCCATGGAGACGGGGTTGGTGAGGAAGACGGCATCGGCTTCGCCGCGGCGGACCTGGTCTACAGCTTCCCCGGCATCGCGCAGGTAGCGGATATTGGTCTGCTCGCGGACCTTTTCAGCGTCAAGGCCGAGCAGGCGGTCGAGAATGATGGAGTGCAATGCGCTCAGGTCGAGGGCGCGCTGACGCTCGGGCAAGGCGGAGAGAGTAGCCGCGACGGTTTCCGGCCTGGAGCGCAGCAGGAAGGCTCCGGTGCGGGTGACGGCCACAAAAGCCGTTCCCTGCTGGGCGGTGAGGGTTGCGACGTAATTGGGCGCCTCGGCGGTGGGCAGGGGCTCGACGGTGAAGAACTCCTGGGCGGCGGTAGCGAAGGCGGCGGGGTCAAACGCCGGAAGGCTGTGGACGACGCGGTGCGTGGGCAGAACCACCAGGCCATCGGAGTCCATATTGACGAACGTCATCATGACCGCAGCTTCAGGGTAGGCGGGCTGCGGCAACTGGGTGGCGCTGGTTTCGTACTTGGCCGGAGACGTGGGCGCATGCTCCTTGGAGTAGTTGAGCGCGGTCTCGTAGCGGTGGTGGCCGTCGGCGATGATGAGCTTGCGGTCGGCCATGGCGGTGGTGAGCAGGCGGATGACAGCCGGGTCGTTGATGCGCCAGAGACGGTGGAGAACTCCATACTCGTCTGTGACTTCGGCTTCGGCGGGGCCGTTGCCTTCATAGAGGATTTTTTCCACACTGCCGGCGGGATCGGAGTAGAGCATAAAGATCTGGCCGAAGTGGGCGTGGGTGGCCTTGAGCAGGTTGAGGCGGTCGCTCTTGGGCTTGGAGAGGGTCTGCTCGTGGCGGAAGACGACCTTGTCAGCGTAGTCGTGGAGCTGGCCGAGGGCGATAAAGCCGCGGCGCTCCTTCACGATTTCGGTTCCGGGAACCTTGAAGCGCTGCGAATAGGCGAAGATGCAGGGGTCTTTTTCCTGGGTCAGGACACCCTGTTCACGCCAGGCACGAAAGTCGCGTGCGGCGCGGGTATAGACGCTCTCGCCGCGTTCGGCATCGAACAACTCAGGCAGCCCGAGGATAATGCGCACCAGGTTGAAGGGGCTGCGCTGGTAGTAGGCCTGTTGCATGGCCGGAGAGATCTTGTCGTAGGGCTGGGTGACGACATCGTCGAGACGGACGGAGGAAGGATTGTAGCGCCAGGCGCGAAACGGATAAATGCGGGCCATGAGGGGATCTTGCTCCCGAGTGAAGCTGTTGAATTTGCGCTCCGGGTCAGTGGTTTTAACGGCACAGAGGCCGATGCGCTTAGGGTCGATTGTATCGCAGCGGCAGTGGGGCGGGACGGCCGGTGGAGGAGAACAGGAATTGCGTATTGACAAAGCGGTTACAGGGCGATGATGCCATGGTGGCTTCAGTCGTGCTAAGATCGCCTCCAACTCGTAGGAAATATGGTATGAATCCGCTTCCTATTCCGAGCAAAACAACAAACGGAAGCGGCGCCTCCCGGCTGCTCCTGAGCCGGCTGTGGATTTGCGGTCTTGCGGCGGCCTTTCTGATGTCACGGGCTGGGGCGCAGGAAGACCCGCTGAACAAAGTGCATGTACAGCCGCCGGGGTCAGCAGCACCGCCGGCCGCGGGTGCGCCTGCGGGGGCTGAAGCGCCTGCCGCAACCGGCGCCGACGCCATGAAGGTCCATCCCGGCTCATATATCCGGCTGAACGTGGACATGGTTCTGATTCCGGTGACCATCACCGACCCCATGAATCGCCTGGTGACCGGGCTCGAGCAGGAAGACTTTCAGGTCTTCGAAAACAACAGCAAGCAGAAGATCGTCTCCTTCGCCGCCGAGGATGCGCCGGTGTCGATTGGGATCATCTTCGACCTTTCCGGTTCGATGACGTCAAAACTGGTGCGGGCCAGGGAGTCGATCCTGCAGTTCATCAAGACAGCCAATCCGCTGGATGAGTTTTTCGTGATCGGGTTCAACGACCGGCCTGAACTGATCGAGGACTTCACCAGTTCGGTGGAGGACATCCAGGCGCGGCTGGCGACGGTGCGCAGCGGGCACCGGACGGCGCTGCTGGACGCGATCTATTACGGAGTGGCGAAGATGAAGGATGCGCGGCACGAACGCAAGGCGCTGCTGGTGGTTTCAGACGGCGGAGATAACCGCTCGCGGTACACCGAGGGCGAAGTCCGTGCACAGGTGCGGGAGGCCGATGTAGAGATCTATTCCATCGGCGTCTTTGACCCCTACGCTCCCACGCCGGAGGAGCGCACCGGGCCGCAATTGCTCGATGATCTAAGCGAAATGACGGGTGGCCGGATGTTCCGCGTGGACAATGTGGACGATATGGGCGACATTGCGGAAAAGATTTCCACCGAATTGCGCAACCAGTATGTGATTGGTTACCGGCCCAAAGACATTACCCGTGACGGCAAGTGGCGTAAAGTGAAGGTGAGGGTGAATCCTCCACCGGGGCTGCCACCGCTGACGGTTTATGCACGTACGGGCTACTATGCGCCTTTGCACTAACGCGGTTCTCGCAGCACTGATAGCCTGCGCGGCTCTGACGCTGGCTGCACAACAAAAATCAACACCGGGATCCACCCAAACGACGGCTGCGCAGCCCGCCAGTGGTGCGCAAACTGTGCCGCGACAGGCTCCTTCCTTAACGGAGGACCGCGACCCGGTGCGTTCGCCCGACCCGGAGCTGCCTGTCAACGGCGCTGGACCGGTGCACAAGCAGGGCGACGGCTACGTGCTGCACACGGATGTGGAAGAGGTGGTGCTGAACGCCACCGTACTTGAAGGGACCAGGCTGGTCCAGGACCTGAAGAAGGAAAACTTCGAGGTCTTGGAGGACGGGGTCAAGCAGGCCATCATCAGCTTTCAGCACACTGATTTGCCGGTTTCGATTGCGCTGGTGGTGGACAACTCCGGTTCAATGTATAAAAAGCGTCCGTCGGTGAACAAGAGCGCGCTGGACCTGATCGCAGCCTCGAACCCGCAGGACGAGGCGTTTGTGGTGAATTTTTCCGATGAGGCTTTCATCGACCAGGAGTTCACTTCAGATGCGTCCAAGCTGCGCGAGGGGCTTTCGCACATCGAGTCCAGGGGCGGCACGGCGCTTTACGATGCGGTGGTGGCCTCGGCAGACAAGCTGGTGGCCGACGCGAAACGGCCCAAGCAGGTTCTCATCCTGATTACGGACGGGGAAGACAACGCCTCGACGCTCAACCTTGAGCAGACCATCCGGCGGGTGCAGGAGCTGTCCGGGCCGGTGATCTACACGATTGGATTGCTGTTCGGGGACGAGATGAGCCGCTCCGAGGTGAAGCACGCTCGGCGTGCGCTGGAGATGCTTTCAACCGAGACCGGCGGTCTGGCCTTCTTTCCCAAGTCAATGGAGCAGGTGGATGAGATCGCTGCCGAGGTGGCCCGGGACATCCGCAACCAGTACACCATCGGCTACCACTCCACCAAGCCGACCACGGAGCCGGGCTTCCGGCATGTGCAGATGACGGCGGAAGGCAAGGGGCAGGGTAAGCTGGTGGTGCGTACGCGCACTGGATACTTCCCGGTGGCCCATGCGGCCAAAAAAACCGCGAAACAGTGAGCAGTGGGCATTGAACGGGGGCCGCGCAAGGCGATCTCTGGACTTGAGCTACAGCGGTTTCGATTCTGCTCTTTACAGAAACGGAGACGCCAAGTGGCATTTTTCTAAAGAAAATGCCACCTCGCATGATCTTCAAATGGCAACACTTGAATTGAAACCGCTCTTGATCGCTACCGATTGTGCCAACGGGAGGTCAGGCTATGGCGGATGATGCTGATCGGCAGCAGAAGCTGACGCAACTGGAGCGCCTGAAGGCCATGGGCGAGAAGGCTTACGACGATATGTACGAGGCACATTCGTCCAGCGGCGCAACGGCTTGTTACAGCGATGCCAAGGAGTGTTATTACGATGCAATTGGCCTGGCGCGGCGGCTGGAAATGATGGACGAAGTTGCGGCGCTGGAAAAGCGCCTGGAGCACATCAAGGCGGTGTTTCGGAGCCAGTTTGCCTAGAGATTCGTGGTGGTTTGGCTTCCTTAATACCCGATCCTTGACCCCAAATCCGCGCCAAGGATCGGTGCGTCGATCCGTCAAATTATCGGTCGCGATGGCTCGCTGCGACTGAGGTGTAGTGCACCCAGTCGATATCGATGTTGCCGAGCCTCTTTGCCGCCGGGTCGGAATTGAACGCAAACACCGCGGGCCGGGCACCCTTCCACCAACTGAAGGCGAGTTTTACATCGGCCCCCAGGGGCGTGAACGTTGCTCCATTGTCCAGACTGTACGAGTACGTTGCGTGATCGCCATCGACGCGCGCGCGCAATTGAACAAATCGCGAAGTAACCGCCGGGCCTTCCGTTTCCACGTCCTTGTCTGAAAACACAAGCCGCGTCGATCCGTTGCCCTGCACGGCGGCCACATAGCTCTTACTGAAGTCGAGCAGGCTCAGCCCGGCGCGATCGCCCGGTGCAAGATCTTCCAGGTCCATGCGCACCGTGATTTCCGCGGCTTCATCCTGCAGGCACTCCGTGAGCGTGTTTCGCGCATGAAATAAATCGGGGCTGAAAGCAGTGTGCAGCCGAAGAAAGCCTCTCCGCTCCGTCAGCGACCACCGCTCGTTAACCGGGTTGTGGTTCCACTCCCACATGGGCGCGAGCACTTTGCCGTCGAACTCGTCGCTGGTCTGCGGCTTTTCTTTCGGCGTTGGCTTCAGCACCGCCGGCATCGCGTACTCTGGCACCGGCTCGCCCGTCGTTACCCCTTCGGCCGCCTTGCCAATGATCGGCCAGTCGTCTTCCCAACGCACCGGTTCCAGGTGGACAATGCGGCCATGCGCGCCGCGCGACTGGAAGTGCACGAACCAGCCCTTCCCGTCAGCCGTCTCCACGTATCCACCCTGGTGCGGGCCGTTGATGTCAGTATTCCCCTTCGCCAATACTGTCCGGTACTCATACGGTCCGTAGATCGTCCGCGACCTCAGCACCGCCTGCGCGCCCACGGGCACACCGCCATAAGGGGCGAAGATGTAGTACCACCCGTTCCGCTTGTACATCTTCGGACCTTCAAGAGTCGGCAGGTTCTTCGCGTCCCTCATGATCTCCTTGCCCTCATCCAGCACAGTCTTGCCGTCCGGGGACATGCGATGCAGAATCAGCGGCCCTGCTCCCACCTTCGAATGCACCAGGTACGCCTGCCCGTCCTCATCCCAAAAGGGGCAGGGATCTTCGTATCCCGGTCCCGCCAATACCGCGACCGGCTCGCTCCACGGCCCCGTCATTCTGGGCGCCGAAGACATGAAGACGCCTTCGTCCGGTGTCGGGAAGTAAACGTAGAAAAGGCCATTGTGGAAGCGCACCGCCGGAGCCCACACGCCGCGTCCGTATTTTTGGCCGCCTTGCATGTCGTAGGCCGGCGACATGGTCAGCCGGCTCACTACGTGGCCGATGATGGACCAATGCACAAGGTCGTTCGATTTCAAAATCGGGATTGCGGGGACAAAGTGGAAAGTCGAGGCAACCAGGTAAAAGTCCTTGCCGTTGCGGATCAGATCAGGATCGGAGTAGTCGGCGAACAGAATGGGGTTTTTATAGGTCGCTGTTTCGGTCGAAGGATGCTTCTCGGCTGAAAAGGCCGGGACACTCGCGGCCACGAGCAGAGCGGCAAAGCACAGACCTACGAAATGAGCCCTGAAATTCGATGATGACGCCATAAGGATGAACTCTCCCCTTTTCGAGAATTATCTAGGACATTTACGCGATGTATTTACTTGACCATCACCCTAACACGGCCCTTTCAAAACCGGTTTACCTGGACAGTCCGCAGATACTCTGGCGCAGGCTTTGAGGTTGGAACCTGACACGCTCCTGCGCCCATTCGCAGATTCTGGGTCAGGATTGGAGCGGTTGGCGCAACCATGACGCTCAGGCACGATAAGCTAGAAGGCAGGAGATCGTTGCCAACACAAGACTATGTCCCCATACAAATACTCGACCCTTGCCATACACGCCGGGCAACATCCGGACCCGCTGACGGGCGCGGTGAATGTGCCTGTCTACCTTTCCTCAACCTTTGAGCTGACCGGAATCGGAACCGACCGCGGCTGGGATTACTCGCGCGCCGGAAACCCGACGCGGGACCGGCTGGAGACGGCCCTGGCAGCCCTTGAAGGCGGAACCAGCGCACACGCGTTTACCACCGGCATGGCGGCCATTTCAGCGCTGTTTGCGATGCTCAAGGCCGGCGACCATCTGATCTGCTCAAAGGACGTGTACGCGGGCACGGTGCGGCTGCTGGACCAGATTGTGAGCGGATATGGCATCGAGATTGAATACGTGGACACCAGCGACCTGGCGGCTGTTGAAGCGGCCATGCGGCCCAATACCAAGCTGGTGCATATCGAGACGCCGAGCAATCCGTTGATGGTGCTTACCGATATCGCCGGAGTGGCGAAGATTGCCCACGCGCACGGTGCCGAGGTGAGCGTGGACAACACGTTCCTGTCGCCAATGCTGCAAAGCCCTCTGGCTCTGGGCGCGGACATCGTGATGCATTCAACCACGAAATATTTGAATGGCCACTCGGATGGGCTGGGCGGAGCGCTGATCGGATCGAAGCCGGAGCACAAGGACCGTTTCCTGCTGGTCCAGAAGGCGGCCGGCGGCGTCATGTCGCCGTTCGAGTGCTTCCTGGTGCTGCGCGGTATCAAGACGCTCCCGCTGCGCGTTCGGCAGCACGAGGAGAATGGGCAGGCGATCGCCGAATTCCTCTCCACGCACCCCAAGGTGAGCAAGCTGGCCTACCCGGGGCTGAAGAGCCATCCGCAATACAATCTGGCCGTGAAACAGCAAAAGGGCTTCGGATCGATGATGAGCTTCGAGGTCAAATCGCGGGAGGAGGCGGGGCGCTTCCTGGGCGCGTTGAAGATTTTCATCAATGCGGAGTCGCTGGGCGGCGTTGAGTCGCTGGCCTCGCACTCGGCCACCACGACACACGCCTCGGTAAGCGAGGAGACGCGCAGATCGATGGGGATTAACGAAGGGCGCATCCGGCTTTCCGTGGGCATTGAGGACAAGGAAGACCTGATTGCCGACCTGGAGCAGGCTCTGGCGGCGGTTTAGTGTCCAGTCTCCAAAGTTCTTTGTAAAACGCGCGAAAGAACAAAAGCAGATTCTTCGCTCACCACCCCCGAACTGAAAAGCGTTCGGGGCCCCTTTCACTCAGAATGACAGTTTCTGTTTTGTCTTGAATTTTAGAGACTGGACACGAGTGTGGAGCAACATGGCTGAAGCTGCGTTCCTGTTGAGCATTGACACGTGCGGGCCCGTAGGCTCGGTGGCGCTTGGCCGGTTGGCCGGGCGCGACCTGGAAGTTCTGGGCCAAACGGAGCTCGAGGGGCGCAGCTATTCCACCACTCTGGTTGCCGCCGTGGGCGAGCTGCTGGCGCGCTCTGGCGTGGCGCTGAAGGACCTGGGCGGAATCGTCGTCGTGAACGGCCCTGGAAGCTTTACAGGGGTGCGCGTGGGGCTGGCTGCCGTGAAGGGGCTGGCCGAGGCTGCGCAGATTCCGGTGGTGGCCGTTTCGCGGCTTGAGGTGCTCTCGCGAAAGGCGCAAGTGCCGACGGCGGCCCTGGACGGTCATCGCGGCGAGGTGTTTCTGCGGGTGGAAAGAACCGCGCTGCAGCCGTCTGAGTTGCTGGCGGGGGCCCAAGAGCTGGCAGCGATCGTACCGGCGCCTCTGCGCGTGACGGTCTGCGACGAGGCGGCCGCGGCTCTGTTGGAAGCCGCGTGGCCGGGTGCGCAACTGGTCAGGGCGTCTGCTCCAACGGCGGCGGATGCGCTACGGCTGGGTGAGGCGCGGCTGGTCGCCGGCGGGCACGCGGATTTGGCTTCACTGGACGGGCATTACCTGCGGCGTTCCGATGCTGAGATCTTCGGCGAGTCCGCGGCGGCGGGGCTCCGGCACGCATGACATCCAATCCTGGCGTGCGGATGCGGCGCATGAGCGCGGCGGATCTGGAGCGGGTGACGGAGATTGCCGAGAGCCTGAAAGACGCTCCGAATTGGCCGCGTGCGGCCTACCTTACCGCGCTGGACCCCGATGCGGCGCCGCGGCGCATTGCCTGGGTTGCCGAAGAGCCGGAGACGGGTGCGCTGCTGGGCTTCGCCATCGTCGCACTCCTGCCTCCAGCGGCCGAACTGGAGATGATTGCAGTGGCAGCCGAGCGCAAGCGACGCGGCACAGGACGCTTGCTGCTGACCACGATGGTTGAGGAACTGAAATCTGTCGGTGTGTGCGAGGTAATTCTGGAGGTACGCGCATCCAACCACGCGGCTCTGGGGCTCTACCGGGATCTGGGATCGAGTGAAACCGGGCGACGGCGGCGCTACTATGCTGATCCTGAAGAAGATGCGGTTTTGATGAACTTGCGGCTCATGTAAGAGCGTGAGGCCGGGTGTCAGGCAGGCGGGTAATAAGAGGCCTGTGATTGCGATCACGCATGGCTGTGTTCAGTTCCGAAATTCACAGCTCCGGATTACTTTCTGTACTATTCGCACTTGCGAGTTGCCCAGCGGCGGCGATATATGTAAATGTTCAGTTAATACAGGAGGTGCTTGATGGATGAAATACAGGATCCAGCGCTGAGCGAAGAGATTGACCGTCTCCATGCCGAACATCATCGCTACGCTCAGCGTCTTGAGGAGCTGATTCAGAAACCGTATCTCAGCGAGGACGAACAACTCGAAGAAGTACGCCTGAAAAAGCTGAAACTGCATGCCAAGGATCTGATCTTTGCGCTGGAGCGCCGGTCGCCGGCGGTAGCGTAAAGGCTTTAGAACAGCAGATTTTTGGTGGCAACCCGCGCAGCGGTGGGCTCCGGCCAGGCCGGCAGGGATAGTCTGCGGCTTGTTTGCGCCTACAAGAATGATGCGATATGGTGCGTGGCCGCTTGCTGAGGGCAGGATCACCGTATAATCGTTGGGACGATGGTTCGTGACGGTTACATCTACGGTTTGGGACTGCTGGCGGTGGCGGTTGTGCTGGCGTGGGCTACGGGCAGCCTGGCGTGGTGTATCGCGCCGGTGCTCTTGGCGGCATTTTTTCTTTGGTTCTTTCGCGATCCCCGGCGGTCAGTTCCTGCCGGCGCGGGCTTGATTGTGTCCCCGGGTGACGGACGGGTGACCGAGACGGTTGCGATCGCGACTCCGGAAGGTCCGCGTCAGCGGATCAGCATCTTCCTCAGTGTTTTTAATGTGCACGTGAACCGCTCGCCAATCAGCGGAGTGTTGAGCCGTGTGCATTACCAGAAGGGCCAATATCTGAACGCCATGAATCCCGCCTCGGCAGAGCGCAACGAGCAGAACATCGTGACCGTGCGCGGCGAGGGGATTGAGGTTACGTTCAAGCAGATCGCGGGGCTGCTGGCGCGGCGCATCGTTTTCAACCTGAAAGAGGGGGATTCGGTGGAGCGTGGGCAGCGCGTTGGCCTCATCAAGTTCGGTTCCAGAGTAGACGTGGTGGTTCCGGCAGAGGCTGAGCTGCGCGTGAAAGTGGGCGATCGAGTCATGGGCGGATCGAGCATTCTGGCGGCGATCAAGGGCGGAGAGCGGAAGTGAACTTCCACAATCCAGCAAAGGATACGCCCGAGGCCAAGGCGGCCCGGAAAGCGCGTCTTCACCGCGGCATGTACCTGCTGCCCTCACTGTTTACCGTGGGCAACATCGCAGCCGGCTTCTTCTCCATTACCGAAACCATCAAGTCGATCAGCGGGCCCGGCGATGCGCACACGCACCTGGATTGGGCGGCTATCGCGATCATCTTCGCTATTCCGTTCGATGCGCTGGACGGGCGAATCGCCCGCATGACCAACACCACAAGCGAGTTTGGCAAGGAACTGGATTCGCTGGCCGACGCGATTACGTTCGGCGTGGCGCCGGCCCTGCTGGCGCTCATCTGGGGATTCCACTTTCTGCCGGATACCATCAACCCGCAGTTACTCCAGCACCTGCACCAGGCCGGGGCGTTCATCTGCTTCCTCTACCTGATTGGCGGAGTTTCGCGTCTGGCACGGTTTAACATCTCGCACGACGCGCAACCCAGAAACCCCGGGCGGCCGGGGCGAAAGTACTTTGTGGGAATGCCGATACCGGCGGGAGCGGGCTTCCTGGCCTCGAGTGTGCACCTGTGCTACGGCTACCCGGTGATGGAGTGGTGGGTCGCTGTACCGTGGCTCATGCTGGTGGGGCTTAGCGCGTTTTTGATGGTCAGCACGTGGCGGTTCTGGTCCGGCAAGGAGATCAATTTCTCGCGGAGCCATCCGTTCCAACTGCTCCTGGTACTGGCGGTCATTTTTTATGTCATCTTCCAGTACTCCCATTTTGTGTTTTTTGCGATTGGCCTGACCTATATGTTCTCGGGCATATGGGCGCGGGCGGCTTACTCATGGTCGCGGCGGCGGCGTAAAGGACCGGACGGCCCAGCGGTTTCCGCGTCCGAGACGGCCTCGACTGGACAGGATTCGATAGGGCCCTCCTAAGTTCCCAGATCAAGAAGGATGACTGTGTACAGAATTGCTATTGCCGGAGCCTCCACGCTTGTGGGCCGGGAGTTGAAGGAAGCCTTGTCAGAATCGTCACTGGCGACGGCCAGCGTGCTGCTGCTGGACCAGGAAGAAGTGCAGGGCCAACTGGACCAGGTGGGCGATGAAATCACCTTTGTGCACGCAATTGAGGTGGACTCGTTCGAGCGCATGGACTTTACGTTCTTCTGCGGCGCCGAGAGCCTGACACGCAAGCACTGGCGTGAGGCGTTGCGGGCTGGTTCCACTGTTCTGGATATGAGCGGAGCGCTGGACCAGGAAGCCGGTGTGCTGGTGCGGGCTCCGTGGCTGGGTTCAGAGTCGGCTGCGGTGGACCTGTTTACACCGGCGATTGCCCCGGCGCATCCTGCTGCTGTGGCGTTGGCGTTGCTGCTGGAGAGGGTTCAGCAGACTGCCCCGGTGCGGTTTGCCGCCGCCACGGCTCTAGCCCCGGCCAGCGAGTTTGGCCGCGCCGCCATGGACGAATTACACCAGCAGACAGTAAACCTGCTGAGCTTTCAAGGGCTGCCGCGTGAGAGTTTCGACGCGCAGATTGCCTACAACCTGCTGAGCGGGCTGGGCGAGAACGCCGCCGTGAGCCTGAGTACCGTCGAGTCGCGGATTAGGCGGCATTATGACGCTCTGTCCGCCGGACGCTGGCCGGTTCTGGCTTTGCAAGTGGTGCAGGCGCCGGTATTTCACGGGTACACCTTCTCGATTGCAGTGGAGTTGGAGCGGTCGGTCGAGATTGCCGCGCTCGAAGAAGCACTGAGCGGCGAGCATGTGGATATCGTCCTCGAAGATACGGATTCGCCATCTAACCTGGCGGCTACCGGACAGAATGACGTGCTGGTGCGGCTGCGACCGGAGAAGAGCGGCCGGAATCCCAATGAGACCTCGCGGCTCTGGCTGTGGGCGGCATCGGACAATCTGCGCCTGAACGCGCAGAATGCAGTAGAGTGCGCGCTGGATTTGCGGCGTATCAGGCCACAAGGGACCGTGCAGTAAGACAAGCAGAGGACGATAAGATAACCAGAGAGCGTCTTACTGGTAGTGCTAGGCTTACTCATGTACCTTAAGCTTACGTGTGATAATATATAAGCCATGTGGGAAGCTGTCACTACCGTCAGCAGCAAAGGGCAACTGGTGATTCCGGCACAGTTGCGGCAAGACCTTGGAATTAAAGCGGGGACGCGTGTAACTATCCGCCGTGAAGGGGTGGAGTTGATTTTGCGACCCGCCACCGAGACGACCGCACAACAACTGATAGAGGAATTGTGCGGGATGACAGCCGGGGGTTATTCCATGGCAGACGACCTGATTGCCGAACGCCGGGCCGAGGATGAGCAAGCAGGCTGGTAAGGGGATAGCGTGACCGTCTTTGTTCTGGATGCATCCGCAGTGCTTCGATTCCTGGATCGAGAGGCCGGATGGGATCGCATTGCAAAGATCCTGAAGGACTCAATGGGACAGAGAGCTGAGATTGCAATCTCGGCGGTGCAATGGGGCGAAATCGCCGGAGCGGTGCGCAAGAAACGGGGTGCCCCGGCGCAAAACCACGTTATGGGAGTTTTGGCTCAATTCCCGTTCCAAACTGAAGCGGCAACGGGTATTCGGGCCGTGCGCGCAGCGGAGTTCAAGGTGGACAGAAAGATCTCCTACGCCGATGCGTTCGCACTCGAACTGGCTATGGAATCGGTCGATCATGTGCTTGTGACCGCCGATTACGGCTTCAAAGCCGTGGACGATCTGGCGCGAATCGAGTTTCTTCCCTCGAAATAGAGCGCACAACCCAAGAGCCCTTACCGTCCTCCGCAGCGAACCCATAACTGCTCAATATAGGCGTCCGTCATACCGGCAATGTAGTCGGCGACAGTGCGCGCCAGACCCTGCGTGGGGATTTCCGCCTGGTGGTCTTCAGGCAGCAGGCTTGGATCGGCCATGAGCGCGGCAAAGAGCTGCTGCACAACTTCAGCGGCGTGCGCGTGGCCTTCTTCCATTCCGGGGGAGTTGTAGAAATTGGCGTAGAGGAACTTCTTCACGACGGCGCGGGCGGCTTCCATTTCAGAACTGAGAGCCGCAAGGCGCTGGGGAGCCCGGCGCACAGCGGCCAGCGTGGGTTCGCCCAGGGCGCCGACGCGGGCGCTGACCTCGTTCATCAGATCGGTTACCAGTGAATCCAGAAAGCGTCGCAGCGCTTCATAGATGGCCAGCTTGGGCGGGGCCGTGGGATAGCTGCGCAGCGCGTCGTCGTGGAAAGCGCGGAACAGGGGCACGGCTTCGCGAACGCCGTCGAGCGACAGGATGCCCGAGCCGAGGCCGTCGTCGAGATCGGCTGTCAGGTAAGCGATTTCGTCGGTCAGATCGATGAGTTGGGCTTCGAGCGGCGGGAACTGGTCAAGGAAGAATTCAGACAGCTCGGGATGTGCGGAGGCGGAGTAATCGCGGGAGTGTTTGACGATCCCTTCCTTAACTCCCAGCGTCAAGTTGAGGCCGCGAAAGGCCGGGTAGCGCTCCTCAAACCAGGTAACGATACGCAGCGCATGGAGGTTGTGGTCGAAGCTGAGTCCATAGGCCTGGAGGGCGGTATCGAGAGCCTTTTCTCCGGCGTGGCCAAAGGGCGGGTGGCCGATGTCGTGGGCCAGGGCCAGGGCCTCGGCCAGCTCCACATTGAGGCCGAGCGCGCGGGCCAGGGTGCGGGAGATCTGGGTAACTTCAAGGGTGTGGGTGAGGCGGCTGCGAAAGTGGTCTCCGGGCGGGTCTCCGGGCAGGCGGGTAAACACCTGGGTTTTGCCTGCAAGGCGGCGGAATGCGCGGGTGTGAAGGATGCGGGCGGCGTCGCGGGCAAAGGGCGTACGGTAGGGGTGAGGCTGCTCAGGGTGGGTGCGCTGGGCGAGTTCGCTGCCGGGGTCACCGCGGACGGCGATACCGGGCGGCAGAGGTGCAGGGGGTTCGAGTTTTCGTTCCATTCCTGGCTTCGGCATCGAATTCAGCATAGGCTGCGGCTTTGTATCTATTATGGGGTGCAACTCTTAATTCACGTCTGGTTATACCGCAGAGGGGGACACGAATGCAGATGGAAGTACACTTCTGTGTTGTGAGTCACCAAGAATTGAATCCCGGAATGCTATAAATCGATTTCGTGCAACGTCAATTGGACAACGCCCGTCGAGCGGTAGTAGTATCCAGCCGGATTTTTTGATTGGCAGGCGCAGGGCCGAAATCACGCGCCAGCCGCCGAACGCACTTCAGAGTTCAACCGGGAGGTAACTATGAACATGATTAAGAGAACAGCGCTCGTGGTAGTGGCGCTGGCAGTTGCATTCACGTCAGGGTGCGGGGACAGGCACTCGAACAAAGAGGTCTTCTACCTGATTTCGGTGAACTCATCGCTGCCCTACTGGCAAGCGGTGGCAGCCGGGTTCACTAAGGCGGCCGGGCAGTATAAAGTGACGGCCAAAGTGATTGGCCCGGAGAACTACGATGCCCAGGCCGAGTTGCAGGAACTGACCAGGGCGGTTGCGGCCAAGCCGGCGGGCATTCTCATCTCCGTGGCGGACGCGAAGGTGCTGCAGCCTGAGATCGATGCCGCGATGGCAGCGGGAATCCCCGTGATTACGGTGGACTCGGATGCGGCGGCGAGCAAGCGCCTATACTTCATTGGCACCAACAACCTGGAGGCTGGCCGCATGGGCGCCAAGCGCCTGGTGGAAAAAATGGGCGGCAAAGGGAACGTTGTGTTCTTTACCTTCACCGGGCAGCCTAATGCGGAAGAGCGGCTGAAGGGCTTCAAGGATGTGCTGGCCGCGCACCCCGACATCAAGATCGTGGACGTGCTGGACATCAAGAGCGACGCGCGCGCCGCTTTTGACAGGACGCAGGAGATGCTGGCGCTTACCGGCCCCAAAAAGATCGACGCATTTGTAAGCCTGGAATCGGCGTCTGGCAAGATGGTGTCGGATGCGGTTAAGCGGACCAACACGGCAGACCGGGTTGTGATTGCGTGGGACGTCAGCCCCGACACACTGGACGGCATCAAGGGCGGCACGATCGACTCGACGGTGACCCAAAAGCCCTACACCATGGGCTACGTGGGACTGAAGGCGCTGGATGAAGTGTTTCACAATCCACCGGCGCAAATGAACAAGGACTACAGCGCTGACTCCTTTGCGCCGTACCCGGTGTTCGTGGACACGGGAACGTCGCTTGTGGAAAAGAGCAACGTGGACCTGTACATTACATCTGCAGCGGGAACGAAGTAACGCGGTTCGTCAATGGCGCGTCTTTTGCGCCGCAGTTGACTTTGGGGCGCTCGCGTCCACATGGAAGCCCACGTCTCGGTATCGAGGCGTGGGCTTTTTTGGGTGCGCCCCGGCGCTCCCTGACCAGTTGAAAGACGGCAAGAACAAGATCTCAAGGAGCATTTCATGGGTCGGTTTTCAAGAAGTTCGTTGTTCGTTCTTGTGGCGGTCCTGACGGTTCCGCTGGCATTTGCTCAAACCGACACGGAGGGATCGAAGGATTATCCCGGAATCTCCCGCATACCGAATACCTACATCATGGGTTACAAGTATTCCCAGTTTGATTCCTTTGCCTTTCCTGTACTTGTGAACAAGCAGGAAAAGGAGCAGAGGGAGGAGGGGAAACTCTACTTCTTCCACTACAAGATCAAGGAAGGCACCCCTCCCGGCAGCGCGTTGGAGACAATTCGCAACTATGAAAATGCGGCACGTTCGGCTGGCGGGCAGGTCCTTTACGAGTATGCCGCCGGCATCAATCGCCGCACCACTGTTCGTTTCAAAAAAGGCGCGGCGGAGATCTGGCTGCACATCAACGCCTACACCTACGACTACGAGATGACCATCGTTGAAAAGCAGGCGATGGAGCAGCAGGTGACGGTGGACGCCTCGGCCATGGCGACCAGCATTGCCGACGCCGGCAGCGTGGCCATTTATGGCATCTACTTCGATACCGCCATGTCAGAGTTGAAGGCTGAATCCGATCCGGCCGTTGAAGAGATCGCCAAACTGCTAACCGCCAACCCCTCGCTGAAGGTCTACATCGTTGGGCACACCGACATGGTGGGCGACCCCGCCAGCAATGTGAAGCTGTCGCAGGCGCGAGCGCAATCGGTCATCAACGCCCTGGTCTCGAAACACGGCATCGCCGCTTCACGGCTAATCGCTTTTGGCAACGGACCGTATGCGCCCGTAGCCAAAAACACGACCGACGAGGGAAGGGCCAGGAACCGCCGCGTCGAGTTGGTCGAGATCGCTACGAAGTAGATTCAGAGGGTTTCGCATTGCAGGGTGATTTTGGGCGGTCATTGGGGTTATGATGGGTAGTCACACGCTTAACCCAAACGACCGCCTTAATTCAGAAAGAAGCCTGCAATGGAAATATCGAAACGTCTGCGGCCGGCAGTTTGCCGGTTTGCCGGATGCTTATGCTTCGTCCTCCTGCTCACACTCGCGCTTCGGGCTCAGCCCGCCGCAAGCTCCGCAGCGCAAGTGCCGGCGCTTGATTTTCCCGGAATGATGCAGCCGATTCCCGCGGCGGCCGCCTTTCACGATCCCGGCTATTTCGTCTGGTGCGGCACCATGGTGCAGGGCGACGACGGCAAGTATCACCTGTACTACTCACGCTGGAAGATCACGGATGGCTTTGAGTCCTGGGTGACCCGCTCCGAGGTCGCTCATGCTGTCGGCGATTCGCCGATGGGCCCCTTTGCCTTCCACGATGTGGCCCTGCCGGCGCGGGGAAACCAGTTCTGGGATGGACTGGTAACGCACAATCCAACCGTCCACCACTTCGGGAAGAAGTACTACATCTATTACACAGGCAATACCGGCGACAACGTCGTGATGTCCACCCTGAACTGGACTCACCGCAACCATCAGCGCATAGGCGTGGCGGTGGCAGACAATCCCGGTGGCCCCTGGAAGCGGTTCGATCAGCCGGTCATCGATGTGAGCGTAGACCCCAAAGCCGCGGACTCGCTCTGCATGTCAAACCCCAGCATCACCCAGGGACGCGATGGGAAGATCTGGCTGCTCTACAAGGCCGTCGGCAGGGCCAATCCGCTGCCGTTTGGCGGCCCGGTTGTGCACCTGATGGCGGTGTCGGAATTGCCAATCGGTCCGTTCCGCAAGGACTTGACGCCCCTGTTCACGGTACCCGGCTCGGCATTTCCTTTTGAAGATCCCTTCTTCTGGTACGACGCAAAGCGAGATTTGTATTTCGTCATCATGAAGGACAATCACGGCATCGTGTCCGGAACCGGGCATTCGACGCTGGTTCTCTACCAGTCGAAGGACGCTTCGGACTGGGTCAAGGCCACTCATCTGCTGGTGTCGGATCTTGAACTCCGCTGGAAAGACCGGCCCGTTGAAAAGGTGATTGCGCTGGAGCGGCCACAACTCACATTCAACGCAATGGGAGACCCGATTGCGCTGGTGGTTGCCATTCGGGACGGCGGCAGCGACAGCTATAACGTGCGGATTCCGATCGCGCCACAGAAGTAGCAGGGATTTTGGAGTTTGGGGGCACATTGAGGCCGGGGCTCGCACCCCGGCCATTTTTTTATTCAGGCTTGGGCGGACCGATCACGTTTTCCTGCTTGGCCAGCTTGAAGTGGGCGCCTTCCAGCTTCTTTTGGACCTTTGCCACGTCGCTGGGCTCGAAATCGCCGGGAGAGGACTTGGCAAACTGGGTCAGAGAGAGTTCCCACTGCGCCGCGGCCAAACGGATGCGCCCGGTCTTCTCATAGAGATCGCCGAGGTGATCGTGGACGGTGGGGTCGGTCTGGTCGCGGTCCACAGCCTGGCGCAGATTGTCCTCGGCCAGTTCGTAGTCGCCCATCTTGAAGTAGCACCATCCCAGCGAATCCAGATAGGCGCCGTTCATCGGCTCGATCTCCACGGCCTTGCGGATCAGCTTGAGCGCCTCGGGCAGCCGCATTCCCTTGTCGGCCAGCATGTAGCCGTAGTAGTTCAGGGTCATGGTATTGACCGGGTCGATTTCCAGCACCTGGCGGAAGAGTTGCTCGGCCGGCTCGTAGTGCTTCTGCCTCTCGGCCAATTCGCCGCGCAGAAACAGCAGGTAGGTGCGGTCTTCCTTTTTGGTCGTGAACGGTTCGGCCTTGTTGAACGCGTCCTCAGCGTCTTTCCAGCGCTTCAGGCGAATGTCAATCTGCGCCAGCGCCAGCCAGACGGTGCGGTCCTCGTTGGAGTTCTTGAGGAGCGCCTTGGCCATCGCGATGCCTTCATCGGCTTTACCCAGATCGGCCAGCTCACCGGCCAGCATCAGCTTCAGGTCGCGATTCTTGGGGTCGGCGTCCACGGCCTTCCGGGAGATCTCGACGGCCTTTTCGAACTGCCTCGCGTTGCGGTAGGCGTCGACTTGGCCCTGATAGCCGCGCAGGGCTGTTTCGCCGCCCATATCGATCATCCTCTGGTAGGCGGCAATGGCCTGGTCAGTCTTGTTCTGTTCCAGGCAGACGGTGCCGAGACGCTCCAGGAAGATGCCCCGGTTGTTCTTTTCTTCTGTGGTATACGCACCGTTGGCGTGGGAGGTGAGGTCGACCATGGCGGCGTAGGTTTGCGCAGCCTCGTCAGAGCGGCCCAGCACGTCGAGCAGCAGGCCCTCGTTGTATCCGGCTTCAAGCGAGGTGGGGTCGAGCTTGCGGGCCTTGCGGATGCTGGCGAGTGCAACTTCAAACTTGCCCTGGCGGCGCTGAATTTCGGCGATGTGAACCAGTGCTTCGGTGTTCTGAGGGTCTGCCTCGGCAAGTTGCTTGAACTGCTTGAGCGCCTCCTCGAGCTGGTTGTTGTTGAGCAGAGCCTGGGCCAGGGCGTCCATGGTGTGCAGGTCGCCGGGCTCCATGTCGGCCGCGCGCTGATAGGCGGCAATGGCGTCCTTGGGCTGCTTCATCTGGTCGTAGGCGGCGCCCAGGGTGAACTCCATCTTGGGGGTGCGATCGTTTACCGGAACCGCTTCAATCGCCTTGGCGGCACGCTGCATGTCGCCGCTTTCAGCGTAGAGGCGAGCCAGGTTGAGCACAACTTCTTCTGAATCGGGCTCGATAGCCTGAGCCGTCTTGAACTCCGCTTCGGCCTTCTTGGGGTCGTGCTTCACGGTGTAAAGCTGTCCGAGAACCATCCGGTCTTCAACCGTCTTGGGCTGAAGCTCGACGATCTTCTCAAACTCGGCAATGGCCTCATCGAGGACGTTACTCGCGGACACGGTGGCAGACTCCGCGCCCTGGCCCTCGCCCAGCAGGCGCAGGTAGATGCGGCCCAGCAGTTTGTGCGCGTCAATGTCGTTGGGCGAGGTCTTAAGCAAGCCGCGGGACGTGGCTTCAGCTTCACGGACATGGCCGCTGCGGAAGTAGAGCTCGGCCAGGGCGTCGCTCAAAGAAGGGGATCCGGGATCGGCGTTAAGGGCGAGCTTGTACTCCTCGATGGCCCGGCCAATGTACTCGGGCCGTCCCATGGAGACCGCGTTGTCTTCATACGTTCCGGCCAGAGCCAGATGGTAATACGCCTGGGCGCGGTCCCGCGCTTGCGCGGGCTGCTCAGCTTTGGCGGGCGCGACGCTGGCGGGCGCTGTGGCGGCTGCGCCTGTGGGGGCCGGGGCAATCTGCGCACAGACCGGGGCGGCCGGCGACAGAAGCAGTGAAGTTGCGGCAAACGTCAGCAAAGTCAGAGACAAGCGAGTTTTCAATTTCATCATCCAGGGGATTCCGCTCCCTCGCGGCTGGGGAACGGATTCACCGTCCCATAGGTCGAAAGGCAGCGCAGGCAGCCGTTAGGGGCAGCTCTGCCTACTGTACAGACGATTTTACCTGTCAATAGTCGCAACGTCTTTGCTGAAAGCAGGATTTTTCAGAAGATAAAACAAGGACCCGGAGACCGGAAATTGCGAACCGGTGGCAAATCAAGCTTGAGGCACGCCGGGAAGCCATCCGTGTTCGCGCAGGGATTTCAATTGGCGATAGAGGATTTCGGTCTGGCGTTCGAGGCGCTCGAGCTGGCGTTCGCCGGGGTGGGCATCGGTGGCCATCTCCAGCGGAATGGGCGGCTGCAGGTCCAAGGCGGAGGGCTCGGGCCACGCGGAAGACATGGAGGAGGACGCCGCGCCGGTTTGCTCTTCCAGCCATGCCAGCCGATTGCTAAGCAGATTCAGGCGGCTCTGTACCGGCGCGGATTGCTTCCAGACCCACTCGCCGTCCAGGGCGGTGAGGGTGGTGACGCTCTGGGCAAAGCGGCGCAGGTAGGTGACAAACGCGGCCACAAACTGGGCAAAGGGGCGGCGGCGGGGCCAGCTTTCGGCCAGCAGGCGCTCCAAAGACTCTTCGGTATCGTTGTGGGCCAGGCCGGCGGCGCGGCGGGCGTTGGCCAGTGCGCGCGAGGCGCGGGAGCGGGAGCGCCATCCCTCCGCCAACTGGGCAAGGTAGCGGCGGTCGGCGGCGATCGAGGCAGACAGGAACTGGGGAGCCCGGTCGCGCTCGTAAGCGGGGAACAGAAACAGCATGGCCGCCACCGAGATCAGAGCCCCGGCGACGGTATTGCCGGTGCGGATGAGCGCCAGTTGCCAGTCGCCGGAGAACGGCAGCCACGCCAGAACAAAAGTGGGCGTCAGGAAGAAAGCAAAGGCAGCGTAGCTGATGGGCAGGATGGCAAGCGCGAGCAGAGCCAGCGGAAACAGCACGGCGGCGGTAGCGAGCTGGGAGTGAAGCACGGCGGCGAGCACCGCGGCCAGAATGCCTCCGGCGATGGTGCCGCCAATGCGCTCCACGCTGCGCCGCATGGTGCCGGAGACGTGGGGCTGCAGCACGATGAGCGAAGTGAGCAGCAGCCAGTAGCCGTGATCGATGTGCAGCAGCAGGATCAGCGCCACGTCGAGGCCGCACACCAGCGCAACGCGGGCGGCGTGGCGCAGCAGCAGCGATTTGCGCGTGAAGTTGGCTCTGAGCTGGTCGTTGATGCGGGCCAGGTTCCAGCCCTGCCGTAGCTCGCCCAGGCGTGCATAGACATGCGCGAAGTGGCCTGTCGAGGCAGTGGCATTCCGCTCCGAACGGGCATGGCCAGCCTGGCCCAGGCGGAGCAGGGCCACGCTCTCGATGGCCGTGTCCAGCAGCGAGGCGGCCTCGGCAATCTGCGCCAGCAGAAAGCGCCCGACGGCATCGTCCGGGTTCAGGCAGCCCTCGATGTAGGGCGGCAGGCGATCCATCTCGCTGCGCTTGGCGCGGGCGTGCGCCGCGGTCAGGCCGCCCCGCCGCACCAGCAGCGAGGCCACCCACAGCTCCACGGAACGCAGGTCGGCCAGTCCGGAGAGAGCACGGTCAAAGCAAGACGTGCCGGCTGAAGCGGCGGACTGCGCTTCAAGATGCTCGGCCATGGCGACGGTGCGCGCGATCAGCAGGTCGGCATGTTCCAGTAGAACCACCAGGTGATGGCCTTGGGGGGTTTCAGCCTGGCGTCGAGCGCGGATGGCGGCCACTGCCTGCCAGCCCTGCTCGACGGTACGGCGCACGCGGTACTGGTGGTGCTGGGCGAGGCGGTGCCACAGGGCGGGAGTCTGCCGGATGCGGGCGGGCGACGGTTGGGGTTCGTTGCCTGCCAGGTTTTCGCGGCCCGCGAGTTCGGCAATGGAGCCAAGGAAAGACGCGAGTTCCGTGTAGCAGTCGCTCACGGCGGAGCGGGCCGGGCGGTAGGCGTCCAGCGGCCACAGGAAGAGCGAGAGCAGAGCCGCCCATGCGCCGCCGGCCATCAGCAGCAGGGCGTGGGTCAGGGCTTCATGCCAGTTGGCGGTGGGCGCGCCGATGCCGCAGATAAAAATGACTTGGACGAGGATTCCGGCGGACGAAAAGGGCTGGCCGAGGACGGCCAGGTAGCTCCACAGGAAGCACCACAGCACGGTAACCGGCAGCGCCCACCACAGGCTGGCCCCGGTGATGGAGCCGAGAAAGAGACCTACCGCGCCGCCGAGAGTGAGTGTGACGAGAGAGCCGAGGCGGCTGCGATAAGGGCCACCATTGTCGGCGATGATTGCCTCAAAGCCGCCCAAACCGGCCCATCCCAGGTTGGGGATTCCGGCCAGATCGCCCAGCACCAGCGGAGCGCAAAGAGCCACCCCGGCCCGCAAGCCGCGGAACCAGTCCATCTGGCGAAGCATGGCCATGGTACGGGTTCTGAAGCCGGGCTGGTCAATGGGCGTCATAGTGCTAGCGTCCGAAGCCATTCTCAATGCCGGAAGTGCCGAATCCCCGTAAACACCATGGCGATGCCCAATCTGTCGGCGGCGTCGATTACTTCCTGATCCCGCATCGATCCTCCGGGCTGAATAACCGCCGTCGCGCCGGCTTGCGCCACAGCTTCAAGACCATCCGGGAACGGGAAAAAAGCATCCGAAGCGGCGACGCAGCCCTTGAGCGGCAGAATCGCCTTCTGCGCCCCAAACCGGGCCGCGTCCACCCGGCTCATCTGCCCCGCTCCCACGCCCACGGTCTGGCTGTCCCGCGCGTAGACGATGGCGTTGGATTTGACGTGCTTGCAGACGCGCCACGCGAACAGCAGGCTGCGCAGTTCGTCGGCCGTGGGCGGACGCCAGGTGACCACCTTCAAACCGGGGTCGAGTTCCGTCGAGTCGATGCGGCCGGTATCGGCGTCCTGCACCAGCAACCCGCCGGAAACGTGCTTGACCACAGGCTTGGGCGGGGCGGCGTGGATCTCGACCAGGCGCAAATTCTTTTTGGCGGCGAAGCGCTCGCGGGCCTCGGCGCTGAAGGCCGGAGCGGCAATGGCTTCGACAAAAAGCTTGGCAATCTCCTCGGCAGCCGCGCCGTCCACCTCGCGATTGATGCCGAGCACGCCGCCGTAAGCGGATACGGGATCGCAGGCCAAAGCCTTTAGATAGGCTTCGAGGACCGTGGACCCGGTGGCCGCGCCGCAAGGGTTGGTGTGCTTGACGATGATGACCGCCGGCTCTTCAAACTCCTGTGCCAGCTCCCAGCAGGCGTCCAGATCCACAAGGTTGTTGAAGCTCAGTTCCTTGCCCTGCAACTGCGCGGCGCCGGCCACACCCAGGCCTGTGCCGTCCGCGTAGAGAGCGGCGCGCTGGTGGGGGTTTTCGCCGTAGCGCAGCGACTGGGCCAGCGGGAAGTTAATGCGCAGAGTGGACGGCAGGCTCGCTGTGTCGGGCGCGGCAGACGCGTCGGCTGCCGGTGCGTCCGCAATTTTATCGAGCGTATTGGCGATGGCCGTGTCGTAAGCTGCCGTGGTGGAGAAGGCCTGCTTTGCGAGCCGCCAGCGGGTTTCGCGGCTCAGCGCGCCGTGATTGGCCTGGAGTTCCTCGATTAGCGCGGGATAGTCGCTGACGCGAGTGACAATGGCGACGTCTTCAAAATTTTTAGCGGCGGAACGCACCATCGACGGCCCGCCTATATCGATGTTTTCGATCAGGTGCCCGAACGGGACGCCGGGTTTGGCGGCGGTCTTCTCGAAGGCGTAGAGGTTCACCACCACCATGTCGATGGGCTGGATGCCGTGCGCAGCGACTAAGGCCTCGTGTTCGGCGTTGCCGCGAATGTAGAGCAGGCCGCCGTGAACCTTGGGATGGAGCGTTTTGACGCGGCCGTCCAGCATCTCTGGGAAGCCGGTCAGGTCGCTGATGTCTTTGACCATCAGGCCGGCATCGCGAAGGGCGCGGGCGGTTCCCCCGGTCGAGACCAGTTCGACGCCAAAGCCGGCAAGGGCCCGGGCAAAGTCGACCAGGCCGGTCTTGTCGGTTACGCTTAGCAGGGCACGCCGGATCAGTTTTACGGAACTCGCGCTTGGACTCACAGGAACTCTCCTCTTGAAAAGATGATTGGGCCGATTCAGCAGAACGGAAAAGGGTTGGCGATCGCCAAAGACCAGACTACAACCAAAGACCCGGCAAAGTTCCACACTGGGCAATGAACCGCATGCTGGTACAAAATTTCCCTCAGGCTGGGGCGAATCGCCGCAGACGCAGACCCTGCTGAAAAATCAATTAGAGTTAGAACATGGGAAGTTACCCCCCCGATCTTCCACCCGAAGCACAAGGCCCAGCCTTTTCAGGCAACGGTTCCACGCCTGAGATTCTGCCTCCGGCTGGCAGCTACATGCCGCCCCAGCAGACCGCGCGCAAGCCGCGTCCCATGTGGGCTGCCGCCCCGGCGACCTATCTGCTGCTCGGGATCAACTGCCTGGTATTCATTGCCATGGTGGCAAGGCACGTAAGCTTTCTGAGCCCATCTCCTGACGATCTGCTGGCCTTCGGAGCCAACAACGCGGGCGCGGTGCTCATCAATGGCGAATGGGTGCGCATTGTCACCGCCATGTTTGTCCATGTGGGCATCATCCACCTGGCCACCAACATGTGGTGCCTGTGGAACCTGGGCCTGCTGGCCGAGTCGCTGATGGGTTCGGGCGGTGTGGTGGCGGCCTACATTCTCTCCGGCGCTGCGGGCAACCTGCTATCAACGCTGGTGAGCTGGTATCGGTTTCACGGCACAGCCGGAGGCGATGGCCTGTTTGGTCCGGTCGGCGCGGGTGCTTCCGGCGCGGTGTTTGGACTGGCCGGCGTGCTGATTGTGCTGCTCAAGTCCCCACGACTGCCCATTCCTCAGCAGGAGCTGAAGGGATTGCGCAAGTCGGTGATTTATTTCGCCGCCATCAACCTGGCCATCGGCCTCGGCACCATGATGC
Source organism: uncultured Acidobacteriaceae bacterium (assembly GCA_903828675.1). Classification (GTDB taxonomy): domain Bacteria; phylum Acidobacteriota; class Terriglobia; order Terriglobales; family Acidobacteriaceae; genus Telmatobacter. The sequence continues at coordinate 34,941 of CAIKND010000185.1, forward strand.
CGGGCTCCATCGTGCACATCGACAACATGGCGCACCTGGGCGGTTTCAGTTGCGGGCTGCTGTTCGCAATGCCCCTGGTGCCGCGCATCGGATCGCCCCGAGAACTGTTCAAGGTCCGCCGCCGCATCGCGGTTATTTCGATGGCCGTGGTGCTGACCCTGTTCGCGTTCTTTCTGCGGAGTTTTGAGCTGTAGCCTGCCAGCGGCCTGTGCAAGAATATGTTGCGTAAGCTGTCCATCCCAGTCCAGAGAAATTCCATACCAGATTCCACCAGAGGAGTCAGCCCATGGAACGACGCGATTTCCTTAAAAAAGCCGCCATTACCGCAGCCACCGTGGCTTCGACAACACAGATGAACGCCTCCGTCAAGACACCTTCCAGTCCGATTGCGCGCCGTACGCTTGGCAAGACCGGCGAGCGGCTGTCGATCATCGGCTTTGGCGGAATTGTGGTGATGAACGAGGAAACCGGCGCGGCCGCCAACATTGTCTCCGAAGCCGTGGACCGGGGCGTGAATTATTTCGACGTCGCGCCCAGCTACGGCAATGCCCAAGAGCGCCTTGGCCCGGCCCTAGAGCCCTACCGGAAAAACTGCTTCCTGGCCTGCAAAACCGAAGGCCGCATGAAAGAAGATTCGCGTGCGCAACTCGAGCAGAGTCTGAAGTTCCTCAAAACCGACCATGTAGACCTCTACCAGTTTCACGCCCTGACCAAGATGACCGATCTTGACAAAGTCCTCGGCCCCGGCGGCGCAATGGAGACCATGGAGGCGGCGAAGAAGGAAGGCAAGATCCGCTACATCGGCTTCTCTGTTCACTCGGTGGAGACGGCGCTGGCCGCCATGGATCGCTACAACTTCGACACCGTGCTGTTTCCGCTGAACTGGCTGCTGGTGAGCCAGGCCAACTTCGGCATGCAGATCCTGAAGAAGGCGCAGGAAAAGCAGATGGGCATTCTGTGCCTCAAGAGCATGGCAAAAACGGTATGGCCGGCGGACCAGAAAAAGGACCATCCCGAGCCCAAGTGCTGGTATCAGCCCGCGGCCTTTCCCAGTGAGGCTTCGCTGGGCCTGCGCTGGACGCTGGGGCATCCGATTACCGCGGCTGTGCCTCCAGGAGACGAAAAATATTTCCGCCTGGCCATGGATGTGGCGCAGAACTACAAACCCCTGGAGGCGCACGAAGAACAGGCGCTCCTGAGCGGCGGCCACGGGCTGGAGCCGATCTTCCACTTGGGGAATGACGTCTAAAGCGGCGTTATTGCAGCTATCGCACCGCGGTGGCGGCGAACTTCTTCACCATGGCCAGCAGCAGCTTGCGGTCGCTCTCATTCAGATTTGAGGAGTAGCGGCGGATCTGCGTCAGGAAGCGGAGTTCCTCGTCGGAGAGCTTCTGGGTGTTGAACTCGTGCCCGAGCGACTCCTCAGCGAAAAACTGCGCAATCGACAGATCAAGGGCCTGAGCGATCTTTGACAGCGTGTCGAGGGAAGGCACGGTGTGGCCGTTCTCGACGCGCGAAAGATAGCAGCGGAGAAGGCCGGTTTTCTTTTCGATATCGCCTTGAGAAAGGCCTTTCTGTAGACGGTAGGTGCGTATGGTAGTGCCTATCTTCATGGCGAGCTGATTCCTGTCCGACGCGTACCGGAGTTTACTAGCATGGTAGCAATCAAGAAACTATTGCCTTAATAGTTAACATGCGCCGAGTGTGAACGCAAGGGCAATTGCCGCTGGGCTTTGGGTACTTAAGTCATAGCGGGACAAGCGATTCGACCGTCCCGAATTGGCGCCGGAAAGCCGTTGCGGAAGATCTCTTGGCGAGTTCCTGAAAGCCCAGGTAGAGCCGCACCCCGAAGGGCCACCGTAAACCTTCGCAGCGCGGGAAGCGTCAGACTGAGTACGGACATGCGCGTCAAGGGAGAGTGAATGCGGCTGGCGACGATCAAGAGTGGGTTTGCGGTGGGGGTCTTTGTAGCCTGCGGGCTGGCGGGGTTGGCGGAGCCCCCCGCGCAGGCTTCTGGCCAGACTACTTCTGCCGCTCCAGGCGTACCGGCCTCCTCCGCGCCGGCAGCATCCACGCCCGCGGTTACCGGCGGCAGGCTGCATGGGACGGTGAAGAGCGGCAACACGCCGCTGCCGGGCGTTACCATTACCGCGCAAAACACCCTCACCGGCAAGCGTTACTCCACAACCTCCGACATTACCGGTGCCTGGTCCATGACCCTGACGTCGAATGGGCGCTACGTCATTCGCACGCAATTCGCGGCCTTTGCACAGGGAGCGCAGGAAGCGCTGTTGAACGCCTCGAACCACGACCAGACGGCAAATTTTGACCTTGTTCTGGCCTCGCGCGTGGTGGAGCAGCCGGCGGATGCGGATCAGGCGAGTCAGCAGGTTATCAGCTCCGTCGTTCGGCAACTGGCAGGCAACGCGGCTGAGAGCCTGAGCCTGGTGAGCGCGCTTAGCGCCGACACAGATACCGGCAGCGGAACAGCGGGCGCGAGTGGGGCGGAGTTGCCGCAGGCGGCATCTAACTCTAGCTTTGGCGGAGACTCGGTGGCCATCAGCGGACAGTCCGGGCAGGTGAGCCCTCTGGCGGGCATGGATATGGACCGGTTGCGCGACGCGATGGAGACCATCCGCGCGCAGGTGGGCGGGCCTGAGGGCATCGGCGGCTTGATGGGCATGGGTGGTCCCGGCGGCGGGCTCTTTGGCGGCGGTGGCTTTGGCGGACCCGGCGGCGGATTCGGTGGTCCTGGCGGTCCAGGTGGATTCGGTGGGCGTGGCGGAGGCGGGCGCGGAGGCAACTTCCGCGGCTTCAATCCCGGACAGCCTCACGGAGCCATCTTCTGGATGGGAAGCAATTCGGCGCTGGATGCGCAGCCATTCAGCCTGCGCGGTCAGTCACAGGCGCAACCGGCTTCGGGGACAAACCGCTTCGGGCTTACGTTCATGAGCGCGCCCTATCTGCCGGGGCTGACCAAGCCAAGCGGCAAGGATATGGTGTTTCTGACGCTGTCAGGGCAGAGGAATTCCACCCCGGTCGACCAATACGCAACCGTGCCGACGGACGCCGAGCGGACCGGCGATTTTTCCGCGGCGGGACAGGCGCCCATCTACGACCCCGCCAACTTCCAGCAGTTCATCTCAAACGGCGCGGCCAACGTAATTCCGTCGGCGCGCATAACGGCGCAGGCCGCGGCGCTGATGAAGTATTTCCCCGAGCCCAACCTGCCCGGCACCGTGCAGAACTATCACCTGCTCTCGACCGAGCAATCGAACTCAACACAGGCCGGAGTGCGTTACATGCGCAGCCTGGGCGCAAACGCCCTTCAAATGGGCGGCCGCGGCGGTGGTGGCGGCGGCGGGCGCCGGGGAACGCAGACGCAGGGACTAAGGCAGAGCATCAACTTCAACTACAACTGGAGCCACTCGGCCTCTGACAATGTGAATATCTTTCCGCAACTGGGCGGCAAGAGTTCGTCGTCCTCAAACTCGCTGCAGGCCGGTTACACGGTGGGCTATCACAAGGTCACAAATATCTTCAACGTGAACTGGAATCGCAGCCAGAGCCAAACCACGAACTTCTTCACTAACGGGACCGATATCGCCACCCAGATCGGCATTCTGGGGCCGCCAACCGGAACGCTGGCAAGCACGCCGCTCAATGCGAGCTCGCTTAATTACGGCTTGCCCAAGGTGACGCTCAGCACCATCACCGGGCTCAACCAGCAGCAGCCGAATTTCTCCATTGCGCAGACAGTTTCAGCGTCTGAGGTCGTGAGCTGGATTCACAAGAAGCACAACCTGCGCTTTGGCGGCGACTACCGCCGCGTGCATCGCGACTTTCTCGGTGGCACCAACGCAACCGGAAGCTTTACTTTCACCGGCCTGTTCACCCAGGATGCGGCCGGCGATCAGGCAACCGGTTCGCCGCTAGCGGATTTCCTCTTGGGCCTGCCGCAGTCCACCAGCATCAATTCATCGGTGGCCAAGAGCTATCTGCGCGATAACGTGCTCGACGGCTTTGCGCAGGACGACTGGCGGGCAACCCAGTCGCTCACCTTGAATCTTGGCTTGCGCTATGAGTTCTATGCGCCGTATACCGAAAAGTTCGGACACCTGGCTGTCGTGGATACCAACCCAGGCGCAGGCTTTACCAGCCAGACCGAGGTGGTTGCGGGCGGCGCGGGCGCTTCCAGCGGCAAGCTTCCAGCGGGACTGGTGTTCCCGTATCACAAAGCCCTGTCGCCGCGTCTGGCCTTTGCGTGGCGCGTGCCCAAGCTGAAATCAACGGTCGTGCGCGGCGGCTACGGCATGAACTTTACCGTGGGGCAATATTCCGGTTTTGCAACGGCGATGGCCCATGAACCCCCGTATGCCAACGAGCAGACCAACGAAGAAGCCACGGCCAGCGGCAAGGCCTCTTCAGCCTGCGCCCTCACCTCGGCCTGCTTCACCCTTGCCCAGGGATTTCCCTCGCCCGACACCATTGGCAACTATGCGGTTGACCCGCACTACAAGCTGCCGCACGTGCAAGTGTGGAACCTGGATTTGCAAAAAACCCTTCCGTGGGGCATCGTGATGGGCCTCGGCTACAACGGATCCATGGGCAGCAATCTTGACATCAAGAGCGCGCCGCGAGCGACGGCGAGCAGTCCCAACACCGACCCGGCCAATCTCGTCTTTACCTATGAGCAGGCGGCTGCCTATTCGCGGTTCAACGCGGGAACCGTGCGGCTGAACAAGCGCATGTCGGGCGGGGTTTCGCTGGGCGCCAACTACCAGTATTCGCACTCGATCGATAACACCGTGGCGATGGCGCAGAACTGGCAGAAACTGGGCGCCGAAGAAGGAAACTCAAGTTTCGACCAGCGCCACCGCGTCAGCGGCAACTATCTCTACGAACTGCCCTTCGGCAAGGATAAGCGCTGGGTTACCAGCGGCAAGGCTTCCCATGTTATGGAGGGATTTTCCGTGTCGGGGAATTTCACCTTTGCGGCAGGTTCGCCCTTGTCGCCGAGTTATCAGGCGGCAATCGCCGACGTGGCGCGGGGAACGGCGGGAACACTGCGCCCGGACCGCGTGGCGGGGACCTCCATCGAGGCCGGCGGCGGGTCTCTGAAAAAGTGGTTCAACACATCGGCCTTTGCGGCGCCCGCGGGCGCTTATGGAACGGCATCGCGGAATTCGATTACCGGGCCTGGAACAATTTCAAACAGCATGGCGCTGGTCAAGACCATGCAGTTGGGCGATATCCGGAGCTGGGAGTTTCGCGCCACGGCTAACAACGTCTTCAATACGGTGCAGTATGCGGGCGTGGATACGAATGTAACTTCGCCGACCTTTGGGCAGGTAACTTCAGTGGCTAACATGCGATCGTTTCAATTTACTTCAAGGTTCAGGTTTTAGCGGAGTTAGCTGCGCTTTGCGCATGTTAGCGGGGGTAGCGGCGTTAGCTGACTGTCGCGCGAGTTAGCGGGACTGGGCCAGTCTTTGAAATGTGCTTTGTGTCAGGGCACGACTTTAGTCGTGCCGAGAGTAGAAGAAAAGACGAGGGCTTTAGCCCCTGCCGCGGTTTACAAGTGAAAGGGAATTCATGACGGGTTGGTTGCGGAGAATCGGGGCAGGGATTGCGATGGGGGCGCTTGCGTTTCCCGGCGCGCAGCCGGTGCTGGCACAGAACGCCACTCAGGATTCCGACGCCTCGCAGTTCGTGCTCAAGGTCAACGGCGAACTGGTGCTGACCAACGTGGTGGCGCGTGACGCAAAGACCGGCGAGTTGGTGCAAGGGCTCAAGCAGAGCGACTTCAGCATCTACGAAAATGGCAAGCAGCAACACATCGACAGCTTCGATTTTGAAAGTGTGGAGATGGCCACGCCTCTGAAGGAAGCCACGGTGAGCGGTCTGGCGACGGGGGCCGCCAACGGCAAGGCCGCGGTGGTGGCCAAACCCGAAGACCTGCGCAATCACAGGTTGATCGTGATGTTCTTTGACCTCACGTCGATGCAGCCCGAAGACCTGGACCGGAGCGTGGAGGCAGCGCAGGCCTTCCTGAAGACCACGATGCAAGCGGCCGATCTGGTGGCGCTCGTTTCTCTCGGCAACACGCTTAAAGTGGATCAGGATTTTACCGCCGACAAGAATGCGCTCCTCCACGAAGTTGGCGCGTACAACGGCACCGAGGGCGAGGGATTTGCCGAGGGCGCCACGGCGAACTCGAATCAGGTGGAAGACACCACCGGCTCCACGCCGGACGAGAGCGAGTACAACGACCTGAACACCGACCGTGAGTTGTTCGCTTTGCGTGCGGTGGCCAAGTCGCTAGAGAAGATCAACGAGAAAAAATCGCTGCTCTATTTTTCCGGCGGCATCTCGCGCGACGGCATTGAGAACCAGGCCTCCTTGCGTGCGGCGGTGAATGCGGCGGTGCGCGCCAACCTGGCCATCTACAGCGTGGACACACGCGGACTGCAAGCGGTGGGGCCGCTGGGCGACGCGTCTACCGGAAGCCTGCGCGGTAATGGAGCCTTGAACGGCGGCGCGCTCCAGAACAACATGAACGCCAACTTCGCCTCGCAAGAAGTCATGGCGTCACTCTCCACCGACACCGGCGGCAAGGCATTCTTCGATTCCAACGACTTTGCCCCTGCCTTCGCGCAGGTGCAGCGAGATACATCGGCTTATTACGCTGTGGGATTTCGTTCTTCGAATCAGTCGCGCGACGGGCGTTATCGCAAGCTGACAATCAAGGTGAACCGGCCCGGCGTGAAGCTCGAATACCGCCCCGGTTACTATGCTCCGGCGGACTTCAAGCACGCGGGCCGCGAAGACCGCGAGCAGGAGCTTACCGAGCAACTCGCCAGCGACCTTCCCGCCACTGACATGGCTCTCTACCTTGATGCGATGTATTTCCGGCTCGATGAAAACCGTTACTACGTGCCGGTTTCGCTGCTGGTGCCGGGCTCGCAGGTCCCGTTTGTGCAGGGCGGCGACAAGGATAAGGCGACGCTGGACATTATTGGAACGGTGATCGATGAGGTCAAGCGCCCCATCGGCCGTGCGCGCGAAACCGTCAAGCTGAATCTCGATGCGGGCTTGAACGCACGGCAAAAAAATATCCAATACACCACCAGTTTCAATCTGCCGCCGGGCAGGTATCACCTCAAGTTTGTGGTGCGCGAAAACCAGACCGGGCGCATGGGTTCCTTTGAGGCCGATATCACCCTGCCGGAGATGAAAAAGGCGCCGCTCAAAATGAGCTCGATCGTGCTGGCCTCCATGCGCCAGCCGAGTAAGAAGCTCGACCCCCTGGTGCGCAACGGCCAGGAGTACGTGCCCAATATCAGCCACGTCTTCCGCCAGGATCAGCACCTCTATTTGCTTTACGAGATCTACTCGCCTGCTCACGCCAAGGCGGTGGCGAACCAGCCAAAAGGGACAAAGCCCGGTATCAATCTGCTCAGCAGCCTGGAACTGATTCAAGGATCGACGAAGGTCTACGAAACCCCGGAGGTGCAGGCCAGGTCGATCAACGTCGAGGGACGGGATGCGGTGGCCATCGAACTGGATGTGCCGCTGGCAGCGCTCAAGCCAGGGGCCTACGTGTGCCAATTAAACGTGGTTGACGATGCGGCCGGCAGCTTTGCGTTTCCGCGGTTTGCCGTGCTGGTGCGTGAACCGCAATCGGTGGCTCCCGCGCCGGCGGCGGCAGCTTCCAGCTTCTAGCTCGGGCCGTCCCCCGCCTCTTCGCCGCGATAGGGGCAATGGCGGCATCCAGACCCGCAGCACGATCCTCGCTTCAAGTGGTACGCCGCGGTGAACACCATGTCCGGCCCGTCGAAGTAATAGTCTTCGGGCTCGAGCGCCGGCGGCGCGGCGGCAGTGGATTCCGGTTCCATGCTTCCATTTTCTCGTGAGCCGGGGGCGCGTGCGGACAAAGCCCAAAAGCAATAGGTAAAATTAGAGAATGACAGTTTCCGCGCAAGATCGCGCCCGCAAGATCAAGATCATCCTTTTCGACGTTGACGGTGTTTTGACCGATGGGGGCATCTGGCTGATTCCAGTGCCGATGGCGGTAGCCGGCACGCCCACCACCGTGATGGTCGAAGCCAAGGGCTACAACGCGCACGACGGCACGGCGATTTCGCTGGCCCGGCTCGGCGGCCTCAAGTGCGGCGTCATCACCAAGCGTATTTCGGAGACGGTCGCCCTCCGTGCCCGCGACCTGAAACTGGAGTTCGTATACCAGGGCCAGGCGTTCAAAATGAAAGCGGTACGCGAAATCATGGCCAGGGAAGGCGTCTCGCTCGACGAAATCGCCTACGTGGGCGACGATGTTATCGACCTGCCGGTGATGCGCAACTGCGGCTTCGCGGTGGCGGTGAGCGATGCGCGCGAGCGTGTAAAGGCCGAAGCGCATTACGTAACACCGAATCGCGGCGGACACGGCGCAGCCCGCGACGCGGTCGAATTCATCCTCGAGGCCCAAGGCCTGTTGGACCAATGCACAGAGGCTTATATCGACGAGGACAACCCCATCTCGCCGTCGATGGATATCGGCAAGGGCGGGGATCTGACGTAGCGGCAAGTCAGCAGAAAGAGATCTTCATGGAGAAGGCAACAAAACGCGCGGTAGTTCTGTTGAGCGGGGGGCTGGACTCGGCCACGGTGCTGGCTATTGCGCGCAGCCAGGGATACGAGCTTTACGCCCTGTCGTTCTCCTATGGGCAACGGCACATCTGGGAACTCGAAGCAGCAGCATGCGTTGCCGCGGCCATTGGCGTGGCCGGCCACCGCATCGCCCAAATCGATCTGCGCATCTTTGGCGGCTCGGCTTTAACCGATGACATCGCCGTACCCAAGGGACGCGGAATCGAAGAGATGGGGCATGGCATTCCCATCACCTACGTGCCCGCGCGCAATACGATCTTCCTTTCGTTTGCGCTGGCGTGGGCTGAGGTGCTGGGGTCGAGCGACGTGTTCATCGGCGTTAATGCTCTGGACTACTCAGGCTATCCCGACTGCCGGCCGGAGTTCATTGAAGCTTACGAGAAGATGGCCAATCTGGCCACCAAGGCCGGTGTGGAAGGGCTGCAGCGGCTCAAGATTCACACTCCGCTCATCGCGCTCTCCAAGGCCGGGATTATTGCCAGAGGCATCGAGTTGGGCGTCAACTACGGGCTCACCAGCAGCTGTTACGATCCATCAGTTAGTGGCGCACCGTGCGGGCAATGCGATTCGTGTCTATTGAGGCAAAAAGGGTTCCGCGAAAACGGCCTCGTGGACCCGCTGCAGTATCAGTAAGACGGCTTAGAGTTGCTAGCTCCGAGCTAAGGGCCCCTTGTGAGGAACCAATTCATCAACCCAGCAAAAGGGCTGGGAGCTAGAGGTTGCTTTCATGTCTTACGCCGTTAAAGAGATTTTCTATACGCTGCAGGGCGAAGGCGCGCAAGTGGGCCGTGCGGCTGTCTTTTGCCGGTTCGCCGGATGCAACCTCTGGTCGGGGCTGGAGAAGGATCGTGCCAAGGCCATCTGCCAGTTTTGCGACACGGATTTTGTGGGCGTTGACGGAACCGGCGGTCGAAAGTTCGAGTCTGCCGCGGCGCTGGCGCTGGCCATCGACAAAACGTGGCCTCCAGGCTCCGCCACTGGAAATCGCTTTGTGGTCTGCACCGGCGGAGAGCCTCTGCTTCAACTGGACGACGAACTTATAGAGGCGCTGCACGCGCGCGGATTTGAAATTGCAATCGAGACTAATGGGACGATTGCGGCCCCCGATGGGTTGGATTGGATTTGCGTCAGTCCCAAGGCCGGCGCCAGACTCGTGCAGAAATCCGGCGACGAGCTAAAGCTGGTCTATCCGCACACCGGGGCTGATCCCGCCCAGTTTGAAGGGCTGACCTTCCGGCATTTTCTCTTGCAGCCCATGGATGGGCCTGACTGCGCCGTGAATACGAAACTTGCTCTCAAATACTGCATGGAGCACCCGCGCTGGCGGCTCAGTTTGCAGACTCACAAGATACTCGGAATTCGATAGAAAGAGTTAGATGGAAATCTTCAAGGCGTTTACGATTGAGGCGGCGCACTGGCTGCCCAATGTTCCCGCGGGACACAAGTGCGGACGGATGCACGGGCACAGCTTTCGCATCGAGATTCATGTCAGCGGCCCCCTCGACCCGCATCTGGGCTGGGTCATCGATTTCGCCGACATCAAGGCGGCCTTCAAGGCCATCGAAGACCAGATCGACCATCGCTGTCTGAATGAAGTGGCTGGCCTGGAGAACCCAACCAGCGAACACCTGGCCCAATGGTTATGGACGCATTTGCGTCCGGCGCTGCCCGCCCTGAGCAGGATCGTGGTGCAGGAAACCTGCATGAGCGGGTGCATTTACACGGGAGAAGTCGAAAATTCCTGAGTAAGTTTGCTTAGGCGGCGACTCCATATCCCACTTCGGCCACAAAATCAGGGAGAGTGGGGCATTGATTCCGTTTCAACCCCTGCGCTTCTCCGCCTCTTCCATCCAGCCCCGCCGCACCTTTTCCGCCGGAATTCCCGACAAGTACGGCTTGATATCCAAAATCGGCGTGCCGTCCAGCATGTCTACTCCGCGCACCAGCAGCGAACTTCCTTCGCGGCCCAGCAGTTCCACCACCGTCAGGGCAATCGGGTTGGGACGCCGCGGAGAGCGCGTCGTGAACACGCCGTGCGGGCGATCGTCGGTGGGCGGCGTTGAGAGCAACTCGCACTCGCCGGCCCGGTCAAACTCCCAAATCACGAACAAATGCGAGAACCCCTCGATATCGGTAAGGCCGGGCTCGAGTTCACACAGAATCTCCAGTACGCCTTCGGCCTCGTGCTTGGCGCCGGGGCCACGGGGAATCGCGGCGGTGTCTTTGTAGGGGCTTTGAACAAATCCGATCGGCTGTGGGGTAAACATGAGCGGTAACGCCTCCACCTTCCATCTTATAGATCCGGCAACTAAATACTGTTCGGGCGCCCCATCCATTCCCACGTATTTTGCGGGAATGGGTGGGAGGAAGATGCCAGTGTTTTCTTGCCGGATCAATAGAGCGCGCAGACTCGGAGTGCGCAAGGCAGGGATGAACACGTATGCAATCGCCCGGTTCGCTCTCTGCAAGCCAGAAACGCGCTCCGGACTTCCGGGTTGGAAACTCTTTCACAGGCGTGACCGGGAACACTTTAGGGGTGTTCCGGTGTCTAAGACAATAGGGGGCGCGGAGCATCCGGCTAAACCGGGTTCCGTTTCCCGCTCACTCCCTGGCAGTTTCGGATGTCCTGCGTTGTTTTGAACGTTGGCAGAGAGTGGCCGCAACAAGCGTTCGAAGCAGGGGCTCGGGCGTGCGGCATAAGTGCATTTGTCAAATGGGCCAACCGACCGGCTCAGATTTGGCAGATGCCAAGTGTGCCTGAGTTGCGGTATAGGTGGGAGGACACTGAAGTGCAGGCGGACCTCACCATGGGTAATTTAGTCAGCGCGCTAACGCTGCAATCGGACGAAGCGGCTATCATCGCGGAACTCCAAGCCGGCTCCGATGAGGCATTTGCGTGGCTGATCGCGCGCTTCCATCAACCGATCTACTCTCTGCTCGCGCGTACTGTGTATGACGCCGCCGATGCCGCCGACCTCACCCAGGACGTGTTCGTCAAGGTTTTCCGGGGTGTCGGGAGCTTTCACGGTGAGTCGACCCTGCGCACCTGGATTTACCGCATCGCCTTGCGCGAGGCATCGAACCAGCGCCGCTGGTGGATGCGACACAAGCAGCAGGAAGTGCCCATCGAGCAGGAGATGACGGACAGCGATTCGGGAGCCCCGATGCTCTTGAAAGACCAACTGGTCGATCCCGGCGAGTCGCCCTACGAAATGGCGGTACACGCCGAGAACCGGGCGCTGGTTGAGGCAGCGCTGAACCAGGTGCCGGAGCCATTCCGCACCACGCTGATTCTCAGAGACATTGAAGGCTTTGTCTACGAGGAAGTGGCGGAGATGCAGGGCGTGAACCTGGGCACGGTCAAGTCGAGGCTGGTGCGCGGACGCGCCTGCCTGAAGGCGCTGCTCATGGCGCCAAAGCCGGATTCGAGTTCGGCGGCCTTTACGGAATTCGAGATGCCCCTTGGAGAGGAGGCGCGATGAACGGCTGCATTGCAGTGCAGGCAAGGTTTTCGGAATATCTTGACGGACGGTTGAGCGGACGCGATATGCAGCAGATTGCCGCCCATCTGGAGAGTTGCAGGCTGTGCGCTCAGGAGTGGGAATCGCTGCGCCAGGCTCATTTGTCGCTGGCCGGATTGGGTCCGGTGCCGGAGCCCGAAGACTTGTTGCTGCGCATCCGGGTGGCCATCAGCCAGGAGCGCGCGCGCAGGCGCCAGGGCTTCTTTCATGGCTTCAGCCTGGCTTGGAAGAATACGATCGGCCCCTTTGTGTTGCAGGCCTCTGCTGGCCTGGCCAGCGCGGTACTGCTGCTGGGCTCCATGATTGTTCTGGTCGGCATGTTCACCCAGCCTGAGGCGGCACAGGCCAATAAGGACGAACCCCTGGGAATGGCCTCGGCGCCGCGGCTGCTTTATCTCTCCAGCGGCGTGGGCGAAAACGAAATCGGAGCCTTGTCCGGCCCGGTTGTCGTCGAGGTCTACATCAACGGAAACGGACAGATGTACGACTACCGCATCGTCTCCGGCTCCGCCGACAGCGAAACCCGTTCGCAGGTGGAAAACCTGCTCCTGCTCAGCCGGTTTGAGCCGGCGCGGTTCTTTGGGCAGCCGGTGCGCGGCCTGGTGGTGCTTTCCTTCTCCGGCGTATCTGTGCACGGATAAGGCACGGAACAAAAGCTTCACTAACCGCTCGGGCAATGCTCTGGCGGTTTCTTTTTTGGGGCGGCGGGTGGCCCGCTCATCACAGCTTTACCTTTTTGGGAAGGACAGGTGGATGGGCCGGTGGCCCGCTCATCACAGTGTCAGGGACTGTGCCCCATTCATCGCGGCTTTATCGCGATGAGTGGGTTTTCGGATAAGGTCGCAGAGAGATTACGATGGCAGTATGCCCTATAGTCTGAAGGCGGGTGGCCCGGGTGCCGGGGGGCGAAGTGAGTTTTCTCACAAGTGTTGGGTGCCCCAGGTGCCTCGCATTTGGGCACCGGGGATATCGATACGATGCAAGAGCTGACTTCGACTCGAACACCGGATGCATTTACGACACTGCCCCCCGTTTGTCTTTTCAGCGAAGCGCCCGGCCACCGATCTATTTTCACCGGCAAAGAACGCGACGCAGAATCAGGCAACGACTACTTCGAAGCTCGCTACTACAGCAGTGCCATGGGCCGGTTTATGTCGCCGGACTGGAGTGCGAAGGAAGAACCTGTACCTTATGCTCAACTCGACGATCCCCAGAGCCTAAACCTGTATGCATATGTTCGAAACAATCCCTTGACGCGCACTGATCTGACTGGACATTGCCCACAATGCGCACTTGTTCTTGGAACCACAGAAGGTGGCGCTCTTATCGGTTCGCCTGGTGGCCCTCCTGGAGCCGCAGTTGGAGCCGTTGTTGGAGCCGTTGTCGGCACCGTCGCTGCGGTTGCTGCCACCTATTTCGGCATGAAGGCGCTTTCAAATTGGCTTCACAAGGATGCGCCTGCGCCTGCGCCCGCAACTGAGACCGGAACAGGCAATACAAACCCCCACGCAGGTCCGGTTGATAAACCAGTTATAGTGGTGGACCCGCATGGAAACGCCATTCCTGTCGCGGCGGGCCAACAAATTCAAGGGAACAAATCAGGGACATATGTGCAAGTGAAAGATAAAGACGGAAACCCCACCGGCACACGTATTGACGGTGGGCACAAACCTTCTGGACATCCGGATCCGAGAGCACAGGAACCTCATGCGCATGTCCCTGACAAGACAAACGCAGACGGAACTCCATGGCTCCCCATCAAGAAGTGAGGCGAAATGCAATTTGATTTTGGCGACGAAGTAGTGCGGGTCACAGCTAACGGTGCTGAAACAGGCCGACCAGGAGCAGTGGTTGAGTTTACAGAGGTTAAACACCCAGATCAGGTTCTGCGGTATGGCCAACCCCTTGGCACAATCCTCTGCACTATCGAGTTCGGTGATGGTGAGGAGGAGATGATCCCGGAAGCCGACCTGAGACTGTTCAGCTAGTAGAAAAGTGAATGATCTGGATGGGCGGGTGCCGCATCTGACCGTCCGTTTCCAGCAACCGCAAGCCGTCCTCCGGGGCGGCTTGCTAGGCGGGTGGCCACGGTCTCGGTGACCTGTCCCAACCCAAATGACGGTGCCACCGGTCCCTCGCAGTTGGGGACCGGTGATGTCGGTACGATTCAGAGGACGCGACTATGACGGAACCCGCCGTGTGTGCATCTCACGTGTGTTTTTCGCCATGCCACTTCACCGGCAAAGAAAGAGATACCGAATCCGGCAACGACTATTTCGGGGCGAGGTACTACGCAAGTTCAATGGGCCGAATGATGTCTCCTGACTGGGAAGATGGACCAGATACGGTCCCATATGCGGACTTTACAAATCCTCAATCGCTGAACCTGTATTCGTATGGGTACAACAATCCGCTATCGATGATTGATCCTGATGGCCACGTGCCCTGCAACGGAACGGCTGACATAACAATCACGGTGACACCCACTGGTTCGAGCATGTCGCAATCACCTGATGATTGTTCTACAACTACGATTCTCTGGGACTGGCCCTTGCAGAATATGCAAAATCAAGTGAACCCGCCGCCGCCTACGCCGCCGCCCACGCCCCAGAAGAAGACCCCAGGAGTATGTGCAGATGCCCCCTTGGCAGGCGACCCCAGAGTAACAACGCAATTCGGTGCGATTGATAATTCACATCCTACAAAACCGCACACAGGAAGAGACTATGCAGCGCCAATCGGGACACCGGTATATGCCCCGATTTCTGGAGGAGTGACCTACGCAGGCAGCGCGGGAACCTTTGGAAATGTTGTTGCCATCAGCGCCCCACTCGTCACCGACTCGGCCTCTGTTATTTATGAGGGCCATTTATCCGCGGTATCCGTTACGCCAGGACAGTCCGTTCATGCAGGGGACCAGATCGGGCTCTCCGGCAATACAGGGCACTCGACTGGACCTCATGTGCACCACGAACAGCATACTCCCGGACCAGTTTTTCAAAATGGCCATCCTCCCAGTTCCACACTGATTGATCCCTGCAACTGAGGACTGACGATGCAAAATGTTTTGTTCGTTTTGACGTTCTGCTTAGGCCTTTTCGTGGGTCTACCTGCCGCTGCCGTGTCGCAAACCTCTGCTGTAAGTATCAAGGGGACTTCAAAGGGATGTTTTGCCGGGAAAATCTATCATCCGGGAAAGGTGGAAATATTCGTCTTTGACGTCGGAGCCTCTCCAGAAATCCCACAATTGATTCATCAGATGGATGGCTACGCCTCCCGTGATGATCCTCAAAGTCAACACAAGTTCTTCGCCTCCTACAATCAGCTTCTCCATCTGGTTCGCGTGTCAAAAGCGCTTGGGCGAATTCGATCCGATCAACTTGGGAACTTTACCTTCAGTAATTTCTCAACCGGATTGTCTGTTATCGTGATTGGGATTTCACCAATGGAAGATGACCCCGCATTTTATGCGTTCAGAGAGTTGGGAAAACTAAAACATGGCGACAACGCGGTAACTTTAGACTTTGCGCGGGGGGATAGTTGCAAGTGATGGGGGAATCGGATTTACCTACGATGTGCAGTCCCCTAGGTATGACGGTCCCCGGCGTCTGTGCATCTACAGTGTGTTTTTCCCGGCCCCACTTTACCGGCAAAGAACGCGACTCCCGGTCGCCACATTCTCTCAAAAGCAGATAACCGCCTATCCGGAAGCTACCGATTCCAGCCAATGCCGCCAACCCCAGCACCCCACACCCCTCGCCTCCCTCCACGCATTCCGCGAACCTTGCCGACCCTCAAACCTCCTGTTTGCCCGGATCGCTGCGTCTAACTCACACGGAACCAGAGTTTCGGTGCTGCCGCAGGGGACAGAGGGTTGCTTGTTCTTGGGGGGACAAGCCGCCCGGCGGAATTGCCTTTGGGGTGCATCGACTCTGATTCCGCTGTAGACTTGCAGGCAGGGTTCCCTGATGACATCGCGCACATTTCGATCATTGGCCATCTTTTCGGCTGTTCTTTTCTGCCTGCTGGCTGGCCTTGCGCCCGCCCCGGCCCGCGCCCAATCCTCCGGCAGCAATTCGTCCAAAGGGCAGTCGTCGTCCTCGCAGGCGCAGGGGTACGTGCAGGAGAAGACGCCCTCTCTGGTCGATCCTGCCGGGCCGACCATCTCGCTGGTCAGCTCCGAGCCCGTGTTCATCATGGCCGCCGCCCTCAACGTCTGCGGCTACGACGAGGGGCTTGAAGGCAGCGAACCGGTTCGCATGAGGGTGCGCGACGAAATCAACCAGGTGCTGGCCAAGAGCGAGGACGCCCGCAGCCGCCGCGACGCCTTGTGCCTGTTTATTGCCCAGCATCGGATGACGGGTACGGAAAGGGATGTCTCGCAGTACATCTCCCTGGCGCTGTATCTCACGCCGCCCCCGGAGATCGAGACCACTGCCGATCTGACGGAAATGCCTCCCGACTCCACCCAGGTGGCCGAAGTTGTGCCCCTTCTCAAGGCGTTTGTGGCCTCGGTGGACCTGCACGGAATCTGGCTCGCCGTCCATCAAACATACGATCGCCTGGCCGACCGGCTCCACGATCCGCTTACGCAGATGATTGTGTCCACCAATCTCTACCTCAAGATGCCCGCGTCCACCTATGATGGACGGCGGTTCATCGTGGTTATCGAGCCCATGCTCTCGCCCAGCACCGTGGACGCGCGCATCTATGGCACCGACTACGTGGTGGAAGTTTCGCCGGCCAACGAACAGATTCGCATGACCGACGTGCGCCACATCTACCTGCATTACCTCATCGAGCCGCTGTTGTACGCGCGCTCCAATGCCATTGACCGCACCCAGCCGATTCTCAAGGAAATCCGCGAGACGCCCCTGGAGTTCCGCTACCGCTCCGACACCGTGGCGCTTACCGTCGAATGCCTCATCAAGGCCATCGAAGCGCGCACCATGGACACCAAAGTACCGGTGTACAAGATTCCAGCCGGCGTTGACCGGTCTGAACTGCCGCGCTATGAGCACGAACGCAGCGTCTACCAGCAAAAAGTGGACGCCGTGCGCTGGACCACGGTCCGCCACGACATGAGCCAGGGGTTTGTGCTCACACAATACTTCTACGAGCAGTTGATTCAGTTTGAAAAGGACCCGGCCAGCCTCCGCGACACCATCGGCGAAATGGTGTACAGCATGGACGTGGACCAGCAGGTACAACGCGCCCGGCGGACCGAGTTCGACAAGGAAGCCGACGCCGACGTTTTGCAGCGCAGCAAGCCGCACAAGCTCACCGGACTGGAATTGGCAGAGGCCAAGCTGGCCGGCGGAGACGCGGCCACAGCCAGCGCCATGGCGCAGAAGGTGTTGTCGGAGCAAACCGACACCATCACCTCCGTGGCAGACGGCGCCCGCGCCAACTTCATTCTGGCCAGGGTGGCTATTCTCACCGGGCATCCGGATCAGGCAATCGCGGACTTTCAGAAGACCCTGGCCACCAGCAAAGAGCAGCGGTTGCTGGCCTGGTCTCATATTTATCTGGGCCGGATGCTGGATCTGGACTGCAAGCGGGACGAGGCCCTGTCAGAGTACCAACTGGCGCTCACTGTGCGGGATGGGCAGCAGGATACGCGCATCGCCGCCGAGCGTGGCGTCAAGAATGCGTATTCGGTGAACGGGCACACCTGCGAAGAGGATGCCGATGATGGCCCGCCCCCGGCAGCGCCTGCAACCTTGGCGCCCGGTGCGACCCAGAAGCCGCAATAATCCGTCGAAGACGCCTGCAATCCCCTCCGGGTGGCGTCTAATCAGAACAAAGGGCGCGGTTTACGTCCGGGAACTCCGGGCGGCGCACCGTTCTCGGAATGTGTCCGGGGAGTTGAAACCAGGCGAGGAGCAAGTGGAAGCAGTTCTGGCCGAGTTGGAAGCGGTATTGGGCCATGGCTTCAAAAGCCATGAGCTGCTGATGCGCGCCTTGACTCACCGGTCGTTTTCAAACCAGCGGATTGCGGACGGGCATGTCCCCCATTCCGGCAAGCAAGACCCAGCGGACGCCGGGGACAATGAGCGGCTGGAGTTCCTCGGCGATGCTGTGCTGGGGCTCGTCGTCGCAGAAGCGCTCTTCGCTCTGCATGCGGATTGGCAAGAGGGCGAATTGACTCGGGTTCGAGCGCAACTCGTCAGCCGCCAGCACATGGCCCAGGTGGCCGCGGCCATCGGTCTTGGCAAGCATCTGCGTCTCAGCCCCGGTGAGGACAAGAGCGGACTAAGGCGCAAAAGCACCGTGTTATCGAATACCATGGAAGCAGTGATCGGAGCGCTGTTTCTCGATGGGGGCCTGGAGCCGGTTCGTGCATTTGCGCGCAAACAGGTGATGGGCGAGGCCGCCGAGCAATTGGCGGAGGAGTTGCGCTCCGGAGCCGCACTGGGTAACTATAAGTCGGCACTACAGGAACGGCTGCAGGCGGAACGCGCCGGAGCCCCGGTCTACCGGGTCAAGAGCGAAAGCGGTCCCGATCACCGCAAGCGCTTTCTAGTCGAAGTTCGACTGAAGGCCGAGGGCGGAGAGCCCGGGAAGCCGATGGCGCAGGGCACGGGAAGCACCAAAAAGCACGCGGAGCAGGATGCCGCGCGAAGGGCCTTGGAACGGCTGGCGACAGCCAATGCCAGACTGGCCCAGGATGAGGAAATGCAGGACGGCGGGGAAGAGGAGGAACAAGCAGCGCAATGAGCACCCCTGTCCAATTGCCGGGCGCCCACCCACAGTTTTTCTCGCGGCTGCGCCTGCAACTGCCCACGCTGCCGGAGGCCCTGGCCTCCATGCTGCGGACGGTCGTGGTGGCCATGTTCCTGCTCACGTTTGTGCTGCAACCCCTGCTCATTCCCTCTGAGAGCATGGAGCACACGCTGCTGGTCGGCGACTTTCTGCTGTTCAACAAGCAGGTGTTCGCACCCAAGGGTAATCTGGGCCGCTGGGTTTTGCCGTATCGCGAGGTCGGACGCGGCGATATCATCGTCTTCCACCATCCCAGCCCGCCCTTGCTGGTCAAGCGCGTTGTCGGGATTCCCGGCGACCATTTGCGCATCGAGGATGGCCGGGTGATGGTAAACGGCGTGGTCCTCGACGAGCCCTATGCTGCCTTCGAACCGGCCCCACCAAATCCATTCCGCGACAACTTCCCGGCCAAAATCTACACTGACCCCCAGGTGGACCCCGATTGGTGGCGCCAGATGCAGGGCCTCACCACCGATGGCGAACTTGTAGTCCCCGCAGGCCAGTATTTTGTGCTCGGCGACAACCGCAATCACAGCAAGGATTCGCGGTTCTGGGGCTTTGTATCGCGTGAGGCGATTGTGGCCCGGCCGCTGGTCATCTACTTCTCTCTCAGCCGTCCCTCCACCACCGATCTGCACCAGGCCACGCTGCAAGCCTCGGATGATAGACTCGGACACGACAGGCAGCTTTCGACAAGACTTGCAGGGTTTGCGCGCTGGAAGCGCATCTTCCGCGTGGTGAAATAGAAACGGTAAACAGGGAACAGTGCCCCGGGCTTTTAACTGCCCACTGTTCAATGAAAAAAGAGCGACAGGATGACGAAGAAGAAATCGCCGGCACCCAAGACGCCGACCCAGGCTGAAAACGAGCTGGCCCCCGCGGAAGTCAAGGTGGAAGAGACGCCATTTGAGGCCGTAGCCAGCATCTGTTCCGTGCTGGTGGTGGGCCTGTTCATTCTCACTTTTCTGGCTCAGAACTTTGTTATTCCCTCCGGATCGATGGAGAAGACGCTGCTGGTGGGTGACCACCTGGTGGTGGATCGCGTTACCCTGGCCCCCGTGGCCCGCTGGATGCCGCTGCTCCGCTATCGCGAGCCCAAACGTAACGACATCGTGGTCTTCATCAAGCCGGTGCCGGACGACGTGGACGGCAAGCCGCAATACCTGTTCCTCGTGAAGCGTCTCATCGGCGAGCCCGGCGACCATATTCACCTCCGCAACGGCATCGTGATCGTCAACGGCGTGGCCCAGGATCAGCCCCACGCTGAGGCCACCACGCCCGACAATCATCAGGACTTTCTCGACGAGTTTCCATCGGTTCCCCCTTATCCTCAAACTGGTGGCGCTACCGAGGCCTGGGCAGTGGACTTTCCCAATCACATCGAGAATGGCGACCTCGTCGTCCCCCCCGGAAAATACTTCATGATGGGCGACCACCGCCATGATAGCCTCGATTCCCGGTTCTGGGGTTTTGTGCCGAGGGAAAACATAGTGGGCCGTCCGCTGTTCAACTACTGGTCCTTCAAAACGCCCGAAGATGCCTATGAGCAAACCGGACTCGGCCACAGCCTGGCCTGGATGGGCCACGTGGCCGTGCACTTCTTTACCGAAACACGCTGGGCGCGCACCTTGCACCCTGTACGATAAGGCCAGTTGTCAGTGATCAGCGGCCGGCGAATAATATAAAGTCACTGTTAACTGTCTACTGACCACTGAAGAGACCATGACGCAAGATCTGCAAGGCCGGCAACGTAAGCGCAAGCGGCTTTGGCTGGCACTGGCATTGCTGGTGGCCATCCTGGCGGTAGTGATCGTGCCTCCGCTGGTGAGCGTGAGCCACTTCAAAAACCAGATAACTCATCTCATGGCGGCATCGCTTGACAGGCCGGTGCGCCTGTCCTCGGTGGAACTGCAACTCTTGCCCCGCCCCGGATTCGTGCTCAACGATCTCACGGTTGAAGAAGACCCGGCGTACGGTACTGAGCCTATGCTCCATGCCGCAACCGTGACCGCATCCATCCGCCTTCTGTCTCTGTGGCGCGGACGCCTGGAGATCAGCCGCATCAGCGTCGACGAGGCCAGCCTCAACCTTGTGCGCAACTCAGCGGGCCGCTGGAATCTCGACTCGCTCTTCCGCACCGCGGCCAAGGCAGGCCCGGTTGCCGGCCCGCGTCAGGCTGTGCCGCTTCCTTACCTGCGCGCCACCAACTCGCGCATCAACATCAAGAACGGCGCTGAAAAGCTACCGTTTTCGCTGGTGGAAACTGAAGTGTCGCTACAGCAGGAGCAGCCCGGCAATTGGCGCATACGTCTCCAAGGCCAGCCGGTGCGCACCGATCTGAGCCTCGAGTCGGGTGACACCGGTATCGTCGAACTGGACGCGACCGTACAGAGTGCGCCCAACCTGCGGAATATGCCGGTCCGCCTCGACTTGGAATGGCGCGAGGCGCAGCTTGGCCAGCTTGCAAGGCTGGTCATCGGGAAAGACCCTGGCTGGCGCGGCGACCTGCGCGGCCAATTGCACATGGAAGGCACCGCCGAAGCGGCCCAGATCAAGACGCGGCTGCGCGCCACCGGCGTGCATCGCGAAGAGTTTACGCCGGCTTCTCCGCTGGACTTCGATGCCAACTGCGGCTTTCTTTATCACCATGCCGCGCGCACGGTCGAGAACCTGGTATGTGATTCTCCCTTGGGCAGTGGTCGTATCCGCGTGGCCGGGGATCTGCCCGGAGCTGGCAGCCCATCGCATTTTTCAGTCGAGCTTGACCACCTTCCCGCGGCTGCCGGCCTCGATGCGCTTCGTACCGTACGCAGCGGCGTAGGCCCCGGTCTGGTGGTTGCCGGCACGGTCAGCGGCAAAATTGTCTACGATGAAACCGCTGCCCAAGCCAATCCGCAAAAGTCGCCCGTCAAAACTGCGCGAGTTCATCCCGCCAAGCCAAGCCCGGTGGCGCCAGGGCCGCTTACCGGCAGCTTTACCGTAGAAGGTCTTCAAGTCAGCGGGGGCGGCCTCAGCCAGCCAATTCTTGCGCCCAAAATGGTGCTCGAGCCGGCACTTGCGCAAGGCCATTCCCAGGCGCTCGCCGGAACCGTGGCAATTCCCGCCGGCGGCGCGGTTCCTCTCACCGTAAATTTGCGGCTTGCGTCCTACGGTTACCAGGTCACCGTGCGCGGTCAGGCCGCCATCGCACGCAGCAGGGAACTGGCGCATGCGGCCGGAATCACTAATATAGCGGCCCTCAACGAACTGGCCGGAGATCCCCTGGCTGTGGACCTGAGCGCTGAAGGCCCCTGGATGCCCGCCGATGAGATTTCGCCCGCCGACATCGCCGCGGCCGTGGCAGTGAGCGTGCTGGCAAAGGCGCAACCAGGCGTGAATCCATCGGGAATACCCGTCGCGGACAGCCTCGGCGGCACCGTGACCTTGCACAACGCCAACTGGAAGGCCAATTACCTGGCCAACCATGTTGAAATCGCGCTGGCGACGCTGCACGTGGACAACGGCGCGACACGCTGGGACCCGGTCGTCTTCTCCTATGGCCCCGTGAAGGGAACGGCCACTCTGACCGTGCCCGCGGCCTGTCCGGCGCCTGCCCCCTGCGCTCCTGCCGTCTTCAACCTCGAGTTCGGAGATCTCGACGCCGCGACGCTCCAGGCGGCGGTTCTGGGTGCGCATGAAAAGGGCACCATGCTCTCCGCGCTCATTAGCCGCATTCATCCCTCGGCTGCGCCAGCATGGCCAACCCTTGAGGGTACGGTGAAAGCGGATTCGCTGGCCCTCGGCCCGGTCACGCTGCGCAAGGCGTCGGCGGTCCTGCACCTGCTTCCAGACGGAGTCGAAATCACCGGCCTCGACGGGGAACTGCTGGGTGGTCATTTGCACGCGGCCGGCGAGTTCCACACCGGAGACAAGCCCGCCTATACGCTTGCCGGGCATTTCGAAAAGCTCAACCCCGTTGCCGTAGGGCAGCTGGTTGGCGAGCGCTGGTCCGGAGGCACTTTGGACGCGGACGCCAAGATCGATCTCTCCGGCTACTCTGACAGCGATCTGGCCGGCTCCGCAAAGGGCACTCTGCACTTCGACTGGCAGCATGGAACGGTTGCCGGCGCGGGAGGGACCATCCCCCCCGTGCTCACCCGCTTTACCCGCTGGATCGCCGATGCCGCCATCGCCGACCACAAAATCACGCTGGGAACCAATGAGGTTCTGCAAGGCTCTCGCAAGGCAGCGGTAGAAGCCACCGCAACCCTCACCGAACCAGCCAAAGCGACCTTCGTCCTGCCCAAAGCGCCCTCAGCAAAAAAGCGCTGAAACCTCTGCCGGTCATTGTTGCCCGCTGACTCGCGGGTGGGAAGAAGATGACCTTGTCTTCTTGCCGGATCAATAACGGAGGGAGCAGGGGCATTTATGCCCCTGAATGGAGTCCAGGAATGCCACGCCTTCAGGCGCGGGCCTTTTGCTGGATACAACGATATGCTGCCACTTGCGTCCGATCCAGCAGCATGCAAACCCGCCACACCGCAAGGAAGGATTCTTCCGTCCTGCTTCTACTGACTGAAGAATAGTTCCCGGGTGGTCGACGATCCGACCACAATGCAGTCCAGCACCATTATCCTCCACCCACAGCAATGTCATTCTGAACGCAGCGAAGGATCTGCCCTGAAAATAGGAGCCAGTGGACGCGATTACTTGTCCCGGAGGGACCAAAGGAAAATAGCCCATGTATGACAGCGTCGGCTTAGTCAAGGCATTTTTTATGGCCCTTGGCCGTAAAAAATGCGTAGGAAGGCGTCGGCGTGGGGAGGCCGGTGT
>CAIKND010000186.1 GCA_903828675.1 uncultured Acidobacteriaceae bacterium
ATGCCAACTATGGCTGGAGGATTCTTTGCAGCGGCGGTCTACCGCTACAGCAAGGGAGGCCAGTTCGAGCAGTTGCTCTATGGTGGCTTCGCTTCGTTGATGTGTTCGGGAATGCTCCGCGCGTTGGAGGGGTTTGTCCAGCACGCCGGGCCGACCAGCGCGGACGGTTTCTGGATGGCGACGATGAGCCTGGTCAACTGGGTCGCCAACGTGATTCTGCCTGTGTTCGCTCTGACGCAGCTCGCCGCAATGGCCTTGCATATGGGCGGCGTGGTCTCGGAGATCTATCCGGGCTCGACCTGGATCAGGAAGTTCATCGCCGCAATGGGAGCGTTGTTGGTTTCAGGAATGGTGCGATTGGCCGAATCGATGGTTACGCACGCGCATGGGATTTAAGGAGCCTGGCATGAGTCTCGATCTGACCCCCGTTCACCGCAACCTGCATACCAAGGTCACGTTTCTCGGCCTTGAGTTCGAGGATTTGATCCTGGTGTTGGCGCTGGCCGCGTTGATGAATCTGCTTGCGCATTTTGTGAGCGGCAATGCGCACGTGTTCGGGATGCCGCTCAACGTCTTCATGGAGTTCATCGTGCCTGCTCTGGCGGTGCCGTTTCTCATCCTTTTCAAGTATGGGCGGCCTCGTGGGTATCTCACCGACCTTGCGCGTTCGTTTTTTGCTCCAAAGGCGTGGTGCGCGCTTGAGCGAGATTCTGAGTTGACGCAGGCTTATCTGGTCGAAGAGGAGGACTAGCCGATGCAGGCCGCGATCAAAAACATGACCGACGGATGGGTCGCACTCAAACTCGACGCCGATGCGGCACGAGCGGTCTTTGCAAGCGTTCTCTTCGCCGCGCGTTTCCACGAGGGGATCTCGCCGCTCGCCCGGATAGCCAAAGAAGAGCTGGAGCGCGGCGCCAAAAAGCCAGTGAGGCGAGGTGAATCATGCCAATGACCTATGCCGAGCATGAAAGAAAGAAGAAGTCGCCGGCAGTCTGCGAGCTGTTTTCCCTGCGGGATATTCCCGAAGGCGAGAACATCATGGTCCGCACCAACGGCGCTTTCGTTGCGGGCTACGAGTTGCGCGGCATCCTTGGGTACTTCGCCACGGACGGCGACCGCAATCAGACCAAGGCGATGCTGGAGGCGCTCTTTCGAAGTGTGCCTGATGTCAGTATGCGCATCCAGTTCCGCTACGAGATCTCGGAACGCCTAGGCGACCTTTTCGACACCTACGTCAACGAACAGCGCGCCAGTCAGCCGGAGGTGACGGCGCTCGATGCGCACCGGTTGCGGATGTGGCGCGAGAAGGAGCAAGCCGGCTACTTCTTTGAGAACCGGTTGCAGGTCTACTACGTCTGGGACCCGCGCATTCATGCCAAGCTCTATCACTCGGCTGAACAGAATCGCAAGTTGGGCGCCTTCACGCTAAGTCAGACCAAGGCCATCCAGCGCGCGCGCAAGGAACATGAGACTTATCGCGCGGAGTTCGAGTCAATCCTGCGCGGCATCGAGGGATCGATGGAGGCGGCCAACTTGGGTTCGCGGCGGCTTGAGTCACAGGAACTATTCGAAGCATTGAAGCACGCGCAGCATCCGGCACGCCGCGATCACCGGTCATACGTGCCGCCGGAGGAGATGGTCGAATACCAGAGCGCGCGTTATCAGGCGGCGGAAGCGAGCATCCTCAACGAGACCGAATCGTACTTGAACATTGACGGGTATCTCTACGGCGTGATCAGCCTGAAGGAACTGCCCGACGCAACCTTCCCCGGTATGCTTCAGAACTTTTCCACCCTTGGCTTTCCGATCGTGGTCAGCGGCCAGGTGGTGATCCCGGATCAGGTGAAGGTGCTCAAGAGTTATAAGAAGCGGTTGCAGAAGATGACCGCGGCCCAGAAGGATGCGAACGGAAACTTCAAATCGAATCCCGAGGCCGAGGTCGCACAGGCGCAGTTGATGCAGGTCCAGCGAGACATCATCTCGTCGTCGCTCAAGACGGCGAAGCTGAGCCTTTCGGTGGTCGTTCGGACTTCCCGAGCTGCGGTGACGATGCGGGATCTTGAGCAATCGGAGCGCGAGTTGGCCAACCGTACCCAGGAGGTTCTGAACGCCTTCACGCACATGAACGGCGCGAAGGCTGTGGCCGAGACAATCGCCAAGCGCCGCATCTTTCTTGGAACCCTGCCTGGTTTGGGTGAAGCGGATAAGCGGGACCAGGACATGCTGACCTCGAATGTCGCCGATCTGGTCCCCGTAGAGATGCCGTGGATGGGAACCAGACGAAGCCCGCTCATTCTCTTCGAGACTCCGTTCCGGCAGCTCATTCCCTTTTCGATGTTCGATCCGGATCTCTCTGACGCAAACGGCCTGCTGATGGCGAAAAGCGGCGGCGGCAAGACTCTGGCGGCTCAGCAGATGCTCCTGATGGCGGCACGGGCAAACCCGTTGATCTCGATTCTGGAGCGTGGAGACTCCTACCAACCGCTGGTGGAGTTGATGGGCGGCGAGATGATCGAGATGTCCCTCGACTCGGATCAGACGATCAATCCCTGGGATCTGCCGAAGGGAGAGGACCGGCCATCGAACGATCAGATTTCGTTTCTCAAGAATCTGACCCGGCACATGCTAGGAGAGAACACGCCGCCGGATCTGGACATCGACCTGCTCGACAGCGTCCTGCTCGAAGCCATTGGATCAACCTACAAGCG
>CAIKND010000187.1 GCA_903828675.1 uncultured Acidobacteriaceae bacterium
ACGCTTGCTTGCTCGGCCAGTCCGGCATCGGTATTCCCTGGCGACCCGGTTACAGTGACGGCGACGGCAGGCGGTCTTGATCCTAAGCTGAACGCGATTTATTCGTGGTCAGGCAGCGGCGTGACGGGAAGCGGAACGACGGCAACCGTGGCGACAGGCGCATTGGCGCCGGGCAGCTATACGGTGAATTGCGGCGTGAAGGAAGGCAAGCCCGGCAAGGAAGGGCTGAAGCCCTGGCAGATTGCCAGCGCGACGGCCAGCTTTACGGTGAAGGCATTTGAGCCGCCGACGGTGAGCTGCTCAGCGAGCCCGAGCACGATCAAGCCGGGCGAAACCAGCACGGTAGCGGCGATGGGCATGAGCCCGCAGAACCGCCCGCTGACCTACAGCTACTCGGCAACAGCCGGGACGGTGACAGGTACGGGCACGACGGCAGTCTTCTCATCGACGGGTGCTCCGACGGGCGTGACAGGAATTACCTGCAACGTATCCGACGACAAGGGTCAGACGGCGATCTCGAATACAAACGTAACGATCACAGCGCCTTACGTAGCGCCGATTCCTCACGTTCAGGCACTTTGCTCGATCAGCTTTGCGACCGACAAGAAGCGTCCGACGCGTGTGGACAACGAAGCCAAGGCTTGCCTGGACGAAGTAGCGCTGGATCTTCAGCGTCAGGCGGATGCCAAGGCAGTGGTTGTGGGCGAGTTGAACGCGGCCGAGACGGCCAAGATCGGGAAGGAAGAAGCTTTTGCGAAGAAGCACAAGCACTCCAAGAAGCCGATCGACAACTTCGCGGGTGAGCGGGCAGCGAACACCAAGGAGTACCTGGTAACGGATAAGGGCATTGACGCATCGCGCGTGACTGTCATGACCGGGACCAAGGACGGCCAGACGGTGGAGAACTACCTGGTGCCGGCGGGCGCGACCTTCGGGAACGATGTATCGGGGACAACGGCAGTGGACGAGTCGGCAGTGAAGCCGGTGGTCCGGAAGCCGTTGGCCGAGCGTCACCACGCGCACAAGAAGCACGCCGCACCGGCGAAGTAAGCCCAACTGCCCGAACAGGCCGACAAGGCCTGTTCGGGCTCGGATTCGCTTCGTTTGGCCCTCCGCGGATGAGTGGCGGAGGGCTGGACGAGATCGGGGTTATGCGACTCCTCCTGCAATTCTTTGAGGCTGACCGGCAAGCCGGTCGGCCTTTTCAGCTTTCTGGGGCCATTTTTTGCGATTCTCGTTTGTGTTGGAGCTTATTGTTTGAATAGCCGTTTGAGGTTCCTTTCTGATCTTTGCTGCCGTTCCGGCGTTCCGGCGCTGGCGATACAAGCTCTTCTATTGGTGATTTGCGGACAAGGCTCGTCAGCGCAGGCAACGTGGCGCGCAGTCGGTCCGGAAGGCGGAGACGCGCGTACGTTTGCGGCGGTGCCAGGGCGGCCTGACCATCTTTTCCTGGGGTCGACGAACGGGTGGCTCTACGAATCGCTTGACCAGGCATCCTCGTGGCATCGACTGGTGAAACTGGGCAATGCGGACGGCCTAATCCTGGACCATATCATCGTGGACTCCGCGAACCCTGGGACTGTTTTTGTGGCCGGATGGCGGGCTGACCGTCTGGACGGCGGCCTGTGGGTAAGTCACGATGGGGGCCGGAACTGGGGTGTGGTCGATGGATTGAAGGGGCAGTCCATTCGCGCATTCATGCAGGCGACCTCGAATCCGAAGTTGTTTTTCGCAGGGACGCTTGAGGGGGTTTTCCGTTCTAGCGACGGGGGGGCGAGTTGGACGGAGATCAGTCCTCCGGGGAGCCTGGAGATTCACGAAGTGGAGTCGCTGGCACTGGACCCAAGCGATCCCGATGTCATCTACGCAGGCACGTGGCATCTGCCCTGGAAGACGACGGACGGCGGCAAGAACTGGCACAACATCAAGCAGGGCCTGATCGACGATTCGGATGTGTTTTCAATCATTGTCGATCCAGAGCGGCCGCGCACGGTGATTCTGAGCGCATGTAGTGGAATCTACAAGAGCGAGAGCGCAGGGGAGAGGTTCCGCAAGATCCAGGGAATTCCCTCGACGGCGCGGCGGACCCGGGTACTGAAGCAAGATCCTGCGAACAGCGAAATTGTATATGCCGGCACCACGGAAGGACTTTATAAGACCGTGGATGGGGGCAAGACCTTCAAGGCTATGACTGGGCCGGAAGTGATCGTGAATGACGTATTTCTGGATCCGCGGGATTCCAGCCGCGTTCTGCTTGCAACGGATCGCGGCGGAGTGCAGGTGAGCAAGGACGCAGCGTCGAGTTTTGCGGCGTCGAATAGCGGATTCTTCGAGCGCAAGGTGGAAGCTCTGCTGGTGGACCGCAGCAATCCTGCGCGGCTGTATGCAGGAGTGGTGAACGACAAGAGATTTGGCGGGGTGTTTGTTTCGCCCAATGGCGGCGCGGATTGGGAACGGACCAGCGAAGGGCTCGATGGGCGCGATGTTTTCAGCCTGACGCAGGCGAAGAATGGAACAGTCGTGGCTGGGACTGGTCACGGAATCTTCGTGCTGGACCCGAGTAATGGCGCAGATCCGCCAGGAGGACACGCTTCGACAGCGGCTTGGCAGGCGCGGAATACGATAGCAAACACGCTCTTGAAGACGACTACCCAGACCTTGCGCGGAACGCATGTGAACATTGAGAAACAGGTTAAGGCACCAGTAATCGAACTAGAGAGCCGCGTGAACTCCGTGGATGCGTCTGGAGACGTTTGGGTGGCGGCGACGAGCTATGGCCTGCTGACGAGCCGAGACCAGGGGGCGAGTTGGCAGGGGGGGCCGGTGATGGGTGCGGGCGAGTACTTGTCGGTGACATCACATGGAGAGATGATGGCCGCGGCGCGGGCCGATGGGGTGGTTCTGTCAAAAGACAGCGGCCAGACCTGGTGGCCGATGGGGCTGCCGACGATGCTGACGCGCATTCATCGGGTTTTGTTTTCACCGGATGGGACGCTTTGGCTGGGGGCACGGGAAGGGGTCTACTTTACGCGCGACAAGGGCAAAACGTGGCTTTGGATTGAACGGCTCCCGTTCCGCGATGTGGACGATCTGGACTATGACGCGGCCCAGGGCAGGGTAGTGGTGAGCTCGCGGAACAGCGATGAGATTTATTCCATTGACCCCAAGGCAATGACCTGGAAGTGGTTGAAGGCGGGCTTTCGGATTTCGCTGATTCGTGTGGCGGGCGACCACCTGGTGGCTGCTTCGCTGAACGACGGTGTGGTGGTTGAGAAGCAGGGAATAGGGCATAGGGAATAGAGGGTAGATTCATGCTTTCCCACCCAAACCGCAAAAGGCGCGGTTTGGATGGGGCACCCGGCTTCTAGGCTGGGTCGGGCGATTAGGGGCCTTGATTCCCAAGCGGGGGTAGATTGGAATTCTGTATCATAGGATCATGAGCGCTGAGACGTTGAATTCCCCTGAGCGAGCTGCCTTTCGGAGCCATGACCCCCGGCTGGAGCCGATTGCCGCCAAAGTGCTGGCAGGCGAGCGTCTGGATTTTGCCGATGGCCTGGTACTCTACGGCTCCTCGGACGTGCTGGCGGTGGGCTGGCTAGCCAACTTCGTGCGTGAGCGGATGCACGGTGATGTGACCTACTTCAATGTGAATCGCCACATCAACCCTACGAATGTGTGCGTGGCCAATTGCCGGCTATGCGCCTTTGGACGCAAAAAGGGCGATGCGGCGGGGTACACGATGGCCCTGGAAGAGGCCTGGGAGACGGCGGCCTCGGGTTACTCGGAGGCGGTGACAGAGTTCCACATCGTGGGTGGATTGCACCCGGATTTGCCGCTGGAGTACTTTCTGGACCTGGTGCAGGGGTTGAAAGTACGGTTTCCCAAGGTGCATGTGAAGGCCTTCACCATGGTGGAAGTGGCCTACCTGGCGCGTCGGGCAAAGATCACGATCGAAGAGACGCTGAAGAAGATGCGCGCGGCGGGTGTGGACTCGATGCCGGGCGGCGGCGCGGAGATTTTCTCGGCGCGAGTACGTTCGATTATCTGCGACCACAAGATCGACGGCGAGGAATGGCTGGAGACGGCGAGGCTGGCCCATCGGCTGGGCTTCAAGTCCAACGCGACGATGCTTTATGGACATATCGAGAATGATGCGGACAGGGTGGACCACCTGCTGAAGCTGAGGGCAGTGCAGGACGAGACGGGCGGATTTCAGACATTTATTCCGCTGGCGTTTCACCCGGAGAATACGGCGCTCGATCATCTGCCGGTAACTACGGGATTGACGGATATCCGGCAGGTTGCGGTGAGCCGGCTGCTGCTGGACAACTTCCCGCACATCAAGGCGTACTGGCAGATGCTGACCGCGAAAATTGCGCAGATTGCGCTGAGGTTTGGGGCTGACGACCTGGACGGGACAGTGGTCGAGGAGAAGATTTACCACGACGCCGGAGCGACAACACCGCAGGGCATGACGCGGAAGGAACTGTGCCGGCTGATTGCCGAGGCCGGGCGGATTCCCGTGGAGCGGGATACGCTGTACCATGCGGTGACCAGAACCGAGGACAGCTTCACGGTCGCGGTGTAAGGCAGAGAGCAAGAGAGGACGAGTGCGGTGATTGATTTTGGCCCGGCAGTTGTGCTCGGACTCTGTTTTGGCTTCATGTTCGGAATTGGGTGCTCGCTGGCGGTCCTGTATTCCATTTATCTGGGCGGGTACCGCAAGGCAGTCGAGGAGTCGCTTGCACCGGTTAAGCCGAAGCGATTCTCGCAGGCGGTGGAGAAGATCCTCTCGCGGCGGGCGCGAGAGGCGGCAGCCGCACAGAAATAAGACGGAACTACTGCTTCACCACGACCCCGCCTTTCATGACAAAGCTTACGTGTTCGACGGCGGTGATGTCTTCGAGCGGATTGCCGGGGACGGCGACGATGTCGGCGTAGTAGCCCGGCTTGAGTTCGCCGATCTTGCCTTGCAGACCGAGCAGGCGCGCACCCTCAATCATGTCGGCTTGCAGAACCGCGAGCGGCCTCATGCCGTAGCGGACCATAAGCTCCATTTCAACGGCCTGGGTGCCGTGGGGAAACGGGCCTACGTCCGAGCCGACGGCGAAGGGAATGCCGGCAGCGATCTGTTTCTTGAACTCAGCAACCTTGACAACGAGTAGGGCTGCCTCGCGCTCGGCCTGGGCGGGTGAAGCGGCGTGCTTTGCGAAGTAGTCGAAGATGGCGAAAGTGGGGACGGCGGGAATGTGCTTTTCGCGCATGACGCGCATGGTTTCATCGCTGAGCTGAGTGGCGTGCTCGATGGAGGCGACGCCGGCCTGTGCGGCGAAGAGCGTTCCGGGCTCTCCCATGGCATGCACCGCGACGGTGACGCCTATACGGCGGGCTTCTTCAACGGCGGCGGCGAGTTGCGCTTCGGTGTACTGGTATGGAGTTTGCAGTTCGCCATCGACGATCCGGTCCTTGCCGGTCTCATAAATTTTGGCAAAGTCGGAGCCCTGCTTGTGCTGTGCACGCATGACCTCGATGAGCTGCTCGCTGGAGTTGGCGTAGTTGGCGTTGGAGAGGACCTGCTGGGCGGGGTTAAAGCGGTTGGCGTCCTCGTGGCCGCCGAGGATGTCGATGGCATTGCCGCTGACGCACATGCGGGGTCCAAGAATGAGGCCCAGTTCGATTGCATTGCGGACGGCGGTGTCGGCAGAGCCTGCGCCCTCGGTGCCCATGTCGCGTTCTGCGGTGAAACCAGCAAGGAGATCGGCCCGGGCGGCCTGTTCGGCGAGGATGGTGCGCCAGGGAACGGACTCCTCTACGGTTTGAAGGTCTTCCGCACCGGGGTGAAGGAAGAGATGGGTGTGGGCGTCGATGAGGCCAGGGAGCAGAGTGACGTTGCCGAGGTCGATGATTTTTGCGCCCAGGGGATGCGTGACTGAGGAGCCAACGGCACGAATGCGATCGCCTTCGACGAGGATTTCACCGGGCTGTAGGAGTTCCCCAGTGGAGACCTGGAGCAGGCGGGCGGCATGGAGAACGACTGGGGCGGAGGGCGGATGCTGGGCGGCTAGAACTAAGCAGGGAACAAGGATTGAAATCGACGCAATGGATGCGCGGAGGCGAGACGAGCAGGCATACCGATGGAGTTTCCGCATAGATAGAACTATGCCGCCATGGGCTATGGGTTGTCGATGGGCACGTTTGGGATGGCCAACTCAGCCGCGCGCGGAACCTGCCGGGGATTCAATGCCATCACTGGGGGCGAGTGGGAGAGTGATGGCTATATATGCCCCGCCGCGCTCGCAATTGTGCGCCGTGACAGCGCCGCCGTGGGCGCGCGCAACCGCATCGATAAAGGCGAGGCCGAGCCCGTGCCCATTCGATTCTCTTCCTTTGACGCGGCGCTCAAACAGATAAGGAATGACCTCCGAAGTAAACCCTGGGCCATCGTCCTCCAATAAGAGGGAAGCCATGTCATCCTCGGTTTGCAGTTGGATGGTGACCGTGCAAGCCGCGGGCAGGTGCTTAAGTTCATTGTCAAAAAGGTTTGCAATCATGCGATGGATTAAGGCGGCATCCGCTTGAACGTTCAGCGGCCCGGCGCTGCGGAGCGTGATCTGCAGGCCCTTTTCTGCCATGCTCGGCTCGTACAAGTCGATCATGACCCGGAGCAGCTCATTAAGGTCAATTTCACTTGGAGCAAGCCGCAGGGCATCTGCCTTGGCTTCGGCGACGTCGAGCGATTGATTCAGGAATTCCGTGAGGCGGTCTAACTCTTCGATGGCGGAGACGATAGGTTCTGCCTGCTCGATCTGGGCGACAGCAGACAGAGACATCTCGAGCTTTCCTCGAATGGCGGTGAGTGGGCTGCGCAGGTCATGCGCGAGCGAATCGGTGATGGTGTGAAGTTGATGCATCGAGTTCTCAATGCGATCGAGCATTCGATTCAAGGTCAGCGCCAATTGCGCGACTTCATCATTGCGTTCGGTTGTGGGCACCCTGGCATTGAGATCGGAATGGCCGATTCTGGAAGCGGCCTCGGTGATTCTGCGTACATGACTCAACATGCGCCGGGTGGTGGAGAAGACGATTGTGAAGCCGAACAGGACGATCAGAAGCCACAAGAGAAAGAAGCGCAGGCGGAGACTGCGGAGCACGCGCAACTCATCGCGCTCAGACAGTCCGAGGTAGATGCGGCTGCCATCGTCGATACGGACCGACGCTACGCGAAACGGTACTGCAGATTCACTCACGCGGACATCGGTGGGCTGATCAAGAAGCATATTCGTTTTTTGAATTGCATCGAGCGTGTTCTGACCGCTGCCGGCGCCGACCCATAACTTAAGAGAGCCGTCTGCGCCTGCCTGCAGGAAGAACACAGAGTCGTTCGAGCCGCTCCCAGAGCGCAACTTGTTGGGGATTTCCTTTTCGGCCAATTCGGCAACTTCGCCGACGACGCGGCTGTACAGGGCATCCTTTGGCGTGCGCTCAGCAACATCACCTAGGACTTCGACTTCGCCGGTAATCCACGCATCGCTTCGATTCTTGATGTCGTCCGCGATAAAGCGGTGGAGAAAGACAAAGACGATCATGGTTCCGAACGCAAAGGCCAACGTGGCCCAAAGCGAGATTCGCCACGCAGCGCTGCGGATTTTCGGGTTATCTATCCTTGAGGACATAGCCGACACCTCGAAGCGTGCGTATCAAGGGCTGCTGCCCCTTGCCATCCACCTTTCCGCGCAGGCGGTAGATATGCACATCCACAACGTTCGTATCGGGCTGTATACGCATGCCCCAAACCTTATCGAGAATCATGGAGCGAGTAACCACGCGGCCGGCGTTGCGGCAGAAATATTCCAGAAGGACGAACTCCTGCGGGGTAAGTTGTAACATCTGGCCGGAGCGACTAGCTTCGCGGCGCAGCAGATCGAGCTCAAGATCGAGGACGCGCAGGCGGGTCGTCTCACTGCCGACGGGGTTATTTCGCTTGAGCAAGTTACGAAGCCTTGCCAATAACTCCGCTAGCGCAAACGGCTTGGTGAGATAGTCGTCGCCACCCTGCTCGAGACCTCTAACTCTGTCGTCGACGGATCGCCGCGCGGACAGGATAAGTACCGGAGCCTTGACGCCAAGCTGGCGCAGTCGCAGGATCAGGCTTATGCCGTCCTGGTCAGGGAGCCCCAGATCGACGATCAAGATGTCGAAGGCACCATCAATTGCGAGGCGCTCTGCAGTCTTACCGTCGGCCGCCGCCTCTACCTGATATCCGGCTTCCTCCAGTGAGCGTATAAGGAAGCTCTGTATGTCGAGTTCGTCTTCAACCAGCAAGAGTCGCATAGATGGATATTAGTTCATCTTCCAGGGAATTTCAGGGGTTGTTTGTTTTGGGGAGATAACGAAACAAAATATGTTTCTTCCTTTGAATGAACAAGTTGTCACGGTCGCGATGGTTCAGCCTCAGGTCAATTCACTATACTTAATAATAGGCTTCGACAAATGAACAAATTGTCATCCGGGGGAGGGCTTGAACGTGCTTTCCAAAGGCGCACTGGCTTCGTCTCTATCAACAGGATCTGAATTCAGCGGGTGGCGATTGAAGTGAACAAATGTGGTCTCAAACGCAGTAGAGATTCTCGCAAATCGAGGGGAAACGGATATCAGAGAACCAGCGGCAGAACATGTGAATTCACCGTCGACGAGGCCATTTGCGGAGGCGTTCAGCGCCGGTCTGCCGTTGCCTGGGACGATCGATCCTCATTTTGAGGAGGCACTTCGCCATGTTCTCGACAACCCGGGCAGCCTGGTTCGTCCGCGGATCGTGTTTCAGGTGGCGACGGCTTTCGGCCTGGATAGCGCTCACGCGAAAGATCTGGCGGTCGCGCTGGAATATTTTCATACTTCCTCACTTCTGTTCGACGACCTGCCGTGCATGGACAATGCAGACGAGCGACGGGGTGTTCCCTGCGTACACGTGGCGTACGGCGAGGCGGGTGCGATTCTTACCGCGCTTGCCTTGATCAACCGCGCCTATGCGCTGATCTGGAGGGCGGTGTCAGGCGGCTCGCAAGATTGCCAGGAGCGCGCACTGGCCTACCTGGAGAAGTGCCTCGGCGTTGAGGGACTGCTCAATGGGCAGAGCCTTGACCTGCACTACGCGATGTTGCCGCATACCCGGGAGACGACCGAGAAGATTGCGCAGGGCAAGACAGTTTCGTTGATTCGGCTTACGCTGGTTCTGCCGGCTCTGTTGAGCGGCGCTTCGGCACGGGAGACACAATTGCTGGAGCGGATTGCGCTTTACTGGGGGCTCGGATACCAGATGGTGGATGATCTTAAGGACGTGCTGCAGAGCGCGGAGGATGCAGGGAAGACGGTTGCGCGGGACCTGCTGCTGGACCGGCCGAACGTGGCTACGGCGATGGGCGTGGCGGGCGCGGTAAGGCGCCTCACTCGATTCATCGACATGGGTGACAAGACGCTTCACCAGCTATTGAAGGCAAGACCGGAGATGTTGTTTCTGGAAAAGCTGCGGAGCGATTTGGAAGAGGAACTCGCGAAGGTCACCGAGAATGCGTATGTGATGATTCCGGGAGAGTGCAAGTGATCTTCCTGAAGCTGATTGTGACGAATCTGCGCAGGCATCGCATCCGGTCTTTCATCAGCGTGGCGGGCATCGCTTTCAGCGTTGCAGCGATGCTGACCGTGGTGACAATCTTGCAGGGCGCGATCGGAATGTTCTCCGGGATTCTGTCGAGTGACAGCGAGATTATCGTTTTTGAGCGCAACGTGTCGGATCTGTTTTTCAGCAATGTTCCCGCAGCGGCAGTGGAGGAGATCGGTGGCTGGCCGATGGTGCGGCATGCCGATCCGGTTCTGTTTGGAGTTGTGTCGAGCGCGGATCACCCGATTATTACGTGCTTCGGTGTGACGGCTGAAGATGCGCGCATTCGCAAGGCTACATGGGTTGCGGGCGACCGGCTGGACTTTGCGCAGCACGCAGACGATGTGGTTTTGGGAGAGCGGGCCGCGGAGTTTCTGAGCGCGAAGCTCGGCGACCATGTGCCGATAGGACACGGGGTCTTCCACGTAATTGGAATTTTGAAGACGGCCAACGGCTTTGAGGATGGCGGCGTATTTATGCCGTTGACCTCGGCGCAGAGCTTCTTTCACAAGGAAGGCACGTCCTCGGTAATCACGATCAAGCTGCGCAACAAGGACGACGCTGCTGGCTTCAAGGCACGGGTGAAGGCGAGTTTTCCGAACCTGATTGGTTTGGAAGACCAGGAGTTTACGCGGTCCTATTCGCAGTTCAAGATACTGAAGGCGACGGCCTGGGCGGTGGGCGGATGCGGCCTGATACTGGGGGGGCTGGGCGTTGCAAACACGATGATCATGTCGGTATTTACGCGGATTCGGGAGATTGCGATTCTGCGCGTGAACGGATTTTCAAATATGCAGTTGGCGGGAGTTATCTTTGGCGAGTCGGCGTTGGTGTCGATTATCGGAGCGCTGGCGGGGCTTTCAATCGGGATTTGCTTTCTGTATATGCTGAAGCTGGTTCCCGCGCTCCACGGGTACGTGGACGTGACGATTGAGCCTGCGATCCTGCTGATTGTGATTTTGCTTGCTTTGCTGACCGGGGTTGCAGGCGCGCTTTATCCGGCCTTCTATGCGATGCGTGTCCGTGCGGTGGAGGCGCTTCGTTTCGAATGAAGACCGAATCGGCAAACGGAAATGGAAACGTTGTTCTGCGCGCGGATGACGTGTGGAAGAGCTATGACGATGGGGCGATCACGGTTCTGAAAGGCGCGGACTTCGAAGTGACCGCAGGGCAGACGGTCGCGCTTTGCGGTCCATCGGGCTGCGGGAAGAGCACATTGCTGCACCTGTTCGGCGGGCTGGATGAGCCAGACCGGGGGCGCGTCTCAGTGAACGGCACGGAGATCAACAGGCACAGCAACCTGCTGCGCCTGCTGAGGCATGAGGTAGGTTTTGTATTTCAGCTTCATAACCTGATTCCCGACCTGACGCTCGAAGAGAACTGCCTGATTCCAACGGTTGCGGCGGGGACGGATCAGCGAAGCGCGCAGGCGCGGTTGCGGCATTTGACGGATCGCACCGGGTTGAGCCATCGACGGGACCAGCGCATACAGAAGCTTTCAGGCGGAGAGCGTCAACGGACGGCGTTGTGCAGGGCTCTGATGAACAAGCCGAAGATACTATTGGCGGACGAGCCGACCGGATCGCTGGATGAACAAACGAGCGCGACGGTGTTCGAACTGCTGCTGGACATTGTGGCGACGGAGGGCGTGACGCTGGTGATGGCGACGCACGACCGCGGCCTGGCGGCACGTTGCGACCGGCTTTTGGAGATGCACGAGGGGAGAATCGATGAGTCCGTATCCGTCCGCTAAGACGATATACGCGCGCACGAGTTCTCCCGGAGTCGCAGGCGCTGCGTGGCACAGCTTGCTGTGGCTTGTGATTGCGAATGCCATCGGCGTGCTGATCGCTGTTCTGCTGTTGTCTCCCAGCCTGAACAAGGAACTTGGCGAGTGGACGTACGGGCGATGGGTGATTGTGCACATGAACCTGGAACTCTATGGCTGGTCGAGTCTGCCGATGGCCGCCTTTCTCTTCAAGGTTTATGGCGCGGATCGCGGGCCGCTGGCGCAGTGGTGCCGTCCTGCGCTTTGGGTTTGGTCCACGGCGCTGGGCGTGGGCACGTTGTCGTGGCTTTCGGGGCAGTCCAGC
The DNA here is from genome assembly GCA_903828675.1 of uncultured Acidobacteriaceae bacterium. GTDB lineage: Bacteria > Acidobacteriota > Terriglobia > Terriglobales > Acidobacteriaceae > Telmatobacter. The sequence goes on from CAIKND010000187.1 coordinate 11,749, forward strand.
GGCAAGTTGTTTCTGGATTGGAGCGGATACGCGCGCATCTATTTCCCACTTACGATTCTGGCGCTTTGGCTGCTGATTGCAGCGGCGCTGGTTAGCGGATGGAATAGTTCAGACAACGCGGGGCTGGCGGCGCGGAGTGCAAAGGTGCTTGGCCTGGTGCTACTGCTGGTGGTTCCGTTTTTGATTTATATTGCATCGAGTCCGACGCTCTATCCGGCCATCAATCCCGATACTGGCGGGCCTACGGGGGCGAGCCAGCTTGAGTCCTCTCTGATTGTCGTGGCGATTCTGCTGATGCTTCCGTTCGGGCTGACGAGGCGCAAAGCGGAGCGTTCACGGACGATTGCAATTGCGTGGGTGGTGCTTGCGGCCGAGATGGTGCTGTGCCTTGCGCTGGGCCGGACAGACATCAGCCATCATCGCCCTGCGCAGTATTTGAGCCTGGGGAGCCTTTTGCTGTGGCTGCCACTGACGCCCGCGTATTATGCAGCGTTCGAATGGCATGCGGCGACAAGACGCTGGCGCATTGCGTTTCTGTGCTGGTGGTCGGCTCTGGTGCTAACGGGCTGGGTGATGTTTCTGCCCGGTGTACTGGACCACTTTAAATTCACCGATGGGCTGGTGGGTCACTCGCTGCTGGCAATGGCCGGTTTTGTATCCAGCCTGCTGATCTTCGTGCTGGTGGAACTGCTGGGCGAGGATGGATGGATCTTCAATCAGACGTGGTCGTTTTATGCGTGGAACGGAGGCGTTGCGGCTTACGTTGCGCTGATGTTCACAGCGGGCTGGCGCGAGGGCTTCGATCCCGCGTTTACGATGGCGCCGGGCTCGATGCGGAATGCGATCTATGACATCCGCCTGTTGGTTGGAATTTCACTTCTCGCAGCTTCGGTGGACTGGTTCGTTTGGGCCACCAAGCTTGTTCGCGAGCCATCCCTTGATTCTGTAACATCAGCGCAGGAGGTGACAGCATGAACCGTTCCGCTCTTATTGCATATCAGTTACTGATTGGTGTTTCCGATACCGCGACCGGCGCGCTGCTGGTGGTTGCGCCGGAGTTTACGCTGCGGATGATGGGATTGCACGTTGCTTCCGACGCGCTTGTGTTTCTATCGTTTATCGGCGCGTTTGTCTTCTCAGTGGGCCTGGCGTGCCTGTATGGGGCGCGGGTGATGGTGCGCAGAGGAAGCCCGTGCAAGATGGAAGCGGTATGGCTGTTGACGGCGATTATGCGCGCCAGCGTGGCTGTCTTCATCGTCGCGCAAATAGTGGCGCATACGCTGGAAATGGGCTGGCTGACGATAGCCTGGTTTGACGGCGCATGCGTGCTGATTCAGACGATTGGCCTTCGAAAGTGCTGGCTGGGCAATGTTGCGCGGTAATAGGCATGTGGCGGGATGGCAAGGTGCGAGCCTTGTCGCCATAACGTATGTCTACTTTCTGATTTTTGCGCAGTTTGCGTTTCTGAAGCGGTTGTCGAGCCTGGGCGTGGAGGGCGCGCAACTGAAGATTGTCATGGCGGCGATGGCCATCGGCGGGATATTGCTGAGCCTGCTTGCGCCACGGCTGAATGTGTGGAGCCAGCCGAATGCACGGCTGCGCATCGGACTTTGCACTTCAGCCGCGGCGGCGTTTCTTTCGCTGCTTTCGTTTGGTTCCGTGGCTGCCTTGGCGGAGTCGTTTCTGATTGGCGCGGGTCTTGGTCTGCTGACCGTCACATTGGTCACGCATTTGCGACAGTGGACGGGCAGCCGGAATCCGCTGCTACTGGTGGGCCTGGGGACGGGCGCGGGCTATTTTGCCTGCAACTTTCCTCCGCTCTTTACTTCCTCACCGGGGACGCAGGGGGTGGTGGCGGGTTTGCTGTGCCTGGTGGGGGTGGGTGTCAGTTTTAGCGTCAGCGCTTCGACGGCTGAAGAGGCGGAGACTGAGCGGAGGCCGACGTACTCGTTTTTTCGGGTATTGGGCTGCTTTGCCGCGCTGGTGTGGCTGGACTCCGCCGCGTTCTTCATCATTCAGAACACACCGGCGCTGAAGGCGGGCACTTGGGAAGGCTCGCTGCACCTGTGGGCCAACGGCGGGCTGCACTTTGCGGCCGCTCTGGCGAGTGTGTGGTTGCTGCGGCGCAAAGGGCTTTCGCTTGTTCTGTCAGCGGCATTTGTTGCACTGGGAGTGGCGTGCCTACTGTTGCTCGATCCGAGCCATGCTGCGTTTGCTTCAGTGATTTATCCAATCGGTGTATCGCTCTATTCGGTAGCGCTGGTGGCTTATCCATCGCTGCTTGCCCCGGCGGCTTCAGCGGCGGAGCGTGGGCGCATGGCTGGGTGGATCTACGCGATAGCGGGGTGGCTGGGCTCGGCGATGGGCATCGGCATGGGACAGAACCTGGGGCATGTCCCGCCGGTGTTTGTGCTCGGGGCGGGATGCGTGGTGCTGCTGCCGTGGGTGGTGAAGACGGTGCGAGGGCGACAACGCGAGATGGTGGCGACCGCGGTGGTTTTGCTGGCGGCCTTCTGCGTGGAGCACTTTGTTGTTGCCGTGCAGATACCTTCGCAATTGAACGAGGTGGAGCGGGGCAGGCAGGTGTATATCTCCGAGGGCTGCATCAATTGCCATTCGCAATATGTGCGGCCGAATACGGCAGATGTATTGATGTGGGGGCCGTCGGAATCGATAGAGGATCTGCGCCGTGAGCATCCGCCATTGATCGGAAACAGGCGGCAGGGGCCAGATCTGGCCGAAGTGGGTGGGCGGCGCTCGCCGCTGTGGCTGAGGGCGCACTTTTTCGATCCGCACGAGGTAAGCGGTGGCTCGATCATGCCATCGTATGCCTATCTTTTTCTGGACAGGCGAGGCAACGACCTGGTGGCCTATATTGAAAGCCTGCAGGGAAGCGGGACCGTGGAGCATGTGGCGGCGGAGCGGGACTGGCACCTGTCTGCCTCCTCGATGGCGGCGGCAAATGCGGGCGAGGGCGAAAGGCTGTATGAGCGCCACTGCGCAACCTGCCACAATGTGAACGGGAGTACGCGCCTGATATGGCAGGCCAACTTCAAGAGGCTTCCACCTGATCTTCGGGTGGGGCCGTTCTATTATCTTCCGCCTTATGGGCCGGCTGCGCTGCGCATAGACAGGCTGGCGCAGATCACAAAGTTCGGCGTTGCCGGAACCGACATGCCTGGGCATGAATACCTGCCAGACAGCGAGATTGCCTCCATCAGTTTGTGGTTGACGCAGAGTAACGCGCAACTGAGTCAAAACCGATAATTCCCCTTGCTTACAGGAGAGAAAACATGAAGACCATCGCTCATTCGATCATTTGTTCCTCGCTGCTGCTGTTTGTGCCCGCGGTGTTCGCACAGCAACAGACGTTTGCGGTTAATCCGGAATCAAGTGCGGTTGCCTTTGGGCTGAACGGCACCGGGCATCATGTGCAGGGTACGTTCAAGGTGCAGAGCGGCTCGATCATGTTCGACCGGACAGCACAGAAGATTTCAGGCTCGGTGGCGGTGAACGCGGGCAGCGGAAACAGCGGAGAGCCGAGCCGGGACCACAAGATGAGCTCGGACATTCTGGACACGCTGCATTTTGCCGAGGTGTCATTTGTGCCGCAGAGCTACCAGGGAACGCTTGCGGCGACGGGCGATTCGACGATTCAGGTGACCGGCATTTTTACGCTTCACGGGACGCCGCACGACCTGACGGTTCCTGTGCAGGTTCATATTGAGGGAACCAACTGCACTGTGAAGGCGCACTTCAGCGTGCCTTATGTGAAGTGGGGGCTGAAGGATCCGAGCATCTTCGTTCTGAAGGTTGCCAAGGATGTCGATATCGAACTGACGCTGGTGGGGGGACTGTCGTAGACGGGCAGGCATTTGCGTGCTGACGGCAATGGCCTGCCCATGTGTTTCAGAGAGTCTGTAACCTACGGGGCGGTGAAGACGAAATCGATGTGGTAGTACCAGGGATGGCCGTTGATGAGATAAGGCCTGAACCGGCACTCCCAAAAGTGGAGGCCGTCTTTAGCAATCACATCCGAAGGAATTCCATCTGAATAGCTCTCGCCGGTGAGTTTACCTGCCTCGTTGACCGAGGCGCGGATCTTAAAGGTGGTTCCCGAAGGGAGCAATCCAGGCGGCAAGATGGGATTGTAGGTGCAGCCGGACATAACCTTTCCGATCTGCTCGCCGGCAAGCGCGGGGAGTTCGGCTGCGCCCATGCTGGTTTTGAAGTGAATCACAAGTGGCGTTTCCATTTGCACCGGAATGCCATCTACCAGCAGCGGCTTGAACTTGTAGTGGAGTGCCTGAAGTTTGCCGGAGTCTTCGAGTCCAGGGGTATCTGAGTTGTGCCTGTAGGCCTCGCGAACTTGTCCGGTTCGGTCGGTGAGTACGTGGACAATCATATTTCCTTCAGTCTTTCCTTCACGGATAAGCGGCCACTCGATGGTGGGCGCTTTCTCAAGAAGGGACTGATTTGTGGACATCGAGACGAAACGCGTTTCAATGCGCTGCTCTGGCGGTGTGGGATGTCTGACAGCGAAGAGACTCTCGTCCGGGTGAGTGAGAGTCTCCAACTTAGTCAGTTTGGCGATTACTTTCTCGTTGTCGTCGGTGTAGTCGGTATAGGTTCGTGCGATAAGTTTGCCGCCAAACCGCTTGTAGTCGCTGAACTCCATGAAATAAGTGAAATCGATGGCGGACTTGATGAGAGGTTCCTTGCCGGAGAAGCAAATCTCTGCCCAAGTCATCTGGTCTGTGATTCCGCCGGGTCGGTCATCGCGCTTGACGCAGCTTTGAGAAATATTCTCGCCCAACATTACCGGAGTTCTTCTTTCGCGAAATTCATCCGACCTCGGAAGCGGGTCCATAATTGCGCGGACGTAGTTGCGCAGCCACAGCGGATAAAAGTCGCCGGTATTCTGCTCTTCAACCGTTTCTCCGTTGACGATGCGCGTTTGATTGAAAGCTTTCGAAGTCACCTTGATGCGGTAGTGAGAAGAATCTTCCCATTGGACTTCAACCGAACCTTGATATGGGGAGTCCCGATTACTTGGTTGACTTATGACGAGAATTGCGTGAAAAGGTGAACCATGGTGAGTCAGGGAACAAGTTTCGAGCGCACGGTTGAGCGCTTCATCAGACGGAATTTTATCCTGCGCCTGGATAAATTGTCGGAAGTCTGCCGATTGCGCGGAGGAAAACGGACTTGAATGAATGCTGAGAAAAACTGCAAGCAAGAACTTCATTAACGTTCGCATGATAGCAATCCACCAAAATGATTCTAGTATGCCGCGATGCCGGTGAGATGTTGTCCGAGGATTAAGGTGTGGATGTCGTGGGTGCCCTCGTAGGTCTTTACGGATTCGAGGTTCATCATGTGGCGCATGATGGGGTAGTCGTCGGTGACGCCGTTGGCACCGAGGATGTCGCGGGCGAGGCGAGCACATTCCAGAGCCATCCACACGTTGTTGCGCTTGGCGAGAGAGATGTGCTGGTGGCCGACGGTACCAGCGTCTTTGAGGCGGCCGACGTGGAGCGAAAGTAGCTGGGCCTTGGAGATTTCGCTGGCCATCCATGCGAGTTTTTCCTGGATGAGCTGGTGGCTGGCGATGGGCTGGTCGCGAAACTGCTTGCGGATTTTGGCATATTGAAGGGCCGTATCGTAGCAGGACATGGCCGCGCCGATGGCTCCCCAACTGATGCCGTAACGGGCCTGGTTGAGGCACATGAGAGGGCTCTTGAGGCCTTTGGCTCCGGGAAACATGCTGGCCGCGGGGACATGGACATCCTGGAGGGTGAGCCCGCTGGTCGAGGAGGCGCGAAGGGACCATTTCCCGTGGATTTCGCTGACCGAGAAGCCGGGGCGGTCGGTCTCGACGAGGAAGCCGCGGATGGACTCGTTTCCTGCTGGACCGTCTGCATTTTCACCTTCGAGTTTGGCCCAGATGACGGCCACGTCTGAAATCGTGCCGGAGGTAATCCACATCTTTTCGCCGTTGAGGATGTACTCGTCGCCCAAATTGCGGGCGCGGGTAGTCATGCCGCCGGGGTTCGAGCCGAAGCCGGGTTCGGTAAGGCCGAAGCAGCCGAGCTTTTTGCCGGTAGCGAGAGCCGGAAGCCAGGTGTCCTTCTGCTCGTCGGATCCGAAGGTGTAAATGGGATACATGACGAGGGCTGACTGGACGCTGACGAAGCTGCGGAAGCCAGAGTCGCCGCGTTCGAGCTCCTGCATGACGAGGCCGTACTCGACGTTGGACATGCCCGCGCAGCCGTAGCCCTCGAGGTTGGCTCCGAAGAAGCCGAGTTCGCCCATGATGGGGACGAGCTCGCGAGGGAAGCGGCCCTCGCGGAAGCACTCCTCAATGATGGGGATGAGATTGTCTTCGACAAAATCGCGAGCGGTGCGCCGGACGAGGAGTTCGTCTTCAGTGAAGGAGGAGTCGAGGTGGAGGAGGTCGAAGCCCTGGAACTTAAAAGCCATTGTGCACCTGCTTTACGGCTGGATACCGGGACAGACGAGGGTAGCAGATGGAGAAGAGACCTGAAAAGGCTGGAAATACGGGATTATTTTCGCGAGCTTTTCGAACGAGGTCAATCTTTTAGCTATGGAAGGGCAAATCCGGCATCGGGTAGTGCTTGTGATTTCGGGTCCAGAGAGTGGCCTTTTGCTGGATAGCGGTGGCGGCAATGAGAGCGTCACAGATTTTCAGATTGTGACTCTTGCCGAATTGGCGGAGGAAATTACCAGCCAAGCGAGCGATGTTGTACTCAATGGGAACACATGTCAGAGGGTTGAAGAAGCGCGAGATGACTTCGTGCTCGTTGGGGCGCGCACCTGCCCAGATTTCCGCAGCGTTGACGGGAGAGAAAAGGAGGAGTGTTCCACTGTTTGCCAGAGCTTCCCATTGGGAAAGTATGACTTGATCTCGGGAGCGCAGGATCTCGATTACGACGTCGGAATCGAGGAGGATACTCATTCGATTCCCAACCGTTCCAGTCGATCATCGTCACGGAGGCTGCGGATGTACGCTTCCGTATCCTCGATGTCGTCGCGCTCCTTCCAAAGTCCAACAATGCCCATCATCGCGGCGCGGCGCTCATCAAGGTTGCCCAAGTATCGATCACGGGCGGCTATGCGGACAAGTTCAGATATGGAAGTGCCGCCGAGAATGGCCTTGGCGTGAAGGGCTGCCCAGAGATCGTCATCGAGATAGAGCTGAGTACGCTTCATGATGTACAGCATACATCATGGATCTGAAATTGGAAACTGCTACTCCAAAAACTCGCGGACAAAGGGGTTTTCGGAATGGAGGAGGTCGTGGAGGGAGCCGTCGAAGATGAGGCGGCCTTCTTCAAGCATGAGGAAGGAGGTGTTGGGGTTGGTTTGGCCTTTTGGGAGGGGTACCATGCAGCCCTGGTCGGTGTCGAAGCGGTGTGTGCAGAGGGTGAAGGCGTCCTGGAGGCGGTGGGTGACGAGCAGGGATGGGGTTTGGTGGACGTCTCGCTCCTTGACGATGAGTTCGATGATGGTGGTGCAGGTGACCGGGTCGAGACCGCCGGTAGGTGAGTCGTAGAGGAGCAGTTCGGGGTGGCGGATGAAGGCGCGGGCGATGGCGACGCGACGCCTCATGCCGCCGGAGAGGCTGGAGGGAAAGAGCGAGACGGTTTCCTCAAGGCCGACAAAGCTGAGCGCCTCGTGGACGCGGCTGTCGATTTCTTCATCGGGAACGCGTTCCTGGATGAGCTGGTAGGCGACATTATCGCGGACGGTGAGGGAGTCGAAGAGTGCGCCTTCCTGAAAGACCATGCCGGTACGGGTGCGGAGGGGAAAGAGCTTCTCCTCTGGCATGCAGGAGATTTCCTGGCCGAAGAGATGGATGGCGCCATGGTCGGGGCGGAGGAGGCCGTTGATGAGTTTGAGGAGGACGCTTTTTCCGACGCCGGCGGGGCCGAGCAGGATGCGGGTTTCGGCGGGGGCGACGGAGAAGGAGACGTCGTCAAGGACGGGCGGGCCGTCAAAGGCGATAGAGACGTGGCGCAGGTCGACGACCGGAGGCGCGGCGGATTCCGGATCAGGGGGTTCGGGCGTGGATGCGGTGGAGTTGTCCATCAGCTAAACATGGCCAGCAGGAGCTGGGTGATGAGGAAATCGACAAAGATGATGAGCACCGAGGCGGTGACGACGGCCTGAATGGTGGAGCGGCCTACGCCCTGGGTTCCGCCGGTGGTTCTGAGGCCGTAAAAGCAGCCGATGGAGCCGAGGATGTACCCAAAGAAGAGCGGCTTGACGAGGCCCTGGATGATGTCGGGATAGCGGAGGTGCTCCCAGGCCATGGAGAAGTACTGGGTTCCGTTCTGGTGGTTCATGAAGACGGTGACGGCACCGCCGCCGAGGATGCCGGAGGCGTCGGCAACGATGGTGAGGAAGAAGAGCATGGCGATGCTGGCGAAGATGCGTGGCGTGACCAGCTTGCGGCTGGGGTCAACGCCGAGGGCGCGCATGGCGTCAATTTGCTCGGTGACAACCATGGAGCCGAGTTCACTGGCCATGGAGGAGGCGTTGCGGCCGGAGACCATGACGCCTGTGAGCACGGGCCCGAGTTCGCGAATCATGGTGAGCGAGACGAATTGTCCGGTAACGGCGGTGGCCCCGAAGGCGGAGAGAGTAGAAGCCGACTGCAGGGCGAGCACGCCTCCGGTGGAGATGCCGGAGAGCATCACGATGGACAGGGAGCCGACCCCGATAATGTCGCACTGGATGAGGAATTCCGGCCAGTAGATGGGCGGTCGGTAGAGATTCTGGAAGGCGCGCAGGGCGAACAGGGAGTATTCCTGCACGGTGAGCACGATTTCCTTTGCGGTGCGCTCGATCCTGTCTATCGCCATAGTGTGTTCCGGGTTGCGGAATAAGGAGATGTGCCGCTGTCTTGGACAGGATACCTCAAGGAAGCAGCGAACAGTGGGCAGTAGACAGCGAAGAGTGGACGGATGGAGGCTGGAAGCCCTCAGTTTGGCTGATTTATGGGTGGAGGGGGGGAGGGAGGGTGGGTGGAGGGAGGGGGTTGGGGGTGGTTGCGAGGGCTCGGTTTGGGCATATTTTGCATGGGAACTTTTCGCCTATTCCTATTGTGCGCCGATGGCGGGTAATTATCTGCAGTGAAAATAGCGGCTAAGTTATTGAAATTAAACAATGTAAAATTATGCCTCATTTTCATCCTTTCTGGGTGCGGATGCGCCCCATGCTGGACTGCAAACTATTTGGGCTCAGGCCGGCGGGACGGCTTTGCGCGTGAGGTTGGGGAGATGAGATGGCAACCGTTGGAACGCTTCGATTCGCCTCGGTGACTGGGGATGACGGTGCAGTTATGCCGGCGGGACAGCAGCCGGGTTTTGGGAGCACGGCGCGGATCCCGTTCACTGCCATGCGTCTACTTCCCAGGTCTCAAAAGGCGGGGGCATCCGCCATGTTGGATTTGACAGCGCTTCGGTGGCAGCTTATCTGCTTGTGGGGGCATTGGCGGTGAGCAGAAGAACAACCGCGGATCCTTCGCTGCGGTTCAGGATGACAGGCTCTTTTGTGGCGTGGGCGAGTAAACGGCTAATCGGAGATTATGCACTCCAAGGTCTCAAAGGCGAGACATTGAGGGGCACCCGGCTTTTTGTGGAGGGGATGGAGAGGACTATAAAGGGTGGTGATGGTTTGACCTATCCTGGGTTGGGCGAGGGGCAGGTTGAGGCGTTCGAGGAGAGATGAATATGCAAGAGGGCGGCGGGGCGAGCAGGCGGAATTTTCTGAAGATGGGTGGAGCGGTAGCGCTGGCTTCCACGCTGGAGCCTGTCAAGACGGCTGCGGAGGGGTCGGAATCGGGGCCGGAAAAGGCTGGGCAGGCAGGGACCAAACCACTGCAGGACGCTGGCAACGGCCGGCTGGTGGACCTGGTGAATCCGCTGCAAGGGACGGATTCGACTTCGCTGTTCTCGCGAGGGAATACGCTGCCGATAGTTGCCGTGCCATTTGCGATGGCGCATTGGGCGCTGCAGTCGAGCAACGCTAACGCCTGGTTTTTCCAGCCGCATGACGAACGCCTGCAGGGAATCCGCTGCACGCATCAACTGAGCCCGTGGCTTGGCGATTACGGTCATGCGACTTTTTTGCCGTTCAATGGAGATCCTGGGGTGGAGGCGGGGGAGCGGGCATCGAGTTATCGCAAGGGCGAGCTGAAGATAGCGCCTCATGCGGTGAAGGTGCGGCTGATGCGCTACCGCTGCGTGATGGAGTTGGCGCCGACTGAGCGGTGCGCGGCGATGCGGTTCACGTTTGAGGAATCGGGCTCGGCGGGGGTCATGATCGATCTGCCGGGCGAAGACGCGGAGGCCAATTGGAACGCGAACGACGGGACCATCAACGCGCTGACGCGGGCGAACCAGGGCGGCGTTCCGCCGGGATTCGCGAGCTACTACGCGGTGAGATGCGATGCGCCGGTAACGCGGTTCGAGGTGAAGGAACTGCATGGGCGGCGGGTGGCGGTGGCGCGCTTTGCGGCGGAGGGCGGCAAGCCGGTGACGCTGCGGGTGGGGACTTCGTTCATCTCCCAGGAGCAGGCGGCGCGCAACCTGAAGGACGAAGTGGGCGAGAAGCCGTTCGAGCAGGTGAGGACGGAAGCAGCGGCGGTGTGGGAAGAGGCGCTGGGCAGAGTGCGGGTGCGGGGCGGGAGCGAGACGGAGCGGAAGATTTTCTATTCCAGCTTGTATCGCGGGCTGCTGTTTCCGCGGGTTTGGCATGAGAGGGACGCGCAGGGGAAGACCGTGCATTTGAGCGCGTTCAGCGGCAAGGTGGAGCCGGGGCCGATGTATGCGGACCATGGATATTGGGATCTGTATCGGGCGTGGTATCCGATGATGGCGCTGATATATCCGGAGCGGCTGGGGCAGATTCTCGAGGCTTGGGTGAATGCGTATAAAGAGGGCGGGTGGCTGCCGCAGTTTCCTTGTCCGGGATATCGCAACTGCATGACGGGGAGCCCGCTGGACTTTGTGTTTGGCGATGCGGTGGCGAAGGGTGTGAAGGGGTTCGACGTGAAGTCGGCATACGCCGGGCTGAAGAAACACGCGACGCAACCGGTGGGGCCTGGGCTGGGATATGGGCGGCCGGCGGTTGCGGAATACGAAAAGCTGGGGTACATTCCCTGCGACAAGGTTGTTGGTGGATTGGCGGAGACGCTGGACTCCGCGTATGGGGACTATTGCATTGCGCAGGTGGCGCGGGCGGCGGGAATGGAAGAGGATGCCGCGATGTTTGAAAAACGGTCGCAGAACTGGAGAAAGAGCTTTGACGGGAAGACGCGCTTTTTGCGGGGCCGGGATTCAAGCGGTGCGTGGCTGGAACCGTTCGATCCGTATTTGTGGGGTGGCGCATACGTGGAAGGGGCTGCGTGGCAGTACCGATTCTCAGTGCAGTTTGATCCGGAGGGACTGATGGAAGCGATGGGAGGGCGGGAGGCCTTTCTGAAAACGCTGGAAGAGATGCTGAGCCAGCCGCCGAAGTTCAACGTGGGCATGTATGGGCGGGAGATTCACGAGATGTCAGAGATGGCGGCCGTGGATTTTGGGCAGTACGCACATTCGAACCAGCCGGTTCATCATGTGCTTTTCATGTTCACGATGGCGGGGCGGCGTGACCGGACGCAGTACTGGGTGCATCGCGTAATGAAGGAACTCTACACCGTGGAGAACTTCTGCGGCGATGAGGATACGGGCTCGATGGGCGCGTGGTACGTGCTGAGCGCGCTGGGGATCTTTTCGATGTGCCCAGGGAAGCCGGAGTGGGTGCTGGGCGCGCCGCTGTTTGAGCACGCGGAGATACGGCGCGAGGATGGGCAGAGGATTCGGATTGAGGCGAGGGGCGGAAAGGCCGGGGCGCTCTTCGACCGGGTGACGCTGAATGGCGTGGATGTGAAGGGGCCATCGGTGCAGCACTCGGAACTGGTGGCCGGGGGGGAGTTGGTTTTTACTGCGATGTAAGGGCCGTGGAGCAGTAAGACGGTGTGGATTCAGGTTTGTTCTTTCGGGCGCCCTGGGGGTGGCATTGCCCAGGGAAATTGAAGTTGGTGTTGAAAATAAATGGGCCAATTGTATGATGTTCTGGCCGCCGGTTTGCGGCGTAATTCCTCACTCATCGCCAGAAAGCGGAAGGGTTTCCGGTTTCCGGCCACAATTCTTTAGGAGGTCTTGCATAGGTCTTCTGAGTCCCCCCGGAGGGAATGGAAAGCATGCACATGACTTGTTTGAATCGTTCTTCCTCAGCGATAACGGCGGCATTGGCTCTGCTGCTGATCAGCGGCGTTACCGGATGCAAAAGCGCACCTTCGGCTCCCGGTGATTCCGCGCAGAACCCTGCGACCCAGGCAGGGGGTGCGCCCAACGCGACACCGAATGGAGCGGCGAGTCCGGCCGGGAATGGCTCCACCGGATCAGGAAGTGCGGCCAGTACGCAGACACCGCCCAAACCCATCAAAGTGAAACTAACCGTTGAACCAGGCACGGACGTCCGCGTTCGCATCACGGAGACGATCAACTCGAAGACTGCGAATGTGGGTGATCCTTTCTCTGGCGTACTGACCACGGCTCTTGCGACAAGGTCCGGGGAGACGGTGTTTGCAAAGGGAACATCGGCTTCAGGGAAAGTGGTGGCGGCCAAAGGGCAGGGCCGCTTTGCAGGAGCGGGAGTGCTGGCCATTGAGTTGAATGAGGTTGGCGGGCATCCCGTAACCGCGACCGAATATGTGGTGAGCAAGAAGGGCAAGGGCAAGCGCTCGGCGGCGCTGATTGGCGGCGGGGCAGGAGGGGGCGCACTTATCGGTGCGTTGGCTGGAGGAGGAAAAGGTGCGCTCATTGGCAGCCTGATTGGCGGCGGCGCGGGGACGGCAGGAGCCGGATTGACCGGGAATAAACCGTTTGTGATTCCTTCAGAGTCGATGGTCGACTTCGAACTTTCGCAACCGCTTTCGATTACGGTCGAGAGGTAATTTTTGATTTTTGAATAGCAGGTTCGCAACCGGCAGGCGGCGCAGGGCCGTGACCGCATGCCGGTTGCGGATGCCAAAGGCGGGTGTTGTGAGTTATGCTTGCCGGGCGCTGGATGGAGGAAAATTCGGCGCCCACCGGAGTGCTTATGCCCATTAGTCGCCGAACCGCTCTTGAAATGCTTGCCGCCAGCTCCGCAATGGCGCTGCAGCCACTGTGCAAGGCCGGCCAGTTATCGCCGAGTAACCATGGCGATAAGTACGAACCGCAGTGGGAGTCGCTGCAGCAGCATGCGTGCCCGGAGTGGTACCGGGACGCGAAGTTTGGCATTTACTTTCATTGGGGGTTGTATTCGGTTCCGGCATTCGGCAATGAGTGGTATCCGCACTGGATGTATCTGCCTGGACGGCCTGAGTACGAACATCATTTGGCGACTTATGGTTCGCTGGATAAGTTCGGCTACAAAGACTTTGCGGCAAGCTTTACCGCCGAGCACTTCGATGCGGACTCGTGGGTAACTTTGTTCAAGGATTCCGGTGCGCGCTTTGTGGGGCCGGTGGCCGAACATGCGGACGGGTTTTCGATGTGGGACAGCCGCATCAATCGCTGGAATGCGGCGCGCATGGGCCCGAAGCGGGACATCGTTGGGGAGCTGGAACGGGCGGTCCGCAAGCAGGGGCTGAAGTTTTATACGAGTTTCCATCACCAATGGCTATGGGGCTGGTATTCAAGTCCGGTGGCCGAGGCGGATATCTACAAGCCGGAGTTTGCCGATCTCTACTGGGCGCAGAAACTTCCGGCGGGCGCGCAGGTTCCCAAGGATTACAGTTCAGAGAGGCCGGGCGCTTTTAATTATGCGCATCCCGATCCGGCACCTTCGACGCGGTTCTGCGAGTTATGGCGCGACAAGGTGAGGGAGGTTGTGGATCGCTATCACCCGGACATTATTTATTTTGACACGCGCAGCTTCATTATTCCCGAGAAGTACCGGATGGAGATGCTGGCGCACTATTACAACGTGAGTTACAAGGCGGGGCGCGAAGTTACGATCACTTACAAGGAAAACGACTTTGCCAAAGGCTCCGGGTTGCTCGATTTCGAGGCGGGGCAGTTAGCCGAGAAGGCCAGTTTTGTGTGGCAGACCGACGACGTGATGGACTGGGACTCGTGGGGCTATCTGACCAAGCCGAACTATAAGTCAGCGGGACGGATTCTGCATCAACTGATTGACATTGTGAGCAAGAATGGCAACATGCTGCTGGACGTGGGTCCGAGGCCGGACGGTACGATTCCAGAAGAGGTGGTGAGCCGGTTGCGGACGATCGGCGATTGGCTGAAGGTGAATGGAGAGGCTATCTACGGGAGCCGGCCGGCGGAGCGGTTTGGCGAAGGGCCTACGAAGATAAAGGAAGGCATGTACGTGGCTGATCATCACGTGGACTTCACCGCGCAGGACTTGCGTTTCACCACGAAGGGGCAGGCGTTTTATGTCCACGTGATGGGTGCGCCGGGGAGCGAGGTGCGCGTGACTTCGCTGAAACGGGATACGCCGCTGCCGTTTGGGGCGCTGCGGAAGGCGGAGTTGCTTGGCGGGGGAGAGTTGCGCTGGGAATGGGCGGCGGATGGGCTGGTGTTGCAGATGCCGGAGAAGCGGCCTTCGGATGATGCTTTGGTGATCCGGCTGAGTTAGGGGTGGGGTGTATGCTTTCCCACCCTAGCCGCAAAAACAAAGACGCGGCTAGGATGGGGCACCCGGCACCATGCGGAGGCGGAGTGCATGCTTTCCCACCCATTCCGCAAAAAACGCGGAATGGATGGGGCACGGAGCTTTTTGGCTGTCATGGAGTATAGAAGCTACCGCGGATCCTTCGACTCGCTGCGCTCGCTCAGGATGACAATTCTCGTAGCTAGGTTCCTGACAACTAAATGCATGAAGTGAGGAACTGGAAGATTGTAGCTGCGCCCCTGCGCGCGGTTGTACTTCCTATTCGCGGCTTTTTTTGCGGATTTCGATGTTGAGGCGCTTGATTTTCTGGTTGAGGGTGGAGAGGGGGATGCGGAACTGCTCGGCGGCGTCGGTCTGGTTGCCGTTGCAGCGCTCGAGCTTCTCGATGATGATGCGGCGCTCGATGACTTCGAGGATGTCGAAGAGGGAGGCGTTGGGGTTGTGCTCGAGCAAGGCGTCCTGGAAGGTACGTCCGTTGATATGTCCGGGCAGGAGATCAGAGCCGATGATGGGGCCGGAGGACAGGACGACGCCGCGTTCGATGGAGTTTTCGAGTTCGCGGACGTTGCCGGGCCAGTCGTAATCGATGAGAGCGCGGAGGGCGTCTGCGGAGAGCTTGCGCGGGGCGAGACCGTTCTCGTTCGCGTAGAACTCGAGGAAGTGGTTGGCGAGCGGGGGGATGTCTTCGCGGCGTGCGCGCAGGGGGGGCAGATCGACGGTGATGACGTTGAGGCGATAGAAGAGGTCTTCGCGGAAGCGGCCTTCGCGGACTTCCTTGCGCAGGTCGACGTTGGTGGCGGCGAGGATGCGGACGTCCACCTGAATTTCCTGAATGCCGCCGAGGTGCATGAAGCGGCGGTCCTGGAGGACGCGCAGAATCTTGGCCTGGGTGTCCATGCCCATGGTGGCGATTTCGTCGAGGAAGAGGGTGCCGCCGTGGGCGACTTCAAAGAGGCCCTTCTTGGAGGCGACGGCGGAGGTGAATGCGCCCTTGACGTGGCCGAAGAGGGTGGATTCGAGCAACTCGGAGGGCATGGCGCCGGTGTTGATGGGGACGAAGGGCTTGTCTTTGCGGGGCGAGTTGGCGTGAATGGCTTTGGCGATGAGCTCTTTTCCGGTGCCGCTTTCGCCCTGGATGAGGACAGTTGAGCGGCTGGGGGCGACCTGGGCCACGAGGTCAAAGACCTTGAGCATGATTTCGCTTTTGCCGACGATGTTGGAGAAGTTGTAGCGCTGCTTGAGGGTGCGCTTTAGCTGGAGGTTTTCTTCTTCAGCCTTGTGACGGGCGACGGCGGAACGGATGTCGGCGAGGAGCTTTTCGTTGTCCCAGGGCTTCTGGACGAAGTTTTCGGCTCCGGCTCGGACAGCTTCAACGACGTTGTCGACGGTGCCGTAGGCAGTGATCATAATGACGGGGAGCTGAGGCTGGCGCTCTTTGATCTGGGGCAGCAGTTCGAGGCCGCTTTGGCCGGGCAGGGCGAGATCGAGGAGCACGAGGTCGAAGCTGTCCTGATCGAGCATGCGCAGTCCCTCTTCGCCGTCGACGGCCATCTTGACGGCGTAGCCCTCAAGGGACAGCAGGACTTCAAGGGACTCGCGAATACCTGCTTCATCGTCGATCACCAGGATGGTGGCGTCGGTGAAGTTTTCATTTGCTGCAGATGCAAAAACGGGCGCGTTCAAGGGCAATTCAACCTCAGGCATGTACGGAATTCCTTAATAAGGGAAACTCAAGATGAAAGGTTGTGCCGGCGCCGATGGCGCTTTCGACATGGATCTTGCCGGCGTGCTCCTGAATGATGCCGTAGGAGACAGAGAGTCCTAGCCCGGTGCCACGGCGATCACCTGGTTTTGGGGTGGTCTTGGTGGTGAAAAAGGGATCGTAGATGCGCTTGAGGTGCTCGGGTGCGATGCCTGAGCCGGAGTCGGTAACGATGGCGGCGACATGGCCGTTGACGAGTGTGGCGACGCGGAGACGGCCTCCTCCGGGCATGGCTTCCTTGGCGTTCAGGAGGAGATTAAGGAAGACCTGCTGGAGCTTGCCGGGGTTGCCGTTGATGGAGGGGAGTCCGCCGGCGAGATCGAGATCGACCTCGATCTGGGCGGTTTTGAACTGGTGTTCGAGCAGGGAGAGTGTGTCGCGAATGACCTGATTCAGGTCGGTGTCGCGGAACTCGGTGGTGGAAGTGCGGGAGAAGTTGAGCAGTCCGTTGGCGATTTCCGCGGCACGGAAGCTCTGCTGCGTGATTTTGTCGAGCACGGGACCGAGTCGGGTATCTCCGCGCAGTTGCTTGGAGAGCATCTGGGCATAAGAGGAGATAACGGCGAGGGGGGTGTTGATTTCGTGGGCGACACCGGCGGCGAGCAGGCCGATGGAACTGAGCTTGTCGGCCTGAGCCAGTTGCGATTCAAGGGTGACGCGCTCGGTGATGTCATCGACCAGGATGATGCGGCCGACGGAGACGAAGTCCCGCGACAACAGGGGGGCGATGGCAACGTTGGCGGTGCGCTGTTCGCCGGCGCGGGTGGTGAGGCGGAACTTGTAAAGATGATGTACCCCCTGCTCGGCGCGGAAGCTGTCAAGAGCCTCGACGAACTCGGAGGGGAAAACATCCTTGAGTGGCTGGCCGATAGCCTCAGCGCGGCTAAGGGCGTACATGGCCTCCATCTGCGCGTTCCAGCTTTCGATGCGGTCGTCGAGGTCGAGGGCGAGGATACCGACGTTGATGGACTCGACGATGTTCTCGTTGAACTCCTTGAGCTTCTCGAACTCGCCGATCTTCTTTTCGAGGCGTGCGTAGAGGCTGGCGTTCTGGAGGGCGATGCCGATGTAGCTGGCGAGGGATTCGAGCAGTTCGACATCTTCAGAGGAGAGGAAGTCGCCGCCAATGGTACGTCCGAGGCCGATAACGGCGATGGTGCGGCTAGAGTCGGTTCCGTCTTTCGACTGTCCCGTGGCGACTCGACAAGGGAGGTAGTAGTTGAGGTCGAGCAGGGCAGCGGTGCGCTGCTGGTTCTCGGGCAGGTGGATGGCAGCCTGCGCATTTTCAAAGAAGATGTGGGAGTGGTCGTTGGCCTGGTCGAAGTCAAGGAAATCGAGGTCGAGGCGGTTTTGGGCGGTACTGACTTCAGGGGGGAGGCCGTGGGCGGCGGCAAGGCGCAGGCGGCGGGAATCTTCAGAGTCCCTGGCCAGGAAGATAGCTACGCGCGCTACGAGCAGAGTGCGGGGCAACTGCTGAACGATGGATTGGAGTAGAGCCTGGAGATCGGTTTCAGAACTGAGACCGCGGCCGAACTCGACCAAAGCCTTGCGGTAGTCGTAGCGATGGCGGTCAAAGGCCTTGTCGACCCAGCCCTGGACGCGGCGCTTGAGGGGATCGAAGATGGCCGCCGCCACCATCATGGCGAGGATAAAGGCCCACTCGCGCACTGCCTGGGGCACGGAGTTGTGTACCATCAGCGTGACCAGCGCAACGGTTCCGAAGTAACCACCAAGGAGCATTCCGGTGGCTAGGGTGTAGGCGACACCGCGCTTGAATATCAGGTCTGTGTCCATGAGACGGTAGCGGACGATGGCCCAACTGAAGGTAAGGGGCAAAAAGACCAGCGACAGCCCGGCGAGGTTGGTGAGCAGATGCGGCGGGTTGAGGTCAAAGAGGAAGGGTATGGCGTAAAAGAGCGTGAAAGGCAGGACGGCGAGCAGAGTGCCGCGTGTAACCCACTTCAACTGCTGACGGAGCAGGGGTGTGTTTGCCTGGCCGTAGCTGCGCAAGAACAGGAGTGCGGCGAGGACGTAAAAGCAGGCATCGTAAGCGGTGGCGGTCTGGTAGAGCCGGTGCAGGAGCAGGCCGGTGGCCTCGCGGGTGAGGATGGACCAGAGCCAGAGGCCCAGCAGTCCGACGCCCGGCGCGTAAACCAGCGGCAGCAGCCAGCGGCGGCGGAGAGACTTGAAACGCTCCTCAGGGAAGCTGAGGGCGAAGTGGAGGAAGAGGGCGGGCTGGAGGGATTCCGCCGCCACATTGGCCCAGAAGACGACGAGGTCGAGTCCCTGTAGACGCCCCGTGTACTTTAGGGCATAGAGGGCGAAGGAGACCAGGCAAAAAATGAAGAAGTGGGTGGCGCGCGGGGCACCCCAGCGGCGGAAGAGGACGTAGAACCCAATGATCAGGTAGATGAGTCCGATGACGCGGAGGCCGAGCGCGAGGCTTCTGTCGAGGGGGACGGGAATGACTTTGACGGGGGTGTCGAGCACCTCGCCGTCGCGGGTGATGGAGTAGTAGACCTGGCCGTAACTTCCGGCGCGGTAGAGTGCACGCTCAAGGCCTGCAAGGTGAACGATGGGAACTTCGTCGCAGGAGGCGCAGGTGGAGGCACCGGTGAGCAGGTCGTGAACGCGTATGCCTGCGACCTGTCCGGGCATGCCAGGGAGGACTCTCTCGGCTTGCAGTCCGCCGCTTGCCTCACGCCACCAGACGCCGTCGTCAGGCTGCTGGGACTGGTGCTCTTCCTGGAAATTGAGAACAGCCAACACGAAGAGAGCCGCTGTGGCCAAGGCCAGCAGCGTTGCCTGCACACGGTTGAATAATCCTGTCTCCATGGGGGGGAGCACTCTTCTTCAAACTCTTGTGTTGCACGTCAGTTGCCATGCAGGATAAATGGGCAGTGCGCCGCAAAAGGAAACGGCAATCGATAGAGAACATACGAGATATTGACGCTCGTCTTCTTGAATCGTCAACGGTGGAGCAAAGGGAAATCTACCTGAAATGCAGAAAACAGTATGCGACTTACATGGAAAGGGATCAATCTATGTGAATTGGTAGATCTCTAAAGAGAGACAGTTTCCTGTTCAGATCATGAGTATACGGGTCTCAAGCAGAGATAGTTTACATGGATTTACGTGCTTTGATGAGAGCATTTTTCCTCTTGAAGGCTGCGTGGAGACTCTGCCAGGAGGGCCGGATGCCGGCCTCTCCTTTGAGGGACGTTTGGTTTCAGAGCTGGCCGTAGGTGGCCTTGGGGCCGTGCTTGCGGAGGTAGTGGTGTTCGGAAACGTACACCGGAATCCCGGAATCGGACGCACCGAGGAGGGTGCTGCGGAAGGCGAGACGGGCAATGTACTCGAGGACGTCCGCATGCTCGACGGCATCGGCTGGGGATTTGCCCCAGGTGAAGGGGGCATGGCCAGCGACAAGAACGCCGGGGACGGCGAGGGGGTCCAGGTTTTCCGTCTTGAAACGCCGGACAATGACCGCGCCGGTATTGCGCACGTAGGCCTCGTCGACTTCCTCGGCGGAGAGCGGTTCGGTGACGGGGACCGGTCCGTGGAAGTAGTCGGCGTGGGTGGTGCCGAAGCAGGGAATGGGGCGGCCAGCCTGTGCCCACGAGGTGGCGAACTCGGAGTGCGTGTGGACGACACCGCCGATCTGGGGGAACTCGCGGTAGAGCAGGGTATGGGTGTCGAGGTCGCTGGAGGGGCGGAGGGAGCCTTCTACGATGTTGCCATCGAGATCGGTGACGATCAGGTCGGCAGGGGTCATGGTCGCGTAGTCGACGCCGCTTGGCTTGATGACGACCAGGGGCTGCTGGCCGGTGCGGTCAATGCCGCTGGCGTTGCCGAAGGTGTGTGGGGCGAGTCCTCGGCGGGAGATTTCCTGGTTGGCATGGAGGACTTGCTGGCGGAGAGCGGTGAGGAGCATGAGATTTTCCTTGTCTGGGCGGCGGGATTTGGAAAGCGTTTACGGAACCAGTTTATCAACAGTTGAGGAGCAAGGGCTTTCCCGCAGGACGCCGGCTATTGTGGTGAGTCTGGAGTTCATCGAAGAACAGACGCAGACTCTTCGCTCACCACCCCCGATCTCCACCCCAAAGAGCAAAGGGGCACTTTGGGGACCACGGAAAGCGCTTGGGCCCCGTTGGCTCCTCATGAACGGTCCGATTGAGTGTTGTTCTGCCCCACCCATTCCGCAAAGAACGCGGAATGGATGGGGCACGGTGCTTCGTTGCGGGGTAGACGCGGCCGTAGTGGGTACAACAATCGGTCGGAGAACCGGCTGCTCCTTGCTTCTTGTCAGCGCAGCCAGTAGGGGCGGGGGACGACTGCGCCCAGTTCCGCAAACTCGGCATCGGTGAGGCGGAAGGACGCAGCGCCCACATTCTCTTCGAGGTGCTTGACGGAGCAGGTGCCGGGAATGGGCAGGACGACCGGGGAGCGGTGCAAGAGCCACGCGAGGGACACAACCGCCGTGGAAACGCCGCGGGTCTCGGCAATTCTCGCCACCGCATTATCCGCCTGGCGGCCCTGGGCCATGGGACCCCAAGGGAGGAATGCGATGTCGTTGGCCTGGCAATGGTCGAGCACGAAATCCCACTCGCGGTCATTGAAGCTGTAGCGGTTTTGGACGGCGACGATGGGGACGATTTTGCGGGCGCGCTCGATGTGTTCAAGGGTGACATTGGAGAGGGCGACGTGGCGGATTTTTCCCTGCTCCTGGAGCCGTGCCAGTGTTTCCATGGAGGCATCGAAGGATGTGGCGGGGTCGGGGACGTGGAGTTGATATACGTCGATGCGGTCAAGCCGGAGACGCTTGAGGCTTCCGGCGATGGCCTCTTCAATGTGAGCGGGGCTGGCGTTGTGCTGCCAGACTCCGGGGCCGTAGCGCACCCAGCCGACCTTGGTGGTGATGACCAGGTCTTCGGGATAAGGGAAGAGCGCTTCCGCGATGAGTTCCTCAGAGACGTTGGGGCCGTATGAATCTGCCGTGTCAATGAAGTTGACGCCCAGTTCGACGGTGCGGCGCAGGGTTGCCAGGGCGGCATCGCGGTCGGCGGGTGGACCCCAGATTCCTTTGCCGGTAATGCGCATCGCACCATAGCCCATGCGATTAACGGTCAAATCTCCACCCAGGGTGATGGTTCCGGCTTGAGCGGCGGGGAGCGAGGTAGTAAAGGCGGCCATGCGGGAAGGGCTCCTTGGAGAAAGTTGTCAGGGGTCAGTGACATCGCCTTGCGAGAGCCTAGGAAATGTCCAAGCAGGCCCTGTTGTGAGGGTGACATCCCCCCAGGGGCTAAAGCCCTCGTTTATTTTCAGCTACTTGCGGCACGACTGAAGTCGTGCCCTTTCAAAACGGCGACTCAACAAGAGTCTTTTCGCAGTCTGTAAAGCTCGTAGAACGGAGTTCTTTACGATCCCAGGTCCCAAAATCGGGACCTGGGGCACCCAGAGTTGCCGCAACAAGTGGGAAGAGTCTAGAGGGTGACTTCCCAGCCCTTTTCGTAGTCGCGTCCCCAGAGCTTCATGGCTTCGGGGTCGTTTTTGATGTGGCCGTTTTTGGTGTCGAGGTGGAGGGTGCGGCCGGTGAAATAGGCGATGTTGGAGAGCAGCAGCATGGTTACAGCTACGTTTGCTATCTGAATGGGCGAGTTGAGCTTCTCTCCGGTTTTGATTGCACTGATGAAGTTGGCGAAATGAACGTCGGTCATGGTGTCGATACCGAGGGTGTCGGCGGAGGTGGTGGTTTTGCCGGTCTGGAACTGGTCGATCTGCTTGCCCTTCCAGTCGTAGACGTCGTAACCGTCGCGGTCAATGACGACGGTGCCCTTGGTGCCCATGATGACGGAGCCACGCTCGCGGCCGTAGACCTTCATACCCTGGGAGCAGCGGCCTTCCCAGGTGATGATCTTGTCAGAGTAGCCGAAGTTGGTTACGAGGGTGTCGTAGAACTCCCAGTCGTCCTGGAACTGGAAGCGGCCGCCGGTCGCGGTGACGGTCTCAGGGTACTCAGCCTGGAGAGCCCAGCGGCAGACGTCAATTTCATGCGTGCCGTTGTTGAGGGTTTCGCCGGTGCCGTAGCGGCGGAGCCAGTGCCAGTTGTAGGGGTGAACGTTGTCGACGTATTCGTGGCGCGGAGCCGGACCCTGCCAGAGATCCCAGTTGAGCCACTCGGGCACGGGGGCGGGCTTGCCGTGGCCCATGGACTGACGGGTGTTCACGTAGAAGGCCTTGGCCATGTACGGGGTGCCGATGTAGCCATCGTGGATCTTCTTGATCATCTCGATGGAGTAGTCGGAGGAGCGCTGCTGGTCGCCGACCTGCACGCACTTCTTGTACTTCTCCTGGGCGAGAACGAGCAGTTCGCCCTCGCGGGCGTTGTGGCTGGACGGCTTTTCGACATAGACGTGCTTTCCGGCCTTGAGGCCAAGCACCGCCATGGGGGTGTGCCAATGATCGGGAGTGGCGACGGTGATGGCATCGACATCCTTGGAATCGAGCATGCGCCGGAAATCCTGTTCGGCCTTGGGCGCATAGCCGAGAGCCTTCTCGGCCGCGCCGGCGAATTTGGCAAGGATGTGTGCGTCGACATCGCAGCAATAGGCGACGCGCGCGGTCTTGCTGTTGTTTTTCAATGCGGAAAGATGCGCGTAACCGCGGCCATTGAGGCCGTTGATGGCAAAATTCAGGCGGTCGTTGGCGCCGAGAATCTGGCCGTAACTTTTTGCCGAGGACGCGAATGCCGTTGTGGCCACACCAGCCGCAAGGCCATTGACGAAGGTTCGCCGAGAAATCATCTTGCTCTCCATTTATAGGTTCGAGCAACCAGAAGAGGCATCATCGCCATCGAGTGCTTCCGGCTGCGTTGATTAAGTTGCGATCTAAAACAAAATCGACCTGCGACAAGCCAGTCTTTTGCGCATTGCGTCCCCGCTGCAAAGTTCAGGTGGAGTGAAGACCCTCGTACACATTTACGGAGTCTCTACTGCACCCATTTCTTGGGACAACACAGTATATCCCCGTCCGCGAAGGGCTGGCAGGGATTGCAGGAGGGGCCGCTAGAGCAACTGGAAGTGGCCTTTGGCGGACGGGCCTGCCACTGAGCCGGTGGCCGCCTTATGATGGGTTTGGAATGGGGAGAGATGGATATGGATCGCAGAGGCTTCGTCAAAATCGCTGCTATGGTTCCGCTGGTTGGCGGAGGCGCTCCGCTGGCGTTGGCATCGCTTGCTTCAACGGGTTTGGGGGCGAGTGCAACTTCGTTTGGTATGAATGGACCATTGCGGGCGCGGTATGAGCTGACGTTAAAGAGGGTTCTGTCGGGGGGCTCGCCCGCGTATACGGAGGAGTTTCTGCTGGCGGATGTTCGACCCGTGGCAGGGCGGCGGTTTACCGAATACAGCGGGGATCTTTCAGGCCGGTACATTGGCGCGCTGGCAACGGCCGCGCAGACGTATCACGCGCGGTTTGCGGGCCTGGACTCGCTGGTGGAAAAGGCGATTGCGCTGCAAAAGCCAGATGGTTACTTTGGCAGGACTTTCGACTACGACAAGCCGACGGACCAGGACTTGGCGCTGTTGTGGGGAAATGGGCGGCTGCTGGTGGGCCTGGTGGAGTATTACCGGCTGAAGCCTTCGGCTCCAGTGTTGGCGGCGTGCAGGAGACTGGGCGACTTCATGGTTCGGATTGGGCCGCTGATGCTGTCGAGCCAGATGCGCGAGTCGTTTGGCGCGCAGCATTTCGCATCGAGCTACATCTGCTGGATGCAGCAGACGGAGGGGCTGGCCAACCTGTATATGGTCACGGGGGATGAGCGCTACAAGAAACTGGCCGGGGAGATAGCGGCGGTTATCGAGCGGCGCGCGGGAGACCATGCGCATGGCTACCTGAGCAGCCTGCGGGGTGTGATGGACCTTTACGGGGCTACGGGCGAGGCGGGGTATCTGCGGCAGTGCGAGACGGCGTGGCATGAGGTGGCCGGGTCGCGGGATCTGCAGATTACGGGCGGAGTTCCAGAGGGCTGGAGCCCGAACAATCATCGCACGGAGGGCTGCGGGGAAGCCGACTGGGTTCGGCTGAGCCTGTCACTGTGGAAGGCGACAGGGAAGCAGGAATATCTCTCGATGGCGGAGCGGGCGATCTTTAATGAATTGGCCTTCAACCAGTTTGCAACGGGCGATTTTGGGCACCGGGTATTTACGGAGACGGGGTTCCAGGCTCATGGGGCGGCGCGGGCGTGGTGGTGCTGCACGCTGCATGGATTGCGCTGCTTCCCGGACATCCACGGAAGCGTATTCCGCAGCCAGGATGGAGGTCTGCACTATGACCTGCCCCTGGACGGACGGATTGAGACGAAGGTTCTTTCGGCAGTAGCGGAGTCGTCTCTGGGCGAGAACGGCACGGTGAAGATCACGGTGAAAGCGGCGGGTAAGGGGCCGGCGGTGCTCGGAATCCGCAAACCGGGGTGGGCCGAAGCAGTGGATGCCCAACTGAAAGACGGCGGACGGTTGGCGGCGATGGAGGGCGGTTCTGTGAGTGTTGAGCGGACCTGGGCCGCGGGCGACGTGGTGACCGTGAAGTATGCGATGAAACTGCGCAGCGAGACCTATGGGAAGGACCGGGTGGCATATTCGTATGGGCCGTGGCTGCTGGGGGCGGCGGCGACGGACAATCCCGGGTACTTCAATGAGCTGACTGTGGATAACCGGTTGGTACGCGGCAAGGAGACGGCATTGCCGGTGCAGAGCGGGATAAAGCGGCCGTTCACGGTGCCGATTGCAGGGCATATAGTTCCTTACGTTCCGGCGGAGTTTCCTGATCAGCAGGGGACGGTGAAGCTGCGCGCGATTGCCGAGCAGGCCGGGGAGCCGACAACCTCATGGGAGCTTGGGTTTCTGGGCGAGGTGCGGAGTTATTGATCCGGCCCTTAAATAGTTTGGGGGCTTCCCACCCATTTCGCGATAAAACCTGCGAAATGGATGGGCCACGGTGCTTGTATTTGAGGGCCGGATCAATAGCGCGTTTTCTGATTCAGTGTTTGCTGTGGAGATTTGAATTTGTGCTCTCCCACCCTTGAATCAAAGAACGATTCAAGGATGGGAGAGCACAAATGATTGTTCACACTCGCATCGAAAACGCTCTAATGACGCGGTGTATGTAAACTTGCGCGGGCCGATGGCGTCTACCAGAGTGATGGCAGCCGGCACCGCATTGGAACCGATAACAGGAGCTACGGCGGAGGAGTTGGCCGGGCGAGAGTTGGAGGCTGCAACGCAGGAATTTTCGAATCTTGTAGTGAGCCACCGGCCGCAGATCTTCCGGTTCCTGCTGGCGTCTACGCGCGATGTGGACCTGGCGGAGACGCTGACGCAGGAGTGTTTTCTGAAGGCGCACCGGAACTGGGGCAGCTTTCGAGGCGAGTCGAGCGCGATGACCTGGCTGATGCGGATCGCGATCAACTTGCAGAAGGATCATTGGCGGAACCGCCGGATGCAGTTCTGGCGGCATACGCAGACGAATTCCGTGGAACTGAATGAAGCCAGTGATTGGCTGCCAAGCGGAGAGCGCTCGGCGGAGCAGCAGATGCTGGCGCGGGAGCAAGTGGGGCATGTTTGGAAGGCGGTCGAGGGTTTGAGCGAGCGGCAGCGGACGGTGTTTTTGCTGCGGTTTGTGGATGAGCGGGAGTTGAGCGAGATAGCACTGGCTACGGGGTTGAGCGAAGGCACGGTGAAGGCGCATCTTTCGCGGGCACTGGGGAAAGTGCGGATGGAATTGAAGGGGAAGCGATGAGTCTGGGGATGGGCAAAATGGACAAGATGGACAAGCGAACAGAGGAAATGACGGACGGGGTACTGGACGAGGCGCTCAGGAATTTTCGTTTGAGCGTTCATGCCTGGAGCGAGGCAGCTTATAGCCAGCCTCGGTCGGCGGCGGTTGTCAGGAAGGTGAGCTGGCGACTGGTGGCTGGATGGGCGCTGGGATGCGTTCTGGCGCTGGGAAGCCTGGCGGGTGGCGTTTACGAGCGTCATCACCGTCAAGAGGCGGCGAGAATCGCGGCGGCTGTGCAGGCGGCCAGGCAGCAGCAAATGGCGGCCGAGCAGCGTGCCAGGGAAGAAGATGAAGATCTGCTGGCCAAGGTGGACAAGGATGTATCGCGCGCAGTTCCAAGCGCCATGGAGCCCTTGGCTCAACTGATGGCTGAGGATGAAACGCAGTAAGTACAAAGACGGACTTGAAAGAGAAAGCCCCATGGACGACAGTGGGGAGGAGAAATTCGATGAAGATGAGTGTGGCAGGGCGAGTGGTTTTGGGGATTGCGGGCGCATTGATGGCAGGGGTGCTGGCGTCTGCACAAGGGCCGGGGGATGGCAGGGGTGCGGGACCGGGGTTTGGGCAGCGGCGGCCACCGTTTGAACGCGCACTGGGGGCACGGGGTGATCGCGGGCGCTGGTGGAACAATCCCAAGATGGTGGAGCGTCTGAAGCTGACCGACGAGCAGCGGAAGGGGATGGACGAAATCTTGTTGCAGCATCGCGAGAGGCTTGTTGACCTGCGCGGTAGCCTGGAGAAGGCGGAGCTGGAGATGGAGCCGCTGATGCGGGGCGACCAGCCCAATGAGTCCAAAGTAGTGTCCCAGATCGACAAGGTTGCACAGGCACGGGCCGAGCTTGAAAAGGCGAATGCGCGGTTTCTGTTAGCGATCAGGAGCAGGCTTACGCCGGAGCAATGGAAGCAGGTGCAGGAGTTCCGCGCCAACGAGAGACAAGAGCGTGACGGTGGCGGATGGGGCGGCCAAGGCGGGCGGAGACAGGGGATGCCGGGCCCGGGAGGGCAGATGCGCCGGCAGATGCCTCCACCGCAGCCAGCTCCGCAAGACGCACCGGGGCCTGGAGCGGGAATGGGTGAAGAGCAGTAACGGAGTTCCGGGGGCTTGGTCAACTGCGAACATGGCGGTGGGAGCGGCCCAAACAGAAGAATTCAGGCAGAGAGCAAATGCGGTAGCAGTTGAGACCGGTGGCGGCAGGGGGTGATCCTCCTGCCGCCGATTTTTGTGCGAAGTTGCGGTGGCTCGCACGGGGTTTGGAGGGAGGGTCCTGGTGGGGGCAGTGTGGCGGATGACTCGAAGTGGGACAGTCGAGTGGAGCGCAGCGGGACAGTGAATGAATGAAAGTGAGACAGGTTGAATCGGAGCGCGACAGTGACGGTAATAGGGCTCTTAAAAAATATGACTAAAGTTATTTCGGGGTACACCGATGAAGTGGGTGGATGCAGAAACGCCCAACCGGAAGTAGCGGAGGCCCCGAAGGTAGGCAGGATATACCGAGGGGGAGGGCAAGAAGAAAGCGTCCAAGAAGGAGTTGAATCCCATGGCCCTCGGTGTATTGAATAACCTTTCAGCAATTTACGCAGAGCACAACCTGAACAACACAAGCACCAGCCTGCAGACGGTATTGCAGCAGTTGTCATCGGGATCGAAGATCAACTCCGGCGCGGACGACGCGGCGGGACTCTCTCTGGTGAACGGGCTTCAGGCCAACGCGACGGCACTAACCCAGTCGGCCACCAACGCCACAGAGGGCGTGGGGCTATTGGAAGTGGCCGATGGCGCGCTCTCGCAAGTGACGAACCTGCTTAACCGTGCCGTGACGCTGGCCACCGAGGCCTCGAACGGCACCCTGAATGCGACCCAAGAGGCCGCGGCGAACCAGGAGTATCAATCGATACTGGCCGAAATCACGAACATCGGCGCGACGACCACGTATAACCAGCAGCAGGTATTCACGGGATCGAACGTGGCGATTTACACCGGCGATTCTTCGACGACGGGAGCTTCGGTGGACAATCTGAACATCCACACGCTTTCGGCGAGCAACGTTGGTGACACGGGCGGCACGATGTCGTACACGAACGGGCAGAGCAACGTGTTTGTGAATCTGTCGACGGCCACGAAGAACGCGCAATCGACGGATACGCTTGCGGCTTCAGGCACGACGTCATTGCAAGTGACTTACCTGGTGGCGGGTACCAGCAGCACGGCGACCACGACGATCAGCGTTACGGGTGCCAATAACACGGCCCAGGGCATGGTGAACGCCATTAATGCGTCCGGGCTTGGCCTGACAGCCAGTTTCGGGACGGCCTTGCAGGCCGGCGCGTCTGCAGTGGCGGCAGCCGGCGGCGCAGTAGATTCGAGCGAGACCGGCATTATTATCGCGGGGCTGGTGAACACAGGTGCGGCTCCGACACCGGGCGGATACCATGTTGGGCTGAGCCAGGACGGGACTATCGCCGCAACCGACCTGCTGTACGATTCGTCAGTGGGCCAGACTCTTACGGTGACCGCCGGCGTGCCTTCTGTGGTTTCGACGACGATGACGCAAGACGCGAGCGCGACGGGCGGGACCGCCACGATCAGCTATTCAGACAGCAATGGGCAGTCGCTCAGCGGCACGGATCTGTTGACGCAAAGCCACGCGCAACTGGCTCTTACCGATTTGAATCTGGCGATCAGCGACTTGTCTTCGATGGACGGCTACATCGGCGCGCAGATCAATACGCTGAACTCGATCAGTCAGGTGATGAGCACGCAGCGAGAGAACGTGGTGTCGGCCCAGAATGCGATCCAGGCGACCGACTATGCCTCGGCGACATCGAATATGTCGAAGTACGAGATTCTGAGTCAGACGGGTATCGCGGCTCTGGCGCAAGCCAACAGCGTGCAGCAGGAAGTAACCAAGCTTTTGCAGTAAACGCGGGACTGTAACAACTTCAAGACAACCCAGGGACGGGCGGCGGCAAAGGGGAAACCTTTGCCGCCCATTTTGTGGGAACAGTGGACAAAGAAACGGCCCCGGTTGGACACCCGGCATCCGCTACCACTCTCCAGTGGTGAGGAATTGGTGGATGGAAGCGGCGGCTTTGCGGCCAGCGCCCATGGCGAGGATTACGGTTGCGCCGCCGGTGACGATGTCGCCTCCGGCAAAGACGCCGCGCTTGGAAGTGCGGTTGGTCTGCGAGTCGGCCACGATGTAGTTGCGCGGGGTGGTCTTGAGGTCGGGCGTAGAACTCTGGATGAGGGGATTGGCGGTGGTGCCGACGCCGATAATGACAACGTTGGCGGGCAGCACGAAGGCGGAGCCTTTTACTTCGACAGGGCGGCGGCGGCCATCGGGACCGGGCTCGTCCAGTTCCATGCGCACGCAGCGTACGCCGGTGAGCCAGCCCTTCTGATCGCCAATAAACTCGATGGGGTTGGTGAGCATGCGGAACTCGATGCCTTCCTGCTGTGCGTGGTGCACTTCTTCAAGGCGGGCGGGCATTTCGGCTTCAGAGCGGCGATAGACCAATGTGGCCGTGCGCGCACCGAGGCGACGGGCGGTGCGGACCGCGTCCATGGCGGTGTTGCCTCCGCCGACCACGATGACATCGCGATCGCGGCAATCGTACACCGGCTCGTCGTACTCGGTAACCTGATAGGCGCGCATGAGGTTGACGCGGGTGAGGAATTCATTTGCGGAGTAGACGCCGTTGAAGTGCTCGCCGGGAATACCGAGGAATACAGGGAGACCGGCGCCGGTGGCGACAAAGACGGCGTCGAAATGTTCGTATTGCATCAGCTCGTCGATGGTTACGCTTTTGCCGACGACGACGTTGGTTTCAAACTCGACGCCCATGCGGCGCAGGTTATCGACTTCGCCTTTGACGATGGTTTTGGGCAGGCGGAACTCGGGAATGCCGTAGACGAGTACGCCGCCGAGTTCGTGGAGAGCCTCGAACACGCGGACGCGATGGCCCTTCTGGATAAGATCTCCCGCGGCGGAGAGTCCGGCGGGACCGCTGCCGACGATGGCGACGCTTTTGCCGGTGCTGGGCGCGTTGGAGGGCAGACCGAGCTGACCGCTGTTGCGCTCGAAGTCGGCGATAAAGCGCTCGAGGTTGCCGATGGCGAGCGGGGCGCCCTTCTTGCCGAGGACGCATCCGCCTTCGCACTGATTTTCCTGGGGGCAGACGCGACCGGTGATGGCGGGCAGGGCATTGTCTTCGCGCATTTTGGCCGCGGCGGCGAGATAGTCACCCGCACAAATGAGTTCGACGACGTCTTTGATTTTTACGCCGACGGGGCACTGGACAACGCATCCGGGCTTGGCGCAGGCGATACAGCGGGTGGCCTCAGTGAGCGCGTCCTCAGGGGGCAGGCCCTGGTTAACCTCTTCGAAGTTGTGAGAGCGGATCGAGGGGTCGAGCTCCGGCATGTGGGTGCGCAGGATCTTCATCCGCTCTTTGAGGGGAAGAATGTTCATTGCGGAACGTGGAAGAGTGGTTTTCTCAGGCATGGGGTGCTTCCTCGGGGGCCAGCTCCGCCTGCAGCGGCGCTACGTCGTCTTCCTTGTTGGCCAGCTCTGCGCGCAACTGCGCAAGCTCTTCATCCTTGTGTTCAGAGAAGTACTTGAGTGACTGGCACTCTTTGTCACGATACATGGAGTTGCGCTGCATGAGGACTTCGAAATTGACCAGCGACGCATCGAACTCCGGCCCATCGACACAGGCGAACTTGCTCTGCTTGCCGAGCAAGACACGACAACCGCCGCACATGCCGGTTCCGTCCACCATGATGGAGTTGAGGCTGACCATGGTCTTGATGCCGAGAGGGCCGGTGACGAGGGATACGGCACGCATCATGGGCACGGGACCGACGGCAAGTACGAAGTCGATTTTGCGGCCTGCGGCGATCATCTCGTTGAGTTTCCGGGTGACCAGACCCTGCTCGCCGTAACTGCCATCGTCGGTCATGATGTAGGTCTCGTTACTGGCCTGGCGGACTTCGTCTTCAAAGACGACCATCTCAGTGTTTCGCGCGCCTTCAATAAAGACGACGTGGTTTCCCGCCTGCTTGAGGGCGTTGGCTGTCGGCAGCGCCATGGCTGTACCGACGCTGCCGGCCAGAATGACGGCAGTGCCGAAGTTCTGAATCTCCGAAGGGTGGCCGAGCGGGCCAACGATATCAAGAACGGAGTCGCCAGTCTCAAGACAATTGAGCAGCGAGGTGGTTTTGCCGATGGCCTGCACGACGATGGTGACGGTGCCGGCTTCGGGGTCAGAAGACTTGATGGTGAGCGGAATGCGCTCGCCCTTCTCATGGAGGCGGAGAATAAGAAACTGTCCCGGCCTCTGCTTGCGGGCAATGCGTGGCGCCTCAATGACAAACTGCTTGATATTGAGGCCGACGTTTCGGGCTTCCACAATCCTGTACATGAAGGCAGGTCTCCGGTTCGAACAACTCCCAGGGTAACTGCCTCCGCGCGCGGCAGGGGAGACTGCAACAAGGACGATGAGCACACCTGGGCGCGGGAGGTTGCCGTGTCATCAGCCAACACTATTATTCAGTACTCTGCAGGGTGGGCGTGTGATTTAAATCACATTGCGCCATTACTTTTGTTGAGTCAGGTGCGGGCGCAGACGGCGTCTTGGAGCCGGGCGGGTTGTGAGAGAAACGCGCCAGATGCGGGCTGTGCGCGCATTTTCTTTGTCTGGATAGAGGCGGCAAGCTCAAGGTAATTAAAGGTTTGTTACCGATGAGCCATGTGCGTACCACCAAGGATGAATTGAAGCGCCGTGGGGCGATCAAAGAGCATGAAGGGTCCAAGAGCAATTCCAGGATTACCGTACCGTGGCAGATTTCATGCGGGGTTGCCGCTGCCTGATGGTTGCGTCAACTTTGTGTATTGCCTTCGAGGCATTCAGCTTCTGGAATTGCAATCGTGCCGATGCCGGCCCCACTCTCCAACATGGAAAGCAGAGCCAAGACGGTCATCTGGCGCGCTTGAAGATTGGAGATGTGCGGATGAGGTCGGTCGCAAGATGACACTGGACGTCAACTACACTGTGACAGAGAATGAGGAGCCCGCGGCTGCAACGAGGGGCGCATTGCTTGGGCCGCTGTCGATTTTGGCGCGGCAGAGGAAGACTTGGTCACCGGTCAAACTGGCGGGAGTGTTGTGGCGCGCAGTGACCAACATCAGCAGGCATCGGAAGGTGCTCAAGCTGCTGAAGCTGCCTGCGTATGCGGAGTTTGCTCATACCGATCCCAGATTCGCTTTCAAATATCTGACGCACGACTATCTGTCGCGAGGACTGACCGTGGCAGAACGCGCGGCCTGCTTTGTGCATCATTACAAGCGGTTGCACGCGGAACTGCCGGAGGGCTTCATACGCCAGGTTCTGGTCAGGGATATTACGCTGGTAGAACTTCGCGAGGAGTCGCATCTGTTCAGCATTACGTTGGGCCAGTCGAGGCCTCACGACAAAGAGGGTGAGCTTTCACTCAATCTGTTGGTGGACGACGAGATTGTCTTTGTACTTTCTTTCACGATTGTTCCTGGCAGGATCGTGAAGTCGGAAGCAGCGGACGTTCTCTTGATTACTCGGCTGCAGGGCGTCAAGGGGTATTATCGCCAAATTGCATTTGCGACCAAGGTGCTTCATGACGTGGCCCCCGGCGCGCTGCTGGTGGCGGCGCTTCAGGGCGCAGGAGAAGCACTGGGCATCGGCACAATGGCGAGTATATCCGGTGCGGATCAGACTTCGTACTGCGCAGATTACGACGCTTCGTTCAAAACAGCTTATGACGATTTTTTTGCGGAACTGGGAGTGACGAAAAACGATGCCAATGTATTCGTGACGCCAATCCCGATGCAGGAAAAGCCGTTGGCGCTGGTGAAGCAAGGACACAAATTGCGCACCAGGGAAAAGCGGGAATTCAAACGGCAGATTGCGGTTGAGGTGACCCGACTGCTTCGCGAATGCAGCCGGGGCAACCACCGCCTTCTCCCATGGAAGGCAGTTAATCAAAGTACAGGGACCTCTCTCAAAGGCATGTACGCAGATTGACGCTCAACGAACGATTTGTGTGTGTAAAGGCAGATCGCGGGACGAGCTTCCGGCCGCGATGGAATACGAACCGGGGGCAATCTTCCAGGCATGATCCTCTACTGACCAATAGGAAAAGGCGCGGGGCACGAGGATGAATTCCAACTGCTTCGACTCGGCAGGCTGTAACTTCACCTTGGAGAAGGCTCGGAGCTGAAGCGGAGGCTCGTCCGCATTTTCTGGATAACTCACATAGAGCTGCGCAACCTCAGCGCCGGCGCGGTTTCCCTGATTAGTTACGGTGACATGAACGGCAACATTGCCGTCGGGGCGGAGTGCGGAAGATAACTTCGAAAACTCGAAGCGCGTGTACGACAATCCAAAACCAAAGGGAAAGAGTGGAGCTTTGCGCATGGCATCGAACCAGCGATAGCCAACGTTGAGTTTTTCACTGTAATGCTCGACATGGTTGATGCCCGGATATTGGTCAGGAGTGGAGGCTGGGACTTCAGCATCGCTGGCTGGGAACGTGATGGGCAGCTTGCCTGAGGGATTGACATCTCCGGCAAGAACTGCGGCGATGGCGGCACCACCTTCTTCGCCTGGGAACCATGCTTCAACCACCGCGGCGACATCGTGAACCCACGGCATGAGTACAGGCTCTCCGGATTGGAGAACGACGACGGTGTGCGGATTGACTTTGGCGACGGCCTCGATGAGTCGATCTTGAGAAGCGGGAAGCGCAAGTGAGGCGCGGTCCCAGCCCTCGTGCGCCCAGGCGGTGGCAAAGACCACCGCCACATTGGCGTGGCGCGCGGCTTCAACGGCTTTGGCGATGCCGGGTGTTTCAACGCCAGCGGGCAACTGCCAGAGGACACGAGCGATTCCGCGACCTTGCGAGATGTATTCTGCGCGCAGTGCATACGAGTGGCCGGCTTCAAGATGGACGGTGGCCGTCATCGGGGAGAAAGCTTCGCGGCGTTGCGTCTGCTCGACGAGCGGCTTATCGTCGAGAAAGAGCTGCATCTTTCCCCATGTTTCGGTTCCGAATGTGTAGTCGCCGGTTGCGGGTGCGGTGAGGTTCGCCGTCCAGCGCAGCGAGTAATCGGCAGAGATGCCGGGTAGGGGACCGCCAAACTCCGAGAGGGTTTCAGGAATGCGCTCGATGCGAGTGATTTTTGGAGGGCCTGACAAGGTGATGTTGTCAAAATATTCAGAAAGAACGCCCTGGGCTCCTGGGGCGGCATCCGGTGGGGATAGGGCAAAGCCGTCGATGGTGTCGCGAGGGTCGATGAAGCCTTGTCCGCCGACCGGCACGAATTGAATGCAACTGGCGCCGAAGCGCGCGCGCAGCGCCTGGACGGGAGAAATGGTGTGTAAAGCGAGAACATAGGCAGCGCCACCGCCTTCGATTACCGTGTCCGCGGCGGGGCCAATTAAGGCGATAGAACCGGGTTTGGAGGCATCGAGGGGGAGGATGCTGTTCTCGTTGCGCAACAGGACGATGCCATCGGCGGCGAGGCGCTGCGCGATTTGGCCGTTCTCCTTTTCAGGAAGCGGCGTGGTGGTTGGGGGGTGGTCGAAGAGGCCGAGGCGCATCATGGCGGCGTAGCGGTGGCGGAGGAAGGCGTCGATTACGGAGACGGGGATCTTACCGTCGCGCACCTGGGCTGCAAAGGCGGCGTCGTAGGTTTTGTCTGTGGGCATCTCGAGATCCATGCCGGCGCTGGCTTCACCGGGACCGTCATGCGCGGCACCGAAGTCCGAGACGACAAATCCGTCGAAGTGCCAGTCGTTGCGCAAAACGTCGGTCAACAGGAACTTGTTTTGGCAGGCATAGTCTCCGTTGACCTTGTTGTAAGAGCACATGAGAGATGCGGAATGAGCTACTTTGATGGCCGATTCGAAGGCAGGAAAATAAATTTCGCGCATGGTACGTTCGTCGGCGATCACATTGACCGAGTTGCGATCCGCCTCCTGGTTGTTGAGCGCGAAGTGCTTCACGTTGGCGATCACGTTCTGGCTCTGGATGCCGAGGATGTTGGCAACGCCGATTTCGCCGGTGAGGAAAGGATCTTCACCATAGGCCTCGAAGGTGCGGCCTGAGGTGGGAATGCGGGCGATGTTTACGGTGGGCGCCTCGAGCATGGTGCGGCCGATGTCCGCGATTTCGCCGGCGACTGCCACGCCATATTCGCGGGCATCGGCGCGATCCCACGAGGCGGCGACGGCGATGGGAGCGGGGAAGGCAGTGGCATGGGGCTGCACCCGGTCAGCCGGGCCGATACCCGCAGGACCGTTTGCCATGGGCAACGGAGGGATTCCGAGGTGGTCGATGCCGAGAACCCAACGGAAATGCTCTTTGTTCGAAACGCCGTGAATCTGGGCGATCTTTTCATCGAGCGTCATCTTTTGGATAATGGCGTCCGCGCGTTGCCCTGGAGTTAGCACTGGGGCTGGAGCGGAGGTCTGCGCCGATGAGAAGGCGCAGCAAAGAAGGACCGTCATGCAAAGATAAGTTACCTGCTTCAGACTCCAAGTCATTGTGTTTTTCACTTTCCGATTCTCCATTGGTACAGGCCGTTTACGATATCAAGATTTCTGATCTCGCATCGAAGGTGAAGCGCTACTTTGCGCCGAGTTGATGCTTGTGGACTTTCTCTATATTACGTTTCGCACGTTCAAGGTGGGATACCGCTGGATCAGATGCGGAGTGAGGAACATAGCAGGAAAGCAGCCCGGGCGGAGGCGATGGAACCGAGGAAGCGGGTCGAGTTTGACGAATCGCGCCAGAGCGGAGACAATAGGGAAGTTACGTCCCTCGGTATGTGGGCCTGTGGCGCAGCTGGGAGCGCGCTTCCATGGCATGGAAGAGGTCATCGGTTCGATCCCGATCAGGTCCACCATAAAATCAACAACTTAGCGTACGGCCAAGAAAAACGCGATACGCTAAAGATACGTTGGTTCTCAAGCAGCATCTTCCGTGGCACTTTCCAGAACATTTCGTGAACGATCCATCAGAACATCGACCACCCGGCTTTGCGCCTCCCGCTTGGCTGGCGTCAGAGCCTTTGTGTAGATGTTCATTGTTGTCGAGATGTTGGCGTGGCGCATCAATTCCTGAACCACTTTCACATCTTCCCCGTTGGCTTTTAGCAGCGTGGAATAGGTGTGCCTGAATGTATGGAAACCCACCCACTTCGTGATTCCGGCCCGCTTCGCGGCAGGTTGCAGAAAACGATCCAAGAGCGTGTCAGCCCAAGGCGGCATTCTGCCTTGGACTCGCTCGCTGGCGAAAACCCAATCCTCCGGCTCTGCATAGGCGGTTTCCCGCTTCCAGGCCAGTAGTTCCGCAGTGGTGAATTCATCAATCGGCACCGGCCTGCGGGATGTCTCGGTCTTGCATTTTCCAACGATGCCATCTACGACTGATCGGGTGACTTCCATCTGCAATGCCTTCCAGTCGATGTCCTTCCATTTCAGGCCGAGAACCTCGCTGATCCGAAGCCCTGTCGTCGCTGCCACGATGCCAATAAGGCGCATCTTATGTGGCAGCTCAAGAATGAGCGCCCGGAACTCTACCGCTTCCAGAGGTTCGGTCACCCGTGTCCGTTTGGTGCTCTGACGAACGGCAAACATGGGGTTCTCCCCATCGTTGAGCCAACCGTACCGGATCGCGTGTTGAAAAACTTCGCTCATAACGCCCTTGATTTTCGCCTTGGTTCCGTTCGACAGATCGTCAATCGAACCAAGCCACCGTTCTACTGACACGGCCTTGATCTCCCGAAACCGGGAATTGCCCCAACGGGGAACAATTCTTGTCTTCAGATAGATCCCATAGGTTTGTTTTGTCTGGCGTACCTTTCGCTCAGAGGATTTCTCCAGATCCAACTCGATCATCTGGTAATGTTCCACCAATTGTTTGAATGTTTCCGGCCGCCCCTCGGGGCGGAAGGTGTGTTGGTTGATGTCGAGGCTCAATGTCGAGACAGCTTTCCATGCTGCTGTTTCCGTGGAGTACTGCTTGACTGAGCCAACCACGAGAGACCGCATCTTGGGCTTACCGGTGGCATCAATATCTCGCCATCTGTAAACCCATACTTCCGGTCCTTTCGTGCGTTTGAGCCGGCTAAAAAAGCCGTGTTGATACCGTGGTCGATTCAAGGAATTTTCTCCTCTTTCCGACCCCGATGGCTACCTGATTCTACCGTTTTTGATTGAACCCAGGAAGCCAATTCTGAAATCCGAAAGCGCCATGTGTGGCGAATTCCCTCTCCAAGGGGATGAGCCGGGATCGAGCCTCGACGAGCAAGGCTTAATAGTGTTTTGCGCGGAACGCCGAGGAAATCAGCAGCTCGCTGGCCGTCGACGAACTGTTCGTGCGTGAAGCTCATCGGAAGTTGCATAAGAGACACCCTCAACATGAAGTGGATTCAAAGTCGTTTCTGCCAAGAACGCCCGAAGCTCGCAAGCGCCTTAATTGCTATGTACATTTCACTACAGTCGCATGGTTATGGTTCCTAAAGCAAGAGAATCTTGCTCCTCCCGGCCTGAAGAACACTAGAGGGACACTGCCAGAGGACTTCTCCAGTCAATCCTTCGGACTGCGGGAAGTAGTGACACAGAACTACTCTTCTCCCTACCGGATACCGCCGGAGAGGCACCACATACAACGGGATTTGTCCGCGACGATCTAGCCCGAGGGGTTGGTCTTTCGGGGTTTACGAGGCTTCTCTGCCTCGGCTTCCAATCGCAGGTTATTTGCGTGGTGCTGCTTTGCAATCTGATAGATCGTTTCCCATGAGAGCGGGAATCTCTCGCTTGACCCAGTGAGCTTGATGATGGCGAACTCGGGTCGGCTTTCAATGACAATCTTGCGCTTCTTGCCGTTCTCTTTTACAGAGGAGGCGGTGATAAAGAGATTCTGTGCAGTACGGTCGATAAGGTGGCCCATGCGCTCGTACTCCTATCGCAACTCAGCCAACTCGAACATTCGTTTCGGCCAGTTGTATGTTTGGGGCGACGCGTATGAGATGGGCCTCATCGCGGTCGGTGGAGGGGAAAATGGAAAGCGTTTGTACCTTCCACTTTCAATCCTTCCTGGAAACTCTGATCGGCTACGCGACACGCATGGTCGATAGCCCAACAAGGAGTGAGGTGTGACATCGTTATCACAGTGATCGTGGTAGCCTCCTTTTCCATTTTTCGATTGGGACCGCAGTCTCAGTAAGACGGATCATACTCAGAATCCGCTCAAGGGAATTCATGTTTTCTTTCACCCGTCCAAGATTCCCGTTGCAGCCGCTCTTTTCGTATAAGTATTTACGAACACGGATGGAGATTTTATGTTGCTGTCGGGCCGCGATGATGCACTCTGTCAACCAGGGTGAGCCGTCGAGACACCGAACTGATGCCAGCTTGACGACAAGCGCAAATCGAGCGGTACGCGGCAGGAACATTTCACGCATGAGGACGATCATCAAGTTAGACCGCCTGCAAAATGAAATGTACCCTGCAGAACACCCAACTTTGGTAATGAGGATTGCGCCCTAGGGACAGTTCACGGAAGGAGATTCCCGATTGTCAGGACAGAATCCATATCGCGCTCGATGCGATGACCGCTGTTGGAAGGCTGCACAATGGGGTCGGTATCCATCGCCAGCATGATGAGGCGCCGCAGGCTTGCGGATTGCTCAACCTGGCTGAGGAGCGCGATTGAACCGGAATCGATGCCGGGTGTCGCGTCCCAATGCAGACCCAGGTTGTTCTTGCGTGCAAGCTCGACGGCAAATTCCTGCAGAGCGACTTCGTTTCCAGCCAAAAACGGCTGTATCGTCCCGAGGTCGTAGAGGTATGCCGAGGCGCTACCTGCCCACTCTTCGGCGCTCAAGCCTTTCAGGTGGTTCTCGCGGCTCAAGCGATCCAAGACGCTGTTGAGGGATTTCTCCACCTGAGACGCGGGCACATTGCCGGCGTCGATGGAGCGCAGTTCTCCGGCCCAATCGTAGAGGTCTTGATAGATATGGTGGTGGATCGCCTGAAGGTGGGTGGAGTCAAAGCCGCCTCGAAGAGGCGTTGCCTGAAGCTCAGCAAGGCGAATGGCCGTAGAATTCGTCGCCGCTCTGGAGAGAGCGGGAGGGTCCGTGATGCCGAGCTTGTTTCTGAGTACGCCGGTGCCGGGGATTGTGAAGTCGGTTGCGTCAATCATCTTCGGTTCACTCCTCTCACGGGTGAAGCTGTTGCAGGCGATTGGTGGAGCGCCGCAATGACCCGCCCCAGATAGCCGTTATCAATGCCGCGTCGGGTGTCGCCGGTGTTGTAGCGAGAGATGGCGTGCCGCAGCGCTTCCTGGCCGGGTCCGTAGGTTTTGACCTCAAGCTGGTATGCACTATCGAGAATCTGCCAACCGGCGCGAAGATTGAAGCATGGGTCCAATAGCGACTCGACAGAAAGTCCACGATGCTGGGCCTCCGCTGTACTGACCTGCATGAGGCCCAAGTCAACGAAGATTCCGCGGCGCTCGAAGTAGTCGAGCCATTCCAACGCTTCGCGTTGGGTGGCGGGCTGGCGCTTGAGTCGCAATGTCCCCTCCGGTAGATGCCATTGCTTGAGGAGCGCCCTCGGAAAGTCGATCTGCATGGCATTTGGATTGCCGCCGGATTCAACGCTGATGATGGCGCTGAGCGTGGTGAGCGGCACTGCCGGGAGGCAGCGCAATTGGAGAGCAGCAATGTCCAGCCGTTGGCCGGGGAGATTCGCAGCGATACAGACCAAGAAAACTGCGGGCAGGATTCTCATCGGTTGCTTGCCTCGTAGAGTGGGATGGCCCAGAGGTCGGCCCAATCTTGTGCGGCCACATGCTGAATCGCTGGGATCGGCGTGTTGGCCGCCCAGTAGACATTGGAGGGCGCAAGCAGCATGTCGGGGTTGTGCGCAAGTGTCTGGATGGCTGGCCAGAAAGAGAACTGCTCGTAGCAGACCAATATTCCGGCGCGTCGATTCCAAATACGGATGGTTGGCGGGAAGCGAAGCATCAGCGGGTATCCACTGCGCTGATCTCCGACGTGCCACATACCAAGCGGCACTGGCACACGTTGAGCGTAAGAAAGTCGCTCCGTATAGCCACGGGAGAGGAGAACATTGCGATTGGCTTCCGTGTTCGTAATAGGGATCGTGGTGCCGATCAGCAGGCCGGTGCGCTGTAGCTTGAGTTGCGCGAAAGTGGAAGCCCAGCGCGCCTCGTGCATTCCATTCCAACTTGGAATGATGGACTCCGGGAAGACGAGCAACGTGTCGGGATGGGCAAGCGCGATTTGCTGGATCGCCCGCTCCTCGAATTCCAGCCGGGAGTCAATAGCGTCGTGAGCTGGCTCTCCGCCGAAGTTGGTGTTGACGGCGAGAATATGGGGATCGGAAACAGGGCGATGGAATCGAGCGTGGGTTGCGACGGATGCCGCAAGGAGAACGGTAAGGGTCATGGCTGTGCCGAATCGTCTATACGCCGCTATCAATACGACGACCAGCCCCAGACCAAACCAGCGGGTTCCGGGAAACCAGTGGCCAGTTGCGATCAGCGGATGGGCGACGGTTACAAGGCTCAACGGAGGCAGCGCCAACGCCGTGAGAGCGGCGATTGCGGAGACCGGCAGGTAACGGCGGCTGTAGAAGCCCAGACAGGGAGCCGAGCCGAGCGCGACTAGAGCAGTCCAGATGGCGAGGGGTACAACGAAGTTGTGGCCCGTCCGAAAGAAGCCCTGAGCGCCGGGAATGACACTCCAAGTCGCGGCTGCGTAGTAGAAGACGACACAAAGCGTGTCCAGGCGCCGCCGTGAGTGAAGGTATACGAAGGGAAAGAGCAAGGCGAGATAATTCAGAGCGGGGTCGCCGCTCCATCCTGCGCCGCCGAATGCGGTAGAGGTAGCGAAGAGGACCGCTGTCCTGGCCTGATCTGGAAGATGGATGCTCGGAATTCTCCATCTAGCTCTGCTTGGTGAGGCGGTTGCTGTTTCTGTAATGTTCATTGCTTTCTGCCCTCTGGAT
The DNA here is from genome assembly GCA_903828675.1 of uncultured Acidobacteriaceae bacterium. Taxonomy (GTDB): domain Bacteria; phylum Acidobacteriota; class Terriglobia; order Terriglobales; family Acidobacteriaceae; genus Telmatobacter. Next base: position 53,174 of record CAIKND010000187.1, read on the forward strand.
TTCGTTCTCAATTCGGGTTGGTGGTTGCATGGTACGAACGCTCCACGAGCAAGGGGCGAATCCAACTGTGGACGGAGCGCAACGGGATTGGGCCGAAGTACCTGGAATCGAAGCTCCGGGGACTGAAGGAGCTGACGACCCAAAGCTCGCCTTTTTGCACGCGGTATGTTCCGGTCGGGAATGGATGAAGCTGTCGTCCAGTCGAGTCGCGGTTTATGGTCGCGGTATTTGGCAGCGGTTGTCCGTTGACAATGACGCCGGAGGCGGAGATCTCTACCGTGTCACCGGGCCATGCAATCACAGGCTTGATGAGAGGCGAAAACCCATCTGGGCAGGTACGCATGGGAACTCGATAGTTCGGTTGGCCCAACATCCGTGGCCATCGAACATCGGGGCAGAAAAACACATAAGGCGCTGGGTCGTGAGGAGTACTCGATGGATCGGCAATCTCGCGGTAGATGCCAAATGGTGCAGAATGCGTGTAGTTGAAGATGAGGCCGAAGCTGACCCACGCTACCATCGTGCCAACGGCGGCAATGGCGATTGGGACAAGAACACAACTCAGGCGAGAGAAGGCGCGAATTGCGGAGCGGAGAGGCGGGCCAGCCAGGCCAGTCTTAAACAGGCCAATCATGGACGCTCTCCTGAAGGAATGCTGGAATCTGCTTGGCGTCATTGGTGCGGCGAATCTCGTTCTGGTGGATGGCCGCCGTTTCCGATTTCGAGATGGCGGCGATACGAAATGCGCGAATCACATGAATCTCGAAGATGGTTCCGGCTTCGCGGGCGGCGCCCTGTCCGTCTGTGCGGGGCCGTGGCTCGCGCCGTATGAGCTGACCGGTGACGTGGATGTTGTCGCCCTTCTGGAAGGTCTTCGCAACGATGGCGCTCTCGCCAAAGAACGTGATGGGAAGGAATTGGCGGTGCTCTACGGTTCTTCCCTGCGTATCGTAGAACCAGCTCTGCGCAAGCCGTGCGCGCACAAACTGACGGCCTCCGACATCGGAGACCGAAGGCTGGTCGGTAAGGTTCCCGGCAAGAATGATCTGGTTAAGAATTTCCACGGATCTTCTCCTCGATTGCCTGGTTTGCGACGGCGGCATGGGCAATGGCCGCAATGTCGAGAGTGGGCGGCGAAGCTGCGGCGGGCTTAATGGGACTTGGTGTAGCTGCGGTTGGGAAGTTGGGCGGCTTCAACTTCGTGCGGGCCAACAAGGTGTCGTTCAAAAAGTAGAGGCTTTGGACGCCATAGATGGGCGCGACGCCGTTGATGAAGATGAGCATGTCACCGGGTGCGGTGATTCTGCTGTTCGGATCGTTCGTGGCCTTTGTTGGCGGCTTGATGCGGCGTATCTCATCGACGGTGATGAGAGGCCGTTGCACCTGCTCCACGCTGCGAAAGATGTGCTTGAGGTAGAAGTCGGTGCGCTGGCCGCTGTAGTTCACCGTCTCCTTTTCAACGGTCATGTTGCCGCTCAGCTCGGAGAGGTTCTTGCAGGTCTGGAGGTTGTCGGTCTGAAAAGCCGCTTTGATGTAGCAGTTGTCGGTGATGGACTCGTTCGGCCCATACTCTTCGATGATCTGCGTGAGGGTCTGCGCAATGAGGTATGGCTTGATTTTGTATCCGGCCATGAGGCTCATTGCGGCGGAGAGGTTGGGAATCTTCCTCAGCTCGGGAAACTCGTCAAGCATGAGCAGGAGATGGTGACGGTCCGGGTCGAGCTGTTCCATGAGGCGATTGAAGATGAGTTGAAGCATGAGCCGGACAAGCGGCCGTAGCCGCTCGCGGTCCGGCTGCGGGATTTTGAAGTAAAGGCTCATTGGAACTTCACCGTAGACGAGATCGCGAATGACGAAGTCGGAGCGGGAGACGGTCTTCTGCACAATCGGGTCGTCGTAGAGGGTCATCGGAGTGACGATGCTCGACTGGATGCTCGACGCCTCGCGGTCCGCCCGGTTGAGCTGGCGCTGAACGGCCTTGCTGACGTAGGGATGGGTGAAGGTTGGCTTGCCGTTCACGTCGAACCATTGAAGGCGCGGCGCGGATTTCCCTCCGGGCATGTGAACGGTTTTCTGCATCTCGGTCAGCACGTCGCTGAAGTCCATGCCCGGCTGCGAGTAATGAGCAAGCACGTCCGGTAGTGTAGGTTGGCGCGGTCTGTCGAGGTTGCGAAGGACGTAACCGAGATGGATGATGCCCGCCGAGACAAGATCAACAGCCGCGTCCTCAAAGTGCTTGTAGAGGCTCTCGTCGTCGCCGTGCCGGATGACGGCGTTCGCAATCGTCTGAGCATCGGCGATCTCGTAATCGGTCTCCCAGCGAATTTCGGCCAGGGGGTTGTAGCAGCAACTCTCATGTGGCAGGGTTGGGGCAAATTTCAGAACACGTTGCCCAATTGCGTGGCGAAACCCCGCGGAGTGGTCCCAGTTCTCTCCCTTCAAGTCGTAAACAAAGACGCTCTGCCGCCATTGGCAAAGCGTCGGGATGATGGCAGAGACGCCCTTGCCACTTCGACTGGGAGCGAACAAGAGGACTGGCTCCGCGCCGGAATGCAACAAATAGTGGACTTGTTCTGTGCCGGGATCTCGCCAACCGCCGATGTAAACCCCGTCCGTTGCGTCGAGCAACCCCAGCTTTTGAATGTCTTCGCGCTTGGCCCAGGTTGCGGAGCCATGCAGGTTCATCAGGCTGTCCGTGCTTTTGCGGTCCCGAATGAGGGAGAGAAACCAGTAGGTCAAATAGGCCAGAAAGAGACCGCCTACGATGGTCGCCCCAAATGCGATCCAGATGTCTTTGCGAACGCCGGAGCCGATGAGGCGGCTGCCGGCGTAGTGTTTCCAAAGCACGAGAGCCGCAAAAGGCTGGAAGACGGCTGTGCCGCGCACCCACAAGATGGGGTTGCCCATCTCGACTGGGTTGTTGAGTTGTATCGCAAGCCACTCGGTTGCGGCGCTAGCGGCCAGAACAAATGCAACCAACGCTCCGACGACGGATCGAAGATTCCAGCCTCCCTGCCATTGCGGGCGGTTAGGGAGAACGTACCCTGGCGGCGTTGTCGTTCCATTTCTCATGGAATGCCTCCTGGTTATGGAGTGTACATTCCACTAGAAGCGTTTGCAAAATCAGAATCCCCTGTCTCGGGTGCGGTCCATCATCCTCGAACGGAGCGTCTTGTTGAACTCCCCCATCCATCCCTTGTCGGATTCGCCCACCGAGAGATTCATGGCGCGCATCCGGCGCACAATCGAATCCAGCGCCTTTCCATCTGCAAGAATGTCCTTGTCCTTGCCTGCCGTGGAGGCGTAAAGCTGGTCGGGGTTGCTTCGTAGACTGTCGATCACGACAATATTCCCTGGCTGGAGGTCTCCCCGCGTCCAAGCCGCGCGGAGTGCCGCATCGTGGCGGATAATCTCGATCCTGCCATCTGTCGTCTCGAAGATGGTCTGAAGCGCGCCAGTTCGCTCCTCCTCGCTATTGAGCAGGACGCGCCCGATGAGCTTCTTCGATGCGAAGGAATACTCCATTGGCACGTGTGGGTCGCTGATAGCGACTCCGCAACGGAAAAGCGTTCGCGCCCGGTCCTGGATGTCCTTCATTTGTTGGAGCTGACTGATGAAGTCGGACCGCACTTGCCAAAGTCCGTTAGCAAACGGCTTTGCAAGCCCAAGCTGGGCGAGATAACGGAGGCGGGTTCTCTCGAAGGCGTTGGCCACATCGCCGAAGTTCCGGTAGGTGTTCTCGCCGGTCTGTGGAAGCAATCGTACTGCCAGCTTACGGTCGAGCGAAGTGACGCGATTGGCGGTCAACTCAGACTGTTTTTGGTGCTCGATCTCCTCAAAGGTGCGGGGGCCGAGCTGCCGGGTCAAGGATCGTTGCGCTGTTTCACGTAGTCCGCGACGGATCAACTCGCGAGGAAGAATGAGTTCCTCCCCGGAACGGAGCTTGCCGCGCACAATGATGTGGGCGTGCGTATGGTCCGTGTTGCGATGGATGACTCCGCCCCACTCAACCTTGCCATTGACGTGGTTCTCGATATGGGCAATCAAATCCTGGGCAGTCTGGCCAAAATCCGCTTCCCGGTCCTCTGGAGAGATGACGATCTTGAAAAAGCGCTTGTCGCCGGCCTTTTGCCAGTCCCCGGCAACTGCGCCCAGGGAACGCTCTTTTGCCAACCCAAGTTTTTCTGCGCCCTGATTCTCTTGATCGCCCTTTGCACTTTCGCGCTCAATATAGCACCCGTGCGCTTTCCATCCACCCGGAGTCCGGGAGCTGGAGTAACGCACATTCACGATCGCTCGGCGCTGGAAAGCTGACGCCTTGGCCACGGAAAACGAGTGGAGGGATGCGCTGTTCCCTTGAGTGCCTCCGGGGGAACTACGGCTGACGATGCGTGCAAGGCGCAAGAGATTTCGGGCTACCCCGGTAATGCGCGGGGTCGAAGTGCGGGACTGCCGGACGCGGCCTGGGCGAAGTTGGCCGCTTCGTTCGCCGTCGCCACCGTCCGAACGCTGCGCTTTAGGATTCCGAGGCATCGAGAATTATCCTTCGTTTACACCACTTGGAGGTTCTGGAGGGCCGTCTTCCAATCCCAATGCGTTCGGGGAGTAGGCGCCGGAATCCCTGCGCCGTTGAAACTCCCGCGCCGCGGTGAGGTTGACTTGTTCGTAGATCAGGGCAGCTCGTGCGCGCGCGCCTGCCAGAAACGCCTGTGGCACTTCGGGCAGTGCCGTTAAGGCGTACTTGATATAGCTGTCGGTCAGCGCCAAATGGAGCTGAGAGACGGTTTCAAGGCTCTGGAACTTGTGCGTGAGATTGTCGGCAAGATTGCCGAACAAACCGTAGACAAGCTGTACAAGATCGTCGCGCTGGTCTGCCGCAACAGTGACCAGATAATCAAAAACCTCGTTATCGCTTTTCGCATGAAGCTGCGCCTTGATGGCTGCGATGCGCTCGGCCTGGGCTCGCTTGAGGCGTATTGTGTACCGGACGATTCCTGGTGGTTTCGGTCTCGACATGGCCGAACTATACCGCAATGTACAGCGCAATAGCAAGTTGACGCACGACGATCTTCTAAAGTACAGCGTTGCGTCACAGAATGCCGCTGAAGGCAAAGAAGATGCACGGAGAAAACCTTCAAAGCGCGTCTGCGCTTTATGTTCCACTAATACACGGCCCAATTAAGACGGCTGCCGAACAGCCCACCCAGACGGTCTTCGACCTTCGGGAAGCGCAGCCTGCGGCTGCAACAATGCCCAGCACGAGTAGACACTTCGCGGCATTTCGCAGCACTCCACGTTTTTCGTCCGATTGGTGCTTGGGAAGGCTGCGCAGTGCTGTAATGTGCTGCGGAATGCTGAATTGTGATACAAGATGACGCTTGCGGATCTGCCCATGCTCTGACATACTAAGCGCGATGTACATTGCACATGACAAGCGACCAGTGGAATTGAAGACGCTAACCGATCTGTTCTCCAGGCGCATCGGAGCGTCATTCCTGAAGTCTCGCGCTCTGAAGGCGCTATTGCCGGAACTCAGGGATGCGCACCATATCGGCCTGACTTGGAAAGAAATATGGGAAGCACTCAAGGAGTGCGGGTACGTCGGAAGCTACCGGCAATTCGCTGCAATGATCCGAAAGCTCACATCACCGGATCAGAAATCACGAAGATTCACCAAGAACCTCACCCCTCCATTCGTGGAGAAAGAGAAACCAAAACGCGTCGCCCCAATTGGCGCTACAACAAGTGGTCACAAGGAGAAACCTGAATGGCAAACACAGAGAGAGCAGGAAATGGCGAGACTGGATCGCGAAGCGGAACTGAATCGCCAGCGGGAAGCGCGGTTGCAACCGAAGAAGGTCTTCAAGCCGAGCGCTTTTGTGGGGCGGAGCGAGGATTGAGCGCGGCCCTGGGAATGAAACCGAAGCGGGTAGTCTTTCCCATCGCCGGCAAAGGCGGAGTGGGAAAGACGACCGTCATGGCAACGTTGGCAGAGTGGTATGCGAGCACTGCCTATACCGCCGAACTTTTCGATATGGACCCGGACAACAAGGCGGAGGGGTGCTTCAAGGCGCTCTTCGCCAAGGCGCACAAACTGCCTGCACTGGAGAGCTGGACCTACGACAGGCTGTTGGGAATCTCACTGGAGTCGAGCGCCGATGTGATTCTGGCTGATCTCGGCGCCGCACAGGGCCATCGGATGATCCCCTGGTTTCGGGACTTCTATAAGGTGATGCAGGAGTCTGGGCTCGATCTTCGGTGGACGGCGCTTGGCGTCGTCGATGCCGATATTGCCTCTGCACGGTCGGTAATTGAATGGGGAGCCGAGCTGCAGAACACTGTGGACTATGTGATTGTCCATAACCATTTTCAGGATGGTGTCGCGTCGTCCTGGGAGAATCCGAAACTGGAGCCGGACGTGACGGCCTTTCGGGAGGCGTTCTCGCCTGTCGAAATTCGGATGGACGCCAGACGGCCGGACTTGCAGCGGATGATGCGGACAATGAACGTCACTCTCGGGGACGTGGGTGAGCGCAAAACCAATGTACCGGAGTTGAGAGCGCCGGATATGACCCTCAGGGCAAGAACGTACCGCTTCCGCGCTTTCAGCCAGTTCACCGAAGCGAGAAAGGTACTTCTCCCATGAGCACAGCCCCTTTGGCCGCAAACGACAAATCCGCGTGGATTCGTGACCTCGTCTATCTCGCCTTCCCGGAGGGGGAGGCGAGAGAACGGGTTCTCTTCGATCTGGTCAAGGAGTTCTCGAAGATGGACCCGGAAGATCCCGAATGGCTGCGGTACAAGTTGAGTGTGGTGGAGTGCCGGGCACTCGAAAATGTGGCGCGGGGACTGAACGATGCTGCGGCGGAACAGGCCAGGCTCCGCGGCGTGACCCGCGAGATCGCCGACTTCGCGGCTACTCAGATGAAGGGGACCATCGAAGAGGCCGGGTTGACGACGCGGCAACTTCTGGAGGATGTCCAGGCCAGCCTTCATGATTCCATCGCTGGGGAGGCGATTCTCAAGTGCTACACGGAGGAAACGCGGCAGCAGTTCGCCGCCGTCATCCGTACCATCATCGAATCCAGCATGGCGCAAGCTCTCGCAACGTCGCAAAAGCAGATGGATGTCTGGATCAAGGGCGCGCTGGACGGAGCAATTCACAACGCACAAGACACCCTGGTGGCAGTGACGCGGGATTTTCGGGGCAAGCTGCTCGGAGCCTGGAGTTACCTGCTGTGGAGCGTCTTTGCCGGAGGGCTGCTTTGCGGATTTGGGCTGCTCTTCCTGGGGTACTGGTTGGGAAAGCACATGTGATTCTCTATGTTCCCTCGCAAGGAATCAACTCGGCAGGCAAATTCCACGGTGAGCATCAGAGTAGAATGCAGAGTAATGGACATTCTCTCCCTTCTCAGTCGGCCCGAAGGCAAGACGCTGGAATTCAAGCGCGACCTTTCCTCGCCCGAAGGAGCGCTGAAGGCGATCGTTGCGTTCGCCAACACCTCAGGTGGAATTCTTGTCATTGGAATTGAGGACGGGACAAAAGAGGTCAAGGGCATTCCGGACGTTTTGACTGTGGAAGAACGCCTCGCCAACTTGATTGCCGACAGTATCTCTCCTAAACTGGTCCCCTCCATCGAGGTCATCCCTTGGCGAAAGAAGCACTTGCTGGCCGTCGAGATCTATCCAAGCCCGAATCGCCCTCACTATTTGAATCGGTTAGGACCGGAAGCAGGCGTTCTTGTCCGCGTAGGTTCCACGAACCGGCGGGCAGATCTTTTCCTGGTCGAAGAGATGAAGCGGTATAGCCAGGTTTCGTCCTTCGACGAACAGCCGATGCCGGCATTGAACTCGGAAGTGATCGACTTCCGAGCTGCTTCCGAGTATTTCAAGCCGATTCGCAAGCTGGAACAGGGTGATCTGCTCACTCTCAAGCTGGCGACGAATTACCAGGGCCGGGTTGTGCCGACTATAGGTGGCATCCTCCTGTTCGGCACCGACCGGCTCAGCCATTATCCTGACGCATGGATACAGGCGGGTCGGTTTGCTGGCAACGATAAGCGCAAACTACTCGACTCGACGGAAATACGGTCTTATCTGCCGGAAGCTGCCGAGGAGACGATTGCATTCCTTCAAAAGCACATGGCTCGCGAGGCGGTTATAGGATCGGTGAAGCGGACGGATCACTGGACGTACCCGGTAGTTGCCGTCCGTGAGGCCATCATGAATGCAATCGTTCATGCGGATTATGCCCAGCCTGGAGCACCGATCAGGGTTGCTCTCTTCGATGATCGATTGGAGATTGAAAATCCTGGATTGCTTCCGTTCGGTCTGACGATTGAAGACATTCAAAGAGGCATCTCCAAGTTGCGCAACCGCGTACTCGGACGAGTCTTTTTGGAACTCAAGCTGATTGAACAATGGGGAAGCGGAATCCAGAGAATGACCGCCGCATGTGTAGACCGTGGCCTGGATGCTCCCATATTCGAGGAGATCGGCACACATTTTCGCGTAACACTGTCGGCAGTTCCTCGTCGAGCCCCCTCAAGAGACGCCCGTGACGAGGCCATTCTTTCTGCCCTTGCCGCGAGTACCGAGAGTGGGCTTTCAACTTCGCAGATTGCAAAACAAATCAATCTTTCTGTCCGTGCGGCAAGAACGCGCCTCGCATCGCTGGTTGAACGTGGACTGATTGTGGAGATTGGAAGCGGGCCACAAGATCCACATCGGCGTTATCACCTTGCTCCCTCGAATTCATGAACCTCTCTACGTACAGACTGTGTCTGTCCATCCTTGAGAACAACGTTGGAAGCCTTTTGTCGACGTAGCTCAAGGGCGTACATCTCGCCCTTGAGCCTTATCGACGAGAACTACTCCTCGTCCGCGCCGTCGGCTGGATCGTCAGCGGCTTCGACCTTCGAGAGGCGCCTCATGCTGGAAGCGTGGATCTCGGCGATGGTGTGCTTGAACGGCTTGCCCTCGACATCTTCCTCGACCGTCCGGTACTTGATCTTCCCCTCCAGGCTGACGAGCTGCCCTTTCAGAAGCGTCTTGGCGAAGTTGGTGAGATTGCCCCAGGCGTAGACGCGGTGCCATTCGGTGCGGGTTTCGTACTCGCCCTTGTCGTTCTTCCAGCTCTCGCTGGTGGCAAGGTTGAGGACGGCGTAGTCCTTCTTGTTCTGCGCGGTTTTGACTTCTGCATTCTTTCCGAGACGGCCGATGAGGATGACTTTGTTGAACATGGTTTGTAGCTCCTTTTTTGAAGTTTGTCCGCTGGATGCGGTACATGCTTGCC
>CAIKND010000188.1 GCA_903828675.1 uncultured Acidobacteriaceae bacterium
CATCGGGACATCGAAAACTTTTACTCAATACACGAGGAGGAACTCTATGTTCAAAGAGCTTGTTCCCATTCTGCGCAATCGTGCCGTGCTCATGACGGCGACTGCGCTCGACGACGATCAGATTCGCGTCAATGTCGTTCCCAAGAAGATGAAGGACGGAGACAATGACGCCCTCACTACGCCGCTGAGCGTCACCGGCACGGCCGAAGAGCTGGACGCGCAACTCGCGGCCACCCTGGTTGGCTTCGTGGCGTCGCATCTTCAGATGAAGAATGCTCTCGAAAAGGCAACGGCTGATATGGACGCCGCCACCAAGACTGTGCAAGCCGAGGCGCGCGCGAAGTCGAAGACGGCGACAAGGTCAGTACCGGCGAAGACGGAAGTCTTACAGAATGCTCCAGCGGCTAAGCCTGTCGAGCCAGTGAAGCCAGCACCGCAGAAGTCGGCCAGCCTCTTCGATATGCCGCCGGCACACGCTACCACTCCCACCGCCGTGTCAGCCGAACCGGAAGATGACCCAGGATTTGCGGAAATCGACGATGACGAACCAATCGAAGAGGTCGAAGAACTGGATGACGCGGCCTGACGGCAACAAATCCTCCCTCTTCAATAGGGAATCGGATAGCGGGCCTCACGTCCGAAATCTGTGGGAAAATTCCGATAGCGCTCCTATTGAGCGCAATGGGCTGTTATCGCAAACCGACGCGCAGTTCGGCTATGGTAATTTCTCCTGCCGGTCGTCGGAGTGCTGCAAGTCAATGGATCGCATCTTGCATCCTCTCACGAGTAACTTCACTTCTTCTGGTTCGAGGCGTTTGAAGAATTGCGGTGGGTGGAATCCTCCGAGCTTCTGCCTCATTGCCTTCAGGTCTGGAGCCGGGGTGACGGCGCAGGCTCCGGTGAGCACGATAGCATATCCCTTGTTGCAGCCCCTAAAGTAAGCTTCAAATTCCGTCTTGGAAATGCCAACTTCGTTTGAGAATTCGGCCCAAAGCCCCTTGAGGTCCCCTTCCTGAAGTCGCTCAATGCGTGCGGTACCCTCTACTCGAGCAGTCGGAACCTTTGAATATAGCCAGATCCGGGTGCCAACTTTCGCGTGAACCTTCCGCCGACGAAGTTCGACGGTCTTGGTCCCATCCAGGATCGCCTTTGTGAACGCTGGTGCCAATGAGATCAGAATGTCAGGACAATCGGACACTTGTTTTCCCCTCTTCTATGATGATCGCTGCCACCGCGTCGTCGATTTGGCGGGCCGTGACAAAGTTGGCACGTTTTCTTCGAGCTGAGCGATGGAGTCGCAGCCGATGATTATGGTGCTTACCGGGCGCGACAGGGTGTAGTACATGGCTTCGCGCATTGTCAGCGTGCCGGATGTGGGCGCGGGCACCATGCCTTCCCACGTGTGGGCTTGCACTTCGAGAGGCTCGGGAATCCAGTTGGATAGCAGGCGGCTACGGCCCGGAATCTTCATGCCGATGATGCCCATCTGTTGTTCGACAGCAAGCGGCAGCAGCGCTTCGTTGAAGCTGAAGTGGTGGGGATCGGCGGCACTCATCGCCATGAGAATCGCATCGAACGGATAGCGGCGAATGCCTTCCATCAGCGCGTCGGGCCGGTAGTGGCCGGTGAGGCCGAGGTGGCGCACGACCTTCTGCTCTTTCATTTCTATGAGCGCTTCCATGGCGCCGTCCTTGGCGAAGACTTCATTCACATCAAAGAGCGTGCCGATGTCGTGCAACTGCCAGAGGTCGACGTGATCGGTCTGCAGCAGCTGCAGCGACTTCTCGATCATGCGCATGGAATCGTCGCGGGTGCGTTCCTTGGTCTTGGTGGCGAGGAAGGCCTGGTTACGCCGGTGGGCCATCACCTTGCCCACGTACTGCTCGCTCCAACGAGCGGGGCCGCCGTAAATCGACGAGGTGTCAATGTAGTTGACACCAAGATCGAGCGCACGCTCTATGATGGGCACCGCAACGGCTTCGTTGTTCGGCTTTTCGAGTGCTGCCTGCCCGCCGAGCGAGAAGATGCCTACCTTGTAACCGGTCTTGCCCAGGTTGCGGGTGGGCATGGCGGTAGGGGTTACGGGATTCGATGGAAGGGTGGGGAGGGATTTTGGAGTTTCGGAGATGGCAGACGGGGCAAGCAGTGCCGCAGTAACGGCTCCGCTTGCCTTAAGGAAGTCTCGGCGCCCGTGTTTATCGGGCTTATCTAATTGCTGGTTGCTCATGTAACACTCCTGACTTATCTTCCTGCGTAAATGGAATCTACTTTCGCTTATGGCTCATGCAACGATCCACGAATGATGGTCGACACCTGTTTAGCTTGTATCGCACTTCCCGATGCCGTAAAGTGAATATCTCCGTCATGCAGTTCCTGATGTTGCAGCATGAGTTCATGCTGGTCATCGATGGATATTCCTTCCCTGCTTACAACCTCGGCCGCTAGTTTGTTCCGCGCCTCGATTCTCGCGTTGGTTGCGTGATTCACAGTTGAGTCGTGCAGTACCGGTGTTGTACTAGTCCAAATCAGCTTTGCGCCAGGCGCCCAAGTCCGTAATGTTGCGATCAAATCCGGGAGTCCTGCAGCATATTGCTGCTCTCCATATCCCCATCCGTGCATTCCATTATTGAAATGGATAACGGAAAAACGGACACCGACCATCCTGAAGTACTCGCGCAGTTGCTCCTCTAAACGCGCATCGCCGCTACACGCAGAACTAGCGAAAAGGTAGACGTTGGCTATGCCCTTCAAGCCTTCGGTTACTGCCCCAAAGTACCCTAGGGAGATGGAATCTCCAACCAACAATACATTCGGCAGATTGGGCACTACCACTTCAGGCCTTTCGGACCGGGTCCATTCAACCTTCTCAGTCAATGGCACACTTGAATTGGGCTGCGCGCACAACCCAGACACGCAGATTATCAATAGTACGAGAAAAAGGCGTTTCATCTTCGATCATCCCCTCACCTTGACCGCAAACCCGGACGGTTTATGGCACTCGAGCCACCCCAGGTTTCCTCGGGTTTATCGTCGTCCAAGTAGTCAGAAATGTTGTAGCTGCCAGCCATCGTCGTGCTAATAGCCTTCCAATTGGGGGTTCGGACCGCCTCCGTCCGGCGCTGTTGCGGCGTAGAGAAGCAGTACGGTAGCGAGTCCCTCCCTAAATCGGGCATGTGCGTGAATGCGAGCGCATACTATCGACACCAGCAGAGCCGTCAATGTGAACGCCTACCAGCGATCTGAATCGCTCATTGCTTTTACCGCCCGGGAGTGAATGCAATATGCAGACGGTTCTCGGAACGATGCCGTTCATCCGCTCGTGTCAGTGTTTGAGTAGAACAGTTGCCGATGTTCGAGCAGTGATTCGAGCAATGTGAAGTTGATGTACACATCATCTCCACAACTTCAGCAAAGTTCACTATCCAGTCCCTTCGTGGTGTTCGTCCTTTAGTGATACCGGATTTGCCTCTCAACCTGCCGCCCACCCCATCGCCAGTCGAATAGGACGAAGACGGTTTGCTCGAGAAGAACCCGTTCTTTCAGATCCTCGCTGGCTGCTCCGGGAAGTTCCAAGCAGAAAACTCCCCGGAGCGGCTCAACCAACTAGTTCTAGAACTGGAACCTGCCACTGAGGCGCATGGACCGGTTCGAGTTAGAGAACGTGACGACTCCAAATGTGCTTGGAGAGGACACGTTGGTTCCGGGGTTACCGAATTGCGGTGTATTTGTTACGTTGAATGCCTCTGCCCGGAATTGGAACTCCAGCTCTTTCCAAATCGGGAACGCACGGAAGAGGCTCGCGTCCAGGTCGAAGTATCCCGGTCCCCGAACGCTGTTCCTGCTGGCCGTTCCATAACGTACGGCTGTCACCGGAACAAAGGCACTCGTATCAAAGTAGACGTGGCCAGGGCTGTGGGCGCCTTTAATGGCGACACTCGACTTGACCTGATCTGCCACCTGCCCGCTGCCTGGAGCATTGAGCGATGTTCCAGAAGCAGAGATGGTCATGGGTAGGCCACTGAGCTTGCTAACCACAGTGTTCAGTTTCCACCCTCCAGCCAACCAGGCAGCAGCGCCATGTTGTAGGTATTTCTGCCCTCTACCGAAGGGTGCAGCCATACTCGTCCAAATCCGGAGATTATTTGGACGATCATAGCCTGCCACACTTCGATTTCGTGCATAGTATGCAGGATCCGAGAAGAGGGTACCTCCGTATTCGCTATTGTCAGTTAAATCGATAGCCCTCGACCGAGTATAGATGATGCCTGCTTGGAGATCGCGGCTCATCTGAGCATTTAGCTTCGCTTGAAGCCCATGATAGATAACCGACGCAAACGGCTGCGTTACAAAGATGTCGGCATTTTGGCCATGAGCAATGTTCAGCGGCCGTCCAGCAGTTCCCGTCCCTACTGGGGCGGCGTTGATGTTGAGATTGGTCACCGCTCTTACTTCCCTCGTGCCGACGTACCCGACGTCTGCAGTGATGCCTCTCCCAAAATCATGCTGTACCGAGAGGTTATCGCTATAGAAATAGGGCGATCGGAAGTTTGTAGGAAGCGTGTAGGTGCTGACAGTCGAAGGCAGAGAAATCACACCGGTGGTGATATTCGGAAATGGAACCGCAGGAATTCCGTTTGTGAGGCACCCGCCCAACGGTACATAGCTGCTGGTGTTGAGGCAACCGCCCGCCGAATAACTGTTTGGCCCTGCCAGGGCCTGCAGAATAATCGCAGGGTACGTTTGGAGCATATAGATAAGGTTGTTTGGAATTGGATCCTGCGATATGCCAAAGCCCAAACGAACCACTGTCTTATTGTTGAGCCGGTATGCCGCTCCGAGCCGGGGAACGATCATACCCTTTCCGAAACTGATCCCTGCGTTGTTCGGGGTGTTGCCCTCTCCGCCAATTAGGACGTTGCCGCTGACGGGATCATAACGGAAAGCGCCGAAATGATCGTGAACGTAGATTGGATAGTACTCGTAGCGAACTCCGTAGGTCAGGGTGAGCTTCGGATTGACTTGCCACTGATCTTGGGCAAAGAAAGCGAAGGTAGAGAATCTGAGCGCGTTCGGATTCTCAAACTGAGTTGCTTTTCCAAAATTCTGCGGCAGGCCAAGAAGGAAGTCAGCCAACGAATTGTATTGGTTCGTCGAAGGGCCGCCGTTCAATGATGTGACGCCTCCAGTGAACCGGAAATCTCCCCTGGGTCCGAAGTTACCACCGCCTTGAGGATTGAAATGATTGAGATTGGAGTGGACATACTCTCCGCCAAAGCGAAGGTTATGCAATCCACGGGTAAAGGTTCCATTGAGATTACCAGAGATCTGGTTGTCGCGATAGACTGCCGGATTGCCCGTGAATGGATTGCCCATATTTGAATACGCGATGCCGAATTCAAATGCAGGCTGACCACCATAGAGGGTATCCGATCCACCGTTCGTCCCTGGAATTTTGAGAACATCAGAGCCAAAATTCACGTTCAAATCGTTCGGAGCTGCGTGAACAAGCTGGCGCGAATATCCTACGTTTCCGTCAATGAGGAAGTGTGGCGAGAATGCATAGGCGCCACCCAGGCCGACATTCTGTTGCCGGTTCGTGGCTTTCCCTGGCTGCCCGCCGTCTATCGGAAAGCCGCCAGCCTTGCCAAGGGACGGATTGTCTGTAATCGATCCAGGCGCAATACTGTAGCGGCCAAAATACGATGACTTTTCCGAGGGATTGTACGTTATTTTGACGTCTGCGGCGCCGTGATTCAGAGCATAACTGCCTGTTGCGAAATAGTTGTTCGTCGGATTTGAGTTTGTGGGCGTTGGTAGAAGCGCGATCAGGGCAGCGGCCACCGGGCCAACCGGGACCTTATTGCCGGCAAAAGGCACTCTGCCCGTTCCGTTCGGATTCCCCGTGGCCGGGTCGTAGATGGTAGTTCCTGTCGCGCTGAAATCTCCCTTGGCGAGTGCGCCGTTTTTGTCGACGATGGTGTAGAAACCGCTCAAAGTCTTGCGGACAGTCAGAAGATCGTAGTCACCAAAGAAGAACAGTTTCTTCCTGATGATTGGCCCACCGACAGTAAATCCGTACTCACCTTGGATATTTTTAGGAATGGTCGTTGCTGTGTAATTCCAAGGCTTTGCATTGAATCCGGTGCTCTGGTTATATGCAAAGGCGCTGCCGTGAAACTGGTTCGTGCCCGATTTGATGGTGATATTGACTGCCGCGCCGCCGGCAAAACCTTGCTCGGCAGTAAACGCATTGGTCGAGAAGTTTACTGACTCAATAGCATCAACAGGCGGAGTATAACCAATCAGGTAAGGAAGCCCTGGATAGGTGTCGATTGCACCGTCAAGGTGGGTGCTATTCGATGTGTAGGGGGTTCCGTTCACATTGACCGCCATGGAGCGAGCCGGATTGACGGCTGCCGAATTCTGTTCGGACGGTGGCGTCGAGCCAGGCACCAGTTCATAGAGGCTCTGAAAGTTTCTGCCCGTCGAAGAAGTGGTCGGCAAATTGGAGACCATCTGAGGGGAGATCTCAAAGTTCACGTCGGCTCGATCCGTCTGAAGCACCGGAGGTTCAGTCGTTACGTTAACCGTGGCTGAGGCATTTGCCACTGACAGTGAAACGTCAACACGGGTCACGTTATTCACAACTACATTAAGTCCCGAAATCTGCGAGAGGGCAAATCCAGATGCCTGGACATCTACCTGGTAGCTACCGGGCCGCAGAGTATTGGTGAAGTAAACCCCATAGCTGTTTGTCGATAGAACTGCAGAGACACCAGTCGCAGTATTGGTGACTTTCACCTCCGCACCCGCGACTTGAGCACCACTTGGATCAACCACGTTGCCCGTTAGCGTACCGTAGAGCGTTTGGGCGCTCGTGAACGGCGTGAAGACGAGGACAAGGAGTGCCAACAGAATCCATTGCCGCATCCGTGTGATTGGCAGTGTGGGCTCTAGCAACGCTCTCCGGATGCTTGCGGATTTCCAGCGCATGGAAACGCAAGGAACGTTTCTTGTGTTCATTTCGTTTGTGTCCTTTCTTGATCCGTCGCGAAGACGGTCAGTTGGTAAATGGCCTCAACAACGTTTGATAAAGGTCTCGCCCGTTTTTCTGAACATGACCGCATCCAACGAAAACGACACTTCAACTCGATTGCTTTCTCCTGAGATCGGTACGCCCAGCCACACCCTGGTTAGCCTTACATTGCCCCTGCATAAGCCTCCTCCGTTACGCATCTTTCAGAGTCATCCCAGAGAAGTAAGCCGGTAGAATCACCGGAAGCTGAGAGAGACTTCGAGCTAGCGAGCTCACTCGGTTCTATCCGAGCAACCTGTCCTGACAACTTTGCGAGATGGCGAAAAGAATCACAGGCTGAGACATCAGACTCGACTGGCCCAGATCCTGCGGAACAAGGAATGGACAATTCCATGGCCTGCCCTGAGGTGATGTTTACTCGCTTCGCCGCATCGCTCATTGATCCCTCCCTCACCCGTCCCATTCCCTTTATGGATCTGTAACGTTGCACCCGCGCAGGAACTGTCTCCGTTGGCCTGCTTGCAAAAGCCAGGCGCCTAATTCGGATCGGATTTTCAAGACGTGCTGAAACAGTTGACAAGTCAATTTACGTAAACGTTCTCGTAAGCTACAATGTTAGGAACTAAGTCCAAGGAAATGAGTGCTTACATGCAAAGACAGCGAATGCCGCGGGACTCCTCGAAGTTGAGTGCTTCCCAAGAAAACTCTGTAGCGAGAGATTCGATGGCTTTGCGCCGTTTGTGTTCCCGGCCGAGGCATGCCCATCGCGACCGATTCCATTTCAATTGTGAAAGAGTTCCTGCTAGGATCATGTAGGCGGGGTCCGGCACCTCCAACAGGGCGTTCCGGTTACCGGCACTCCAGTCTGAAATTCCCTCAATCGCTTTGTTTCACCCGCGCGCATTTCCACACGGCACAGAGATACGTTTGGCTGACCACAAACAGGCGTAGTCAGGACATAAGCGGGGCCCACATCAGTTTCATGAAAGAGACAACTGCAAAAGCATTTACATCTGACCAGAGTCTGGAACTCATCGCGCGTATTTGCTCGAGCCACGAGCTAGGGCGCGCTGAGCGACTCAAGGAGCTGTTGCATTATCTAGCCCATCGTGCCCTGGAAGATGAGCACGTACAGATTTCCGAATTCGAAATCGGCGTCGAGGTCTTTGGCAGGCGAAACTTCGACACTAGCGCGGACAATATTGTTCGGGTAACCGTATCGGATTTGCGCAAGCGGATCAAGACCTACTACGCCACAGAGGGAGCAGATGAACTGATCCTGTTGGATATTCCCCGCGGCAGCTATACACCTGTTTTCAGCAGGCGTGGTACGAACCCGGCATCCTTTCCCGACCAACAGTCCTCCTCAACTCTTCCGGAAATCGTCGAGTCGCACCTTGACGCTCGGTCTCTTTGGGTTTCCGTGCGGCAATATGCGGCTTATGCCATGGTTCTATTGCTGACGGCATCCTGTTTGTATCTCGCATACGTGAATCGCACTCTCCGAGAAAAACTCTACGCGGGAAAGAGCGATCGCACTCTCGACCCATTCTGGTCAGGCATCCTCGAATCGCCTCGAGACACCGATGTAGTCGTCGGCGATACCGCAGTGGCAGCGGTGGAAGAAATCCTCGGGCAAAGGATCTCTCTCCCCGAGTTTCTCGACCACCAGTTCCTGAATCAAATAGAAAAATCTGACTTCGACCCCAACCTGAAAGGCAAATTGGCGGGCATCGCCATAAGAGATTACGGAAGTATCAGCGACTTCTACGCCGCACTGAAGATTCGCGAGCTAGATCCCGAATCCAGTCGGATCCACCTCCAATTTGCGCGTGATTTCCCGGCTAGGGCAATCGGCGAACATAACGTAGTTCTCATCGGTAATAGCAGGTCGAATCCGTGGTGTACGTTGTTTGAGAATGATCTGAACTTCGTCGTCGGTTACGACAGCAGCGCAAATAGAATGCTGGTGCGCAATCGCCACCCGCTTCCGGGAGAAAGCGCCGAATATCTCACCACGTTCGAACCCGGTAACTCCTCAGATTTCAGTACCATTGCTTTTATCCCCAACCGTCAACATTCCGCGGATGTGTTGATTATTGCCGGAACGGACGCTGTTGCGAATGAATCGGCCGCTACCTTCCTTGCCAGTCGAGACTCTCTGCAACTCCTCAGAGAAAAACTGCACGTGCGCACTCTCCCGTACTTTGAACTGTTGCTTCGAACAGCTAGAGTCACAGGGACGCCATCGCCGGCAGAAATTGTCGCTTTCCGTGCTTTATCCGGCAAGCCCTAATGCGCTACACTAACAATCCAACTGGTACAAAATTCGCCGGGCACTCCACCACACACCGAACACATTGACAATCCCAATACAATGATCCCACTCGATGGCACAGTGGACCCAATCTTATACCGCGCCATCACCCGCATTCTCGGAAGACTTGAAAAAGAGCAACGCTGGTCTCCACAACCCTAGTTGTACGTGATTGGGGCCGTAGCGGCTTCCACCGTTCAGGCCGCCCATGTGCGACGAAATTTCTCTGAAAGCAAGAGGCTCATGTCCTACCTCTTGTAATTGCGGACATAATGCGGAAGTTCGACGCCGGGCAAATTCTTTTCGTCTGCGATTGGCACGCCGGGCGCAAGTGCGAGAGGCAGCACACCTGCCCAGATTGGCAACAGATAGTCTTCCTCGTCGTCGATTGGAGGGCCAACCCGCACCTTGCCTGACGCCTCGGCGATAGCAAACGACATCACCGTCGCCCCTTTCATCTCCTGGGGCGAGGGTAGGCGGATGCCGTCCCAGCGGCCAGGAATGAGCCGGTCTGTAATCACGCTCAGTGCCTCCATTTTGGCCTCCGGCTCGTCGATCACCGTACCCTTGCCCAAGATGACCACAGAACGATAGTTTACCGAATGGTGGAATGCCGAACGGGCCAGAACCAATCCATCCAGCAGCGAGACGGTAATGCAAGCCTCTGCTCCGGCACTCAGCGCACGCAGCATACGGCTGGCCGCCGATCCGTGAATCAGCAATTGGTCACCGGAGCGCCCGTAGCCTGTGGGAATCACAAACGGCGATCCCTCAAAGATAAAGCCGATGTGGCAGACTAATCCCTCGTCTAGGATGCTGTGAATGGTTTCCCGATCGAATGTTCCGCGAGTCGGCAGGCGGTGAACTTCAGATCTCTTAGTGCGCGAAAATTCCGTCATATGTGATCTTTCTTGTGCTATTTTAGGGAAGCATGTGGTCTGGCAACAGGGCCACTTTCAATATTTTCGTTCGGTCCACTTCGCGATGCCGATTTCCCTGTATATTGATCCATCGATCACCATCGGCCTGCAACAGCAGATCTACACCGAAATCCGAACTGCAACTCTGACTGGGCGTTTCCCGCCGAGGATGCGCCTGCCATCTTCGCGCGCCCTGGCATCGTCGCTTGGAGTAGCGCGCATGACGGTGACCGAAGCCTACGCGCGGCTGATATCCGAAGGCTACCTGGAGACCCGTCCTGGTTCTGGAACGTTTATCTGCAGTGTGCTTCCCGAGCAATCGCTCGTGGTTTCACATTCTGGATTACCTGTCACCCCGCGGACAACGAAGAGGCAAGCCTCCCTGAACACAAGCGCAAGTGCTTCCATCTCATTGTCGAAGTATGGATGCGCTTTGCAAGCCGCTCCGTCTGAAGACCCACGGCGCCCGCGCTCAGTGATTCGCATGGACCAGACTGGTCCGTGCATCGCCAGTTTTCCTGTATCGCAGTGGTCCCGCGTCTTGTTGAGGCAGGCCAGAAACTTGGTGCGGGATCAATTCGAATATGCTCGGGACGCGCGAGGATATCAGCCGCTTCGAGAAGCGATCAGCCAGTATCTCAAGCGGGTCCGCTCTGTCGATTGCGATCCGAATCGCGTGGTGCTGGTTAGCGGATCGCAGCAGGCGCTCGACATCTGTGCGCGTATCCTGCTCGACGCGAATGATACCGTGGCTGTTGAAATGCCATGCTATCCCGCCGCCGCGCAGGTCTTTGCATCACAAGGCGCGCGGATGGTGCACATTCCGGTGGATGGAGCCGGCATTGACTGCGACGCGCTATTTGAGCAAGGCGCCGAATTGTGCAAAGCAACGAAGACTCCTATCAAGCTTGTCTATGTGACACCATCTCATCAATTCCCGACCGGCGCCTCTCTGTCGCTCGCCAGACGGCTAGCGCTCTTGCAATGGGCATTTGACAACAAGGTTCTCATTCTCGAGGATGACTTCGACAGTGAATACCGCTATGCCGGACGCCCATTGCCGTCGTTGCAGGGGCTGATTCCGAATGCACCTGTCATTTATATAGGAACTTTCTCCCGGACTTTGTTTCCTGGCTTGCGAATCGGTTATGCTGTGCTTCCTGAAAAACTTGTTGGGGTATTTTCCCAAGCCAAGCTTCTGACCGATCGGCAGGGCACCACTATCGATCAATGCGCATTGACCGACTTTCTCAACGAAGGTCATCTGGAACGGCACATTCTGAGAATGCGTAAACTCTACGGTCGACGTCGGGCGATCCTGGTGGAGGCACTAACAGTGCAATTTGGCGATCGGGTGAGAATCGGTGGCGATGAAGCAGGCATGCATGTCTTTGCGCAATTCTCTTTGAGAATCCCGGAAACTACGGCCGTGCATAGGGCCCTTGTCGCCGGGGTGCAAGCGGGGAGGGTTCATTGGGCCAAGGATTCGGCGCGGTCCCGTTCCGTGGCATTTTACTTTGGGTTCGCAGCATTATCCGAACCGGCGATTCGTGAAGGTGTGCGACGTTTTGCGATTGCTCTTGGCGCACATCCCAAAAACTGAATTGGCGCAGCGTTGGAAATCTATTCCCGTTTGATTTGGAACGCATGTTCCCACTTATCGGCGCTCGAGAGACCTGGCATTAAGCCTTTGCTGGCAAATGAATCAATTCGATGCCTCGCCCCGTCTGCGGATCCTTGTTTCGTGAATACCGCCGCGTCTCGTCTCCATCCCAGTGCTTGAAGACGCCCAAGCTGGTTACTGGCTTGCCATCCAGCACATATGTGGTTCCCGATGGCGAATAGCCCGGCGAGGCCATTTCCTGAAGATAATCGTTCGCAAAGGTCATCAGCGTTGAAGAACAAGACGCGGAGAACTACCGCCATCGGCAGAGTATCTCCGTAGGGGACGCACTCGTAGCCGTGTGCGAGGTTACGAGGCCGCATACGCGATTCGGGAGCTCGGTCAGAATGCTAGCAAAAGACATGAAAGAACTGATACGCACGTTCAACGAACACGGTGTTGAGTATTTGCACGTTGGGGGCTACGCATTCGGTGTCCACGCTCAACCACGCGCAATCAAAGACCTCGACCTGTTCATCCGGGCCGATGCCTGGAATAGCGATGCAGTGTTCAGAGCGTTATGCAAGTATGGCGCACCCTTTCACGGACTGACCGCTAATGACTTTCGGGATGCAAGAACAGGGCTTCAGATCGGCATGCCTCCGAATCGAATCGATATCCTTCAACAGATCAGCGGCGTGACGTTCGACGGAGCATGGAAAGACCATGTCAACGCCATGATCAAAAGTGACACGCCGACTTAGGTCATCTCACGAGAAAACCCGATCAAGAACAAACTGGCTGCGGGTAGGGAACAAGATATTCTCGATGTCAAGCAGATCCAAAAGGCGGCCGTCTACGCTCCGGAACAACCAGCACAAAGAGCGAGAAAGCCCATTCTCAAAAAGAAGAATCGCAAGGGAATTGAACGCTAGTGGTCCTGTTCCTCCGAACAGTTGGAATGGGCATTTCCTCCTACTTCGTCCATCTCATGGTGCCGGACATGTGCGCCGAATGAGGCTCGGGTCATTATTCTTCACATTCCCATCGCAACGCTCAACGGCCAAGCGATCATCTATTCAGCAGAATAAGTACTTATCCCTGATATGATCCAGGAACAAACCGCAGAAACTCTTTGTTCAGCGGAACAAAAGCAGCACATTTGTCGGCTATCTATTCTTACCGGGGTCGCTCGCGACCATACGGCGTGCCTCACACCCGGAACCGGTTAGGCAGGTTTGGAGCAGAGGTTTTCGAGAGAACGTCCATACGCGCGCTCAAGCAGTTCGGCTCTGGACAGACGCGGCCTGAATTGAAGAATGCCTCACCAGAGTTCCACTAACGTATTCTCACTTCAGTAATAATCGGATATCGCGCATGCCCATTCATTCGGCGCGAATCTCATACTTCCCTGGCTTGCTGAGTAGAACCGCGAGACGGCGTCTATCTTCTGCAAGCGTTCCGGAGCTGCGCATGTCATTGATAAGCACATGATTCGTTCCTGGCGTCACCGGGAAGAAAACTGTAGCCTCGACTCCAGCCGGAAGTTCGATGACGGCGTGCAGGCCATGCTCTCGCTGCAGGTCTACTTTGATCGGGCCACTCGGTGTGGGCTCCACGCCACTCGCCCATGCAAGATCAACCAAGTCCGGGCGAATCTCGACCCTGCTAAATCCTGGTTCGGTGGGCCGGATGCCCAGCACCTGCTCTGTGAGCCAGTAAGTCGGTCCTGTGGACCAGCCATGGGCAAGACTGACAAAATATCCAGCGGTGTTATCCGCCTGCAGATCAACGTGGGGATTTTTCTTCGACCAGGAGTTGTCATAGGCCTCCCAGAAACTGGTGGCTCCTTCGGCCAGCATACCGCCCCAATACTCTCGAATCCACGCCAGAGCATCGCCACGGTGATTCATACGTGCCATCGCGTCAAGCACATATGCACCGTAATAAGGAGTTATCACATCCGGACGCCAAGTCGGCTTGCCCACATTGGAGAGTGCGTTGCCCCAGATAGACGAAAACTGAGCCGGATCGGCTACACCGGAAATAACCGCCATGGCGTTGGTTTGCCAGCGTGCGCCGTATGCGCCGCCTGTCCATGAGGTCTGCCGGCTTGCCTGCGTCAATGTTTTGGCGCGCTCATCGAAGTGGTTCGCATTCTTTGTGTCACCGAGTGCGCGTAACAGCCACGCGCCATCACGATACGCCCGTACATATTCGAGTGCGGTGATGGCACGCGCTTGCGGTGTGTCGCCATTCAGGTCCAGCGCCCAGTCAGCAAACAGCCAGGCATGGGTGTGGTTGATGAAATGATTCTGCTTGTCGAAATCACGGTCCATGAGACGGAGTAGTTCCACAATGCGGCCATGCATGGCGTCCACATATTCATTTCGTCCGCTATGACGGTAATACGTAGCCAGTCCTGTCAGCCAGGCCGCGGAATAGCCGGGAATTCCGTTGACGTGCTGCTCAATCGGCGATTGGCCAATAAGCCGAGTCATTGTGTCTTCCATGAGGAAGCGGTCGGCAAAAGCAGTATCAATCACTCGGCCACTGACGTCGATGTCGCCCATCCAGTCCGCTCGGTCGCGTTTGGGCGCGTCCCAAATGCCGTCCTGCATGCAGAGATGAGCTGGGTAGGCGCCCACTTCCCAGATGCGGTTGAGCACCGGGTCGGACGATTCGAAAGAGCCCCGGTAACGCACTGGATAGTAAATGCTCTCGAGATGAATTGCTCGAAAGGATAAGACTTTGTCGCCAGACAAGAAGCGTATCCGCGCATAGCGGAAGGCGGACTTTGGTCCATGTCCTGTACCGTGCGGCGCAAGATGAAGCACATTTACGCCCAGGTACGGGCCGTCTTTCAGTTCGCCCATTGACTCGCCATACTGTATGGAAACAGAGGCAGGAGCATCTGAGTCGGAAATCAACTCGATGCGGCCGGCGATTTCGAGGCCGAAATCCAGCGTGATTCCGGGCGCGGATTCGCTTGGCGAATCTGCACTCGGGAAGTTGATCGTAAACTCACGCGCACGATCCTGTTGCGGTTGGTCCTTGAGAGCATCGACATTTTCATACTTGCCATTCCCGGCGTAGACATCGAGAATTGCGGCTGCGGGAAGATACATGTGTGCCAGATACGGCGATGCACCCTCATATCCCGGCCATTCGTAGAGTCCAGCATCGGTGTTCCACTGGAAGAAGTCGATGTCATCCTCAATGGAACCGATCGCAATGACCGGCTCCCAACTGGCATCGCTGAAGTCCGCGCGCTGCCACCCTTCGGAAGCGTGAAGCGTTCCCTTCCAGAGGGGCCCGCTCGTCAGAATGGGTGACGCCAAAATGCCAGGTCCTTGCGGGATGATCTTGGCAGCCAGAACCTCACCTCTGCGGAGGATGCCTCTCCCCCCCGGCCGGCGCACGGCTTCGATTGCCAGAACATTTGTGCCGGAGTGGAGGAGCGAAGCAACTTCTACCTTAACGACCTGAATGCTGAGCCTGGAAAGCGGATCGGCGGTAAAGTTGCCTAAGAGCACCCCGTTGACGTAGATATCAACTGAGCTGGGACCGGCAACGTACAGTGTCGCCTTATGCGGAACAGCGCCAAGCTTGAAACTGGCGCGAAAAAAGCGGGGATCTGCTTGCCGCTCGATTCCAGCTGCCGAATCATCGTGCGTCCGGATGTATTGCTCCGGAAGTGGTGTGTGGAAGGACGAGAATAGCTGTGGCTGTTCTACGCCACGTGTAGGATCGAGCCCGCCCGGCGGCGGAGTGGTTTGCGCCACACTGAAAGGTCCAAGCGATAACACAAACACGAACAGAACAACAACATGACGGCAGAATAGGATTCCCAAGACATCTCCCTTGCAATAGATACAACTTCCCCAATAAAC
Source organism: uncultured Acidobacteriaceae bacterium (assembly GCA_903828675.1). Taxonomy (GTDB): domain Bacteria; phylum Acidobacteriota; class Terriglobia; order Terriglobales; family Acidobacteriaceae; genus Telmatobacter. The sequence goes on from CAIKND010000188.1 coordinate 15,770, forward strand.
GAATGGTTCTTTACGAGCCGGTTGTGCGATTCGGTAGAATATGCACGGCCGGCCATTCAGTCAGACAATCCGGCCAGCCGGAAGCATGAGATCTCCCGCAGCCCGGGTCGCGATGCGCGTCTGCCAGCTTGGCTATGCATCGCCATATTGAATCGACTGGGCGGATTTCCCGCCTGCGTCTCTCGGAGGTAGTGTCATGGTTCCGAGTCACTTCCAAAGAGTGACCGAAGTGCCACGCGAACCCAGCGAATAGATCGCATCCGAACCCTGCTGCGTTGGCGACTGTCCCCAGAGCTTCTCCGATTGAAGCCCGGCCGGGTGCTGTACTTGGCATAGAATGGGAGTGTCTCCTCCGTTAGTGACTACGCTGAGATAGGCATCGCCATTTTTAAGAACGCGGATCAGGCATCCTTTTTGCGGCCGGGGGAAATGGAACGGCTCGCTTTCAATAGGCTGCGCAAGCAAGGATTTGAGGTACACGGCCAGAGGCTCGGTGCCTCGAAGCCATCCGCCAATACCAACCAGGGACGGTACCCACAATACCAAGCTGCCGTTTTCCGTCTTGCGCATCGTGGCCACGATCTCGCCATTGCGCTCGCCAGCCACCTGCGCCGAGTGATTTTCGATGCTGCTGATCCATAGGTGCGAAGGCAGCGTCATCGCCGGGGAACCCAAGAAAAGATCAATGTCGCTGCCGATGAAGTGGACCTCTTTCAGCTCCGCGCCAGTTACCCGCGCCAGAGGAAACCCTGCGAGAGGCCAGGCCCTAGCGTGAGGATCGTAGAACCCAGTCAAACCTGTGATCAGTAGCATATTGCCATTTCCCACAAACGCTTCCAGGTCACTGACTTGGCTCTCGGTGATGGCCCGTGCGTCCGGCAGGATTACAACCCGCTGCGCCGTCGTTTTTGCGCGCCAGTCATAGTCGCCGAATAGCTTGACGCGCGGAGGAACACCGATCTGCGAGAGAGCCTGATATATGCCCAACGCGGCAATTAGGTGGGCATTGCTGCTCCGCCCCGAATAATCCGCGTCGTGGTATTGCTCCTCGAGCGTCTCCGTTTCCAGACTCAAGATCACCGTCACCGGCGATTTAAGCACATGAGCCCCGCGGAAAAAGTCGCCGTGGCTATCGACAACTCTAGCAATTGCCGATGCGGTCTCCAACCTGCGGCTCGGTTTCTGCTGAAAGTCCAGCAAGGACCATTCCGCGGCCTCCGTTCCCTGCGAACGCGCATTCAGCAGCCAGAAGATCACCCGATCCGCACCAGCGCCAATGCTGGTCCAAACCCACTGCCCGATGTCGTCCGCCGTGGGATCCATCGCCTTACTTCCACTGTAGATGTTATTTCCGCCCTGCAACTCGGTTACCCAGTGTGGCTTGGGCTCGCTGCTTCCCTGCACCAGGTCATTGATGTAGGACACACCCAGTGCATACTGGTCGCGGTTCAATAAGCCAAAGTGCCACGCCGGATGAATTGAGCAACCCAGACTATCCAGAAACGGCCGCCACGATGCCAGATCGTCCGACAGCCGCGCCATGTTACTGATCAGTGCGTGCGGATTCACGTGCATTCCATGCGCTGGATTCGCATCGTTCAGACGAACCTGCCGATCAATCCAGCGCAACTGCTCGGTTTGGTATATCCGCCAGAAGTCCAGCCAGTCAATCTGCCGGTTTTTGCTGGCAAAGACACCTGACTCCGCTTGCAAAGTTACCTCCTCAAAGCTTCCGTATGCCGTTCCCCAGCTTTGGTTCAGCACGCCGATCGTTGCATACCGTTTCTTGAGCCAAACGCGAAACTCCCCCATGGCCAGCGGATAAGGGGCCGGCGCCATCCCCGGCTCGTTCACCAGCAGCCACGTATCCAGAGCCGGGCTCTTTTTGTACCGGTTCACCACCTTCTCGATATATCCCGCCGCCGCTGCCCGCGCCTCTTCCGTCGGAGGATACCCGCCGCCCTGGTTCCCGTTGCCCTCCAAAAACGTTGGCGGTCCGCTCGGCGTCAACGTGGCCACAATCCGCACGTGATACTTCTCCGCCGCGCGAAACGTCTCGTCGTAGAGCGAGTAGTCCCATTGCCCCGGCCCCACCTCCAGATAACTCCACATCAAGAAGATCCGGGCAACCGGCATGTGCGCCTGGGCCAGTTCTCGAAACCATCCGTCTGTCTGAGTCGGGGTCTGTCCCGGTTCGATCCACACCTGCGCGCCAATCAACGGCGCCTGCGCAGAAGCCTGTGCGATCGCGGCATAACTGGACAGAACCGCAAACCAACAAATTAGCTTCAACTTCACGTCCACTCTCCCACTGTACCGGTGTAGAGTCTCCGGTCACATTGAATTCCGTCAACGATGTTGCATTGGAGCTTCCGCCGACAAAGACTTTGTATCTTAGTGGCTCTACAACCCAGAAGCCTTGTTGATTGACTTTCGATATCTCACGGGAGTCGAGCCTCAACATCACCTGGGCTGCCTCTCCCGGCCTAAGGTTCACTCTCCGAAATCCTTTCAGGGTCGAGACCGGCTGCGAGACACTTGTCCCGATTATCCAAAGATTACTTTGTGCAACCTTCGTCGCTCTACAACTGCCACTAGTAAGTGTCCTCCGGCAGATTCGTAGGCTTCACGGTTGCTGGCTCCTCAAAGGGGCGTAATCGTAACTCGTGAAAAGCAACAGCAGGAGCCCCACCGCGCAGGTGGCGCTCACCATGTGCACAGAAACTGAAGAAGGCATAATCCCGGAACTGTCAAACTTCTACTGCCACCCCGGTAAAACTGGGGGACTTTCCTCTTGGATAGGTGACGGTCGCGGTAACCATGTGCTTCTCTCCGCCGAAGGGCGTACTCACATACTCAAGTTTCCCATTTGTTCGGCTTGTATTTCCGTTTTCAGCCCCGCTTGAGGGGCGCACAGTGATTGCATCCTCGGCTCTCAAACCCGTTGCCCCATCTGCCTCAGCTTCTCTGCGCCCTCGCTCCATTCGACCTCGTGCGGCAACCGGTGACTCTTTGCGGCAATGGCAGCCACGACGCCTGCGGCCTCGCCCATTGCGACAGCATTGCCCGTAACGCGATAGCTGGCGTGTGCGATGAAATCGCCGCTGATGCAGCGGCCGGCCATCATGAGGCCATCCACATCCTTTGCAATCAGCGCACGCAGAGGAATCTCATAGGGCTTCATTGAAATATTTCCATGGCTGATGGGAAGCAACTTGTTGTCATCATATGTGGCTGCGTGGATGTCCGCGCCAAAGGTTACAAGCGCAACGCCATCCTCATGCCTAGTTCCATCGACGAGATCCTGCTTTGTCACGGTATAGCGGCCGAGAATGCGGCGGCCATCGCGAATGCCGATTTGCTCGGCGGTAGCTGCGATTTGCAAGTCCTCCCAAGGGCCACCCAGCTTTCGTAGCGCGCGCATGATTCTGAAAACTTCAGCGCGCGAGTCTACGGTAGCCTTCGTAAACGCCGCCATTTCCCACGGCTTAACGCCATACTGGTGATTCAGCATCAGCATCACAAGGTTATCCCGCACATGAAAGATCGTGGGGTTCCCATACGAAGCCACTATGCCCGCACGTTTCAGCTCCTCTGTGAAGGCCGCAACAGCTGTCAAATGACCGCCCGGCCCGTTGAATTCGTCGGTGCCGTTAAAGGAGATGAAGGGACCCAGTGCATTGGCTTCTTTCACCACGGCGAGCGCGTTCATCGTCATCGGCTGGCACGGACATTCCTGCCCCTGCCCGATCTCCCAACTGCAAGCCGCCTGCGCACCAAGATCGCCGTCGCCGGTCGTGTCGATAAACACCGGAGCTGTCCACGCCTGACGGCCTGCCTTGGATTCGGTGACGATCGTGCGCAGGCGCCGGCCCTCGCGAAACGCGGCGCAGACGCGTGTTTGCAGTTGGAAGTTGACTCCAGCCGCTACACACATCTCGTCCATCAATATCTTCATTTCCTCTGGCTCATACACGAAGCGGCTCGGATTCTTGCTCCGCCGTGCACCACGTTCATCGAGCCTCGTCTTGATCTCATGGGTTAGGCCCGGCTTGTCGAAATCGAAAATGTAGGTAAGCAACCCTGCTGTCCATACCCCGCCCAGGCATCCGTGCACCTCGAACAAACGCGTGCGCGCGCCCGCTCTCGCCGCGGTGATCGCAGCTGCTATTCCCGCCGGACCTGCCCCACAAACGATCACATCTGCATCGTTCGTCAACGACAAGGTCCTTGCGGGCTCTGCAAAGGACTGGCCATCCGGTGCAGACCTTTGCGGTGCCTCTGCCCCGAGCACGAACTGCGGCCCCACGACCGCCCCAAGCGCAGCAGCACGAAGAAAATTACGACGAGTAGTGGAGGTGTGGTTCTCGCCGGGTGCGTTTAAATCGTTCAAGATTTCTTCTCTTAACATGAATTCCCCTGCTCGTAAAGTTTGTGATGAGTATCGCAATATCTGCTGTGCATTTGTAGTCGAGAGATCTGACCGCGACGACGATCCTAGGTTTCTGTATTACGACTCAAAATAGATTTGCGGGTTAACATTGTCATACCCTAGGCCACTTCGAGTTGCCTTCGTTCATCGATTCGATCGAACTCACCGGATGCCCCCTCAATGCCCACTTGCAGGCCGGTCATTGTGTTCGCGGAGGAGTTCCAATTCCCAGGCCCGTTTATTCGTGGCAGTGATATTTCGGTCCTTTTCCTGGTTTGGAAAATCAAACACCCAAACTGCCGCCAGGGGAATCTGCAATTGATCGAGCATGGCCAGAAAATCCTTCATATCCTTACGCGCCTCTGGTGAATCCGGAGCGCAATTGTAGGAGTACTGAAATTCGCCGACGAAAAGTGGCTTGCCCAACTTTCGCGCGGCGGCTGCGGCGTCGGGCAGTCGCCGCCAGTTCGGCATCATGTCGTTGTAACAATGGATGTCTATAAGATCCATCGGATCGACAGCATTTAATCCCAGCATAAACTCGAACTGCTCCGGGGTATCTATTGTTTTGTCATGCTCCTTGTAATAATGCCAGGCGCTTGGATTTGGAAAATCGGCGCCGCTCTCAATCAGCCGATTGGGGTCATCCAGTCGAACCGCCTTCGCAAATTCACGGAACGCCACAATCATGACTTCATGCTTGGGATAATCGCGCGGATCGGGATACTTCGGATCACCATTATCGTCGGTCATTTTGGGCAGTCGAATCGCAGGTTCGGGTATGTCGGCGTAAGAGTTGTACTCATTGCAGAACTCCCAGAACCAGATGGCTGGCGAGTTGACATATCGGCTGACCACTTCGTGAGTGTATCTACGCATGAAGGCAATAATCTTGCTGTCCGGGTTGCCCCATTGATCCCCAAATTCATTCACTAATCTGGGCACCATGGTCTTGCCGGCGAAAAAGATTGATGGAATGAGCCCGACGCCATTCTTCTCCGCGCTGTGCACCACTGCGTCCAGGAGACCGAAATAGGCGTTGGGATTCTCCTGATACAGCTTCATATCTTTAGCTGTGGCTCCGCTGAACGCGCAACGCGCAAAAGGAATTCGATATTCGCCAAGGACACGAAACCCCGCCTCGTATGAAGTGTCATTGCTATTGAGCAGCGTGCGCCCGAAGCAGTCGTAGTAATTTACTCCTACACCTCGATAGGGCTTGCCGTTCTTCAATACCGTAATTCCGGGTCCGCGAGTGAGTCCCAACGGCTCGTGTGCTTTGCCAGCAGCACCTGCGGCCAAAGCCAAGGGGCCCAGGGTCTGCAGTGCAGTGAGCGCCGCACCCGCTTTCAGGAACTGACGCCGATTCGTGGGCATGTTGATTTCTCCTCGAAGGACCATGGCTGACGCACAAAAGCCAACACATGCGCAACCGTTGGGTTGTGCCTCTTGCTTGCAAGCTGGACTCTTGCCCTAGATGTGACCCTTGGCCCCAAGTCCCCTTTTCCGATACTTGGAGCCATGAGTCTTACCACATTAGTTTGAAGCGGGTGCTCAGAACTGCAACCGCAACGTGAATTGCAATTGACGGGGAGTATTGTAGGAACGCAACAAGCTCTCCGTGCCGTCAGTTGCGCTCGGATTGTTGTATCCCTGCATGTTCAGTGCATTGAAGGCATCCAGGTTGAATCGCAGGTTCACTCTTTCCGTGATCGGGAAGACCTTGAAGACCGAGAGATCGATCGTGTAGTTGATCGGCCCGTTGAGGAAGGTGTGGTAGAACGGATTGGCACTTGCGGGCCCGGGAGAGTACGGGACTGCGTTTGACGTACCATTGGTCAAACCGACCTGTACTTCGTTCAAGCCATAGTAGGTGGTGCCGACAGTGTTGTCGATCGGTACTTGATAAGGAGCCCAGTTACCTGGGAGACCGCTGACGCCCTTTGTCGTGGCATTAACAACGGACGGAGGCACGTATCCGTTAAACCACTCGAACGCCGCGTGGCATACACCGCTACGGCAATCGGTGATTGGGGCGTTGTGTTTGTAAACCTTGAGGGGGTTGGTCGGCCCCCAGTTACCGGTGCCAACCTGGAAGGCCTGCGAAGCAATGCTGCCATCGCCCGCAAGTTGAAAGCCGCCAATCAGTTCATCCAACAGGCGGTTGGAGTTGCCCAGGAACCGCTTTCCGCGCCCAAATGGTAGTTCGAGGATTCCATTGAACTGGATGTGTTGCTTGGGTATGGCGGTGTCGACGATGTAGTCTTCGTACTTATCCAGCTCATGCCAGCCCAGGTAAGGCGCTATGCCGGCTGGCCGAGCCGGCGGAAGAATCGGCGAGATCACCGTGCCATAAGGCGAAGTCATCGTGCCCAGCCCGCCAGTGTTGCCTTGATAGACCTGCGAGGTGTAGTAGAGAGTGTCGTTGGTACCGTTCCCTCCGGCCCTGAACGGCGCCGACCAGACATAAGTGATCTGATAGGCAATGCCGCGATGAAATATCCTCTGGTAGTTTGCCTGGAGCGCGGTATCGTTCGACCAGCCCATTTTTGTACTCAAGGCATTACTGCCGTATGTCGTCTGGTCATAGGGGCCGGTCGCAGTTGAGGAATACGTGTTTTGCGCAGGGGTTCCGATAACGGAAGCACCACCGGTCGGCGGAGTTATCCCGGACTGCATCTCCCAGGCATAGGTGGAGGGATGGAAGTTGTAGTAATAGGCTTGGTCCAGATTTGTCCCATGAGTCCAGACGCCACTGAGCTGGAACACCGCATTCCCCTTGAGCGGCTGCTCGATCGTGAAGGTCGTATTGGTAACGTATGTGGGGGGAGAGTCGGGATTCATATCCCATATGCTGAAGCCGGGGGTAAGAGCCTTGGTCGAGCTGGTATTCACAACGTTGGCGCTGTTCACACCTGCCACAATCAGCTGCGGATTCCGCACTTGGTAGTTGGGCAGGCCGTCTGGGGATTGCGCAGCGGAGGCATAGTTCTGTGTGTAACTAGCGGCCATTGGCAGAAATCTTAAGGAGTCTTTCCAGGAGCTGCGTATGGGGACCGGATAAGTGAATCTTCCGTAAGCGGCGCGAATCACGGTGCCATATTTTCCGCTGAAAGGCAGATAGGCGAAGCCTACACGTGGACCGATGGTGAGGTTGTAATTCCGCATGATGGCGCTAGGAAACCCGGCTTGAGATGTGGTCTCGAACTTTACGCCGTCGTACTGCATGTTGGTGATGAGCGCCTGAGTTGTGTAGCCTTTGGCGATAAGCTCGGACGTCGTGCCGGTCAGCACCATGGCGTCGTTCTTGAGGTCGAATCCAGTCATCAGCCCATCCTTGATCCACGGGGCCGGATGAGCCTCCCAGCGCAGACCGAGATTGACTGTAAGGTTTCTGGTTACATGGAAATTGTCGTTGAAGTAGGCATCGAACTCCATGTCATGGGCGTGGATATATGGAGGCTCCAAGTTGACCGTCGCGAGTGCGAGAGAGCCGAGGAAGAAGTCGGCGTCCGCATAGCCCGTATTCGCCGTAGCCGAGTAGTTAGCTCCTGATCCAGGATTCTCGAGAGCGGTCGACAAGGCGGCGAATCTGGCCTCGTCGTTGTTCCCATCGACAAGGTAGCCAAACCGTTCATGCCGGTAGCGGCCGCCAAATTGCATCTGGTGCTTACCCACGATCTTGGTCAGATTCTCGTCCAGATTCGAGATGATCTGATTGATCCCGTTTTGCCCTTGCGAGGAGAAGTAGTTCATCGTCAAGGTGTCGATGCTGGGGAAGCCGGTTCCACCGAAGTTGTTGGGCAAACCGAGCCACTTCTCATAAGGGAGATTCGCTACGCTCTTAAACGATTTCTGCACTTGCCACTGTTGGCTGGCAACTGTTTCTGAAAAGAACGTGGGAGAGAAGACGTGCGTAAACCCGAGAGAGCCCATAAAGGTCGCATTCGGCTGCGATAAAACACCGGAGGCCCCGGCCGGGAAGTCTTTGTACGCAAGCGTCGCCGGAGCGCATTGGCCGAGGCTGCAGCCGCTGGTATAGTTCTGGTTCAACAGCGTCCTTGTTTGGGAAATATTGTGGCTATACCGCAAGTACGCTTGGTTCTTATCATTGAAGCTGTGGTCGAATCGAAGGGCGAGGGTCGGCGCCACCTGCCAGGTGTTGTCGGGCTCCGCAAAATTGCTCGCCACGAGGGGGTTGTCCGTTGAGGTGGGCGCCGGCGTCATGGCGTAGAGGGTTTGGGCCAGCGGGGAGATGCGGTTAATGGGAATCTGGTTGTTCGCAAAAGGCGTGCGGCAATAAGCGTTGGCCGTGCCGGAGCCATTGCAATTGGCGGAATTTGCGGTCGTCGCCGGATCGTAGAGCACCTGCAGCTGGCCGGCGCCGTTGATCAACCCGCTGAAGTCTCCGCTTGTCATTGCCTTCGTCGGCACTGTAGCGAGCACGGTTGCGGCGCTGGCTTGGGAATAGCGCTCAAAAGCAGCAAACCAGAAGCTCTTGTCTTTTCCGTGATAAACATGGGGCAGAATGATCGGGCCGCCGGCGTTCACTCCCCATTCGTTGCGTACGAGATGGGGTGCGGCGAAGTTGACAGGATTCTGACGCGCCTTGGCAATGCCCACTGCATTATTGCGCGCCGTTTCAAACATAGAACCGTGCAGCGCGTTGGTCCCCGACTTGGTGGTAAGGATTACTGTCGACGGCGTGGCGTATTGCGCTCCAGTACTGGTTGTCAGCACCTTGACTTCCTGAATCGAATCCGGATCCGGGAGCGCGGCCTGGGCATAGGTATGGGTATCCGGACCGCCGTAGTTGCGGTTGACATTGGGGGCTCCATCCTGGACCCATTCCATGCCTTGATACATGAGACCGTTGGCGCGAACACCGCCGCCTTCCAGGCCAGGCGTAGTTGCGCCAGCCAGAGCAGAAACGTCGCGGCCGTTCATCGGAAGCTGGTTAATTCTCTGGTTTTCCAAGGTTGATGAAAGCGTACCACTGTCGGTTGTAGTCAGCTGAACCGCATCCCCCGTCACCTCTACCTGCTGAGTCACAGCCCCAGCAGTCATCGAGGGGTTGATGACCGCGGATTGTGCCACGAGAAGCTGGATCGAGGTTTTGTAGGACTTGAATCCTGGCGCGGTCGCCGTCACCTTGGGGGTCACCCAAATCCGGCCATAGAGGGTCAGCTGAAAACCGGCCATAGAGAATGACCTGAGACATGAACTGCAACTGGGGAAGTTAGCCTCGGTTGGCATGGGTAATGTCTTGGATAAAGCGAAGCAAGAACAG
>CAIKND010000189.1 GCA_903828675.1 uncultured Acidobacteriaceae bacterium
CCGCCACAGTGGTTCCCTTTTACGCCGCCCTTGACAGGGAGTACGTAGCTCCTGAAACGTCGTAGGAAATCTCTCTCGGTGGAGTACTGTAGCCGTTCGTTCTAGTTGTGCCTGAGCAATTCACGCTACTTGAGTACGCATAACAATTCAAATAGGTATTTGACGACGAGTGCGAGTAGGCAGGCACGACATAGCTGTAGCCGGTTTCGCTGGTCTTGCGGTCAATAATCTTTACTGGCACTGCTTTCCCTGAGTCCATCATGGATTTGTAGCCGAGCAACTCGACAGCACGGGAATTACCTTGGATTGCGGCCTTCTGATACCAGGCAATCGCCTGCTCGTGGTCCTTTGGGACACCTTCGCCTTGATCGTATTGGAAACCGAGTTCGTATTGCGACTCCGCTAGTCCCTGGTCAGCAGCTTTGCGAAACCATTCTGCCGCCTTTGCATAATCTTTGGGTACAGTTGTGCCGGCGTAGTAGAGCTTTCCGAGTTCATTCTGAGCAAAGCTATTACCCTGTTCTGCTGCCTTCCGAAACCATACGGCTGCCTGTGTCTCGTCCTGCGAGACGCCTTTGCCCATGGAGTACCAAAAGCCAAGGTATACTTCCCCATCTACATCGCCCTGCTCGCCAGCCTTTCTGTACCAGATTGCCGCCTGTACGTCATCCTGTGGCACTCCGTGGCCCTTCTCGTACAACCCTGCGAGGTCGAGTTGTGCTCTCGCGTATCCCTGCTCGGCAGCTTTCTTGTACCAGGCGGCCGCCTGGATGAAGTCTTGCGGAACGCCGTTGCCAACTTCGTACAAAGTGCCCATGTAGTCCTGCGCTTCTGCTTCGCCTCGGTCGGCAGCTTTGCGATACCAGAAGACCGCTTGCACCGGGTCTTGGGGGACGCCCTGGCCATGAGCGTAAAGCAAGCCAAGGTTGCGCTGTGCGTCTGCATGACCCTGTTCGGCTGCCTTTCTGAACCAAGCGGCTGCCTGTGCATAATCCTGTTTAACGCCGACACCATTGTTGTAAAGATTTCCGAGTACATACTGTGCTTCAGCGAGATTCCGCTCCGCTGCCTTGCGAAACCAGGCTAGGGATTGTAAGTCATCCTCTGGAACGCCTTGGCCTTTCGCGTAGAGCATTCCAAGGTTGTACTGCGCCTCCGCAAGTCCTCGGTCAGCGGCTTTGCGATACCAGTCTTGGGCCTCTGTGTAATCCTGTGGGACGCCCTGGCCATTCGCGTAAAACATACCAAGATTGAGTTGAGCGGCCACATTGCCATTCTCAGCAGCCTTACGGTACAAGACGGCAGCTTGTGCATTATCCTTCTGCACCCCCCGCCCCTCTTTGAACATCTCAGCAAGGTCGAATTGCGCATAGGCATTACCTTGTTTAGCGGCTTTGCTATACCATTGCGCAGCTTGCGCGTAGTCTTGCGGTACACCATTTCCATGCTCGTACAGCAGACCAAGCTGGACTTGTGCATCGTTGTTCCCTTGGTCGGCGGCCTTCCGAAACCATGCTGCCGCCTGCTCGGAGTCATGCGAAATGCCGGGACTGATAAGATACGCCTCGCCAAGGCTATCTTGCGCGTCTGCATTTCCTTGGTCGGCAGCCTTGCGATACCAATCAGCAGCTTGTGCAAAGTCTTGGGGCACACCTTCGCCGTTTTCGTACTTGACACCGAGATTGTATTGCGCAACAGAGACGCCCTGTTCAGCAGCTTTACGCCACCACATCACAGCCTGTGAGTGATCCAGGGGAACACCTTTGCCGTCGTCGTACATACTGGCAAGTTCATTTTCCGAGGACGCATCGCCTTGCTCGGCAGCCTTGCGCCACCAGAAAGCGGCCAATTGGTCGTCTTGTGGAACCCCATGCCCTACGCTGTAAAGAGTCCCCAGACTCAATTGTGCCCATGGGTCTCCCTGTTCCGCGGCCTTGCGAAGCCAGAATGCGGCCTGAGCGAAGTCCTGAGGAACTCCGTTGCCCTCGTGATAAAGATAGGCAATGTGATCTTGCGCTAGGATGTTGCCCTTTTCCGCAGCCTTGCGAAGCCACGATGCGGCCAGTGCGTATTCATGGAGGTCTTCGTAAGCCAATCCAAGGCGCGATTGGGCCTCAATATCCCCAGCTTTCGCCCTGACAAGCAAAGCGGAGTCGATTCCTTTGCTTTGGGCCGATAATGCGACGGCCATGCACAGTATCAGCAGCACGGCGGAGAACCACACGGCGAAACAGCGGAATTTCGGCACAAAAGCACCTCTTACAATTACGTGACAGTGATTTTACGCGTGCGATGCCCAGCGCGAAAGCTGGCAACGCCGATTTAGCAGCCCACATCGCGCCGATTACCTGCATGGGTTGTAATGGAATCCATTACAGTGTAATATTCTGACATGGCCACTGCTACTGCAAGGAAATCGAGGGTCTACACAATCAGCCTTCCGCCCGAACTTGCACAAAAAGCAGAGGCGCTGGCGCAAAGGGACAGCCGCACTATGAGCGAGCTATTCCGCGAAGCTTTTCGCACATATTCTGCACAGCAGGCGCGAACGACGCTGGATGAACTTGGCGAATATGCGGCAGGACGCAACCCAAAAGGCTACACCGAAGCTGATGTGCCCCAGCTCATCCAACAGGTGCGCTCTGAAAAGCCGCGTCGTCGCAAGGTACGGTCGAACGGATGATCGTCGTCATCGATACAAATGTCTGGATTTCCGCGCTTCAGTTTGCGAAACATCGCGGCACGCCGACATTGGCGCTCGAACAAGCGATGAGCGAAGATGTGATTGCCACCTGCGATGAGATTGACGCCGAGATTGTGCGCGTCCTGACGGAAAAGTTCTCCTGGGAGCAAAACCGGGCGACATCGGCACTACAAGCGATTCTGGCACGTGGCATCCGCGTAAAGATTCGAGGCACGGTAAAGGTATGCCGCGATCCCAACGACGATATGTTTCTGGAGTGCGCCGCCCTTGCGAAAGCGGATTTGCTGGTTGCAGGCGACAAGGATTTACTGACTCTCGTTTCGTACAAGGGTACGCGCATTGTCACGCCCTCGGAGTACATGGGAGCACGATAAGCATTCCGGCCACTACTCAGAGATGAGCATTGCCGTAGATCGCCGGAGCGATACTCATCGCAACGACTGCCGAGAATCAGGTCTACGGTAGGCCGCTAAACGCGGCCTGCGCTGCTCGTCGGGAGGGCCAGAATGTCGCCCCGGCGCTCGTCCGGGGCATCGCATGAGGGCGGGCAGACGAGCAGCGGGCATGAAAATGCGGAGCCGGTCTTGCTGGCCCCGCGAGAGTTTCTTGTTAGTGGCAGGTTAGGCCGCTGCTTTCTTCGCGGGCTTCGATTCCGACCTGGGCGCGGCCTTTTTGCTGGCCTTCCCTCTCTCCTTCGCCGCGAACTCCTGCTTGACGGTTGCGGAGATTGCGTCAACATCCACTTTGTAGGCGTGCGCGGCATCGCGGAGAATCTTCGCGGCGTCGGTTTGATTTTGCATGGATAGGAGCATGACCGTCTCGACCAAGATGCGGCCCAGCTTACTTTCCTCGGCCTTGGGCAGAAACCCCGCCAGCAGTTTCGCCGGGGCCTCGCCATCCTTCGGCTTGCCCATGCCGTGCTGCCGGATAAGAACGGCAACCTTTCGCTCGTCCAGCATCGCGGAAAGTCGCGACACAACAAACAGCAGGTCGCGTTTCATCAGGCGCACAGGAACCGCGTCGCCGACGGCTTTCAGGACGCGCAGCCCGGTGGCCTGGGCCTGTGCTTCCTCCCGCCGCTGCTTTTCCTGAGCGGCCTTCATCGCGGCATCGGTGTTCGCCCGCCGCTGCTGTTTCTTCGGGTGATGCACCGGACAATCGGGATTGGCGCACACCTTGCGGATTTCGCCCTTGTCCGTTCCGTCCGCAACGATGGCCTCGGTGGTGTACTTGCATGTCTTGTATTCAGGCGCGTCCTGCTGGAATTTGTTCTTGGGCTTCTCCTGCCGGATTTCGACATACTGGTTGCGGGGTACAATCGCGCTGGCTTCGGCTGGTTTGCCGTAAGCGGTCGTGATCTGTACCAGCTTCGGCTTGGCTGCTACGGTTTTCTTGACGTGCGCATCCAGCTTGGCCGCATAGCAGGCAGGGTCCGAGCAGGCGTCCGAGTTTTCGCTGATACCGGTAAAGAGCAGCTTGTTGAACCCTGTCCGCTTCGGGCACTCAAGGCAACTGCCCGCTGCGATCACAAGCTGCGCGTCGCGCTTGCTGAACGGCGCGTCTTTCAGGATGAGCAAGATGTTCTGCTCAATCCAACCTTGAAGCTGGCGCACCGGGAGCAGGATGCGCTTTGCCTTGTTGTCATTGCTCCAGTCTTCGCGAAAGCAATGGGCAAGGGCCTGCTCCTGTTCCGAGGGCTGCAATTTCGCCAAGAGAAGCGCGTGGCCAACTCCGATCTCGTCCTTCAGAAATGCATCAACCGCGACGGGTGCAAGCTCAGTCAATCTCAAACGAGCCGCGCAATACGCAGATGATTTTCCTGTTTTGGCTGCGATTAGTTCGATGCTGTACTTGGGCTCGTCCAATTCGAGCAAGGCCCGCATCCCGCGCGCTTCTTCCAAGGGATGCACGTCGCGACGCTGGAGGTTTTCGATAAGCTGGGCCTCCAATACCTGAGCGTCGGTCATTTCGCGGATGCACACAGGCACCGTCTCCTTCTCAGCCATCGCCGCGCCGCGATACCGGCGCTCTCCGAAAACAATCTCAAAGCTCCGCTCCGCGCGGGGCCGAACCAACAAAGGCTGCAACACGCCGTTTTCGCGGATGCTGGCGGCGAGTTCTTGCATCGCATCTTTGTCGAAAGTCTTACGCGGGTTGGTAGGCGATATAACCAACCAATCGAGCGGCAGGTCGCGGTACTCGGACTGAATTTGAACTGTAGTAGTCATGGGAAATCTCCTGTTCCGGTTGAATCTTCCGTGAGAGCGCAAGCGGGCACACTCCCAAGCGCACCCGCTCAGGATGTGTGCGTTAAGCCGCTGCGAACTGCTCGGGCTCCGTCGCCGCCTCCGCGATTTCTTCCTCGCGGATAGCGGTCAGAATCAGGGCTGATGTGTGCTGGATAACTTCAAGGCTTTCGGCTAGCAGGGTTGCATTGCCGTTGTACATTTGGATGTAATCGCTCGATGCGTTCCCCATCTCCAAGCCGATTGACTGACCTACGATGAAGGCCACCGCCTCGGCTTCCGTCTCGCGCACGGTTGCCGTGGTGAAAGTGCGGCGCTCTGCCTTGTGTAAGAGTTCATGCGCCGTCTCGTGAACCAGGGTGACAAATTCCTCCGGTTTCGACTGGCCGGGGAGCAGGGCAATTTTGCCGCCGTAGCTAACACCTAAAGCGGGCGCGATCCGCTCGCTGAATTCAAGCGTGATGTTCTGCTGAGCTAGAAAATCAATCAGCCGGTCGCGTTGCCCGCCCACTTCGCCGGAGATGGTGTGCTCGAATTCAGGCAGGTCCTCGCCCTCCGTTTGCGCCACGTCGAACACATACACGGCGCGGAAGCCGATCAGCACACGCTGACGCTTCGTTTCCGGCTCCTGCTCTGCCGCATCTCCCCTGCGCCGGAATCCGATCATGGGCGCAAGAATCTGGATGCCCTTCTCGCCGCGCTTCACGAAACGGCCCATCTCTTTCCATGTGCCGAATCCCGCAACGCGCGTAGCCGTGGGCCGCTGCCGCGCAATGGCAACAATGTTGCCAAAGCTGTAATTGTGGAACCGCGCCATCGCGGTCAGATACGCGGCAAGTGTTTCGCTCTTGCCCGCTTCTACCTGCTGGATGAGAAAATCCACGGCCTGCTTGATGATCTGTTGAGTTGGATTGTCCTTCTGTGCTGTCCGCCCTTGATAGGGTGAGTCGCTACGGTTTCGCTGCGCCGCATTCTTCCTGTGCGGCGCAGCTTGGCTGCTAGCTGTGCCATTGCTGGCGGTGGTCGCTGCGATACTGGTAGTGTGGTTGCCGAATTCCATGACGATGCTCCTGCGAAGCCCTGTGGGGCCGATTGGCGTCCAGAAGCAAGAGCACCCAAACCAAATTTTTTTCGTTGAGTGCCTCCGCTTCATGGCTCTTTGCAACGGGCGGAGGCGGGAAGGTTCAGTCAAGGCCACGCGTTCTGTGCGTGTTCATCGCAGCGCAGCGGAGAGCCTTGACGGGTTCTTCCCGCCTCTGCCAGACCGTTGCCTGAAGCGGGGGCACTTAACGAAGAAAGAAATTCGGTCCACTTCCTTATTGCTGTACGCTCGTGCGCACGTACGGGCCGGCTTTTTAAGGCGCAGCCCTCTCACGGGGATCTCGGCTGGAGAAAAGTGCGCAGGAGCCCCCCATTGGTTGTAATGGAATCCATTACGATGTAATATTCTGATATGGCTACTGCTACCGCAAGGAAATCGAGGGTCTACACAATCAGCCTGCCGCCCGAACTCGCGCAAATGGCCGAGGCGCTGGCTCAGAGGGACAGCCGCACCATGAGCGAGCTATTCCGCGAAGCCTTCCGCACGTACTCTGCACAGCAGGCGCGAAGGACACTGGATGAACTGGGGGAGTATGCGGCGGGCCGCAACCCGAAGGGTTACACCGAGGCTGATGTGCCCCGGCTCATCAAACAGGTGCGCGCTGAAAAGCCGCGCCGTCGCAAGGTACGGTCTAACGGGTGATCGTCGTCATTGACACAAACGTCTGGATTTCCGCGCTTCAGTTTGCTAAACGTCGCGGCCCGCCGACTCTGGCGCTCGAACAAGCGATGAGCGAAGACGTGATTGCTACCTGCGATGAGATTGACGCAGAGATCGTGCGCGTCCTCACGGAAAAGTTCTCCTGGGAGCAGCACCGGGCAGCGTCGGCACTGCAAGCGATTCTGGCGCGTGGCGTCCGTGTAAAGATTCGAGGCACGGTAAAGGTATGCCGTGATCCGGGCGACGATATGTTTCTGGAGTGCGCTGCCCTTGCGAAAGCGGATTTGCTGGTTTCAGGGGACAAGGATTTATTGACTCTCAGCGCGTACAAGGGAACGCGCATTGTCACGCCCTCGGAGTACCTGAGAGCCGGATAGAGACGAGGCGGGTTTGGTCAATGCCGCGCCTTCCTATGCGAGTTCATCGAAGCGCAGCCTACTTTCGTGTGCAAGCGATTGGCGGTGCCTGGCCCGGTGCCGGGCCGGAGTGGGGCCGGTTCCGGCCCCAAGACCATGCCAGGATGGTTCCTCCTGGCTCACTGGAAACCGGTGTTTACGGTCATCAGAGCAAGCAAAGCTGGTCTACGCTTCCTAAGCCAAACGAATGGCCTCCACTCGCCCGGGGCCATTCTTGAGAACCGTCTGTTTCCTCGACCGTGGCCTGATATCGATAGCGGAAGCATTGAGATCGCTTGGCCATTTCGGAAACAGAAGATCGGTGGGTCTGGGCATGTGCCCCCGGCGGTCTTCAAGGGAGGCGATCAACCGACGGGCCGCTGCGATCTCCATCTCGGTAGGCTGCCAAGATGCTCTGCCAAATGGCGTTGAGATGCCCGTCAAACGGTTAACGACCTCAGAGAACTTCATCGGTCCTCCTCTCTATCGGCTTTCAAAAGTGACGTTCCCCAGATAGTAGCAACGTAGCTGGTGCTTGGCCGGAAGCCAGGGCCGCGCTGCGCGCGTAGCCCTGCGGTCAAGAGCCTCGACTTATAATTGCAGGCATCGGGAAAATGTCATGAAGAGGGCCTGTACTTTCTGCCCTATCATTCGGAGTTCTGCCATGTGCACGGCCCACTATCATGTGTCGCGATTCTGCCTCGCCTTCATGCTCGTATTCTTTATACCGCCGTTGCGTGGGGAAGAACATTGCCCCTTGAAGGCGACAGCGATTCCCCACGTTCTGATGTACCGCACCGCGTCCGAGAGTGAGAACGGATGGCGGCGGGACTATAAGATGGCCGTTGACATTCGCATCCAAAACGTAAGTAGTTCCAAGATACAAACGGCCACGTTGGCTCTGAATAACTATCCTTACGGCGGGCAGTGGAACGTCCCGATATCGCTGGAACCTGGACAATCCATGACATTCTATCCCCAGTCCGTGTTCGATCTTGGCGAAAATCCCAAAGGGCCTCCACTTGCTCTGGAACTGTCGAAGGTGAAGTACAGCAACGGAATGATTCAAGACATCTATCAGGGGTGCGACTTCGGTAAAACGCCGGTTCCACTACCCATGACGGTGTCGCAATCCGCAGCCAACCCTGCATTGGCTCCTGACTGGTCACCTGCGAGCGTGGTGTCGCCGCCGAGGCAAGTTGGCCTCCTCGATACATCAACTGGATATGGAAAAGGACCACTCACGTTTTCAGTTTTGGTCACCGGTTACGGCGATGTCCGCGACGTTAAGATCAAGCAGGGTAGCTGGGGCGACAAGGCTGACGCCGAAGAAACTGAACTGCTCCGAAAATCACTTTGGTTCCCGGCCGTGAAAGACGATACTCCAGTGCCGGTTAATATCACGATGGAAGTGGTCAACGCGCTGTCCCAATCACAATCTCAGAATTATCAGCAAGCGATCTTGCACAATAGGGAAGCCTGTGAAGGCGGAGAAATGAGCGCGTGCAAGAAGCTAGGAGACTTGTTTTCAGGCCCCTCTGCGATAGCCCCAACCATCGCTCCCGATTACCAGCAGGCAGTCAAGTATTACAACATTGCCTGCGACGGTGGAGCGATGAATGCGTGCATGACTCTTGGTCTTCTTTTTGAAGGGGGGAGGGGCGTGACTCGGAACTTTAAGGAAGCCCGTCAATATTTCAAAAAGGTTTGCGCCAGCGGCGACCAAAATGCTTGTCTCGCAGAACGCTCGGTTCCATTCCGATTCTGAGTCAGAAAGGGACGACGAAAAGCCACAATCCACAAGTGAGAACCACCATGAACAGAGTGCCGAAGCCAAGAGCCCTCTTGAATCCGCTCAGTTTGCCGCAGTTTGGGCATCGGAGCAACTGCATGGTAGAACCCCAAGATCAACGATTCTCAATGGTGGGAAATTGGTATCACTCGAAGCGCATTTCGGATTTGGGGGGCTGTAGCCTTGCAACGACGGATGACATTGCCGCATAGCCCAATGTGCTCCGGCTCACGGAGACAACCGCAACATGGGGAAAGCGAATATCCCGCCGCGAATCTGCCGCTGATAAACCTTTGATCGTCTTTCGCCGATTCAGCGCATTACTGTTGTTTCGCCGGATGACGTGTTGGCCTCCCTTGGCTAGTGAGTTTTCATCGTGAGCCGAAACGCCGTCGGCAACGCGGTTGAATTCAAAAATTAAGAAGAGACAGACTCATTGTTCCATGTCAGGGATTCCAGCCGCGCAATTCCTGCCTCGTCGAAGAATTTCTGACATTCGCGTCGTGGTTTTGGCATTCCGTCAAAGTAGGTCGCAGGTTGGCAGCGGAACCCCCGCGAATGTGGCCTGATGGTCGCCAACGGCATGAAAGCTATATGGACCGGCGTATTGGGCGATAATGCGGAAAAGTAAGGGATCGCCAGCACCATCTCCGGGTGCCTCTGTGTGAGCTTCCCGACATATCCATACACGGCCTTATTGGTTTTCTCGTTAGTCGGGTATTTCCCCTTGACCTGCACGGGCCGCAGGATCAGTGAGCCGTTTTTCACGCGCTTGGAAATCACAAAATCAAATCCTTTGTCACGGTGTGGGAAGTAAATATCCCACCCCGCGTCCGCAAGGCGTCCTGCAACGTGAAGTTCAGCGAAATAGTCGGAAACCTTCACGGTGACTATCCCTTCACTACCGCGTATCGCAGCGGCATCAGTTCTTGTTTAACCCCATTTCTCGGCTTTGCAGCTTTTCTTTCCATCGAGACTCCATCGTTCGAATATCGTCGGGAGTCGCAGCGCTCCCGGCAACTTCAAGAATGCTGACTTGGTAGTCACTGGGTTCGCGGCTTTTCAGAGCGACATTACCTCCATGACCGGACACGACGTAATCCATCCAGCGATGCCAAAAACCCTCGTTTCCGCAAGCCGATCCAACGTACTGCTCTTTCGTTCTTGGACAGGTCAGAAGATAGACACCCGTCGCCAGTTTGAGGGCAACGATCCAAGCCGCTGGTAGCCTTTCCACCTTTGATAATGGCTCCCTAAAGCTCAGAAATCCTGGAAAGTCGTCGTCTTGGAATTTAGGCCGTAGCTCTATGATCGCCTTATCTTGTTTCTCTGCTCGCTGCACCCACGCCCTTGGTCCATCTCCCCACTTGACGAAAACCCTCCCGGCTAAGTCAGCCAGCCGCTCATCAGTTTTCAGGTCATAGGCATCACAGCTACGGGCAGAATCGATCCTGTCGGTATGGGGTTGTGGAATATCTTTCGTAAGCAGCCCACGGTACTTGACCGCGTATAATCCGACGAACATTGTGGCACCGTCTAGCGTGGCCACAAATGACGCCCAATTCGGCGCTCTGGACAATTTGGACCTGTTTTTGAAGCTTTGGAGGGATTGATAGAGATCAAACCCTACCGGATTGTCGCGCCAGAGTTCATATGGCGATCGTCCACGCGCTGCGCGCTTGTCCTGATGACGAAGCAGGATTACATTCGCCGGGGCATATCCGAATTGCTCCAGGAGCGAATTGAACATGATGGGCATGAGCGATCTCCATGCTCTATGGCCGCCATTCGGTCCCTTTCACATAGAACTACATTGGTCAAAAACGCGAAGGAGCAAAATGAAGGCTGTTAGGGTTCATGCTTGAGTTGCGTAGCGGATTTCCGTATTTCTTGAGCAGAGAATCAATCCTTGTGGTTTGAACAGCTCCAGACCGCCACGCCTCGCGCCAAGTGATCTCTTCCGGATCAATCCCGCTCGAAGTGTATCCTTCTTTGATCGCCGTGAGTGCCGCGCCCGTTGGCCTTGCTACTCTGCGTATCACAGCATCGTAAACCGTTAACGATCCCCTGACCCAACCACTGGGCGTAAGATGGTACTCTTCCTCATTTCGATCAGCTGACATGGGCTGCACCCTTTTCCGGCGTCTCACTCGACCTGCGATCCGGCGGCGAAATTCCTCCCAGGTTAAAGGCAAGCTGCCGTATCTGCATTATCCATTTTCGCAGCAAAGGCTTGGCAGTGCTTGGCCCGGTTCCGGGCCGGAGTGGGGCCGGTTCCGGCCCCAAACACGCCAGGATGGTTCCATCCTGGCCCGCTGGATAGCAGTGCGTTTGCGGTCATCAGAAAGCAAGCAGTGCTGGTCTACGCTTCCTCAGTCAAACGCACGGCCTCGACTCGTCCGGGCCCTTTTCTGGGAACTGTCTTTTTCTTCGACCGTGGCCTCATGATGTTGATAGCGGAAGCATCGAGCTGCGTCTTCAAATGCGCCGCATAGTATTTCTCGATCATCTCCACGCTTGTCCGGCAGTTCTTGGCAATCTGATAGATGTCGGCACCTTCGAGCAGGCGCAGGCAAATGTAGGTGTGGCGCAGGCTATACGCCGTTCGCGGCCTTCCGTCACGGTCGGTGCGTAGCTTTTCTTCTTCAAGGATTGCGTTGAACAACTCGCGCGGCCATTTTGGGAACAGAAGATCGGTGGGTCCGGGCACGTGCCACTCGCCGTTCGCCATCGAAGCGGTGCGGCTGCCTGCCCTTCCCGGCCCCCCGTTTGGACGCAGGCGCGCTTTCAACCGCTCGAACGGATGCACGGCACCAGTTGTGCTCTTGCAATAGCCGACACCCCGCTTTCCACGTACTTCGATCTCAAGGATGGTTTGACCGCTGCCTTCGTCTTCGATCACCGTCACATCGCGGAACTGAAGACGCCTCGCCTCGTCGGGGCGGAGTCCGGTGTTGGCGGAGAACAGAACATAATCGTGAAGTTGCTCCGCTTCCCAACGAAAACGGGGCTGCTTCGGGTCCTGCGCGCGCTTCCGCGTTGCCTCATAAAGCTGCCTGTACTCTTCCGGTGAGAACCATGCGCGATGGGAAATCTTGGCCGACGCGCGGTATGGCGCTGACAAATCCGGGAGATGATCGATCCACCCGTGCCGCAGAGCCGTTTTGAAAATCTGGCGCAACGTCACGATTTCCTGGTGCATGGTGCTACGCGCTGGAGGCTTGCCGCGCAAGGCCTTGCACTCTTCAAGTCGATGGACGCGATATTCGTTGACCTTGCCCGCAGTGATCTCGGGTAGCACCATGCTGCCGAAGAACGGGACCAGATAGCAATTGGCACGCGCATGCTGTCCGGATGCGTATTTCGCGCTGCGCTGTCCCTGCGTCATGATGTCAAACTCGCGCAGGTACAACTTTGCAGCGTCGCGGAACAGTTTGCCGGTCTTCAACTCACCGTCGCGGAGCTTGCCACGCAACTGCAAATACCAGTCTTCCGCGAATTCCTTCGCTTTCGACAGGCTGTCTTCTTTGGTCGTTGTGCGCCGATTCCTTCCGGCCAGATAGGTCGCGCATTGCCAACTCGAACTGTTCGGACGCTTGTAGACGTGAACTTTGCCACCGAGGATGGTGTGATGCTCTGCCATGCTGCCGCACCTCCTGCTTCTCTATAGAAGCACAAAAGTGTGCAAGAGTTGCGCAAGTCCTGCGCCGTGCACGGTATCAAAGCAAGCCGTTTATATTCAATCGTTTATAGTGGATTATATTTTCGATAAGCCGATTTTGAGTCCGCTGCGTCTGCCAGTTCCACCATCCCGGCCTGGGTTCAGTGCCTGCTCCAAAAGTATCGCACAGCTTTCGCCGCATCCGCCACAGCGTTCGTGCGTTTGCCCCGCGTCCACCTTCCCGCCCCCACCCTGCCGCCCCCTGCCAAGCTGAAGGAATCTGCCCCTTTATAGGTGGTCCATGCGACAATGAAGGCAACCGTGATGACCACCTCTTCCGCTGCAGATGTTCCTTCGCCGGTTGCGGTCACCCCGCAGTTGCTGGCTCAACACAGCATCACCGCGGATGAGTACGACCGTATACTTGCCGCCCTTGGCCGCGTCCCCTCACTCACCGAACTCGGTATTTACAGCGTCATGTGGAGCGAGCACTGCTCTTACAAGTCCAGCCGCGTCCATCTCAAGCGACTGCCCACCAAGAGCGACCTCGTCGTTCAGGGCCCCGGTGAGAACGCCGGAATCATCGACGTCGGCGATGGTTGGGCCTGTGCCTTCAAGATCGAGTCCCACAACCACCCCAGCTACATCGAGCCATTCCAGGGTGCAGCCACGGGTGTAGGCGGCATCCTGCGTGACATCTTCACTATGGGCGCTCGACCCCTCGCCGTTATGGATTCGCTCCGCTTCGGTGAGATCGCCGAGGACCCCGCCCAAAGCCCTGAGGAGCGCGCCCTCATCGCCAGAAATCACGCTGTGGTCGAGGGTGTAGTCAGTGGCATCGCCGGTTACGGCAATTGTTTCGGCGTCCCCAATCTCGGCGGCGAAACCAAGTTCGAAGCCTGTTACAGCGGCAATCCGCTGGTCAACGCCTTCGCCCTCGGCATGGTCCGCATCGACGAGATCTTTTACGGCAAGGCCAGCGGCTCGGGCAATCCCGTCATTTATGTGGGCGCCAAAACCGGCCGTGACGGCATCCACGGCGCAACCATGGCCTCCGAGGAGTTCCACGAGGGCACCGAGGCAAAACGCCCCAACGTCCAGGTCGGCGACCCCTTCATGGAAAAGCTCCTGATGGAAGCCTGCCTTGAAGCCATGAAGACTGGCGCCATCGTAGGCATTCAGGACATGGGTGCTGCCGGACTCACCTGTTCAACCTGCGAAATGGGCGCTCGCGGCGGCGTCGGCCTCGATGTCGAGCTCGACCTCGTTCCCCAGCGCGAAACCGGCATGTCCTCCTACGAAATCATGCTCTCCGAAAGTCAGGAGCGCATGTTGCTGGTGGCCGAAAAAGGCCGCGAGAACGAAGTCCTCAGCGTCTTTAAAAAGTGGGGTCTCGACGGCGTCATCGTTGGCACCGTCGAACCCCAGCCGCGCCTCCGCATCCGCCATCACGGCGTTCTCGTCGCCGACATTCCCAACCAGTCCCTCACCGATGACGCCCCTCTCTACCATCGCCCCGTCGGCACATGGAACACCCCGCTTCCGGCCGTGCCTTCCGATGAAGTTCAGGCGCTGCTTGCCGAAGACCGCGATTTCACCGCCGACCTCATCAAGCTCCTCTCCAGCGCCAACGTCTGCTCCAAGCGCTGGGTCCACGAGCAGTACGACACCATGGTCCAGACCAACACCGTCATCGGCCCCGGCGGCGAAGGCGGCGTCATGCGCCTCAAGGGAACCGGCTCCCCCGGTCACGAGCGCGGCCTCGCAATGGCTCTCGACGGCAATGGCCGCTGGGCCTATCTCGATCCCAAACTCGGCGCCATGCATGCCGTGGCCGAAGCATGCCGCAAGGTCGCCTCCACCGGCGCAACCCCCGTCGCCGCCACCAACTGCCTCAACTTTGGCAACCCCGAGAAGCCTGAAATCATGGCCCAGCTCTCCGCCGCCATCGACGGCATAGCCGAGGCCTGCACCGCCCTCTCCACCCCCATCACTGGCGGCAACGTCTCTCTTTATAACGAGACCCGCGGCGAAGGCATCTACCCCACCCCGGTCCTTGGCATCGTCGGCATCCTCGACGACGTCACCAAGGCCGTCCCATCTCACTTCCAGCGCAACGGCGACGCCATCGTCCTTCTCTGGCCCATTCCCGCCGGTGAAGAGCCTGACCCCAGTCTCCACGTGCCGTTCCATCCCGAGCGGGTCGAGAGCAGTGCAGACCCGCTGGCTCCCGCGCTCGCTGACCAGGCTGTCATTCACCCCGAAGACGAAGCCGAAACAGAGGCTTCCGCAACAGCCGAGCTGGTTGTCTTCGGCTCTTCGGAGTACGCCCACGTGGTTCTCGGCAGCACCTGGGGCCAACCCCCTCCCCTCGACCTCGACGCTGAAGCCGATCTCCATACCCTTCTCGCCGTCCTCGCCGATCGAGAACTCCTCCGCTCCGCCTGCGACGTCTCCGACGGCGGTATCGCCGTTGCCCTTGCTCAGTCCGGTTTCCCCAAGGGTATCGGAGCGACCGTCGAGCAGGAGCAATCCCTCATGGTCCATCCCCTCTTCGGGCTCTTTGCCGAGCCGGCTTCCACCATGCTCGTCACCACTGAGCCCAACCAGATCGAAGCGATTGAAGAGCTGGCCGAAGAGTACGGATATTTCGTCGCCCGCATCGGCACTACCGGCGGCGAAAGCCTTGAAATCAATGTCTACCGTCAGCCCATGATCTCCGCCACGCTCGCCTCTCTT
Source organism: uncultured Acidobacteriaceae bacterium (assembly GCA_903828675.1). Lineage (GTDB taxonomy): Bacteria > Acidobacteriota > Terriglobia > Terriglobales > Acidobacteriaceae > Telmatobacter. Next base: position 15,300 of record CAIKND010000189.1, read on the forward strand.
CGCAAGCCTTGGGCCTCCGCCCTGGAATCCACTCTCCATGGCGAGGTCACCGCATGACACAACTCCTCTACCAGGGAGTCGAAGGCGAAATCGACGCTACATCTACCATCTGCAATAACCTTCCGGATGCCCCCGGTCTCGATGTTGAGACCGGGGATTCATCCGACCCAAAGCTTCGCGAGGAATGCGGCGTAGTCGCCATCCACGGCCACCCCGACGCTGCCCGCCAGGCCTATCTTGGCCTCTACGCCCTCCAGCATCGCGGCCAGGAATCCGCCGGCATCGCCACCGCCGACGGCCAGCATCTCGCCAACATCAAGGGCATGGGCCTCGTCTCTGAAATCTTCACCGACGACGTCCTCGCCAAGCTCCCCGGCAACATGGCCATCGGCCACACCCGCTACTCCACCACCGGCGACTCCGCCCTTCTCAACGCCCAGCCCATCCGCGTCGATTCGGTCAAGGGCCTCATCGCCATCGCCCACAACGGCAACCTGGTCAACCTCGGCAACATCCGCGCTCGCCTCGAACGCGACGGCGCTTACTTCCAGACCACCTCCGATTCCGAGATCATTGTCCAGCTCATCGCCCACTCCCGCGCCGGAACCCTGGTCGATGCCATCGCCGACTCGCTCTCCCAGGTCGATGGTGCCTTCTCCATCGTCATGATGACCCGCGACCGCATCTTCGCCGCCCGCGATCCGCGCGGTTTCCGTCCCCTCTCCATGGGCCGTATGAAGAACCCGTCAGGCCCCGACACCATCGTCTTTGCAAGCGAAACCTGCGCCTTCGATCTCCTCCGCGCCGAATACATCCGCGATGTACTCCCCGGCGAACTCGTTATGGTCACTGAAGACGGTGTCACCAGCCGCCAATACGCCACCGGCGTCCCCCAATCCAGTTGCATCTTCGAGCACGTCTACTTCGCCCGCCCTGACAGCCGTATCTTTGGCCGCTGGGTCCAGGAAAGCCGCGACCAGATGGGCCGCCAGCTCGCCCGCGAATCAGGCGTCCCCGCCGACCTCGTCGTCCCCGTCCCCGACTCCGGAGTTACGGCGGCGCTGGGCTACGCGGAAGAGAGCGGCATCCGTTTCCGCCTCGGCCTCATCCGCAACCACTACGTGGGCCGGACGTTTATTGAGCCCGAGCAGCGCGTCCGCGACTTCGGTGTCCGCCTCAAGCTCAACCCCGTCCGCAACCTGCTTGAAGGCAAGCGCGTCATCCTCATCGACGACTCCATCATCCGCGGGACGACGAGCCGCAAAATTGTCCGCATGGTCCGAGGCGCAGGCGCAAGGGAAGTCCACCTCCGCATCAGTTGCCCGCCAACAATATCGCCCTGCTTCTACGGCGTAGACACCCCCAGCAAGCGCGACCTCATCGCCGCCAACAAGTCCATAGAAGAGATCCGCCGTTTCATTGAAGCCGATTCGCTGGCCTATTTATCCCTCGAAGGCCTGGTCAAGAGTTGCGAAGGCCCGGAGCACACCGGCTACTGCACCGCCTGCTACACCGGCAACTACCCCACCCAATGGGTCGACGTAGAAAACATCCTGCCGGCCACGATTGGCATTTGAAGAACGGGTCTGTCTCGGAGTGGGCCGGGTGCCCCATGTCCCTCGCTGTTGGGGACATGGGAAAGCAAGCCCTCAACCCAGGCACTCTCCTGCTCACTGCCCGCACCGCGACATCCGCATCCCGTAACACCACCCCCACCCAAACCCGCCTGACTTCCCTCTCCTGTTCACTGTCTTTACCGCGACATCCGCATCCCATTCGCCGCCATCACCGTCAGCACAATCCACCGTGCAAAAAACGGATCTTCAAACCGCAGGCGCGTCGAATTCAACATCCGATCTTCGCGAAGAATGCCGTTTTCCATCATCGAGTGAATCGACTTGCGAATCGTTCCCGGCCCTCGTCCCACTGCCTGCGACGTCTTCGTGGACTGCAAATTCACCCCGCGCTGCTCCACCACCGCCAGCAGCGTCCTCTGCTGAATCGGTGTCAGCATCGTCCACAACTGCGTAAAGAACGGGTCCTGCTGGCGAACCAATGTGCTCAGCGTCTCTTCGACAAACGGCGCGTTCAGGCAACGGGTTTTCGCCGTCGCGCCGTCCCTCAGCCGAGACCAGCAGCCATGCGCCAGCATCTGCACGTTGTAAGGCACATCCTCAGCCAGATCCAGCAGTCGCACAATCGCGCCCCCCTCAACTGAAAACCCGCTCTCAACGAACTTCTCCTCCAGAAACCGGCTGAAATCTTCCCGCGGAATCGGCCCAAGAAACACCTTGCTGCCCAGCCGGTAGAAAGGCCGCGCAGCGTCCGTGACCATATCGTTCAGCATCCGCGTCTTCGACCCGGCAAATACATAGCCCACCCGCGAATGTGTCTGGATCGCGGCACGAATCTGCCCCTCAGCAACCCGCCCCCCCAGTTCAATCACGCGCTGAAACTCATCGAGAATCAATCCCACCGGCCGACCCTGCGGCTGCGCCTGCGCCAGTTTCTCCAGCCCGTTCAGAGCCTCCGTCAACAGCACCGTGTGGTCCTGCGCGGTCGCGTCAATCCCAAGCTTTCCGCTCCAGGTTCCATCCGACACGCTGTAATCCAGTTCCGGCCGCAGGCTCTGAAAGAAGCGCCGAACCTGCTCACCGGCCCGCTTCACCCCGCCCTTCAAGTGCCTGGCCGCACCGGTCACAATCCCCGTCACCAGCAAATCCAGCGTCGGATAGCTCTCCGCATCCAGCCGCAACACAATCGCCGAATCCGACTCCAGCCGGTCCGCCGCCGTCTTCAGAATCGATGTCTTCCCAAACCGCCGGGGCCCAATCAGAAACAACTTGCCGCCCTCGCGAATCGTTTGCTCCACGGTCGCCACTTCTTCGGCGCGGTCCACGAGTGCCCCCATGCCAAGCTCTCGTCCAAATTGAAATGGGCTTCCCATATCAACAAATCATATCACCCTGTTTAGTATCTTACTACTAAGTATCATCCTTATAGGCGCCATCATTCACCGCCAGGCTCCCCCGCGCCTTGAACACTTGAGAATCAACGCCACAACCAGCATCCCTACCCCGGACTCCCGCTCCTCCCGGAGGGAGGGGAAGAGAATAGTCCAGGATGGAGCGTGCCGCGGCCCCCCGCGACAGGTCTTCGTCGCTGGGGTAGTGTGGCGCAATCCTGGGAAAACGTTCCGAGCGATGCGACCCGCCCCGTAGGGGTGGAACGAATTCCGATCATGACCTCATCGCCTTTCATGCGATTGCGCCACTCCGCCAAGTTACTCCCGTAATCCCCCAAAAGTGGCGCTGCAACCTCGCCAAGTGCTATGTCCCTATGCTCCATCACCTCGTACCATCAACTTGGCCTTGGAATTGCGGCCGCCCAATAGGGAAGAAACGGTGTGTGGAGAAGGCTTTTGAAGGTCCAGTCAAACACGGACAAATTGCGCCTTTCTCTCAAGTTGGCTGCCCTGTCGCTGGCCGCCCTCACGCTCTTCTCTGCGCCCTCTTCCAGCTCCGCTCAAGGCGTCGGCTATTGGCACACCAGCGGCAATCAAATCCTCGATACCAACGGAAATACCGTCAGAATCGCAGGAATAAGCTGGTTCGGCTTTGAGACAAAAGAAGAGGTCGCCCATGGCCTCGCCTATCAGGACTACCGCCAGATTCTCCACACCATCAGCATGAATGGCTTCAACACCGTCCGGTTGCCTTTTTCCAACCAGATGATCGAGAAACCCATCGTCCCCCCGCTTGAAAATTCTCCTGACGCTGTCAACAGCGGCCTCGCCGGCCTCTCCTCACTGCAGATTCTGGACAAGATCATCACCGCTGCCGGAGCCGAAGGTCTCAAGGTCATCCTCGACAACCATCGCTCCGAGGCGGGCAACAGCAACGAGCCTAGCGGGCTTTGGTACACGTCCGACTATCCCGAACGCAACTGGATTGCCGACTGGGAATTTCTCATCGAGCGCTACCAGAGCTTCAAGGACCCAGGCGGAAATCCCATCGTCATCGGAGTCGACCTCCGCAACGAGCCCTTCACCATGGTGCGCGGTCTCCCCACCGGCTCCTGCTGGACCGGCGATACCACCACCGGCGGCTGTCCCGCCTCCGACACCGCCCACAACTGGCCCCAGGCAGCCGGCCGCGCCGCAACCGCAATCCTCAATATCAATCCCAATCTGCTGGTCTTTGTCGAGGGTGTCGATTGCTACAGCGGAAGCTGCAACTGGCAGGGCGGCAATCTCGAGGGCGCCGGTGCTTTTCCCGTCGAACTGCCCTTCTCCGGGCACCTCGTCTACTCTGCCCACGACTACGGTCCCGACGTGAGCCCGCAGCCGTGGTTCACAAATGCCACCACCAATGAGAGCCTTCAGGCGTTGTGGGTCAGGCACTGGGCCTATCTCAGCATCGGCAACATCGCACCCGTCTGGCTGGGCGAGTTTGGCACCACCAACACCGACAGGGACGTCCAGAGCAACACCCCCGGAAGTCAGGGACAATGGTTCTCAGCCCTGGTGAATTTTCTTCGCGCCCAGCCCCGCATCAACTGGTCTTATTGGGCTGTAAATGGAGAAGACAGGACCGGCCTCTTATTGCGCAACTATGCCGCCATTCCGCCCAACTCGCTCAAGCTTGAGCAGCTTGAGACCATTCAGTTTCCGCTCAATAACTATGTCGTAAGCCGGCCGCAGACAACCGCCGAGGATACTCATGAGGCCGCCAACCGCAATCAGGGGCCCCGCGCAGCCAGCGCCCTTCGCCTGACCGCCGCCCTGTCCTTGACCGCGCTGGCACTCGTCCTCGTTCAGCAGCGTAAACCGCGCCGCCGCTCCAAAACCGGCGAGCCTTCCTCGCCCGTCCCGGAAGTCACACCACCCAAGCTGCCATCCACTCGCTCATAGCAGCCAGCAAGTCCATTACTATAGAGCCGGCTACTAAATACTGTTCAGGTGCCCCATCCATTCCCGCGCATTTTGCGGGAATGGATGGGAAGAAGATGACAGTGTTTTCTTGCCGGATCAAATGCTCTTGGTAGCCGTCAATTCCGTGCCCCAGCTCCCATCCTCGGTGCCAAAGCTGAACACGATCTGCCCCGCTGAAACCTTCCCCTTGTAAACCAGCTTCACCGGGGTTCCCTGGTAGTCCGTCGTCAGCCAGAAGGTAAGCGTGTCCCCGTCCAACTTGCCCTCATGGATCTCGGCCGGCGTCGTCGGAAGCCCCTCCACAATACCCGTCACCACGCCCCCTGAAGACTTCAGATTGAAGGTCAGCGGAACGCTGGTGCCCTGAAAATCGAATCCGCCCTTCCAGGTCCCGGCCAGCTCTGGCGCAATCGGCTTTTCAGGCTCAATCGGTTTGGCTGCCGGTTCATCAGCCTTCTTCACCGTCATGTCCGCGCCCCAGCTTCCCTCCTCGGTGCCGAAGGAAAATTCAATCTGCCCCACCCCCACTTTGCCCTTGTAGACCAGCTTGTAGGTCGTGCCCTCGTAGTCGGAATTCAGCCAGAATGTCAGCGAATCGCCGTCTAATTTGCCGTCGTGAATCTCGATCGGAGCAGTCGCAAGACCCTCCACAGTTCCCGTCACTGTGCTGCCCACGGCCGTCAAATGAATCGCGACGGGCACATTGGTGCCCTGAAAGTCGAACGACCCTTTCCAGGTTCCGGTTACATCCGCGGCGTGCGCGCAGGGCAGAACTCCCAAGAAAGCAGCGAGTACGGCGAGCTTCAATACATTCCTCATGCAGATTTCCCTCCAAAAAGGCAAAGTCTATCACAACCGGCAATCCACCCATCACATAAGGCGCCGGCATTTCCTGCCCACTGTCCACTGTCTCCTCCGTGTGCCCCAAGTCACAAGACGTTCACACTCCGCCTGTGATAGCATCCGCATTTCGAACGGTATAGCAGTTCCAGGATTGGTATACCTCTAAGGCGCAACGCAAAGTTGACGCGACCAACAGGGAGCGGCAACCTCGTATGAATGTAGCCAGGGTACGGTAATCCTGGAATTGCTCTAGACGCCCGGCGGACTTATCCCAAATTCCTCCGCCTCGCGCCGGTCCTGAGAACCTCAAAATGGATGAGGCAGACGGCAGACCGGGACACGTGGCCCTACAGCTCGGCCACAGGATCGCCTCTCGCGGCGTTCCCAAGGTGTCCCTGCGCCTCCCTCTCCCTATCCCATCTGGTAACCCCCGTCATCCTGAGCAGCGCGACTCGCATAGCGGGTTACGTCAGGGGATGAACCGGGCCACATGTGCCACAAAAGACCCGTGCCCCATCCATTCGCCTTTTTTCTGGCGAATGGGTGGGACAGAACAACACTCAATCGGACCGTTCATGAGGAGCGAGCCCACCAAATCCACACCTCTGCGCTCGCCGTTCCCCCCTAACGCAGCCATTCAGAGTTTTTATCTACAAGGAGAAACCCATGAAAACGTACCAGGGAAGTGAGATCCGTAACGTAGCTGTAATGGGGCATGCGCACTGCGGCAAGACCACTTTAGTTGCCGCTCTGCTGCATGCCGCGAAGATGACTCCAACCCAGGGCCGCGTCGCAGACGGCACGGCTGTCACCGCTTATGACGAAGAAGAAATTGCCCGTGGCGCTACCATGCAGAACGCCGTCGCCTTTGTCGAGTGGCAGGGCGTCAAAATCAATCTCGTCGACACCCCCGGCTTCCACATGTTTACCCACGAAGCCCGCGCGGCCCTCTTGCCCGTTGAAACGGCCATCGTGTGCGTCAACGCCCAGAACGGCGTCGAAGCCGTTACCGAGCGGGTCTGGAGATATGCTGAGGAGTCCAGCGTCCCCCGCATCGTCCTCGTCAATCAGATGGACCATCCCAAGGCCGGCGGCGGCGGCGGACTCAGCGCCCTGCTCGACGACATTCAAGACCGCTGGGGACGCACCTGTGTTCCCGTCCAGTTGCCCATCTCTGACGCCCAGGGCTTTCACGGCGTAGTCGACCTCGTCACCATGGAGGCTTTCTATTACACCCCCGGCGGCGATGGCCGCGGCAAGGTCACCGCTGAAATTCCCGCCAGTGTCTCCGCTGACGCCAAGGCCCGCCACGAAGCCCTTGTCGAACTCGTAGCCGAAGGCAAAGACGAGCTTATGGAGGAGTACTTCGAGAAGGGAACCATCGCCGAAGAGCACCTCATCGCCGCACTCCATGAAGCCGTCCGCGAAGACCGCATCTTCCCGGTCCTCTTCTCCAGCGGCCTCGCCAACATGGCCCTCGATCACCTGCTCGACTTCCTCAAGGTCTACGCCCCCTCGCCCGCCGAGCGCGAGCCATTCCCCGTCCGCATCCCCACCATCGATGCCGCCAAAGACGGTTCTGAAGCCGCCCCCATGGCCGCCCTTAAAGTGGCGGACAGCGGCCCCCTCGCCCTCATGGTCTTCAAGACCATGACCGATCCCTTCTCCGGTCGCATCACCTTCTTCAAGGTGCTCAGCGGCGTCGTCAAAAACGATGCCACCGTCGAGAACTACACCCGCCGCACCCAGGAGCGCCTCTCCCACCTCAGCATCATGCAGGGCCGCAAGGCCGTTGAAGTCGCCGAACTTCACGCCGGCGATCTCGGCGCCGTAGCCAAGCTCCGCGAAACCCTCACCGGCGACACCCTCGGCCAAAAGGGCAACGAGATTCAGGTGGATCTCTTCCCCCTCCCCGAGCCCGCCATGACCTACGCCATCGAGCCCAAGACCCGCGCCGACGAAGACAAGCTCGCCCCCGCCATTCATAAGTTGATGGAAGAGGACCTGCTCATCCGCTTCTTCCGCGACCCGCAAACCAACGAGTTCCTCATCGCCGGTGCCGGCCAGCCTCACATCGAGGCCATCGTCAGCCGCCTCAAAAAGCGCTACCACGCTGAAGTGCACCTCAAGGCCCCCAAGGTTCCCTACCGCGAAACCATCCGCGCCAAGGCTGAAGCTCAAGGGCGTCACAAGAAGCAGACCGGCGGTCACGGCCAGTTCGGCGATTGCAAAATCCGCATGGAGCCCATGCCCCGCGGCGGCGGCTTCGAGTTTGCCAACGAGACCTTCGGCGGCTC
>CAIKND010000190.1 GCA_903828675.1 uncultured Acidobacteriaceae bacterium
CCACTCGCCCCACAGATTATCTCTGTAACCCTCAGAAACCAGATCGCCAGCGTGAATGATGAACGCTGACTTGGGCGCTTTGCTGTAAGCCGCCTGGATCAGACGCGACCACCGCGACCGGATATCGTTCTGCGCATCGCCCACATAAATGAATCGGAACTTGGCGGGCTGATCGCTAGCCGTGCGAAAACCATTCCACTCGCCCCAATTCTTCCCGTCACCGGCCCTGTAAAGGTAGTGAGTGTTCGGCTTCAGCCCTTCGAGATTGGCCCGGTAGGTAGCGACTGTCTTGCCGTTGCCGGTATCAAGTGATCCGGACTTGGCCGGAACTGAAGCAGCACTCTTGATGAAATCAGGATTGGCACTCGCAAGCGCGAACTCTATCTGCGGCGTATCAGCGAGCTTTTCGGTACGCCAGGTGATTGCCTGGGTGTGGGCGGGATCACCAACCCAACCCAACATCACGCGCTCCGGGACGAATTCCGGGACGGGAGCGGCGCCCCATTCCCGACCCTTCCGGGAGGCTGACTTATCAGGTGTCTTGGTAGCTTCTGGCTTGGTTGCGTTCGGCTTTGCTTCCTGTGCGGACAAGGCGGGCAAAGAACATAGCACGATAAGCAGTGCAAGGATGGACCTACGGCTGAACTTCATTGCTAAATTCTCCGTCGAATCTGGAAGCGCAGGGAAAGCTGATAATGCTACCTTCACTGCGAACTTGTTTTTGCCTGGAACGAAAGCAGCAGGCTGAACTTCATCTGGCGTCGGATACCGGTACCTATGGCAGGGTTACGACTTGCCCATCACCAGGACGAAGAATGAATCAGGAATCATCTTCCGCTTCGGACGCGGTGTATCAGCCGTGACCGGAGGAACTGGTTCGTATTTCGCCGAGACCAGGTAAATTTTGTGTGATTTTGGATCGAGCGACATAGTCTTTGCACCGGGCTGAGTTTGAACGTTTTCGAGGATGCTGAACTTTTCGGGTGAGTCCTCGTGTACAACGGTCATTGTGCCTTCGCCGTTAGAACTGAACGCAAGTTGAGTCTCCGGATCGAAGGCAACGGCGTCTACGCCCTTACCAATTGGCAGCGTGGCAAGTTGCTTGCCGCTATCCGCGTTCAGGATCGGCATGACCTGGTTGTGGCAGCCCGAGAACAATAGGCGGTTCTTCCTGTCCATGGCGAGACCAGTCGGCTCTTCGCAGCCCTCGAGCTTCCAGTCGCTGACCACTTTGTTTGCCTTCATGTCGATGACGACGATGTGCGCAATATCTTCAAGGTTGAGGAATACTTTGCCATTGCCATCGGAGACGCCGGTTTCCGGGCGTCCAGGCAATGCAATGGTGGCTATGACTTCTGCCTTTTCCACGTCGATCACGGTAACGCTGTTGCTTCCGGCGTTGAAGGTAAGTACGAACCCGCTGAATGTGTCGTAGAGGATTGCATCTGGCTTCTCGCCCGTCTTGACTGTGGCAATCGGTTTCAGGGTCTTGAGGTCGAAAATGGTGGCTGAATTGTCTTTGCCGTTGCTGGTAACGCCGCGCCCCAGCTTGCTGACGAGAGCGACGCCGTGGATGCCATTCGTGCCGGGAAGTTCGCCGACCAGCTTGCCTGACTCCACGTCAACAACCATGACGCGCGTAGAGCGTGCGATATAGAGACGGCTGGAAGAAGCGTCGAAGTTAACATAGTCCCAGCCGCCACCGCCGCCGATTTCAAACGTCTTAGCAACGTGGTATCCAGATGTTGTTTGAGCGGAGCCTGCGATTGACATGACAAGCACTGCCGCGAACGCGGCAAGAAGAAAGAATATGGAGCGTTTCATCGAATCTCCTTGGAATTTGTACTAAATGCAGGAACTGGAAATAAAACGGCAGGAAACACGGGCAATTGCAGTGCCGCGTGTCCCCTGCCGACAGGAGACAGCTTAGAAGTCGAGCCGCAGGCTGAGTTGCAGGCGGCGAGGCGTTCCGATTCCGGTGGCTCCGGTGTTAAGAATTGAGGTGATCTTCCCGAAGCTGGAATTTACCTTTGTGATATTTCCGGTAGCGTCTACCGTAACTGACCCCAAGCCGCCTGAAGGATTGGCAAACATTGGATGGTTGAACAAGTTGAAGGCCTCGGCACGGAAGGTCAAGCCGCCGCGTTCGAAAAGAGCAGTCCGCTTTGAGAGGGCTGTATCGATCTCATAGTTGCCGGGCCCCCTTCCGAAATAGCGAGGCTCGTTACCCCAGGTGTACTTGGCCGGAACAGCGAAGGGTGCAAAGCTGAACCAATTATTGAGAGTTGAGCCCCCGGCAGGAGTGAGCGACACGCCGGAGATCAGGTTCGGGCGTTGGCTGGAAGTAATTCCGTCCAACATCACGTTTGCTTTGCGCGTGATCGTAATATTCACGGGCAGAGCGGATCTGGCAGTCATGATGCCGGACAGATCCCATTCTCCCATGACCTTCCCGGCGACACCGTCACTCAGAAAGCGGCGTCCGTGGCCGAAGGGAAGTTGGTAAACGGCGTTCGTGGTAAACGTGTTACGAACATCCAGGTTGGTGCTACCCCTATCGCAGCGGAGGCATGAGTTGTTCTCGATACCCACCGCCTCTCCCGCACCGATGGATGCATCGGTGATGGCGTGCGACCACATGTATTGGGACTGCCACAGGAATCCGTTCTTGAAAGTGCGCTGCAGCGAGACCTGGAGCGCATTGAAGTTGCTGTTTCCGTTGTTGCTCTTGAGGCCATACGTACCGAGCGACGCAATTGGTCGCACAGTTGTTGCAGGCAAGAAGCCATTCGCAGTTGTCTTGCTGAACAGATGGTGACCCTGGCTACCCACATAACCCACTTGCCCCACGAAGCTGAAGGGCAACTGCTGCTGAATGTTGAAATCCCAGTTCTCGTAGTACCCATCTTTCCGGTTGGGATCGATCGCCTTCGGGCTTGTGCTCGGTCCAAGCGCCCCCGTCTTGGTCAAATCGTAGCCGTAATAGAGTTGCAGCGCAGGAAGATTCGTGCTGGCGGAGTAACGGGGGGGAACGCTTTCCGTCGGATCACTAAAGTCGTCGTTCTGGTTGGCGCCAAAGTAAATGCCGAAACCCGTGCGGACAACCGTCTTCTCCTTCAACGCCGATGGAGCCCAGCTCAGGCCAAAGCGCGGACCGAAGTCCTTGGTGTTGGGTTGGTAGAAGGGTGCACCCAAAGGACAGAAGCCGCCACAAGCAGCGCTGACGGTGCGAGACTGTCCATGAACTTCATACATCACGGAGTAGAACTCGTAGCGCAGTCCGGCATTCAGCGTGAGATTGCGCGTGAGCTTGACCTCGTCCTGGGCGTAACCCATGTAGAACGTGCGGCGCAATCCGGCCAGGCCCTGGCCTACGTTCAAGGTCATGGAATCTGCCAGGTTTTGCTGGAAATTGCTGAAACTCGTATAGCCGATAGAAGAAGTCGTGATGGCGTTGCCTGAGTTGTTGAGACGAATGCGGCGGATGTCAATCCCGAACTTGAAACTGTTCCGCCCGCGATTGCGTGTCAGGTTGTCAACGACGGAGAACGTGGTTCCGGCCTCCTCCTGCTTGCTACTCCCGGCAAGACCAGTCCACGGGACGTCTCCGCCTACGCTAAGATCCAACGGCGCGCTCCCTTTTACAATAGGCGTCCACACGGAACGGTTCACGCCGAATTTTGCTTCGTTGGTCAGTCGCGGGCTGAAGATCTTTTGCAGGGCAAATACGATGTTTTCCGGAGCGATGTCTGTTAGGGTGCGGGCACCCGCGCTGTCCGCGGGATTGTCCAGAAAGGCGCTGTCAATGTTTCCACGGACATACGCCGTAGTGCTGTCGTTGAACTTATGATCAATGCGGGCCATCCCGTAATCTTCACGGGTGCGGTCAGTTCCGTACGGATTCGTCTCGTCAGTCCATTGCGGATCATCCGCATAGGGTCTCGCACCTTTAGGGTATGCGTTGACGAGGGTCGCGAGCGCCGGCGAAGTGGCAAGAACCAGAGTGCGGGCTGCGGCGTTCGGCACATATGCAGCACTTTGGGTATCACCGACGGACTGCCTAAGGCCTTCATAGTTCATGTAGAAGAAGGTGCGATCCTTAAGGATTGGACCACCCAGCCCGCCGCCAAATTGGTTCATGCGGACAGGCGGCAAGGCATTGGAATCGAAATAGGTCTTTGCGTCGAACACTTCATTACGCAGATACTCGAAAGCGCTGGCATGAAACTTGTTGCTGCCCGTTTTCGAGACCAGGTTGATCTGCGCGCCGCCTGCAGCGCCGCTTTCGGCGGTGTACACGGCGGTACTGACGCGGAACTCGGCGATCGATTCCAGCGAGATGTTCAAGTGCGCGTCGGCTTTCTGCGCCTGCTCCTGAACGCCACTTGCGTCAATGCCGTCGAAGCTATAATTTTCGTCATCCAGCGACCGGCCATTGAATCGGATGGCATGTTGTTGATCGCTTGATCCAGTGTTGATGGCGCCTGGCGCCAATGCCATCAAACCAGACCAGTTGCGGCCATCCAATGGGATGTTCTGGATCTGCTCGGACTCGATCACTAAGCCGACTTCCGCCGAGCTGCGGTTGAGCGCCTCCAAGGCGGTTACCTCAACCACTTCCGTCCGCGTTCCTACCTGCAGGCGGGCATCAATCGTTCGGGCTTGCCCTACCTGAAACTCCACTGCGTCAAACACTTCGGGCTTGAAGCCGTCCTTCGACATCGTAATCTTGTAGACGCCGATGGGCAGTGCCGGCACCTGATAATTGCCTCTAGAACTTGTTACGGTCTCGCGATGGAGTCCGGTGGCTGGAGAATCCAGCTCAATCTTCACATTCTGGACAAGTGCTCCAGTACCCTCAGTCACTGTGCCGTTGAGTGTGGCGCGATCCACTTGGGCCAGGGCTGTTGCGGTAAATGCAATCAGACACAGAATCAATACCGTGAAAGACAGTATTTGTTTGTGCATGTTACTCCTAACGCCGGCCGGAAGGCAGCGCAATCAAACAGGATTAAGGCCGATGTTCAAACCTGTGTGAAGCGTAGAAGGGCCTCTTAAAGAGCAGTTAACGAACGGATGAAAATCTTCTAAGGTTGGCTACAACTGTGCGCTGCGTCACATCCGGCCGAAAGAAGATTCTAGTCGCGAGGAAGTTGTCAGTCCTGTCACTGGTTGACCAGTGGTTCAGGTGATTGCACACGAGCGCCAGATAGCAAACACATTTCTGAACCCTCCAGATTGTCGTCTGTTCATCTTCCTGTATTCGTTCCCGCGTTATCTTGTACGCATGCGCATCCTGGTCATAGAAGATGAACCACATATGCTGGAATTGTTGCGCAAGGGACTCTATGAGCGCGAGTTTTCTGTGATGACAGCCGTCGATGGAGAGACAGGATTGGAAATCGCCTCTACCTATCAATTCGATTCGATTGTGCTGGACATAGGCTTGCCAAAGCTGGATGGTTACGGCGTGATCAGTGCCCTACGTTCGCGCGCCCAGATGGCGCCGGTATTGATATTGACCGCACGCGACGCCGAAGACGATATTATTCGTGGCCTTGAGTTGGGTGCGGATGACTATCTGACCAAGCCTTTTTCCTTTGCCGAACTCGTGGCGCGGCTACAGTCCATCACGCGGCGGCGGCGGCACGAAGAGGGCGGCACCATCGAAGCGGGCGACGTTGTGGTCGACCCGATTCGGCGCTCGGTCACACGCAATAAGCTGAGCATCGACCTGACACGGAATGAGTTCCTCTTACTGGTATGCCTCGCGCGCCGGACTGGGCAATGCGTGACCAGACAGACACTGATGGAATTCGTGTGGGGTCCGGATCATTTCGTGAGGCCGAACACTCTCGACTTTCTCGTGAACGCATTGCGCGCAAAGATCGACACCCCTTTTCCTAGGAAGTTGATCGGAACAGTGCGCGGCGCAGGCTATATATTCAAGCACTCGGAAGCCATGCCGGCAGAGGCTGCACAATGAGAGCCCTGCCGATACGTGTTCGCCTCACGCTTTGGTATTTTGCCATGTTTGCCTCAGCCGCTGCGTTACTCGGTCTGGCCAGTCAATGGATGCTTGAGCGGAGTTTGGATAAGGTCGAATACCACGACCTGCAAGAGCGCGCGGACGACGTTCGAGAAGCTCTGAGCCACCAAGGCCAGGTTCAGAATATTCAGCAACTTCACGATTTGCTTGCCATAATCTATGAATTCAAAGATGGTGGAAAGTACTTGCAAGTTCAGGATGAGCACGGCAATTGGATCTACCGGTCGCGGCGCATGATGTCTCAGAATTCTGGTTTACATACCCCGGATATGTTGCCAAAGGCCGGCCTTGTCGTGGATTTTCGTCAAGGAACTCACCTTGTGCGAACTCTGGAGTATCCGATTACCGTGGAGGGAATGAAGTACTCGGTACAAACGGGAATAGTACTCGATAGAAACCTGGGTCTGTTGAACGACTTCCGCTTCAATCTGCTGTTGCTAATACCGGCAGTCATCCTAATGGCAACGGTCGGTGGACATATCATGAGCCGCAAGGCGTTGCAACCCGTTGCCATGTTGGCGGCCGAGACTCGCCGCATTAATGATCGCAATCTCGATATCCGACTCCCGGTGTCAGACGCAAACGACGAGATCTCCGACCTTTCGCTGACGCTGAACCAAATGCTTAAGCGGATCGATAGCGCCTTTATGAGTGTACGCACATTTACCGGTAATGCCTCGCATGAGCTACGTACACCGATCTCGTTGTTGCGCGCCGAAATTGAGGTCGCACTCTTTCGTCCTCGAGATGGAGAGGAATATCGAGCCATTCTCACGCGTCTTCATGAAGAAACCCTGCGGATGACAAACCTCGTTGAGAATCTCCTCTCGTTGGCGCGAGCTGACGGAGGAGCGGAGATCATGACGACGGCACCTATTTGTGTCGATATTCTTCTCCATCAAATTGCACAAGCTTGGCGGAGAACGATGAACGAGGCGATGCTCGATTTTCAAGTAGATATCTCGGAGGGCGACCTATTCTTCATGGGCGATCAACGTGCCATTCAACGCTTGCTTTCGACTCTGCTTGAAAATGCGAGCAAGTTCACGCCTCCTGGGGGCTCGGTTAAGCTATGTGCGGCCGCTAACGGCAAGTCCATCGTTTTGTCTGTGCGGGATACCGGGATTGGAATCACCGCAGAGCACAAACACCGAATATTCGACCGCTTTTATCGCGTGCCAACAAGCGGCCCTGTTGTCCCTGGCTCCGGTCTTGGGCTGGCACTGGCTAAATGGATTGCGGAGAGGCATGGCTCGCAGTTGAATGTTGAAAGCGCACCTGGATTAGGAAGTAAATTCTCATTCTCGCTTGAGAGAATTGATATTCCTCTCCAAACTCTCGATGCTTCTGAAGCCTTCTTGGCACGACCAGAATCGGAACTCGATCTTCACTCGATCGAATACATTTGATTGGCATCCAATTTGGCCAACTGTTGCTGTCCAAAGGCGAGATCGTAATGTGCAATAACAGAGTCACAATCGCAGCGCCGGCTCTTTTACTTGTCGAGGTCTGCGAGATTCATCCACAAGAAGGAAAGCGGATCAGTTCACGCAAGCGCCGCACTGTTCAGGCGAACCGCTCTTGGCATGTGAGACGCTGCGGTTTCGCCTCTTGAGGCGTTGAGATGGGGAAATTTTAGGTTGGAGGAGTTGGCTGGTCTTGAATGGATGGTAAATAACTTGCTCGTTGACTATTTCTTGCGCCGCCCGAATCTGAATCAGCCTCAAATCTGACCGCTGTGCTTGGGCGCCTCGTTCAGCAACAGAAGCCAACAGCGTATCAGAACTTCGGCCCCATTCTATTTGCTCGGTCGATGTCCCCGCTGTCTTGAACTGCAGGCTATTTTTGAGAGCCATAGGCAAACCCTGCGTCTTACGAGCGCCTTTGGATAGTTACCGACTCTACGCAAGGGGCAATCGGATCCGGGCCCTGCCCGCCGGCAAGATCTCTTCGCTTTCATTCCCTCCCCGTAGAGCCGCAAACCCTGACTTCCTGATTTTGGTCATCTCTCGACAATATGAACCACTTTGTGGAGTCTGGTCGACGCTGATGCCGCCGGGATGTTTTGTTGCAATGCAAAAAACCTTGAGCCGAACTTCGGAGGCGGTTGGTCGTGGAAACGCGGTTTGGCGGCAGTTGACGGTATTGCGCCGAGTAAATAGGCTGACCATTGCCGACGTTCGTTACTGATTGGCGCACGCATAGAAGTGGCACGGACTATAATGCTTCTGAATCCAAATGCCGAGCCTCGAAATGCGTTTTACTCCGCCTGCGCCTCGCAAAAAGGACTTCCGCATAGGTGTTCTTGGAAGCGGGTTCATCGTCAACGATTGCCACCTAGTCAGCTATCGCCGCTGCGGATTCAATCCGGTTGCGATTGCATCCCGCCGCCGGGAAGCAGCGGCTGGCGTGGCGGCTCGCCACTCGATCCCACGTGTCTGTGAAAGCTACGAGGAGCTTCTGGACGACCCGGCGATCGAGGTTCTCGACATCGCCGTTCCTCCTCAGCATCAGCTTGCATTGATTCGCGCCGCCTGCGCGCGCGGTACGGTAAGGGGCATTCTGGCGCAGAAGCCGCTGGCCCTGAGCTACCGCGAAGCCGAGGAGGCCGTGCTCTGCTGCGAACAGGCCGGAATCCAACTCGCGGTAAACCAGAACATGCGCTACGATCCGTCGGTTTACGCCGCGAATACGCTTCTCAAGGAAGGTCATTTTGGATCTCCTGTCTTCGCCACGATTGATATGCGCGCGGTTCCGCATTGGCAACCGTGGCAGGCTGAGATCGGTTCCGCGACTCTGTGGATCATGTCGATTCATCACCTCGATTGCATGCGCTGGTGGTTCGGCGACCCGGAACGGGTGTTTTCGAGTACCCGCCCCGATCCCCGTACCGCATTTCCGCATACAGACGGAATCTGCACAACAATTCTGGAATACGCAAGCGGCCTTCGTTGCGCCATCACGGACGACGTGTGGTGCGGTCCTGTGAAGGAAGGCTGCCTAGGTGACGTTCGCATCGAGTTCCGTATCGAGGGCATGGAAGGCCTCGCGGTGGGGGATATCGGCTGGTGCAAAGACCCTTTCACAACGCCATCGATTCTGCGTTTCGCTCGCAAAGGCGACGCGGGCTTTCATCACTTCCAGCCGGCTGAGAGCTGGTTCCCTGATGCATTTGGCGCAACCATGGGCCAGCTGCTCATCGCCCTTGAAACCGGCAAGGCTCCGGCAATCGGCGGCCGGGATAACCTCGGCAGCATCGCGCTGGTCCAGGCCGCTGCCCTCAGCGCCGTCGAACACCGCATGGTATCTCCGCGGGAAATAGCACACGCCAGTTCCAGCAAAGGAGACTTATGAAACTTGGCATCATTAACAGCGCCTTCGCTCAGGTTGGAATGGATACCGCCACCGGCCTCAGACACATTGCACGCATCGGATTCGACTGCGTGGATATCTTCACCGAGGCAATGACCATCTCCGACGCGGAGAAGCACACCATCGCGGCTACCTGCGCAAGAGAAGGCATCCCGATCATGTCCCTGCCGGTTGTAGCCACCGGCCTTATTGATTTCAACGAGCCCGTGCGCGATTTCCACGTCACCCGCTGCAAGCGCTACATCGACCTTGCTGCGGAGCTCGGCGCAAGAAATGTCCTGCTGGTGCTGGGCGAGTACTTATGGCAGCGAGAAGTCATCCCACCCGAGGCTCAGTGGGGTTGGGCGATTGAGACCTGCCGCATCCTGGGCGACTACGCCGACGGAAAGAACCTGGATATCGCCCTTGAGCTCGAGCCTTTTCGCATGAGCCTTCTCAACAGCGTAGGTGAGATGGCGCGCTTCGTGAACGAGTGCGCTCATCCTCGCGTACGCGCCAACATCGATATCAGCCATTGCGTGCTCTCTGACAGCGGCCCGGATTCTCTGCTGTGCTTGAGAGGCAAGGCAATCCATGTTCACATCAGCGATTGCGACGGCAAGGTGCATGGCGATCTTCCGCCAGGAAGGGGCATCGTAAAGTTTGGCCCTTATCTCCAGGCCATCAAGGAACTGGATATCGATGGAGTCGTCTCCATCGAATTGGAGTACTCGCCCGATCCCACGCGCATCGTCGAATGGGTGGAAGAGGCCTACCGGGAAACCAGCCGCCTGATGGACTTGGCCGGTCTGCGCGGATAGGAAGGCATCTCGTGCTGAGGCCGCACGAGCAGACTGATCTCACCAGCCCTGCCGGATCGATGCTGGTTCCTCAGGAGTTACGAACGGCTGAGCAAACACACGAGCGGAACCGGCAAAGCCGGCACGCGCTCGGTCTGGAAACGCGCTTCCGACTGTTCTCGTCACCTGACCATTGATGACAGGATCGGGGTCAGCGAGACGGCCGACCGGGCTTAAGTAGTTTTGACGTTTGCTGGCTAATGCTCGTGTTTGATATGCCGCATACTCGTGGCGTAGCTACTTCGATCATCGCGATCAAATTGTAGCGATACGAACAGAACTACGTCTTCAAACCTGCAAGGTTCACTTCCAATTTTTTGTTTTCAGCCACAATCTGCTGCATCGTCAGCCGCGTGCCGCGCGCGGCGGCTTCTCGGCCGAGAATGCACGTCAATGCAGAGTCCACCGCGCGGGGAACGGTGTCGTTGGCGAAATGTCCTTCCGTGACGTTGCGATAAAAAGTGTCAATGTTCCGCGCCGCCCCGGCTTCGTACAGGTTGGCCACGTCCGCGCGATAGGCGTCTTCGTCACTGCGGAATTCCGCCTTGCTCCAGTAATTCAGCGTGCCAAATCCCTTTTGACCGTGAATCGTGCAGGTCAGCGCGGAGGGGAGTTGGTTTGGCAGTGCCTGGCCAAAATGATTATGCACCAAACCGTCGGCATACTCATAAATCACCGAGCACACGTCATGTGCATCGCCATGCGGATCGGACCGGGCGATTTGCGAGGCGCCCATGGCGGCTACCGGACTCCGGCCTAACGCCCACAGCGCCGCGTCAATCGCATGAATGTCAAAATTGCCGTTGAAGTCGCAGCCCATGGCGATGTCGTTTACCCAAGTCAATCCTTGTAGCCGGCTTTCGATGGTTTTCTGCAATGGTGGATCGGCGAAGCCGGAGCAGATACCGATGGTGGACACCTGGGAAATTTTGCCCAGCCCGCCAGCAAGAATCCTCTTCCGCACCTCGAGGTTCGCCGGGTCCGTGGGCATTTGGTAATCCACGAAGAAAGAGCGCTGCTTGCCGGTCGCAGTTTTAGCCGCGTGTTGAATGGCCAAACAACCCGGCACATCGGCGGCGATCGGCTTGGCCATGTAAACATGCAGACCGGCATCCACCGCCGCCTGGGCGTGCTGGGCGAAAAAATAGGGCGGCACCTCCAGCGCCACCGCCTCGACACCGCTCTCGATCAACCGCTTGTAACCTGAAAGGGTGCTGAAACGGCGTAAACGATCCACGCCCAGCTCACTGCCGCATTTGTCGGCGTTGGCCAGAAAATAATCCGCAACAGCATGAAACTCGTAACCGCCGTGCTGCTGAAACAGACCGGCGATCCAACTGCCGCGCCCGCCGCAACCGACCAATCCCAGTTTAATTTTTCGCGTGTGCAACGACGCCTGATCAGCAGCCTCCATTGGGCGCAAGCCCAGAGCGGAAGCACCGGCAGCCAGCGACGAGGCCTTCATGAAAGTGCGGCGATTGAGCAAGTGATTCATATTGCACACAAACATATCATGTTTTTGACACAAGACCTTGGAACTTATACGGCTCGCAGCCGAACGGCAAAACGGAGATTCAGGTTGAGCCAGTTAGCGGTTTTAGCCCCCGCAAATCGACGACACGACCCAAGGCTACCTCCAATTTTGAACGGCCGAGTTCCGTGGCTTACTCTTGCACTGGCACATTTTTCGGTCGATGGAGGATTCCTATGAAGAAGCCGGTTTGGCTGGCGCTGTCCCTGATGATCGCAACCGCTGTGACAGGCGTCTTCTCGACGCCTGCCCATGCGCAGAAAAGCAATAGTTCTTTTGCCGGAAGGTGGGATTTTAACATCACTACGGCGAACGGGATAAGCGCCAGATGGCTTGGCGTGACAGAAAAGGATGGCGAACTTGAGGTTTGGTACCAGCCCGGCGGCGGCCATGTCCACCCAGTGAAAGATGTTCACGTGAATGGGGGCCATATGACATTGACTGTGTCTCCTGCCTCCCAGGGTCATCCGGGGATCATTTGGGAGCTCGAGGCCAAGGGCGGGAAACTCCTCGGTGAGGAAAAGACCGGCGACAGCACCACGCCCCTCACTGGCGTGCGCTCGCCGGAATTGAAGCGTAGCGCGCCGAAGGCCTGGACGGACCCGAAGCCACTATTCAACGGTAAAGACCTCGATGGATGGGAGCCAATTGGCGATGCCGCGTCGAGCCACTGGACAGTCCAGGATGGATTGCTGGTGAACACGACTCGCGGTGCAAATCTCAGGACGACGCGCAAATTCGACGACTTTAAGCTTCATTTTGAAGTGACTTGCCCAAAAGACTGCAATAGTGGTTTCTACTTGCGCGGCCGCTATGAGGTCCAGATCGAATCCGAAGTGCCACTGACCGCTCCGGTCGAGCGCCGCATGGGATCGATTTACGGACGGATCGCGCCTCAACCTGAACTGCCGCGTGCGCCGGGACAGTGGGAGACCTTCGACGTTACGCTGGTGGGCCGCACCGTGACCGAAGTCCACAACGGCGTTACCACCATTGATCACAAAGTGATCGAGGGCATCACGGGCGGTGCATTGGAAGCCGACGAAGGCGATCCGGGCCCCTTCTACCTCCAGGGCGATCACACCGGCAATCTGAAATACCGCAACATCACAGTTTCAGTTCCGAAGAAGTAGACATGGGCAGGCGCCATCCATGCTGGGAGCCTTGCGTCAAGGATGGCGCCTCAAGTCCGACTGGCTTGATCCTGGGGCGGCACAAACTGCCCAACCAGCATTTCCGCCGATGGCCGCTCTAGAAATGCGCTCACGCGATTTACCGTCATTCCAGGGCGGGTGCCCCGATCCTTTCGTCCTATCGAAGCCACAAATGACCGTGCGCCCTGTCGCTTGCATCTGGGGACCGGGGATACCACAGTGCACAACTTGCCGGGAACCCGAGCAAAGTCAAGCCAATGGATACCCATGAATGCCGATGTATCCAGGTGAAATTCTGGCTTCGCGCAAAATTGCCGAGCATCGAATCGAGCGCCTGGAAGGCAAATTCCCGGGTTCGGTTGAGCGACCGCCCTCCGGCAGTCACCGGTCGATCAACTTCCCATCACACCTTCGGCGTGGAAGATGCTGCTCATTCCCTCGAACTGCCGGAGGAAGGATCTGGTTGCACACAGAGGCAGCATAGCGTCGCACTG
This sequence comes from uncultured Acidobacteriaceae bacterium, assembly GCA_903828675.1. Lineage (GTDB taxonomy): Bacteria > Acidobacteriota > Terriglobia > Terriglobales > Acidobacteriaceae > Telmatobacter. Next base: position 13,440 of record CAIKND010000190.1, read on the forward strand.
GGCAGCAGAATTGATTGCCTCCAGCACTCACCAGCCGAAGACGGTCGTGAGGTAGCCCCTGCTTCGCTTCCAATCCTTGGCCAGGGGATACTTCGGTACAAAGTTCTGCGGAAAGGCCAGCTCAATCGCGGCACGGCCTTTGAAGTCGATGTCTTTGATGGCCTTCGCGATCCCCGGAAAGTCAGTTGCGCCTTGGCCCAAATACTCGGTCCAGGTACCGTCCTGGTACTGGTCGCGAAGATGCATGTAGACCATCTGGTGTCCGTAGGTCTTGATGAACCAGATGGGGTCGACTCCGGCCCGGATCAGCCAATTGAGATCGGGCCCCAGCTTGAAGTCGGGAATTCGCGCCAGCGTTCCCTTAAGGTCGTGCATTCCGTTTCCCACCTCATACGTGTGGTTGTGCAGGTTGGCAACAACCCCGGAATCGCCGCAAATGGTCTGGATCTTTCTGAGCAGTTGTGCCTGCGCGTCCAATTCGGATTCCGTCTTCGGCCTGCCCGCATCGCCGACCGAGATTCCCAGGGTCTTTGCATTGAGCTGGCCCAGGCGCTTTACCACCAGCGTTACATCGGCCAGAATCTCGGCGTGTTTCCCGGCATCCCACATGGCCGCACTATAGGAAGCGCCGGTCACCGGCAGATTGTATTGTTTTGCCAGCCGGCTCAGATGCTCTACCGCATCGTCGTGGCGTAGAACAGCCTCCATCAGTTCAACGCCGTCTAATCCGGCCGCGTGCAAATCGCTGAAGACCCTCTCCAGCACCGGGGTTGCATCCCAGTTGGGTGGAAACGCACTGGCGTAGACCCAAATATGAGCGCTGATCTTCGGCTTGAAGGGGGCAAGGCCTTCGGCCGGAAGCTGCTGCGCGAACCTCAGAGGGAGGAGCACTCCACCGAGGCACAAAGTGGACTTGCCGAGAAAACTTCTGCGGGAGAAAAAGCGGTTTGCTTTCATTGAACCCTCACCCTCTCTTACGCCACTGCGATTAGCGGCTTAGGAATTCGCAAGCTTTATATCATCTCAACCCTGTCCAAGGGGTGCTGGTGTTCTGGAATTGAAATTGCCAGGCCATTTCATTGCCCGAACGGGCGTTGCAAAAAAGTCGAACTTGCCCAAAGAATCAGGTTACCTGTGATACGTCTTCGAAATCGTCGTTGTCGCCGCGAAAGATTTTCAGATGATGAAAAATCGAGTACGAAACCGAGGAGCTTCCTCTTCGCCTGTATCAGCCAACGGTATTGCAGGTCTCGGACAAGATTCCAATTCAAAATGTTCCAGCGTCAGATGTCCGCCCGGCTCGTCAACAGGATTTCTGGCTTTCTGTTCAACCTCCGTTTGCTGATCGCCTCCAAAATCTCTAGCCCGGAAAGGTGAACAGATTGCTCAAGGTACCCAGGGGCATCGGCTCCCGCTGCACAAATATCTCCATTAGCGTAGTTGTGTAGGGGTAGAACAACGATCCACCCCCTGCCGTCAACTCAGTAATATCCATCTTTACCGGCTTGTTCGTCACCGAATCGTGGGAACCGATTGCCAGGCGCAGTGGATCGTTCGCGCTGCCTGTGTACGCCTCGTATTCAATCAACTCTGAACCGCTCGACGCAATCAGTTCTATCCACATCTTCTTGTTGTTGGCCTTCAGGTCTAGCATCTCTTGCGTCAAGTGAATGTAGAAACACCGGTAACTGCTGTCGCTCGAGTATGTGTCAGCAATCAGCTTCATGGACTCCTTTTCCGGATCGTCCGATTCTGTCAGTGAGTCCCCGTAGTAGATCTGAATGTTGTAATCAGTTACCCCGTCGCCGTGATCATCCACCATGTGAATCCACAACTGCTGCCAGCCTGCACCATCCGCAACTCCATCAGAAGTGTCCATCCTCACTTTTGATGGTGCGCCAAACGTCAAAGCCCGCATCTCCCATGTGTCGTAATCTTCCTTGTTCCCAATCCCGAAAAAGTCGTGTACCAGCGACACAACCGGAGGTTTTGGATTCGCAATGATCGTACCGTGGTTTTGCTCGTCCACCGCAATCATCGGAGCGGAAAGCCGGTCACTCGACCAGTCGGAGATGACCATCCTCTTCGTGGGATCCTTGGGATCGAGTTGCGGATGCCGCCTGAAGTCCAGCGTCACTTTGCGCGTATCCAGCGCACACCCCGCCCATCGCACCGTGCCATCGCATCCCGGTGAGTTCGCCACTGCGGAGATGCCGCTGTACGGCACGTTCCCGATAAACACGGCCACATACGGCGTCCCGTCGCCCTTGTCGTACAGAGGCGTAGGTCCAAGCAAGTCCTTATGGGCCAGCTCCCACGTATATTTGCTGGCCAACTCAAGTCCATCGAGCACCATATCGCCAGCGTTCAGAAAATCTGGGCCTAATGTCTGGTTTCCCTTAACTAAAGCCCCTAGCCAGCTGCGCCCCTTCTTCGCCTGCGGTGAGCCGAACGTCGCCGGCGCCAGTCCCACGAGGTGTTTCAGCCGCCGGATCCGGCTCCGCGCATCGCCAGGCAGATACGGATCGCTCGTCAGCCACTGGCGCAGCACTAGCATCCCAGTCGAATGCACCACCGCGTCGAACGTCCAGCTATCTCCTGGGATTTCCTTGGCAAATTTCGTCATGCGGAGTGCCCGGTCAAATGCCTCACCAAGGTCCTTGATCGTTACCTCGTTGTTCAGTGTCACATAGTTCCCCACGCTAATCGTCTCTGTCGCGATCCCCGCAGCGGAAAGAGCCGCTTTCCATGGCAAAAATGCCTTCCAGTTAGCAGAGTAGCCGTGAATCAACAGCACTCGACCCTGCGTTGCCGGCGTGGGCGTCTGTGGCGCGACAGTCGAGTTATCGCTTTGGGCCGGCAACCCCCCAGTACCCTCTGTTATCGCTTCTCCTGCAATGGCCGGCAATTCAGATTCTTCGTCTGCCGACTTGTCTTTGCCCAAGTGCAGCAAGTGCTTCAGTTCGTCTGAAAGGCTCATCGTCACCTCCAGTAACATCGATTACGCATAGCCGTTTAAGTAAACCAGGACTCATAGCGTCTTCGGGGACAGCGGAATGAAGCTAATCCGCGATAGGACCCATAACATCCCACTCGAGATAATACGGTATTCGAAGTCTGGATTACTCAATTACGGCGGGTTCAGTATACCTGCAGGCAGCATCGAGCCAAGCCCTCGTCTATCGCATGCCGGGAGCCAAACGGGCTCGACTTTCCTGATTAGCCTTCAAAACACCGTAGGGTCAGGGAGGAATTGCGGCAACAAGCTAGCTCGCCAAACTGCGCTTCGAGGGCAAGCCTTCGTGGAAACGCGAGTTGGACTGTTACCGTCAGCTGAAGTTGTTGCCCAGGGAAATTGGTTCACAGCAGTCGTCATCAGTGAGCAGGCGACGAACAGCGCCATGCGCAACATGGTATGCCTGGGCATGCTGACAACTCTGGAGCTGACCGACCAGATTGCGTTCCCATCGGCGAGTTACGTTCGCCATACTTAGCCGTCTAGGCGGTCGTGCCGGAACCGGCCGATCGGTACTACTTCCCTCGAAGATGTGTTGCACAAACTGCCGCAGCTGAAGTTCAAGCGCACAGGTGTCAAGGGCGACGTAAGAGCCGACCACTACCGCAAGTTGAATAGGTGCTCCTACGACTTCTGGAAGCCGAAATCGAGCGCCGGATCGACGCAAAGCTTAACAAAGACCATGATTCCCTATGGGGAATTAAGACAATCACTTGGAAATGCCTCCCCCGATGTCCGGACAGTCAGTTATTCGTGTGTGATTCCGCCGAAATGCGCGCGGGGAACAACCCATCTGCCGCGTAAAAACGTTTGTGAAATACTGGCTCGAAGAGAATCCGCAGTCCAGGGCAATCTCCATGATTGGACGTGCTGATTCGCTCAGCAGAAGCTTGCCGGCATGATTGACACGGGCTTGCGTCAAGTAGCGGGCAGGAGTGAAATTCGTCGTTTGCCGGAAGTGGTGCACAAACTGGGTCACGCCCAGGTGACAACTGGCGGCCATCTTTCCCAAGGTCCAAGGTTCGCTCAACGAGCCACTTAACTCTGCGAGGAATTGCTGCAGGGTACGTTCGGTTGATACTAGGGACCTTCGCAGTGGGATATGCCGGGCGCGAAAATTGTCCAGCACCGCCAGCAAAACTTCATTGATCAAAACCGCCAGCCGCGAGCTTTCGCAGTCCTTTTTGTTCTTCTCAATCGCGCGAGAGATGCCAAGAAAGCAATGGCGAATATCCGGCGATCCCGGCCAGATAAACTGTTCGTTTTGGCGCAGGCAGCGTGTCAACTCGTCGAGATCGGCGCGATTCAAGACAATCCATGACGGCCATCGCCAGGTCTGGTGAGGCCGACGCACGCCCACATCCAGAATGAGCCAGATCAACCGGCTTGCGCCAACGTGGGGATTGCCCAGTTGATGCGGTTGCCACGGACGCGTGATGAGGAGTTCACCATGGTGCAACTTCTCAACTCGGTTCTCGATCCCCGCCGTAATTTCGCCGCTGGCGAGGAAACTGATTTCGATGCCTTCGTTGCGATGCAGCGGCAATCCCCAAGTTTGTGGCGAATTTGCATCCCAGCTCCCAACACTGCGTAGACCTGGAAGTTCGTTTACCGGTAATCGACATCCCGGGTAATCGCCGCGGCCAATTGCGTGCAAACGCACCGCGCCGGCATTCGCCGCGTTCGCAAGCGCGCGGCAACTGTCGGCTACAAAAGTCCGCCCGTTTGCGCGGTAGCTGGCGCGATCATCGCCTATCTTTGGTGGTGTCATCTCAGTTTGGTGTCGCCGGTTGCTCCAGCCAAGAATAGGTTCATTTGGCAAACTTGTAAAATCCTTCGGTGAAGAAACTAGCAAGATTTCTTTTGAATCGCCATTTATAGTGGGAGTGCTTTCCATGAAAGTGACGCCAATGCCAATGCCAATCCCAATTCGCATCATCATCGCAGCATTGTTTGTCATGTTTGGCCTCGGGCCGGCGTACGCCGCTGATCCGCTTGTGCGCGTGCTTATTTTCACTGGGCAGAATAATCACGACTGGTCTGCGACCACGCCCAAACTCAAAGCCATCCTCGAAAGTACCGGGCGATTTTCAGTGGATGTCACCGAGCATCCTGAGCAATGCGACGCAAGCACTTTTGCGAAGTACGATGTGATCCTGAGCAACTGGAACACCTTTGGCCAACCCGCCGTAGCCAACTGGCCGCTGGCGATGCGCGCAGCATTTCTTGACTTTGTGAGGAACGGAAAAGGATTTGTCTCTGTCCATGCGGGTAGTTCATCGTTTTATGACTGGCCGGAGTATCAACAACTCGTCGGCGGAGCGTGGAAGATCGGCCAGACCGGTCACGGGCCACAACATGAATTCACGGTAAAGATCGTGGCCAAAAATCATCCCATCACGCGCGGCCTGAGCGATTTTGTCACCACCGATGAGCTGTGGCACCGCACGGCTTTGCAGACGAACATTGAAATTCTGGCGACCGCTTTTTCCGCGCCGGAATGGAAGGGCACCGGCGATAATGAGCCGGTGGCCTTCACGACAAAATCTGGCGAGGGCCGTAGTTTCAATCTGCTTCTGGGCCACGACAGGCACGCCATGGATGCGAAGGGCTTCCAACTACTGCTTTGTCGCGGCACCGAATGGGCAGCGACTGGAAAAGTCACAGCCGACAAGGAGTGAACGTTGAAAAACATGAAACAAGATACCGAACTGAGCCGCCGAACGTTTGTTGGCGGAATGTTGAGCAGCGCAATTGCCGCGGCTGTGGCTCCAAGTTTCATTCCATCGCGCGTGCTGGCGGGCGAAAACACTCCGAGCAAAACAATCCAGCTCGGCCACATTGGCGTCGGTGGACAAGGCACCAGTGATTTGCGGAATTTTCTCGGGGTGGACGGCGCCGCTTCCGTGGCGATTTGCGATCCATTCCGTCAGCGACGCGAGCATGCCGCCCAGTTTGTACGGGAGGCGCAAGGGTTGGAGCCCAAACTCTACAACGACTTCCGCGATTTGCTGGCCGACAAGAGTATCGATGCAGTGGTCATCGCCACGCCCGATCACTGGCACGTTCCGATTGGCCTGGCGGCGGTACGCGCCGGCAAGGATGTTTACATTGAGAAGCCGCTCGGCCACAGCCTCGGACAAAATCAGGCCATGCTGGCAGCGGTGAAAAAGCACGATCGGGTTTTCCAATACGGCACGCAGCAGCGCTCGCAGGAAATGCTCAAACGCGGTGTGGAACTGGTGCTTAACGGATATATCGGCGAATTGCAAAGGCTGGAAGTCTGGGCACCCGGCGGCAAGGGTGGCGGCTCGCTCGATGAAATTCCTGTGCCGGAAGGACTGGACTATGAACTCTACATCGGTCCCGCACAGATGAAACCTTGCACCAAAGATCGCATCACCAGCGACGGTTCCTGGTATTGCTCGGATTACGCGCTAGGTTTCATAGCCGGCTGGGGTGCGCATCCGTTGGACATCGCTATTTGGGGCATGGACTCAGACACGAAAGGTCCGATCTCATTTCGAGGCACCGGCGATTTCCCAACACCAAAAGGATTGTTCGACGCCTGCGCGAAGTGGGATGTGGAAGTGAAGTTTCACGACGGCATTCCGATGCGGTTCATGAGCGCCGACCACGCCGCACCGATTGTGAAGCAATACCGCGATGATGACCAAACAGATGGCACAACTTTTTTTGGCTCCAAAGGCTGGGTCAGTTTGAGCCGCAACGGCGTTGCCGCGAGCAATCCTGACTGGCTCAAGCTCAGGCAGTGCGAAGGCAGCATGCGCGTCCTATATCACAACCGCTATTACAAATCGTTCGTGGACAGTGTGCGCGAACGCTCGCCGTCCATCGCGCCGATTCAGGACGCTCTGCGCTCAGACGCCCTCAGTCATCTGTCGCTCATGGCCATCAAAAGCGGCGGCGAAGTGGTTTGGGATCCAAAAGAATATGAGATCAAATCACCGAAAGAACTGAACGACAAGATGTACTGCCCAGTGCGCGGCGATTGGAAACAAAGCTAGTATTCTCGAGGTGCCGGCATGAAGGCCTTTCTAACTTTATTGGCAATGGAATTTGTTTTCGCGCTGTCTTTGCATGCACAGACATATTCCTGGCGTCAAAGCGAACATGCTTTGGCGTTGCTCAATGGTAGGAACGTCGTTTGGCAAATCGACGCCGACCCGGCGCAGGGCAAGCCATATTTCCACCCGCTAGCGACGCCGAGCGGAATGGTGCTGACAGATCTACGCCCGCAAGATCACCCGTGGCATCGCGGCCTGTGGTTTTCCTGGAAATACATCAACGGCTTGAACTATTGGGAAGAAGACCCACAAACACGCAGAAGCGACGCTGCCACCGAACTGGTTGAATCCAATTTGCTGCCGCACAAGGACGGATCAGCAGAATTGACTTTTTCCCTCAGCTATCATCCGTGGAATGCCCCAGCGGTTTTGACCGAGCAGCGAACGATTGAAATCTCAGCCCCGACCAATGGTCGCTACCAGATCAACTGGACGTCTGAATTCACCGCCGTCACGAATGTGAATCTGACGCGAACCCCGCTGCCGGGCGAACCTGATGGTAAGTCTTATGGCGGATACGCCGGGCTTTCCTTACGGCTGAACAAGGCTATGGGCAGCTGGACTTTCTCCAATAGTTCCGGCGCTACGGATGTCGCCGCATTGCACGGAAAACCGGCAGACTGGCTGAAAGCTTCAGCGGGAGCCAATCTTCCGGCGGTGACAATTCTTGATGACGCACAGAATTTCCGCCATGCGTCGCCCTGGTATGTGAACCAGGAAATGCCATTCTTCAGTCCCGCGCTCCTGTTCACCAAATCGCTCACATTATCGCCAGGCGAGAAACTGGTTTTGCGCTACAAAATTCTCATTACCGACCACGATACACAAGACCAGGCTTTACAAGGACCATTATGAAAATCGGTTGCTTCGCCCTCGTTGAGCCGTTCGCGCCTCTTGAACGGCAGTTTGAACTCATCCGTGGCTTGGGTATTGATTATGTTGATCTCACCGATAATCACGACGGCGCATCGCTCGGCGTTGAGTTTGGCTTCTCCGCGTCTGTGAGCCTTGACAGCCATCCAGCGAAGATCCGGCAGCTTGCGGAGAAGCACAATCTCAAATTGAGCACCGTCTGCGCCCATGCAAATTTGCTTGATCCCACCGCGCCGGATGTATATGGCACGCTCCAAATCATCAAGGCCGTCCGCCTGGCCGCTGCCCTGGGAGTTCCTGAAGTCATCACGACCGAAGGAGATCCCAAAACCAGGTTCGGTCATGCACTTACTGAAAGTGAACGGCTGTTCACCATCTGCGAGAAATTGCAGTCGCCGATTGAATGGGCGGAGGAACTTGGTATAAAGCTGCTGCTCGAGCCTCACGGCATTGTCACGGATTCCGTCAAACTCATGGGCGACTTGCTCGAGCGGCTCGGCCACGAAAACACTGTCGGCATCTGTCTAGACACCGGCAACTGCTGGCTCGGCGGCGCGGAGCCGCTGGATTATTTGAAGGCTTTTGGCAGCCGCATTAGGCACGTTCATTGGAAAGACATGCCAGAATCATGGCTGCCGAAGCGAGGAAAGGTCTATGGTTGCGGCATGGCAGTCATCCCGCTGGGGGACGGCGTGGTCGGGATTCCAGCGATTGTGAAGGCGTTGATGGAATTGGGTTTCAAAGGAGCGACCACGCTCGAAATTGCGGGGGCTGAAAATGTCACGCTTTCTTCGCAACGACTCCGCCACTGGTCCGTTGAGTCTGATGCGGTTCAATCCGGGTAGCTGAATCTGTTGCATTCGGCAAGAGACTTCTCATATCTGCCAGCAAACGCAAAGTGTCCGTGTGCCCGCCGGCGGTCTCACCAAGGTGTGAGTCAGAGATCTAGTCTGTTCAATTTAGCAATTTCGTAAGAAAGTACGGACTGGGCAGGTATGTCTTTCGATTAGCACTATGAGCATGAGCCCGCAGAACCCAGGAATCGACATCCTTGGAGAGCCTCAGGCGAGGCTGGAGATGACTAAGGCCTCCTATGACACAGCCAAGAATTGCGTTCTGATCACGGTGGAGTTTTGATTTTAGAATCGCTACCTTTTACATCCGCACTGGCTACGCCAGGGTCCAACAAGGGTCCAGAAATGGATAAGTCTGATTGGCATTTGCCACTTTGCAATGAGCTAAAGGCATTGAAATCAATGGGACTTAGCATTTTTCAGTTGGACCCATAACCCAAAGCTCGCTGGTTCAAATCCAGCCCTCGCAACCAAATAAATCAATAACTTACAATAATTGGCCGCTTTCGGTAAGTCCCCGATATCCCCTCCCAACCCGGCGAGCTTCGCAGCCCGTTTGATCTGCGACTCCTGCAAGCTCTCCTGGTGGTACGGCCTCCCGGTGACCGGATTGGCAAAAAGCCAATCCTCGTCTCGCGGGAAGATCGAAGCGGACCGCAACCGCAACAGCACCTCAGACAGACGAGCATCGAGCGAAACAGCGTCTCTTGAGTATTCCGTCTTTACATCGTCCACCCAGCCGCCCGGTGCCCCTCGAAAGGTATCGCTTTAAGGACCTGCGATTTCCCGATGCTTTCACATGGGCGGCCCGGATGCTACATCTTGCAACAAGCCCGGAAAATTGTCGGCGCCGATCTGGACGAGGGCCTTCACCCCGCTCTTAAGAAGAAGCAAGAATGCAAGTTCAGCAAAACAAGGTATGGTGATGGAGTTCTACGGACTCCCACCCATCGGACAAAAACAAAGACGTCCGATGGATGGGCACAGTTTCATACCTCGTGGGTCGGCAACGCCGGTGGATGACTAAAAAGCAGCGGCATTAGAGCGTGGAGAATGCGGGGCGAGGCGGCCATCCTGTGGAGTTGCCAACCGTTGCTTCTCAGGATTAACTTCATGCTTGATTGAAAGTAAGGGCGTTGGGTGAATCGAGTGCATGCTTTGAGATGGCTTTTGGGGTTGGTGGCATTTTTGCCGTTGGCCGCAGGCGCGCTGGGGGAGGCGTCAGCAAGTGATGAGCCGACGCTGAATTGGGATGTCTTCCATCACGTTTCCCAGGTGGTTTGGGTAGTGAAGGATGTGGACCGGGTGGTGAGCTACTGGGAGCATCTTGGAGTGCGCGACATTCATCGCGACGGCGTGGTGCATTACAAGAATCTGACGTATCGCGGCAAACCCGACCCAGCAACAGTGAAGCAGGTGACCGGCCACATTGGCAGTCTGGAAATCAAATGGATTGAGCCGGTGCGCGGAGGCCGGTTCTGGCGGGATGGGTTGCGTGCGCACGGAGACGGAATCCGCGTGCTGTGCTACGAGGTGGAGTCTCAGAAGGAGTTTAACGAGCAAGTTGCGAACCTTCGCCAGAGGGGCGTAGGAGTGGTGGTGGAAGACAACTGGGAAGGGCAAAAGGGACGGGGACGGGCGGCCTATCTGGACACGGCGGGCGCGGGCGGCGGCAATACGCTGGGATTGATTTACAACCCGGATAGGGAGCGAGACGCGCAGGAGGGCGTAGGTAACGACTATCCCTTGGGCAAGGTGGACCACTTTGCCTGGGTGGTGAACGACGTGCGGAAGGTAGATGCGTACTACACGAATCTAGGTTTCAAGCCGTTTGCTTCGATTGATCATGCGAAGATGCTGGACCGTATCTATCGCCACGAACCGGGTACGTATGAAATGTGGCTGGGGTGGGATCGCACCGGGGACGCCCCGCGGGAGTGGGTGCAGCAGATTACTGGGTCGGACATTTACGTGGAATACGGGAAGAAACACGGGGAAGGCTTTCACCATCTGGGCCTGACGGTGACCGACATGGACGCGGCCATCGAGCAGATGACGGCCAGAGGGGCTCCTCCGTCGCAGTCCGCTGCGTGGAAGACGGCAAAGGGCAAGGGCCGCGCCGTCTATGTGGATACCGAGCCTTATGGCGGCGTGACGCTGGAACTCATTTACAACCCGCGTTAAGGTGCCGGATATATATGCGAGAGGATGAAGTGAAGCAAAGCGTTGGCCAAAGTCGGCCAGCGTTTCGCGATCTCTCGGCCGCAGCAGGAGCCGGGAAATTGACTCCTGGGGCGTTTACCGGGAGCGATTTTTCAGCCCTCATGACGAAACGTGCCTTGGCAGTTGGCGTCAACCGTGGATGAGTTCTGGCAGCGATGCGGGTCAAGAACGTGTCCAATACTATCGAGGGCGGCAAGCTAAGTCGTAGAGCCGGCGCGACGCCAGCAACGGTTCCAGCAGCTACGCCTAGTCAACTCCAGCATTAGTATTGCGACAGAGTCAATTGTACGGACCAAAAGAAAGAGTTCAAAGGCGATGCCTGGACTCTTGAATGACGTTGTTGCGATGATCTGACGGTACTCAACGCGCTCTTGCCCAAGGCCTCTATCGAATCCGAAATTACCTTCCAGAACGGAGGTAAGATACGGTCGAACCTAACATATCCATTTAAAGTTGAATTCAACGAATCGAAGAGAGTCATGGCGAAATTGGGAGCATTCTGTTTTCCGGGAACCGGTCATCTCAATCCAATGACAGCGCTGGCGCGCTCATTGAGGCTGAGAGGTCATGAGGTTGTAATGTTCGGGATTGCGGACACCGAGTCGCGCGTGCGTGCCAGGGGCATTGATTTTCACACGATTGGCATGGATGACTATCCGCCCGGCACGCTTCAAATACTGGACGAGCACCTGGGTCGGTTGAAGGGATTAGCATCGCTTCGATTCACGTTGGCGCGAGTGAGGGACACAGCGCGGATGGTAATGCGGGACGCGCCGGCGGCGGTGCAGGCGGCCGGGGTGGAAGCGCTGCTGGTGGATGAATCCGATTTTGCCGGAAGCGTAGCAGACCATCTGGGCTTACCCTGGATCTCCATCGCTTTGTTTCCTCCTTTGGTTCACGATGACCGGCTTCCACCCTTCTGGTTCGGTTGGGCGGCCGGGCAGGATCGACTCAGCCGTTTGCGGAACCGCCTTGCCATGGTTTTGCTACAGCAGATAGCGTCTCCGATCTTCAAGGACGTCAATCAGCAGCGTCGGGCATGGGGACTCAAGCCCTTCAGACGATCTGAAGAAGCGCTGTCGACACTAGCGCAAATTACCCAAATGCCCGAAATACTCGAGTTCGATGTAGCCGGAGAGAAGCCAGCAGGGCTTCACTATACTGGTCCGTTCGTCGATCCGGAACAGCGTCCGGCGGTCGAGTTCCCGTGGGAGCGTCTGGATGGACGCCCTCTCATTTATGCGTCGATGGGAACTCTTCAGAACGGTGCGGAAGCAATCTTCAGAACGATCGCGAAGGCTTGCGCCGGTCTCGACACACAACTATTGATTTCACTCGGCGGCGGAATTGACCCTGAGAAGTTGGGGAACCTGCCCGGTGATCCGCTGGTGGTCAGCTATGCTCCCCAGTTGGAGATTCTGAAACGGTCCGTGCTGGTGATTACCCATGCGGGCATCAATACTGTTCTTGAGTCGCTATGCGAGGGAGTGCCACTGGTGGCAGTGCCTCTGGCGCACGACCAGCCCGGAGTGGCAGCCCGGGCAAAAGCCAGGGGAGTGTGCGCGGTGGTTCCATTGCACAGGCTCAACGCGGCCACTCTTTGCAGGGCAGTCACAATGGTGCTTCAAGACCCTGCGTACCGTGAGGCGGCCCAGGCGTTTCAGAGGAATATGCATTCGATGGACGGACCTGGCCGTGCTGCTTTTATCATTGAGCAGGCGCTGAAATGCGCCGTTCAACCAACGGGAATCGCAACGTCAGCAGAAGTCGCCAAAATGCCTGGTTCAGTTGTCCTGCCTGAAGAGGCGCCCACCATCTCGCGGATCGATTGAATCACCAGTTCCGGCTCATCCAGATGAATCCAGTGAGCGCTGGCAGGTGCAATCACTTGTCTCACCGTATCTCCAATTCTCTGCAGGCAATCCCCCGACAATGGCGACGAGTGCCCCGGCGTCAGTAGCAGGACGGGGATTCCGCAGATAGGGTCTGCAGCCTGCATTTCCCGGACGCTGTCTGGCACAGAGGCAATATGGCTGCGCATTCCGGCGTAATAACTGGGCCGCGACCAGTGAGCCGCTACGACCGGCCATACTTCCCGAGGCATCTTGCCTACCTCTGCTTTGATCCTTCCCAGCACATGCCTACCCCGTTGGCCCCCAATGCCGGCTAGCCGATCGGCAATCCGCCCCGAACGGCACAGGAGCGAGGTCACGGCAAGTCTGGCCAATCCCAGCTGCGCAATCGGGATCGCGAAGCCTGAAAGCTTGCGGAAACGGTCGATCTTTTCCTGTTTTGCCAGGTCCATAGGCAGCCATTCTTCGCAACGCATGGGATCCACCAACACCACGCCCATCACTTCTTCAGGGTACAAAAGCGCATACCGTCGCATGACGAGCCCTCCGAAGGAGTGGCCCACCAGCACGAATGGCGGCTTGAGGCCGGCTTCCTGGAGCAGCTCGTGCAATTCGGCCGCCAGGTTGCCGGGAGTGCGAGCGGAGCGGGGCGGACTGCTCCACCCCAGGCCGCTGCGGTCATACGAAGCCGTGGCGGAAAACTGTGAAACCGTCTCCTGAATTTGAAACCAATTAAGATTTGTGGCTGCTATGCCTGCTTCAAAGAGCACGGTCGCTTCGCCCCATCCCTTTTCCAGCAGATAGAGTTTCCGGCCGGCTCCGATGTCGACCCACCTCCCTTCTGCCGTGTACTGCAGCCGGTCAAAATGTCCGCCCAGCCATTGGTACAGAAATCCCGCCGAGACGAGGGCTGCAATCAAGCCGGGAATCACCAGCAAACATTCAAATGCGGAGTTAGTCATGCCCCAGTGCCTCCACGGGGGAGAATTGCGCAGCATGCCAGGCGGGCAGGGCGCCCGCTAACAGCCCTGCCAATATGGAGACGCCAAGCGACTCAGCGAGAAGCAGCGGCGGGGGGAAAGGAGCCACGATGCTTGCAGTTTGAGGCAGAGACGCCAGCAGACGCAAGGCGCAGGAACCGAAGGCTATTCCCATAAAACCACCGGCAATGCCAAGAAAAACCGCTTCCATCTCAATTAGAATCATCACTTGGCTTCGCTTCCAGCCAAGAGCCCGCAAGATGCCGATCTCCCGGGTACGTTCAAAGACTGACATGGCCATGGTGTTTGCGATTCCAAAGATGCCAATCAGGAGTGCAATCGAAGAAGTGCCCAAGGCAGAGGCATGCGCCAAGTGGACATATTGATTGTTGTGGGCGCGCTCGGCCGCAGGTACAGCATGCAGTCCCGGTAGCGCAGCTTCGATCTGTGCCTGCGCGCGCTTGAGATAATGCCCTTCGGATTCACCGGCCGGCACGGGACGTAACCGAACATCAAAATTCGAGACCTTGGCCTGCATGCTGCTCAGCTCCTGCAACTGATCCAGCGGCATGATAATTGCCGCCGCCAGCAATCCGGACCCGCCATGGTAGATTGCGCAGACCGTGAGCGGCGAGCCCAGAATCACCAGCGAGTCGCCGACCTTTTTCTTCAGATCGCCGGCCAGCAGATCGCCGAGCATCACTTCTGGATGGCCATCGCGAAACGGCCGTCCGGAGAGGATCTGCATGGATCCAAGTTCGTACGAGTCCGCCTTCCAGCCAAACGCAAGGGCATTCACATCGGTCGTCAAGTCCATCATGTTGAATAGGACTGGAGTCGCTTTCTCCACCGCGGGCAAAGGCAGCAGCGTTGCTCCAACACTCTCGTTGAATGAGGAATTCAGAAACGTCCCTTGAATCACCGAGATATCCGTGCCGCTACTCGAGTAGATCCGAAGCCATTCATTCTCAAAAGCACTCGAGAAACCGACCAGGCCAACGAATACACCAAGCGCCATCCCAATTCCGCACAGTGTCAGCAGCGTTCTCACACGCCGGCGCCATAGATTCTTCCAGACAAAGCTGGTAAACGAAAGCGGGCGGGTACCGAATTGGGACTTGACCATAGTTACCTAAGCATTTTTGAATGCAGGCTGTCAGTCTATCGAAAGGAGATGGCTAAGTCCAAACAAGTTCAAGATCTTCAGGACTTAAGAGGCCATCGCCGCCTCGACTGTATTGCGATTCGAGCAAATTGCAAACCACTCATCGACGGCCAATTGGTCGCGGAACGTTGGCTTGTGTTCCGCGATCGATCCAGGAGCTGAGTTGTTCCTGGCAACCCCGGGCCTGAGCGTTCTTGACATTGATTCAACCCATAGGTAGATCACCGCATCCGTCGCAAACGCCAGCGACTTGCTTCAAACGACCCTGTCGAAACTGCCCCGGCAAAAGGTCTTGGAACCCACCACTTCTGTCGTGCCGGGCAGTCCCGATAGGGCCCTAACGTTTACCCGTACTGATCCACTTGCCGGTCAATCAATGAACTGGATGATTTAACTGTCTTAATCCGTTCAACTGCGGGTTACTTCCAATTGGCCGATGGCCAATAAATCAACAAACAACAACGGGCACTCATTTTGGCCTGAAATTCCTGCGGCTGAGGACTTGGCGTCGCAACGAACTATGAAATTTGCAAAAAGACCGGGAGGTCGGCAGTGCGCTTTGGATCAGCGTCTGTCCGGGACCGCTTGTATCGACTGGAAAGCTGAAGAACTTCCAGCCTTTTATACTTTCAGTACGTCGCCTTCGCGTGCCACCAACTGGTAGAGTACCGGATTGACAAAGAAACCGAGGAACAGCCGCGAGACCAGGCCTGCCACGATTACGATGGCAAATGGTTTCTGCGTGTCGGAGCCGATGCCTGTGGAGAGGGCCGCGGGCAGCAGGCCGAGACAGGCTACGAGCGCTGTCATCATGATGGGTCGCAAGCGCAGTAGCGAGGCTTCGCGCGTCGCGGTGCGGATGTCCATCTTCTGCTCGATGCGCAGCTTGTTGATGCAGGAGACGAGAATCACAGCGGTTTCGACCGAAACGCCGATTAGCGCCAGCAGGCCCAGCGCCGAAGAGGCGCTGAACGCGGTATGGGTGAGCTTGAGCGCCAGCAATGCGCCCACCGGCACAGTGAGCACCACGCCCAGCAAAATGACAACCGGGTATTTGAAGTTGTCGTAGAGGGCGAACAGGATCATGAAGATGATGAACACGGCCACCGGTCCGATGATTGCCAACTGGCGCTTGGCGGCCAGAAACTCGTCGTATTCGCCGCCCCACGTCAATCGGTATCCCGCAGGCAGAGACTTCTGAATGTCGGCGATTGCCTGCTGGCCGGCGTTGACGGCGCTCTCGAGGTCGCGCCCTTCGACGCTATACTGCACACCGATGTAACGCGAGTTGTTCTCGCGGTAGATGAGCGACGCTCCGCCCGACTCGTGAATATTGGCCAGCGCGCTGAGCGGAACCTGCTGGCCGGCGGGCGTACCTACGAGCAGGTTCCCGATATCGCGCGCGCTCTCGCGGAACTCTGGCTTCATGCGCACCACGAGGTCAAAGAGCTTTTCGCCCTGTACGACCTGCGTGGCCGCCTGCCCGCCCACCGCCGCTTCCACCATCGCTTCGACATCGGCTACGTTGACGCCGTAGCGGGCGATCTTGCTCCGGTCCACGTCGATGGTGAGCGTGGGTTGGCCGAGTTGGCGCACCACGGTGAGTTCCGTGAACCCCGGAACCTGACTGAGCCGCTGCTTGATCTCAAGCGCTGAGTTTTGCAACGTATTGAGATCAGGTCCGTAGATCTTGACTGCAAGCGCGCTCTTGAGTCCGGTGAGCGCTTCATCCACGGCGTCTTCTGCGGGTTGCGTGTAATTGAAGATCACGCCCGGAAACACCTCGAGCTTCTTCTCAATGTCCGCTTGCAGCTCCGCCTTGGTATGAATGTTGCCGGACTTCCAGGCGGCGTCGCTATAGGGCTTCAGCCCCACGTAGAACTCGTCGTTGAAGAAGCCGGTCGGATCGGTGCCGTCGTCGGGACGTCCAAGTTCTGAGCCCACGTCCGTCACCATCGGGTACTTGAGCAGGAGGTCGCGCACCTGGGGCGAGAATTTGCTCGATGTCTCGAAGGAAACCGTGTACGGCAGGGTGGCGCGAACCCACAGCGCGCCCTCGTCGAGGTGGGGCATGAACTCGCCGCCGATGAATGGGATCAGCAGCAGCGTGACGGCGAAGATCGCCGCCGACAGGGCCAGCGTGGTACGCGGCCGGTCCAGGCACCAGTCCAGCCAAACGGCGTAGACCTTTCTCACCCACTCGAAGGGTTTGTTCTTCCTCTCGTGCACGCCCTTTTTGAAGCACAGCGCGCACAGTACCGGCACCAGCGTCAGCGTGAGGAGGAGCGCGCCGACGAGTGCGATCGCCACAGTGTCCGCCATGGGCTTGAAGAGCTTGCCCGAGGGGCCGGAGAGCGCGTAGATGGGCAGATAGCCGGCGATGATCACGGCAACCGAATAGAAGATGGGCCGGTCCACATCCTTGGCGGCGTTCTTGATTACTTCTTCAAGGTCGTACTCTTGTCCTTCGCGCGCGCCGAGTTCGCGGAAGATGTTCTCGACCATCACCAGAGTGCCGTCGATCAGAATGCCGAAGTCGAGGGCTCCTATGGAGAGCAGGTTGGCGGGGATGCCCTCGGCGTGGACGAAGATGAACGCGAACAGCAGCGACAGGGGGATGGTGAGCGCGACGATCACGGCAGCGCGTACGCTGACGAGGAGCGCCATGAGCACCACCAGCACCAGCAGCATGCCCATGACCAGGTTGTGCTCCACGGTGTCTATGGTCAGTTGCACCAGATCGCTGCGATCGTAGTAGGCGCGCACCTTTACGTCTGGCGGAAGAATGTGTTCGTTCAATTCCTTGGTCTTGGCTTCGACGCCTTTGAGCACATTCTGCGTTTGCTCGCCGCGTCGCATCACGATGACGCCTTCGACCGCGTCATCGGTTTTGTTGAAGCCAAACTGGCCGAGGCGCGGAGCGTTTCCGATCTCCACCTGGCCGATGTCGCCGATGCGGGTAGGGACGCCGTTCTGCGAGCCTACGACAATATTGGAGATGTCGGCGGTGTCGCGCACCAGGCCCACGCCGGTGACGTAATCGGACTGCTGGCCCTGCTCGAAGAATCCGCCGCCAGTATTGGAATTGTTAAGCGAGAGCTGCTGGATCACCGTCGGCACGGTCAGGTGAAAGGCGTAGAGGCGGGCGGGGTCGAGCAGCACCTGGTACTGCATGACGGTGCCGCCAAAGCCGGAGTCATCGGCCACGCCGGGCACCTGCTTGTACTGCCGCTCGAGTACCCAGGCCTCAATGGTCTTGAGTTCCTGCGGGGTACGGTCGGGGCTCTCGATCACGTAACGGTAGACAAGGCCGGATGGGCTGGCGAGTGGCGATAGGGACGGTGTCACGCCCTGCGGATACGTCACTTCGCTCAGCCGCTGAAACACCACCTCGCGGGCAAAATAATCGTCAGTGCCTTCGTCGAAGGTCATGATCACGTCAGACAGCCCGTAGAGCGAGATCGAACGCATGACCGTCAGTTTCGGCACGCCGTTCATTTCGACTTCAGTGGGGACGGTCACCAACCGCTCGACTTCTTCTGCCGCGTGCCCTGGCCACTGCGTAATGACCTCCACCATCGGAGGCGAAAGGTCGGGATATGCGTCCACCGGCATGTTGTGGAATGCGACCGCTCCAGCCACGGCCATGAACGCAGCCAGGAACAGGACGATGGGCTTCTGCCGAAGCGCAAATTGAACGATGCGATGAATCATTTGGGCCCGTCCTCTCAGTGCCGCAGCGAGTTGGCGAACTCGAGGAACAGGCTGCCGTTGCCCGCAATCCTGTCGCCCGGCGATATGCCTTTTACGATTTGCGTCTCGCCACCCTGCACCAGGCCCAGTACGACGTCGCGCCGCCCGAACTGGTTGTCGCCGGTGAGCGCGTACACGAAAGGCTGGTTGTTGTCGTCGCGCAATACGGCTGCATTCGGCACTGCCAGAGCGTTCTTAAGGACGCCAGCCGTTACTGTCACCGTGCAGTACATATCGCGCTTCAGCTTTTCGCCGGGGTTGTCCACCACGATGCGCGCCTGCAGGGTCCGCGTGTTGGGATCGAGCGCCGGAGACACATAGGAGATCTTGCCGTGGAAGCTCTCAGGGAATGCATCGGTCACGACGACCACGTCTTCGCCGCTCTTGACGTACTGCAAATCGGCCTGGTAAACATTGGCGAGCACCCACACCGTGCTCAGATCTGAGATGGTGAAAGCCTGCGTCTGGCCAGCCTGTACCACTTGTCCCGGCGCAACCAGCCGCTCCACAACTTCGCCGGCGATCGGTGCCAGCACGGGTACTTGCGCCGACGAGGGAGCCTTGGCCAACTCGGCGGGGTTTTTGATGCCGAGGATACGCATGCCCTGCTCGGCCGCGTTGAGATCGGCCTGGGCCTGGGTGCGATTGCTCTCCGCCTGCTCCAGATCCTGTTGCGCAATGGCGTTGTGCGCATAGAGATCCTTCGCGCGCACGTAGAACTTCTCCGCGAGACGGAAGGAGTCCGCTGCTTTCAGATAGCCGTTGAGCAGTTGCGCGTAGTCCGGGCTGCTGACCTCGAGCATGGGTTGATTGGCCAGCACGTGATTGCCCGGGACCGCCATGATCCGGCTCACCGGCCCACCCACTTGCGTAATCACCGGCGTCGTCTTGAAGGCGTTGTAGGCCACTGCGCCGGTGAGGCGAAGTGTATTCGTCATGGTGCCCGGAGATACCGTCACCACTTGTACGTGGCTCATTTGGTCGGCGGGAACAGTGAACAACTGCGGCGTCGCTGACGGCGAGGCTTTGGAGGAAAACGATGTCATACCGCCGGCTTCGCTGTTCGAGTGGCAGCCGGCCAGCGCGGGCAGTACCAGTAGGAGAGGCCATATACTCCGCATCCAGCGGACTCCGTCCGTCATCTGTGCGTGTCTCATGGTAAGCTCCTTGTTCCCACCGCTTCGCGAAGTTGTTCGAGCGCTTTGAGGTACGATGCCAGCGATTGCCGGTATCCGAGTTGGGTCGAGCGATAACTCCGCTCCGCATCGAGAAAGTCGAGCAGGCTGGCCGCGCCGTGCTTGTAGGCGTAATCGGCGATGTCCCTTGATTGCTGGGCCTCGTCGAGATATCCCGAGCGGTAGAGGCCGACAACTTCGTCGTTCGCCTTCCAGCCCTCGTAGGCGTCCCGCACGTCGGTGAGCACCTGGCCGTTCAAGTACAACCGCTGCTCCTGGGCCTGCGAAATCGCGAAGCTGGCGCGCTTGATCTCGCCCTGGTTGCGGTCGAAGATGGGCAGGGGAATCGACGCGTACAGTGCGATCTGATTCAAATCCGCCACGTGTGTGTAGTTAAGCTGTCCGGTTACATCGCGCTTGCCGATGGCTTTTTGCAGGTTAAAGGCGCTGTTGGCCGCCGCCACTCCCTGCTGCGCCGCTTCAAGGTCCGGCCGGCTCTTGAGTGCCGCCAACTGCATATCGTCGAGATTGCCCTTTAAAGGCAGGTAGTCGAAGCTGCCGGCTACATCGTAGTCCGCGCTCACCTGCTCGAATCCAAGTAGCTGGCGCAAGTCCGACAGTCCCTGCAAGCGCCCCAGCCTGGCCTGCGCCACGTCGGTCTGGAACTGAAGAAACTGGAGCTTCATCTTCAGAAAGTCATCCAGACCGATATCGCCGGCCTTGTAGCGGGCCTCGGTAATGTTTACGGTGTCTTGAAAGCTCTTGAGGTCCTGGTTGGCAAACTCCAGCGTGGACTCGGCCAGCTCCACGTTGATGAAATCCGTGGCCACGTTGAAAGCCAGTGTGCGCTCGTTGTCGGCCACCTGCGACTTGGTCACGGCTGTCAGGTCTCTGGCCGCCCGCACGCGGCTTTGCCGCTTGCCGCCGCGCTCAAACAGGTAGCTCACGCCCATGTCGAACTCCGCGGAGTTGTTCATGTAGTCCGAGGAGAAGGTTCCGGGTTGAAAGACCGGGAGATATTGCACGTCGCCCAGGAGCACTGGGTCAGGCCGCAGGTTGGCGGTGATCTCGCCGGCCTGGCTCTGCTGAATGGTGGAGCGCGCCGCAAGCAGGCTGTGATTGTGCTCCAGCGCCATCTGGATCGCTTGGTCAAGCGAGATCAACTGCGCGCCGGGCTTCTGCGCCAACTGGCTAGCCGCCGGCGCCTGGCTGTCCTGCGGCGAAGGCGGAGCGGGCTTTTGCGCGCTTGCTGAGGCCGCGAGTAAACACGCAAGCACGAAGGTAGGAAGATGTAAGATTGTCGAACGCATAGGCGCTCCAACTCCTGAACCGAAAAATAGCCGAATGGATGTGCCGCTGGGGCACGAGGTGCGAAGAGGGCTATACAGGAGGAGCGCGGGGCGGTCTCTCATTGGCCGTGCAACGGGAGACGAAGCCATTTTCCCGGACCGCGTACTCCGCGGATACCGAGACCAGGCCGATGGCTCCAACCGCTGCCGCCGGGGGCGCAATGACCATGTGGCACAGCGCGCAGTTGCCCGCAGCGCACTGGTCATGATGGTGCCACACCGCTCCCATCGTGGTCGCCAGTACCAGCACGATCAACAGGACGGAAACGATGACTCGCCAGATTCGTGTTGTGTCTGGCATTTCGAGTGACCCCATCAAGAGACGTCTACTTCGTTTATGGTTCATCCGTTATCAACCGCGCCGGTGCTTCGTCGGAGACTCCTCTCGAAGTCGGGCGGTAACACATCTGAAGGAACGGACAGCACGGGGAGGACGCGGTACAAGAACATTCTTACTATACTCCGGAAGGGGGATGGAACGCCGCTAGATTCGTTGAGAACAATGAAAGCAGGAGGTTTACGGGCATATTCTCCTAGATCCGTCCTGGAAAAGGCAATGCCACGTCAATCGCCTTTGGACTTGTGACGAAGCGTCAAACACAAACAAATGACACGATTGGTCCCCGGGAGTCGGCAAGTATCATGAAAGCAGTTGAGTAAGCCCAGAAACGCGGAATGGCCCGGCGCGAGGAAGGTGTCTTCGCCTTTACGGAATTGGAGGTATCCCTGGCGCAATCGATTGCTCAACTCCGCAGAATTCCTGAGGTCAGAGTGACGTTCCAATTACGGTATCTCAGCTCGACCCGGAGTCGAGCCAGGGCCACAATCGACGGCTTCATTGCGTAAATGCTGCCATCGATTTGCGCTAATCTTGAATCATCATTGCCCAATTTGTCGGCATCCAGCATCTGAAAGGGGTTTGACTTGCGCAGCGCTGCCACCGTACTTTGGGGGCTATTTCTAATCATTCTGGCTGTTGGCACGGGCTCTTTCCCGGCCAAGGCGGACGAACTAAAACCGCGGGTGATCGTGTTTGTTCACGGCCTTCATGGTGATCGTGAGTCATGGCGCGCATCGAATGGCGCATATTGGCCCCAACTCCTCCAGACCGATCCGCACTTCCGAAATTCGGATGTAGTGGTTGCCGAGTACCCAACTTCGTCTGTGCGTGGCGAGTTGTCGAGTGCGCAACTCTCTCAGATTCTATGGCAAGGACTTAAGAGCCAGGGAGTGTGGGAACACAGGGAAGTCGTGTTCATTGCTCACAGCCTAGGCGGGATCCTAACCGAAGAGATGCTACTCGAACACCCTGCGGACGCCGCACGCGTACCGTTCATTGTTGCGTATGCAACACCCCATCAAGGATCCTTTGTAGCCAACCTAGCGAAAATCTACGATAGAAACCCTCTCCTGGCCGATCTTCGGGAAAGCAACGATAACAGCTTTTTGATGGACCTCGAATTGAAATGGAGAAGCACCCAATCGGTCACCAGAGTCCATCGGTATTGCGCATATGAAGCGCGGGACACCACAGCTGGCGCAGGCGTCGGCCGATACCTGCGGGCACATATTCGGGTGGTGAATTACTTCAGCGCGACCTATGGGTGCGATGTGGACACGCCACCTCAGAAGATAGATGCGGACCATATTTACATTGTGAAACCTGCCAATCGATCGGCCGACGCATATACCTTTTTTGCAAAGATCTACCGCAACAACCCCATCATCGAGGTAAACGATACCATCCGAGACAACAAGGTGTCCGGACTCAGTGTCGATTGCAACCGGACGATTTCCGCGGATGACCTGCAAGTACCTATCGCGCTTGACCCCTCCCTGCACGAGCAGGTTTTGTCAGCCGAAGCCGAACTTGTAGATACAGATAAGATCCGGGATGTATCCGCTCCAGCCGTATTAAGGCTCGATCCGAATGGAATTGCGCATATTTCTTACTCCTTCAAAGGAAGGGGAAGAGGCCTGCTGCTGGGATGCCCTGCAGGCCATGCATCGGTTCTGGTGCACTTCAAGGTCCGGAGCGAAGTTCCTGTTCGGGAATAGCTTCGATTTTCGCCGCGCTGAACATGAGAAATACAGGAAGCTGGCAAGTGGCAGACTCGAAGGGAGCAATTCACTCTATTCAGCCGGAATGGATTGAAGCCGAGGCAAGCGGCCTTGTGGGTCTTCAAATTCACGTGCTGTGTGACCGTGGCAAGGCGGCGCAGTCAAATGCTTCCGTAGAATGAACGGCTGGGAATAGAGAATTCAAACGATGCGCTGAAAGCCCTCCGGAGAGAAAGTTCCAGTGGATTGCGCGGGAGATTCTCATCATCACGTATTGCAGGCCCCAACGGCTGCGAATCACTCTGCTTTCCACCCACAAAGGGGGGGGATTTTGCAATACGGCCGGTGGTAAAATTCAGGCGAGTCAGACCCGAAAAGGAGATTCCCGCTAATGTCGCTTGTTCACAAGTTGCATTTTATCCTTGTCCTGGTTTGCGCCATCACCCTATCTTCCACCACCTTTTCCCTTGCCCAGGAGCAGCAGGAAGGCCGCTTGATGCGGTTTCCCGATATTCGCGGCAACAAGATTGCTTTCGTTTATGGCGGAGATCTGTGGCTTGCGTCCTCAACCGGTGGCGCCGCGCACCGCATCACGGCCCATCCCGGCCGCGAGCTTTTCCCCAAGTTCTCGCCTGATGGCAAGTGGATTGCCTTCACCGGCCAGTTCGACGGCAACTTCAATGTCTATGTGATGCCTTCCGAGGGCGGACAGCCACGCCAACTTACTTTTTACCAGGGCAGCGCGCAGCAACTGAACGACCGCATGGGCATTCACAACGAAGTGGTCACCTGGACGCCCGACAGCAAGCGCGTGTTGTTTCTCACTCGCCGCGACGCATCCAACGGCTGGACGAAGCGTCCGTTTACCGTTTCCATTGACGGCGGCATACCCGAGCCCCTGCCGATGGACCAGGGAGGTCTCACTTCATTCAGCGCCGACGGCAGCAAGATCGCCTATAACCGCATCTTCCGCAACTTCCGGACCTGGAAGCGCTACACGGGCGGCCTGGCGCAGGACATCTATATTTACGACATCAAGAACAACGTGCTCGAGCAGCAAATGCCGCATACAGACTACAGCGACACATTTCCGATGTGGCACGGCAACACAATTTACTTCAGTTCTGATCGCGGTCCGGAACACCGCTTGAACATCTTCGCCTATGACCTCAGCTCAAAGCAGGTGGAACAGATCACGCACTTCACTGACTTTGACGTGATGTGGCCCAGTCTTGGCGACGCCTCCATCATCTTCGAAAATGGTGGATATCTCTACGTTCTGGATCTGGCCTCGCGCCAGTCCAGCAAGCTCACCATCACCCTGCCTGGCGAACGCGAGCTGACCATGAAGTACTGGGCGGGCGTAAGCAAGAACATCACCGATCTTGACATCTCGCCTGACGGCAAGCGCGCGGTCATGGCGGCGCGTGGCGACATCTTCACTGTACCCGCCAAGGACGGCGCCACTCGCAACCTTACACGCACGCCCGGCATCCGCGAAAAAGAGGTTGCCTGGTCGCCCGACGGCCGCTGGATAGCCTTTATCTCCGACCGAACCAGCGAGGACGAGATCTATATCACCCCCCAGGACGGTATGGGCAACATTGATCTGGGCAAGGTGGCCGATGCCAAGGACAAGGAGAAAGACAAGGAGGCTGCCGACAAGGAAAAAGCGGCGGAAAACGAACGGGGCAAAGACAAGGAGCAGCAGATTACCAGCAATTCCAAGGGTTTCATGTTTACGCCCGTCTGGTCGCCGGACAGCAAGAAACTGGCCTGGGCCGACAAAGACCTTCGCCTCTGGTATGTAGACATCAACGATAAGAAGCCGGTTGAGGTCGACCGCGGCAAGTATGGCGAGATCACGAATTACTCGTGGTCGCCCGACAGCAAGTGGATTGCCTACGACAGTCAAGTGGTTACTAATTACAGCACTGTCTACCTCTATTCGACGGTAGACAAGAAATCGACACCGGTAACCAGCGAG
Organism: uncultured Acidobacteriaceae bacterium; assembly: GCA_903828675.1. GTDB lineage: Bacteria > Acidobacteriota > Terriglobia > Terriglobales > Acidobacteriaceae > Telmatobacter. Next base: position 38,817 of record CAIKND010000190.1, read on the forward strand.
TTGGTCAACAGCGCCGGTCCAGTCTGGGACCCCGAAGGCAAGTATCTGTACTTCTTCTCCGACCGAGACTTCAATGAAGTACTGGGCAACATCGATTTTGAGTTCGCCAATCCTAAGACTACTCGGGTGTATGTGCTTACCTTGCATGCCGACACGCCTTCACCTTTCCCCGCCTTGAGCGACGAAACCGCCATCAAGCGCGAAGGGCCTGTGCCGCAAGCCGCCGCTTCAGGAAGTGACAAGGACAAGAAGAAGGCGGAAGCAAAGAAGAAAGAAGTTGCGCCTGCGGGAACCAAAGAGACTCAGGAGATTATCAATAACTTCCGCATTGATCTTGAAGGACTTCAGAGCCGCATTGTGGCCTTGCCCGTCCCGCCTGCCAGCCTGACGGCTCTTGGCGCTGCCAAGAACTTTGTTTACTACTCCAGCCAGCCCGTTCAAGGCCTTTCGGGCCCCATACCCGGTGAACAATCCGCTGTTCATGCCTACGATCTGACTGAGCGCAAGGAAAAGACGCTAATCGAAGGGATCGATCGGTGGTGGCTGTCCTTCGATGGATCGAAGTTATTGTACGAAGTGAAGAGCGGAGAAGCCAAAAGCTACGGCATTATCGATGCCAAGCCGGCAGACACACCGAAGAAAGTCGGCGATGGAGCGATCGGCCTTTCCGGCCTACGTGCAGAAATCGATCCTCCCGCCGAATGGACACAGATCTTCAACGAAGCCTGGCGGCAGGAGCGTGACTATTTCTTCGAAGCCAGTATGAACGGCGTGAACTGGGAGGCGGTCCGGGACAAGTACGCACCCCTGGTGCCGCACGCCGCCAACCGCTATGACCTGACCTACATCATGGGAGAAATGATCGGCGAGCTTTCCAACTCACATACGTATGTTGGCGGAGGAGACCAGCCTGACCTTCATCCCATCAATGTGGGCCTGCTGGGCGTGGACTACGAACTGGATGCCGCCAGCAACCTCTACCGCTTCAAGAAGATTTATCGCGGCGAGAACTGGGATCCCGGAACCCGCTCGCCTCTCACTGAGCCTGGAGTCAACGTGAAGGAAGGCGACTATCTAATCGCTGTCAACGGCCGTCCGTTGAAAGCTCCTCAGACTCCCGAGGAACTGCTTGTCAACACCGCCAACGAGACCACCGCCATCACGGTGAACTCCAAGCCCAGCGCAGACGGCGCGCGCACGGTCGCGGTCAGGCCCATCTCCGATGAATACAGTTTGCATGAACTCAACATGGTAGAAAGCAACCGCAAGAAGGTGGATGCAGCAACCAAGGGCCGCGTGGGCTACATCTATATCCCTGACATGGGGGATGCGGGCCTCAACGCCTTCGTCAAGCGGTATTTCCCGCAGATTCGCAAGGAAGGCCTCATTATTGACATCCGGTACAACGGCGGCGGCTTCGTGGACCAACTCATTTTCGAGCGTCTGCGCAGGGTGCTTTCCGGTATGGGATCGTCGCGCAACTGGGAAGTCAGCAGCGGGAGCACATCGCCTCCAAACGTCTTTCACGGGTATCTGGCCTGCATCACCAACCAATACGCGGCCTCCGACGGCGACATCTTCAGCGAGTTCTTCAAAATCTACAAACTGGGCCCGCTCATTGGGGAGCGCACCTGGGGCGGAGTTCGCGGAATTCGCGGAGAGATCTTCCTAATGGATGGCGGTTACATCACCCGTCCCGAATTCTCGGAGTACAACCTCCAGAGCAAGTGGGTTGTGGAGAACCGCGGAGTTGCCCCAGACATCGAGGTGGATGACCGCCCCGACGACGTGGTTCGCGGCAAAGACGCACAACTTGAACGCGCCATCCAGGAAGTGATGAAGCGGATTGAGGCCGATCCCAAGAAACTTCCTGCGCGCCCGCCTGATCTTCCGGCCTATCCGGAAGGACCGGGTATGTAGGATGTGAAGGGAGTTATTGTGGCTGCCTCAGCTTCATCGTCGTGGTCTCAGCCGAGGCGGCTCGTACTCCAGTTCCCGCAAGTCACGTCCAGGAACCACATTCGGGACCTTGCCATTCCGGGGAGACACATTCGCCGATCACTCTTGAGACGACAAGATGTTGTTCTGCTCCTTTAGTCGCCGGCGGTTATTGGGCCATCGGAGACCGCGGCTACTCTCCGTTCCAGTGTGGAACGAACATCTTCTCTTTCAAAGACTCTCTAGAGCTTATCCGTCATAAGCACGACTTCACGGTGGGAATCGACTTTCGCCGTAATCAAATGAACGTCGGCATTGAGGCCTTTCAGGACGGCTTCTGGATCATCGGCAACGGCGGCAATTTTTCCGGCTTGAGCAGCGCCAGCGTTGCCGGCAATCCCGAGGCCGATTTTTTGGTTGGCATCACAGGCTTGGCCATTCATGACCAGACGTTCAATGGCCCCGTCTCCGGCCGCCGATGTAGCATCTTCCGGCCTTTTTTCGAGGATGATTGGAGGGTCAAACCATCTCTTACCCACAATCTCGGCCTAGCCTGGGATATGACGACTCCGATCACCGAAGCCCATGGGCGCATGGCCAACTACGTCCCCGCGACCTGGAAGTTGCTCATAGCCAATCAAAATGGCGTGAGTGCGTCGGCGGGCGTCAACATGGACTGGCCAGCGGTCGAGCCGCGAATCGGCGCCGCCTGGAAGGTCATGGGGAGTGAGAAGACCGTGCTCCGCGCGGGCTACGCCCTCTACCACGACTCCGCCTGGAGCCAGGGCGCCCAGGGTCTATGGCAGAATCCACCTTTTCTGGGGGAGTCCGATGCGTTTACCGGAGCCAGCTGCGCCTTTGCAACCTCGTATTGCGCGACAGTGCTGGGACAATCGCCCTCCGGCATCAGTCTCTCGAGCGGGTTCCAGCCCATCACCTCACCGCCTACCGCAGCCACGTTTACCGGCTCGTTCTATACCCAGCCCGCGGACTTCAAGCTGGGCCGGGTGCAGCAGTTCAACGTGAACGTCGAGCGCCAGCTCGTGGGCAACCTGGTACTGACAGCCGGATATGCCGGTTCCCGCGGCACACATATATTGGTGGCCGGTAATAATCTCAACACGGGAAGCCCGTCTGCGTGCGGCTCTGGTTCCTATATGATCGGTTGCCTTCCTGGCGGCGCGCCGTACAACCGCCCTATGGCACGTTCGACACCATTTCTCTGTTTGGCGATGTGGGCAAGACGAACTATGCCTCGCTTCAGTTGAAGGCTGAAACCAAGACTCCGAAGTACGGACTCTACGGGCTGTTTGCCTGCACCTACTCGCGCACCTATGACAATGGTTTGTCTGACGGCTTGGGTTCCCTGCTCAGCGCCCCTTATTTCCCGCTTCCCAACTGGCAAAAGCTGGATTGGGGTTTATCGCAGCTTATTGATCCGGGCCAGAAGTATTGCGACGCGGCAGCATAGCATACATCATTCTGACTGAATTAGCTCTCCACCCTTTGTGGCTGTCTCTGGATACTGCGCAGGGCGCCGACGGCGGTTCTGGTCAGAGCAATCTTGTTGCGGGCCGGCGCGGCAGTTGTTACGCGGTGCTTGAGATCGGCGTTGAGTAGCTCGTCTGGATTCAACTCAGGGGAGTAGCTGGGCAGATAGAAGACCTCGATCTTGTCTGCGTTTGCGTCGAGCCATTCGCGGACTTTCTTAGAGTGGTGCACGCGCAGGTTGTCTAGAATCAGGAAGATCTTTTTCTCTTGCTGTCGGGTCAACCGTTCGAGGAAGTGGATCAGAACCTTCGCGTTCAGAGCGCCCGAGAAGACCTTCCAGCGCATCTGGCCTTTGTTGGTCACCGTGGAGATCACGCTCAGACTTTGTCGGGCTGCGTTGGCACGCACGACCGGAGTCTTCCCCCTGGGGGCGTAACCGCGGCCGCGCACATCGTCCGAGCGCAAGCCGGTCTCGTCGCCCCATTGAATCTCAGCCTTCTCCTGCTTGGCACGCTGAGCGATGGCCGGATAAGCCTCGCTGAGCCACCTGGAGACCGCCGCAGGGGATTGCTCGTAGGCTTTCTTGAGCGGCTTCTGCGGCGTAAATCCCCAGCGCTTGAGATACTTGCCCGTATTGCGCACGGTCAGCCGGATACCGAAATGTGCTTCGATCAGTTCGCTGACCGCCTGGCGTGTCCACGAGGCATAACTAATCTTCAATTGGTCGGGCGTGCGGTCCTGAATCAGCCGCTGGACCAAGCGTTCTTGCTCGGCCGAAAGCTGGCGGCCCGACCCCTTGGGCCGACCCGTCCGCTTAACATTCACCGCACCCCAACCGCCCTGCCGAAACGCCTTGTGCGCCTCACAAACCGTGTGCGTAGACAACTCACACTGCCGCGCCGTCTCCCTCACCGTGACCCCGGCTTCGCGCAGTTTCACCGCACGCCGCCGACGTTCATTCAATACCACATCCGGCAACCCTCGGGAATCACTCTTCTCCATGCTTCCTTAGATGCACTAAGGCCTAAAACGTTGCAGATATTATGGGCCAGATCAGTAATTCTCGCATTCGCAGGAACTTCTGCCATTGCGCTGGCGGGCGCCGCGATTCTGGGTGTTGGGCAGGGAAGCGAAGCGGACGTCGCACCCTACCTGTTGGCTCGCTATTTCGGCCGCAAGCATTTCTCCGTGCTCTATGGGCTGACCTGGACGGCGTATGCCGTCGGTGGCGGAATTGGGCCGGTCGTGGTTGGGCGTCTCTACGATCGTGCGGGCTCATGTGAACCGCGGTTGATTGTTGGCCTCGCGATGGTGGCATTTGCCGCAGCCGCCGTCAGCCTGCTGCTACGGAGCGATCGCAAGGACGTCGCAACCAACTTCGAAGATATCCACGCATCTGTCGTTGCTTTTCAGGAGGAATAACCATGCCGCACATTCAACTTGCTGACGACCTGCCAGGGATAACTGCTGGCTTCGCCTTTCACCCTGAGACAAACAAGCCGATGCGCGAACTCGCACACATTTTACTGCACACTTCGGGCAACGAGGCCTTCAGTTCGCGCGATCGTGAGTTGATAGCGTCGTTCGTGTCCTCACTCAACACCTGCTATTTCTGCCAGACAAGTCACGGTGCCGCAGCTGCGCATTTGAATGGTGGCGATGCCAGTCTCGTGAATTCTGTTTGCAGGGATTTCAGGACCGCGCCGATTTCCGACAAGTTGAAAGCTCTCCTGGCGATCGCAGAACAGGTTAAAATTGACGGCAAGCAGGTCACAAAGCACCTTGTAGAGGAGGCGCTAAACTACGGAGCCACTGACATCGAGATTCACGACACGGTACTGATTGCAGCCGCCTTCTCCATGTACAACCGCTACGTAGACGGCTTGGGAACCTGGCAGCCACGAGACGTCGAAGTGTACTCGCAAATGGGAAAGCGTATTGCAGAGGAGGGGTATTTCAAACCATAAGTTCATCCATAGACACTCTCTTAAAATGTTCCAGAATGATGGCTTTCCTTCTGCTCAGGTAAATGGTGGATACAGCTTTCGATTGCTGGTTAAAAGATCAAAGCGGCTGTTGAGGACCAGCACTGCGCTGCCACGAACCCGGTTAGAAACGAAAGACGCCCATTGAGGTTGGAGTGTTTTTCGAATTGAGCGTTCTCGCCGACTATCAAACCCGCAGACTTCTTTTTCCGCCGCTGCGCAATCAATTACGGTTTCTTGACCCGCGGGCATGGAGGGCCATGCTCCTCGAATTCCATGTTCTGAGCACAGCACTCAGATGGGAGTCCGGCGTTGCTGCGGTTCAAGCTATTCGGCGGTATCAGATGTCGGCCAGGGAATACTCTGCCCGGTTCGTCTCGCCTGACGCCAACCGGACTTGCAGTGGCATGGACGGGATGAAACGAATCCTATAGCCGGAAAAGGTCTCGGCATCGCGGCGACCGGGATTCCAGCCGCCGCAATGCTTCACTTAAGCTGGCTTGGCCATATGTTTGCTGAGGATGTCCACCAGGCCCTGGTTGGGAACACACTGCTTTGCCGAAAAGGAAGACAGCAAGTGATCCAGCTCGTTCTCGGACAGACCCTTGAATAGGCTGGCGTAGAGCGGCTGCATCAGCGTCCCCGTGTAGAAGCACAACAAGGTCTGAGTCATGCACCGCACATTAAGGCGCGCATCCAACTGCGGATCACCTACCACTTGACGAATCTGTTCAGCGAGCTGAGCGGCAGCATCCTTCACTGGCGTTGGCGGTAGCCACGACATCCAATCGTCGGTGCCGAGAGCAGCCTTCTTACGAAGAATGTCGCTGATGCGCTCCATGTACGGAGATGCAGGGTCAAGTGTCAGCATACCCATCACGCCGACATCTTTGTAATTCCACGTCGTCCAGTGCGCCTCGTGGCTTTCAAAGATGCCAATCTGATCGTCCATTGCGCGAAGCCGGTCACCGTTCTCGTCGGATGGCCCGTTGTAGACTGCCCCGAACTCGCCTACCCACAATGGAACATTATTCTGCTGTGTAAACTTCGTTCCTTCGGCATCCAGGAAGTTACGCTCCTGTCTTGCCAGATCCCAGACCTCAGGACCTTTTGCCGCAGCGGATCGAGGATGGATCTCGCCAGGGTATCTGCCAGGTCCGAACCCTGGCACAGTGTAGTTATGCGAGCTGTAGGCGAGGTTGTCGTCAAAGGGCTTTTCAAGTCCAGAGAATTGATGTGCGTAGTTATCACCTTCAAGGAAGATAATATGTTTGGAATCAATCTTGCGAATCTCTGAAACAACGCGCCGATAGACAGTATTCATACGGAACCAATTGGGCTTGTAATTGGAATAAATATTCCATGGATAGTCGCCCCGACTATTGTTCGAACAGGGTTCGTTAAGCAGATCGTAGCCAGCCACCACCGCCCTGTCCTTATACCGCCGCGCAAACTCCTGCCAAAGGGCGATGTAGCGATCCTGATAGGCCGGAATGTCCCAAAAGAGACTGATGCGCGATGCGTTGTCAGAATGCCAATGGACATTCTGCCATCCTTGAGCCGAATGGAGATCGAGAATGACGTAAAGGCCATGTCTTTCGCAGTGGTTTAAGACTCGATCGAAGCGGGCGAAACCCGCCTCCTTGTATTTGAAAGGAGCGGCATCGTCCTCGAAGTGTCGATAATTGAGAGGAATCCTGACGACGTTCGCGCCAGCCTTCCCGAGAAAAACCACATCGTCTTCATTGAAGAAATGGTCGAGAAGCCGCTCGAAGAAGAACTGTGCCTTGGCCGGACCAAGCACCTCCGCCATCTGAGCTCGAAGAGTATGCTCTGCGCCTGGGTGCCCGTTAATAAAATCTTCCAAGTTCATCCAGCCGCCCGGACAGGTTCCCCTCAGGCGCACCTTCTTCCCTTTTGCATCAACAATTTGACGGCCGCCGACACGAAGGAACTCCATTTTGTTATCCCCGTCATACCTATCCGCAGCTTGTGGAATGGCGATTTGTTCCGCTGCGGCTGACGGTCCCAGTCCCGTGAGTGCTGCCGCACCAGTAAACGCCGCCAGTTTTAGAAACTCGCGTCGCGGCTGCATATCCGTTGCTTTCCCTGTCATAAGACCTCTTTTGAATGTTGGGTTGACGGTTCACGATCGCGGCCACCGCCAATAGATCGACAGCAACGACTGCTGATGGATCGGTCACGGTTCCCGTAATCTGCCTGCACCTAAGGGGCTGCGGCAAAGAATAATCCGGGCATATGCAAGACAGAACCAGTAGGCCAACGAGTTCCTGGGACTGTCTTCGCTCATGCGCAGTGCGCTTGTTGGATTGTCACGTTATACCAGAGATATAGGGTCAATTAATAAGTGTCAAGTACCGAAAGATGCATCTTCCCATCTTATAGAGGCTTCAATCGTGTCGAGCAATGACAGCACGCAGTCGCTTGAATAGCCTCGGTATTTCGTTATGGGATGACGTCGCGGCAGAAGTCCAACCAACGTGAAAGCCACCGCGGATCAACTCGAAGCGAGTGCAAAGAATCTCGCTGAAGCCCCCACAAACGCCAGGCTCCAGACGTGTTATTACGTTCTGCAAGTATTTGCAAGCCATTTACTATCGATAACGCAGAGGTAGATGCAATGGCCGCGCACGTCGCAGAGCACTCGGGGCTAGATCTTGATGACAGATGACAGCATACGGCAGTGTTTGCCATTCCCTATTGCGATCGACTCTCAATACAACTGCTTGCTACTTTGAGTCTCATTTGCTTGATAGACCAGGACAGCCCTTGACTCGAGTTGGGCCAGAATCACTGGTCGGGATGGACCCGGTACACTTCGACCTTGAATCGAAGGAAGTTTGTAGCCGGAGCGGCCGCCAGCGTTGGTGCGCTCGCCTTGGGGCATCATGCCAATGCGGGTGGGCCGAAGCGTCCAAATCTGGTTTTTGTGTTTGCCGATCAATTGTGCATGGATCCTGCGGCTATGCCGGGAATGAGTTTGCGCGTACGCCCAACATGGACAAGCTCGCGGCCGATGGGTGCAACTTCCATCAAGCGATCTCCGCTACTCCGGTATGCGCGCCTCACAGATGCTCTCTGATGACCGGAAAATATCAATCCAGCACCGGCATGGTCATCAACGAACTGCGGATGAGCCCGGACCACCAATGCTTTGGCCAAAGCCTGACCAAATCCGGTTACCGGACCGGCTATATCGGCAAGTGGCATATGTGGGCGAACCAGCTTGGCCAGCATGATCTGATCAAGAACGGCTTTGTTCCTCCAGGCCCATACCGGCTGGGCTTCGATGGGTTCTGGGCAGCCTACAACTTCAACCATGTTTATCATCGGGCGCCCTATTTTCCTGACGATCCAACGCCACATATTCGCGATGGCTACGAACCGAATGGCCAGACGGATATGGCAATCCGTTTTCTCAAGGACACGAAGCAGAGCGCCGATCCGTTCGCGCTTTTCCTTTCCTGGGGGCCCCCGCACCTGCCCTGGACCTGGGACAATGTGGATTCAGAACATGCGGAACTGTATCGTCACGCAAATTTGCCGCAGGCTCCGAACTTTTCAAATGTCTCCGACCCGGATGGAGACGATTGGCAGAAGTTGCCTCCCAATTACGAGCAGGTGGCAGTGGATCGGAGCGGATTTACTACGCGCAGGTCGCCAATTTGGATTGGAACCTGGGGCTGCTGATGAAGGCACTTGAGGAAACTGGAGATGCCGACAATACGATTGTGGTGTTAACTTCCGATCATGGTGAGATGTTCGGCGCGCACGGCCGCGAAGGCAAACTAATTTTCTACGAAGAGGCGGCGCGCGTTCCGTTTCTCGTTCGCTGGCTGGCGAGAATTCCCGCAAAGACCGTATCGGATGCGCCGCTGGGCACGCCGGATATTATGCCCACACTTTTGACGATGATGGATATCGGAATTCCCTCAACCGTGGAGGGCATTGACCTAAGCCGTCACGGGATGGGCAAAGGCGGTGCGGACCACGAAGCTGCGCACATGCAAGGCATGGGTGCAACAGCCTCCTGGACAGATGGCACTGAGTGGCGGGCTTTGCGCGATCATGAATACACGTACGCCATCTATCGCAGGGATGGGAGGGAACTGTTGTTTCACAATCGCCAGGACCCCTATCAGGTGATCGATCTGGCTGGCGACCGGTCCTGCGCCGCATTGCTCAAGCATTTCCGGCAGATGTCGGAGAAGTGGCGCAAGGAGATGAACGATGAATTCCATGCGTGCAGTTGGTACGAAAGCCATTGGTCAAAAGATAGAAATATCACAATGACCGCGCGTGGTGTTACCCAGGATCTCGACAGTCTTGAACGGATCGCTCAAAAGTGGTTCTCTGGAGGAGTGGGGGACCGGTCAGTGCAAATCAAGCCGGTGCCCGTAGCTTGATGTAGAATGCGTGTCGACCTCGCTGGATCTTGGTCAGGTGTACCGTTGGGGGCTTGGGAATCTCGCGGTGCGAGCATAAGATGGGCTCTTTGTGAGCGAACGGAGATGTGATGAAGACTCGTCGTGAATTTGTGCAATCCAGCCTTTGTGCAGGCGCCTCGGCGTTCTTGCCCTTCCATCTCCAATCGCTATCGGGTGGTCACGAACAGAATACCCGCGGCAGCAAGCCTAATATCGTCTTCATTCTCGCAGACGATATGGGATTCTCGGACATTGGATGTTACGGGTCGGAGATAGAAACCCCTCAACTCGATGAGCTGGCAAGCGGCGGATTGCGGTTTACAGACTTTCACAACTGCCCGCGCTGCTGCCCTTCCCGCGCGGCGCTCTTGACGGGTTTGTATTCTCATCAGGCAGGCATGGGCATGATGACAGCCGATCGCAAAATCTACCCATATCCCGCCTATGCCGGCGATTTGAGTCAGGATACTGTAACCATCGCCGAGGCGCTCAAGGCGGGTGGCTATACAACAATGATGGCGGGGAAATGGCATCTGACGCCCTTGAACACAGGGCTCCATAATTATCCCTTGCAGCGCGGATTCGATCGCTACTATGGCATCATCAACGGTGCAGCTAGTTATTTCGACCCTGCCTCTCTCACCGATGGCAACGATCCAATTCAGGTCTCCAAAGAGGATAAAGATTATTATCTAACCGATGCCGTGGGCGATCGCTCCGCGCAGTTTATCGAAGATGCCGCAAAGGAGGGGAAGCCATTCTTTCTCTACGCCGCATTCACCGCGGGTCACTGGCCTCTCATGGCCCCGGAAAAGACCATTGCAAAATACAAAGGGAGATATGAAGCTGGTTGGGATGCGCTTCGGGCGGCAAGACATTCGAAGCAACTCTCCTTGGGAATCGTGCAGCGCGAGTGGGGGTTGACCCCTCGCGATCCGCGCGTCCCCGCCTGGGAATTCGCCTCCTTTCACGAATGGGAACAGCGCCGCATGGAAGTCTACGCGGCCCAGATCGATCTGCTGGATCAAAACATCGGAAAGATTGTTGCTAAGCTGCGCCAGTTGGGCATCCTGGATAACACCATGATCTGTTTCATGTCGGATAACGGAGGAAACGCAGAAGAGATGGCCCGCGTTTCCGAAGGCCAAGCCCGGCCCGCATATATGCCTCATTTAACGAGAGGCGGACTTCCCGTGAATCCCGGAAACGACCCGTCAGTCATGCCAGGATCTGCTACAACCTACCAGAGTTACGGTATCCCCTGGGGAAACACCAGTAATACACCCTTTCGCCTATACAAGCATTACGCCCATGAGGGAGGAATCTCAACGCCCTTCATTGTGCATTGGCCGCGCGGGATAAAACAGAAGGGCATCACCCACGCGGTGGGGCATGAGATCGACGTGATGCCGACATGCCTGGAGATGGCGGGAGTTGCGTATCCGGCATTGACCAAGGTCGGATCTCCGGCACCGGCGCTTGAAGGGAAGAGCCTCATTCCGGTCTTCGATGGACGTCCGCTCGCGGAGCGCTCGCTCTTCTGGGAGCATGAGGGTAACAGCGCGATGCGCGATGGAAAGTGGAAGCTGGTCTCGCGTTTTCCCGACTCCTGGGAGCTATATGACATGGAGCACGACCGTACCGAGATGCATAATCTCGCCGATCGCTATCCTGATCGCCTGAGGAAGATGATCTCTACTTATGCGGCGTGGGCAAAGCGCGTAGGTGTGCAGCCATGGCCGATGCCGGAGACGCCGCGCGGCAGTGACCGAGATGGCTCTTTGCCAACGCCCGATTATCTGCTCAAAGATCGTCCGTAGTGCCGATATCCCCATGGGTTTGGAGAAATTACTCCCACTGTAAGGGTTGCGGTGAACATCTCGTGTCACGGTCCCGCCCTGTAACACGGGCTCGCTCCTCTTCAGGGAAGTCCCCATCAGGGAAAAATCCTTGCGAATTTGATCCGATTTTGCGCGTTCTATCGGTTATGTAGGTAGGGAGAGATTGAGCACGAGTAGCCGGACCACCCCGTCCGATCTACATTCATTCCCCTCATAACCACAAAGGAGGATCACCATGAAGCTGTTTCCACATTGCGCTGGAACAAAACTCGGATCGCTACTTGCACTCACCGCCCTGATGTCAACCGCCGCAGGCGCAGGAGCCCAGACCTCCCCAAAACTCGCGCCTGTAGCCTCTGCAAGCCTTGCTATCCCGGTTACCGTCACCAACACCCCGCTTCCCGTGCAGGGCACCGTAAATGCCAATGTCACAGGCACCGTTGGCATCAACAGCCTCCCTGCCGTGCAGTTGGCGGGCACCCCGTCAGTTCAACTTGCCAGTTCCCCAACGCTGCCGGTGTACGTCGATGCGGAAAGAGCGGCGCGCAACGGCTTCAACGCGTCGTGTTTCACGGGAAACGTCGATCCCGTCTATGGTCAGGCCAGCTGTTCTGTCCTGACGATTCCCGCAGGTCGTCAAGTCGTTCTCGAGACAATCTCGTGCCAGGCCGAGCTTGCTGCAGGACAAGGTCCAGGCGATGTGCAGCTCATTGTTCCGAACACCCCGTTTACTCCAGGTGGTCCTGACCACGTATCCCATCTGCTCACGCTCACCAAGCAAGCGGGAGATTCGAGCATTGACATCTGGCGTATGACCTCCCCCCTCCGCGCCTACGGAAGCGCACCCGCACAGGGATCGGTGGATATTGGAGTCTTCTTTCGGGCCAACCCTTCAGCATCCGTCAATCAAGGAATTCTCTGCACGGTCTCCGGTTATTTGGTCAGCCAATAGACAGGTCCTGGTACGGGACCCATGCCGTGGCGGATCGACGTGACTCGACGAGATCCAAAGAATACGCCAACGCGGTTTTCGCCGGAGACGCGTCGAGTCTATAGATTCTTGGAAGTCCATCCAGATTCTCCATCTTCGGGGCTCCCAGGCGCGTATGGTGGAGAATCTGGGTGGTGATTATCAGTACTGGACCTAGTGCGAGCAAATCCATGTTCTCTGGCGGGACACCCCTGGACTCGCCTCCGCGCCTTCCATGGAAAAGCTGCGAATCAATAATTCGACTCACACTCTCTGTGAGCAGTGCTCCTCTCGGCAAGCTTTCAGCGTGCGGCTCACCCACCCTCAAACTGCCGCAGCCAGATCTCTATTAGGCCCTTCGCCGTGGCAAAGGTAGAAGCCGGCATCCATCGGGGCATATCAATGGAGAAGCCGAGCCGCCATGCGTTTCCAGTCAGTGTTGTCAAGCATCTGGCAGGTGGTTGTCTATCAGCAAATAGAGCTCCAACCGATTCAGGTAAACTCCCGGGAAAGGCGAGTTGGGGCTTATGGAAGCTGCGGTCACTTCAGACATCACGCTGTTGCTGCGCGAGTGGAGCGGCGGCGATCGCCTTGCGCTAAACCGCCTGGTGCCCATCGTGCATGGTGAGCTTGAGCGGATCGCGGGCCGCAATCTGCGCAGGCGTGGCGCAAATGACACGTTGACTCCGGCGGCGCTCGTCAATGAGGCCTATCTGCGCCTGTGCAGGCTGACTACCGTTGATTGGAATGACAGGACGCACTTCTTTGCGGTTTCCGCTCAACTGATGCGTCGCATCCTGGTCGATCACGCCCGGGCCCGATGTGCGGAAAAACGCGGCGGCGGGCTACTCGTCACGCTCTCAGACGATATTGGATTCCCCGCGGTGCGGGCACCTGATCTTTTGGATCTGGATACCGCGTTGAATGAACTCGAGGCATTGGACGCACGCCAGGCTCGCATCGTGGAGCTTCGCTTTTTTACTGGCCTGTCCGTGGAGGAAACCGCTGTCGCGCTCGACATCTCGTGCCCGACAGTCAAACGCGATTGGGCAGTGGCCAAAGCATGGATGAGACGCCGTCTTCACGGCAACAAGACTCAGCAAGCGTAAGGCAAGTTGAGTGGCGGGCCGTGACGGAACTTTTCGATCGTTGCCTGGGGCTGGCTCCTGCGGAGCGAGAGCAGATTCTTGCGATCGCAAACGCCACGGTTTCCTGCGAAGTTCGCTCACTCCTTGAAAATGCAGACCCGGATTTGGAATCGTTCCTAAGTCCGGTGGACCAGATTCTCAGCCCATCTCAGGGCGTGCCGCAGCAGATTGGCGCCTACCGTATAGAACGGTTGCTTGGACAAGGCGGGATGGGTACCGTTTTTCTGGCACGCAGAGTGGGCGAGTTCGACCAGTTGGTTGCAGTCAAACTCATCCGGCGCGACTTCGGATCTGCCGCTGACTCGCTGGCGATCCGCTTCCGGCAGGAGCGCCAGATCCTAGCCACTCTCCAGCATCCGTACATCGCGCACCTGATCGACGGAGGCACCAGCGACGCTCACCCTTACCTCGTGGTCGAATACGTGCCCGGCCTGCGCATCGATGAATACTGCAACGTGCATCACCTTGCCATTCGACAGCGCATTGAACTGTTCCTCAAGGTCTGCGGAGCTGTGCAGTACGCCCATCAAAACTTGATCGTTCACCGGGATCTCAAGCCCGCAAACGTCCTCGTTCTTGATGACGGCACTCCCAGACTCCTTGACTTCGGCATCGCGAAACTACTAAGCGACGATAACAGCGCCCCTAATCTCACGCGCACTGAGATGCGAGTCTTCACCCCGACATACGCAAGTCCCGAACAGTTGCGCGGGGAACGGGTGGGGACAGCGAGTGACGTCTATTCGCTGGGTGTGATGCTCTATGAGCTTCTGACCGGCCAGAAGCCGCATCTTGTGAATGCCGACTCTGAATACGCGGTGCTCGATGCGGTGTGTCGCCAGACACCGCCGTCTGCGAGCGCGGCGATCAAGCGGTACTCGGGGGAAGAGAAAGAAGCAAGAGCGGCGGAAAGAAAGACAGCGTATGCAAGCTGGGGCAAAGCCTTGCGGAATGACCTGGATCTAGTCCTTTCAAAGGCCATTTCTGCCGACATTTGCCGGCGCTACCAATCGGTGGAACAATTCGCATCCGATCTGAACCGCTACCTGGCGCACCTTCCCATCACCGCGCGCAAGGACACATGGATCTACCGGGCACAAAAATTCTGGAGCCGGCACAAAGCTTTGGTCTCCGTCGCTGCAGCAGCTATTCTTCTCGTCCTCGCTGCCGGGCTTGCTTTGTTGCGCGAGTATCGTATCGCAATTCAACAAAAGCAGAGGGCAGAACGAAGATTTGACGATTTGCACGCCCTTGCCAAATCAAACGTGACAGAGGTACAGGATGCGCTGGATCGCATTCGGGGAGGGACCGAAGTACGTGCATTAATTCTGCAGCGCACGGTTCAATACCTTGACAGCCTCGCCGCGGAAAAGGATAACGACATCAACCTTCAGAGGGATCTGGCCTCCACCTACCAGATACTTGCTCAAAGGCTTGGGAATCCGGCATCTGGAAATCTGGGAGACACGGCGGGAGCCAATGCAAATTACGACCGGAGTATTCGGATCCGAGAATCAATCGTTGCCCAGCCTCAGTCAAATGAGAAAGACAAACTGCAGCTAATCGAGGTGCGCCGTCACAAGGGGCTAATGCAATTCAGCGCTGGACATCTGGAGGCGGCAAGACAGACTCTAGTCGAGGCAGCCAACGCGAGCGATGCGATTTTGGCGGGCAATCCGCATGACATAATAGCGGTGCTTATTTTAGTAAGCATGACGCATCGTTCGCTCGCTGACATACTCGAGGATGACGCTGAATCGAACCTCGCGGATCCAGTGCAGGCTCTGCGTCACGCCGATACCGCTCTTGAGGCAGCGAGGAAGGCTTACGAAAGGCAACCCAGCAGTTTGAACCTGCTTTGGAACCTGATCAACGTGCAAGAGACGAAGGCGCATGTGCTGGCTGAGAATGGGCACGCGGAAGAGGGAATGAATCTCGAAAAATCCACTTTGGATTTGGCGAAAGAATCAAGCGGTCATCTGACCGCGGCTGAAGAGCAAATTCTTTTATTCACCACCTATAAGTATGGTTTGATGATTTCTGAAAAAGATCCGCTCGGCGCTCGTCCCTGGCTTGATGGCCCGGTCTCCGCAGTCGTGAGTGCTCGAGCATCCGATCCAGCCGATATGAAGATGGCCGGCTGGTCAGCTATCGGAATGACGATGGCCGGCAATGTCCACCGGCTCGCGGGCGAACGTGCCAAAGGCCTGAAGATGATGGACAAGGGAATGGGGCAGTTGACGGGGCTGCTAGCAAAATCTCCAGCTGCGGCAGGGCAGCTCTATTTTGCGCTCGCCGCAGGCTATCGAGGCCTCGCTGATGAGGCTCTCAAGAGCGGCAAGACGAAGGAGGCTATCCGTGAGTATCAAAACGCTGACCGAGTCTATGCGGAAGACGGAGCGAAGATTCCCGACGATCTCGGGGTGTACGCAAAGCGCTCCGAGAATCAGTTGAGCCTCGCCGTTGCGGAAGCAAAGTTGGGGATGGCGAAACAAGCGGCCGCCGATCGCAAACTCGCGCTCGAATATGCCGACCGAGTTTTGCGAATCCATCCGGACAACCCGGAAGTTCAAAAGCTCAAGCTGAGAGCCATCGCAATGAAGAACTAGCGGGTGGGAAGCTGAAGGCTGCCTGCTGGCAGTTGGCAAGCATCAGCTTCCTTCACCAGAGGTTTGTACTTGCTTCAACCGAACGGCGAAGGTTGGGACGGGCTTTGTGATTTGCTCTGGCGTCGTGAAACGATCTGCTGCGCAGCCTTTGCATCCTGTCGCGGCCTACCTTGTCACTACTCAACATCCAGTCGCACGCGGTATGCTGGTCGCGTCATGATAAAGCGCATTTCATTTTTCTTTCTATTTGCAACTGCATCTCTGCTTACGGCACAGACGCCGACGGCTGTTGTCGCGCCGGGTGATGTGACAAAGGCGCATGAAGCGCTTCAGCGTGATCACCCCGACGAGGCCATTGCCGTGCTGCAAAAGATGGCAACAGAGCAGCCTTCGACGAAGGGCGTGCAACACGAATTGGGCCTCGCTTATTACCGAAGCGGAAAACTCATTGACGCCCGGAACGCATTTGCGCTGGCGATGCAGCAGGACCCTGACGACAAGGAATCCGTGCAGATGGAGGGGTTGGTGCTCTATCGCATGGGCCAGCCGGCTGCGGCCATCCCCTTTTTGGAACGCGTCTTGCAGTGGATGCCAAATGCCAACACTGACGCCCAGCACGTTCTGGGACTCTGCTACCTGAATGCGCGCCGGTACGATGACGCGCGCACTTCGTTTGCTGCGCAATTTGCCTTGCCGCCGGACTCGGCAGGAGCCTACCTCTTGCTGGGCTCCATGCTGCGGCACGCAAACCTGCCGGATCTGGCTGCGGTGCAGGCGCAAAAGGCCGTGGATCTTTCGCCCAGCCTGCCCCTCGCGCACTTCATGCTTGGCGAGGTAGCTCTGTATAAATCGGATGTTACCCAGGCCATTTCGGAGTTCGAAGCAGAGCGCCGCATCAACCCGGACTACGCGCCCGTCTATGACAGGCTGGGCGATTCCTATCTTCGCGTGGACAAACTGGAAGAGGCGCAACAAGCACTCGCCAAGGCAATCGCGTTGGACACAACTATCACAGGCGCATTCATCAAGATGGGAAAGGTGCTGCTTCGCCGCCAGGATGTGCAGACTGCAGTCATGTATCTGCAACACGCGGAGAAGATGGATCCCAACGACTTCACTACGCATAGCCTGCTTTCTCAGGCCTACCATCGCATCGGGCGTGAAGAAGAGGCGAAGCGGGAAAGCGCGCTAGCATCAAAGATTCATGCAGACAAACAAGTGGTGCTAGGCGACGGGAAATAGAACCCGTTCATTTGCGCAGCGCGCCAGGCTCTCAATGTACGCGGATGGCCACCATACGGATTTGAAGCGGAACGCCGCCGACGATCGTTGTCTCAAGCACAGCCTCAAACGGGCGGATTTCACCTTTGGGGCCAGTGACTTTCTTGATCAGTTCAGCGGCAGTTTCTGGCCGGCAGACAAATTCAACTGCTGCCTGTGTTCCAAACGTAGTGAGCCCGCTGAAGATCAGGATGTATTTTCCTGGTTGAACACCAGGCAGTAACGCCAGAATCGCGTAATCGCTCGTAAGCGGATGTTCCGGCCTGGAGAAGATTGCAGGTTCGCCCTGTTTGGGATTGTGGTTTACGACGCCGGCCGAATCCGCCTGAGCCTCCATCGTAAAGTCCGTGGTCGATGGAAGGGCGCGCAGCGAGGGGTTCTCGGCCCGCGATCCGATAAAGATCAGGTTACGCAGTTCGGCTTCATCCCAGGTAACGAGCCGACTCCTCTTCAGAATGAACGTTGCCCGGTGCGAATCGAAAAGCCGGGTCAGGGTGTAGACAGAGGCCAACTCACCGATGCCGGTGTAGGTGTCAACATATTTTCCCTGCTGCCCGTCGGTCGAGGTTTCTGGAGGGGCGTAACGCAGCCCGTTTGTCGAGTCTCCAGTGAACAAGGCGTTGCTGTAAATCACCACGGGCGATTCGCCCGTCAAAAACGGATGCCAAAAGACGTCAACTCCAGATTGAGATTCCTGCGGTTTGTCCCACGGGTGCCAGAACAGAATTCCAATCGTCGTCAAGATCAGAATCACCGCAAAAACAAGCATCCGGTTTGGTCTGTGCAACTCGGGAACGCGCAAGCGCGACTGGAGGCTCGGCATCGCCTCTGGTGCTCCAGAATGCGGAGCAGTTCCCGCGGGTGCGCCCTCGGCGGTGCGCTTGCTCGGATCAAAAGTAGGAAGGTAATGCCCTTTGGGCATTGTTATGACCGTCTCTTCAGCCAAACCTTCCTGTGCGAAATACGACTCGAGCTTCTGTCTCAGGAGACGTGCGTGGGTGCGCACAATACTGTCTTCACTTGAGTTGTATCCCGGGTGCCTGCCAAAGACACGAATCCCGATTTGTTGTTCGGTCGCCTCTTCCGGCGCTCCTCGAATGGCGCATTCCGCCACATAGGACAGAAACTGGCAGAGCCGGGGAGAGGACTTGAAATGCTGGCTTGCGGCAATCCGCTCTACAAGAGCCCAGCGGGGATCGCTGTGAGCTTGAGAGGCGACCTTCGAGTTTGCATTTACGGGCAAATCTCACCACACTGCTTCAGTCCGGTATGCGCAAGTCTATTATCCAGTCAATTCACATGTCAAATTGATGGAAAACAATCAGTTAAACCTCAAAATCACCGTGAAAAACGTTGCCGAATGTTTATTGCGAAAGCCAATATCCAACCCGTAAGCAAGGGGTAAGCCATCAGTTGCGTACTCCGCTTTCGATGAGAGGCATAGCCCTTGGCTCTCTTGTATGGTCGTTCCGGCATTCAGATGCGTTGTTGAGGAAAGGTACAGGAAACCACTACGAAGGATCAAGGGCACAAAAAAGCAATGCGGCGTCATTCCTCGCAGGCGCCCCAGCCGGTGTATTCAACTCAGGAGCCAGCAAAATGAACAAAAAACAAAAAGATCCATCGAAAAGTGGATTTGGCTTCAGCGGAGCATTGCTGATGCTCAGCGTCCTGCTGTTTTGGTCGTTCGCAAGCAGTCTTCCTGCGAGTGCCCAGGCAGTCTACGGAGCGGTTTTTGGAACTGTGACCGATAAGTCGGGTGCAGTCGTTCCAAATGCAACCATCACGGTGACAGACGTTACCAAGGGGACTTTTGTCACTGTAACCACGAACGAGACCGGCGCTTACAGAGTGCAGCACCTGATCCCTGACACCTATCGTGTCCAGGCAGAGGCGAGTGGCTTCAGCAAGTCCGTGGCCGATGGCATCGTGGTTTATGCCGATACCGCCCCGGAAGTGAACATTCAGTTGGCCATTGGCGCTGTTTCCAACACCGTCGAGGTTTCTGGGGGCTCTACGCTGCTGGAAGTTGACCGCGCTGAGGTGACCACGATTCTGGATGAGCGGGCAGTGATCAATCTGCCGAACATGAATCGCAACTTCACTGAGTTTGAACTGCTTACGCCAGGCACAACTTACATCGGCTGGGGACCCGGCGAAGGTGGGGGCAACCCCCAGCGAAGCGGATCGATCGAAGTCGATGGCCAGCTCCCCTTTGCTACCGGGTATGAGCTGGACGGCACCGACAACCAGGAACCGATCAACGGCGTGGCCGTGATCAACCCGAACCTGGATGCCGTCTCCGAGATGAAGGTGACCGCGCAGAATTACGATGCCGAGTTCGGTAAGGCTGTTGCAGGCCTGGTCACAGCACAAACCAAATCGGGCACAAACGAGTTCCACGGCACGGCATTCGAGTATCGCCGTTCCGACGCACAGCAGGCTCGCGATCCATTTGCCAATGCTCCACCGAACAACTTGCTTGCACCCACCCTCCACAACCAGTTCGGCGGATCGGTCGGCGGCCCCGTTCTGAAACAGAGGCTCTTCTTCTTTACCGACTTCCAGGGACTGCGCGAAAAGACGGGAACTTCAACTCTCACCACTGTCCCCACGGCGAAAGCGGAGCAAACCTGCACCGCGTCCACAGGGAGCTGCGACCTGAGCGACTACATTGCTGGCAACAACGGACTGCAGGCCTACAAACCACTCACGCTTAATGATGCAACGGCCGCGGGCCGCACTGCCTATGCGGGCAACCTGATTCCTGTTAGCCAGCTTTCTCCTGCGGCTGTGGCATTTTTGAAGCTGCTTCCGGCGCCTAACGTGCCAGGCGGCGCCATTGAGAACAACTTCTCCGCAACCGGCGCAGGCATATTCAACACAGATCAATCCGATGTACGCATCGATTACAGCATGAGCCAGAAGCTCCACATCTTTGGACGCTACACATACTTCACCGGAGCCTTGTCGGGCGCACCGTATTTCGGAGCGGCCGGCGGTCCGGGCTTTGGCCCTGGCGGATTTGCCGGTACTGACGCGTTCCACTATTCCAGCCTCGCCTCTGGCGGCGACTATGTCGTCTCCCCCAAGTGGATCACGGACTTCCGCTTCGGCTACTACCGCATCTACAACAGCACGCAAGGGCCTAACGGCACGCAGCCGCTCGGCAATACCCTCGGTATTCCCAATGCCAACATCCCCCCGCTTTCACTTAACGGTGGAATGCCGCAGTTCAACATCGACATCCCGTCAAACGGCGCCAACGGCGGCCAGAACGTCTTGTACGGCACATCGGCTGCGGAGAGCCTGCAGCAAACCAGCCAATACCAGTTTGTCAACAACTGGTCGCACACCATCGGCAACCACAACATCAAGTTCGGCATCGACTACCGCCTCGGCAAAAACAACTCGCTGGGCGAAAGCGGCAATGGCAACGTCAACTTCAACGGCACCTATTTCTTCCACGCGTCCCGCACCTCGGGCGGGACATCTCCAGGCCTTGGCTTCGCCACGTTCCTGTTGGGAGATACAACCAATTACTGGCGGACGGTTTCCAATGGGTACACCGGGGAAACCACCCAGACTCGCGTCTTCAGCTACATTCAGGATCAATGGCGCGCCACCCCCAAACTCTCTCTCACCTACGGTATCCGCTGGGAGATTTACACGCCCGAGTCGGTCTCGAAGGCCGGTACCGGCGGGTTGCTCAACCTTGAAACCGGCGCTGTGGATATCGCTGGTATTGGGTCGTTCAACCACTCGCTCAATGTCCAGAACAACCTCAGGGAGTTTGCGCCGCGCCTCGGTGTGACCTACCAGGTGCGTCCCGATACGGTGGTCCGCGCAGGCTTTGGCATCGTCTATGGTCAGGGCTGGGCGGGCAACACCTTTGGCGCGACTCTCACAGGGTCAATCCCAGTCCAGGCCGAACAGGATTTGGAGCCGGTAACCAACACCGCGGCGGTCTTCAATCTCACCTCTGTCGTGAATGGTGTTGCAGCTGGGCCTCCGGGCTTCGCCCTGCCCGCGATTCCCAGCAGCGGTGCATGGCCGTTGCCGAATGGCATTTCAGAGAACACGCGTCCTAACGTGGTCCGGCTGCCTACCGTGCAAGGCTGGAATCTCACCATAGAGCACCAGGTCTCTCCAACCTTGGCGATCCAGGTTGCCTATGTTGGCAGCGAAGCCTACCACAACATGTTTGACTCCTCCAACCAGTTCGGAGCGAACCAGCAGACCGTTGCAGGCTTCAACCAGATCAACCCCAACAATCCCACCTATCTCACAACCGGAAATCCAGCCGACTCCTACTACACAATGTGCGAACGCGAGCCCTTCTGCGGCGACCAATACGGAAATGCACAATCGCTGTTTGGTACCAGGTTTGGCAAGCCTTTCGGATGGACGCAGGGAATCGGCCTCAACTACAACGAAGCGACGGGAAGCTACAACGCGCTGCAGGTCATCGTCAACAAGCGCATCAGTTCGGGCCTGTCCTTCCTCTCCCACTACACCTGGTCGCATGCCCTTGACCATGAATCGTACGAGTTCGCGTTCGATCCGAGAATAGGCAAAGGCAACAGCTACTATAATCGCCGCCATGCGTTCGTATTCGCCGGCGACTATGATCTGCCCTTCGGCAAAGGCAGGCAGTATACCAATTCAATTCCCGGATGGGCCAACCAGGTGATCGGCGGATTCCAGTTGAACGCCACAATGACATGGGAAGGCGGCGTTCCGTTCACGCCCGGTTACAACGAGTGCGGAGCCGACGAGGATGCAGGAGTCTGCTTCCTGAACAGAACAGGCGCTAGCTTCGGCATTCACAAGGGGAAGCTCGACACAGCTACGCACAGTGTTGCCTACCTCCCAACCTCACCCAAACCGTTGGCAGCCGCCGGATTGCCGGGCAGTTCATGGGGCGCGTATGCCCGTCCATTGATCGCAACCGTTGGCAACATCGGGCGCGATTCTCTCTGGGGTCCCGGAATCGTCAATGTGGATTCCACCCTTGCCAAGAACTTCAACCTATATGAAGGCGTGAAGATGCAGTTGCTCGTTCAAGCGTTCAACGTCTTCAATCACGTCAACCTCGGCGGGCCAAACAACTGCGTCGACTGCGGAGGACTTGCCGGCACAATTCAGGGCACGCTCTCTAACCAATATGGAACGTCGATGCGCTTCATGCAGTTCGCCACGCGGATCACTTTCTAACCTCCACCCAACCAGGAGAGATGGCGAGTCAATGGACTCGCCATCCCTCTAACCTGCAAGCCTCTGGCGGCCTTCTGCTATGGTCAGAGGAACGCATTTAGTCCGCACAAATACCGGATCACTTCATCTCAGGACAGACAATGGATTCGATAGCAGTATGGGGTCTACTTCAATACACAAAAGAGGCCCGAAGGGCTGTGCTTGGCCTATTCATAAAGTCAGCGATGCTAAAGAGAGGGGGCGGTTTCGGAATCCCTGTCCTGTTTTGCATTCTCTGCTTTCCCGGATCTGCGGTTTCACAGTTGGCATTGGAGCCGATTCCAACCGTCGCGTCGTTTCCTCTGCGCCCGTCCAATGAAAACCTCTTCATTCAGCACGAGGTCGATCCATCGAGGCCTTTTTCCGTAGTAGGTCCAAGGGGCGCTGTTCTCGGGCAGCAAGATGGCACCTGCGAACTCTGGCTATTTCCCTGGAAGATCCTCAGCGATCTACACATCTCTGTGCGCATGGACAACTACCCGGTTCCGATCGACGTGAATCTGCACGCCGCCCTGATTGAAGTTCGTCCGGATGCGACCGTCATCACCTTTTCCCACGCCAATTTCACCATTCGCGAAATCGTTCTTGCTCCCAAAGCCGCGGACGAAAAGGATGGCGCGCTTGTTCTGTTTCAAATCGAAGCTGTGCGCCCAATGACTTTAACCTTCAGCTTCAAGCCGAATATGCAGCGCATGTGGCCTGCTCCATCCGACGATCGTCCCTCGCCGGAGTGGGTTGCGACGGGCGCTGCCAGCGGATTCTACGTTCTGCATCTCAACTTCCCGGACCATGGCGCCGCATTAGCCATGCCCACGGCGGAGCCTGGCATTCTGGAGCCTTATCAGGAGAGGGCAGTGCTTTATCCTCTGCAATTCATCTTGCGCTTCGATCCGGCCCGGGATGCACACGTTTTCTTCCCGCTGCTGGTTGCCCTCGGCGATACCAAGGCGGCAACCACAAACGCCGCCTTCGCCGAACGACTCCTGGCGCTGGATCGAGCCTCGCGCTCCATATACCAGAAAAATCAGGCCTACTATCAGGATCTTCTGCAATCGAGCATGAGTATCGATACACCGGACCAGCGCCTGAATGAGGCATTCTCCTGGGCCACAGCCTCAATGGATCAGCTTCGCGTTGAAACGCCCGGGGAACATGGAGAACAGGCTCTGACCGCAGGCTTTGTCGGCTCCGGCGACACGGTGCGTCCAGGCTTCGGATGGTTCTTCGGCCGCGACGCGCTCTGGACTCTCTATGCGGTGAACAGCATCGGAGGCTTCGAGACCACGCGCAAGGAGATTGAGTTTCTGCTCCGTCGCCAGAGTCCTGAAGGCAAGATTCCGCACGAGTGGTCGCAGACCGCCAATCTGGTCGACTGGAAAAGCCTGCCCTATGAATATGCGGCCGCCGACTCGACGGCCTTGCTGCCGATGGCGATGAACGACTATTTCCGTATCAGTGGCGACAAGGACTTCATAGCTGCGCACTGGGATGGCCTCGCGCTCGCATGGCAATTCGAGCGCAGTCACGATGAAGATGGCGACGGGATCTATGGCAACTCCGAGGGCACTGCATGGGTGGAATCCTGGGCTCCGAGTATGCCGAAGCAGGAGATCTACCTGGCTGCCCTCGATGAGCAGGCGAGCCTGGCATTTGCCAACCTTGCTCGCGCCACCGGGCATAGCGATCTCGCTGCTGACGCGGAGGCTCGCGCCAATAGAATAAGCCGCCAGATCGAAAACGAATACTACCAGCAGGCAACGGACTTCTACGCGTTCAGTTGGAACGGCAAGGCGGGAATGGACCCAACGCCAACCATTTTCCCAGCCGTTGCGTGGTGGGATGGTGACTACCGGCTCGATCATGGTGGAGCGATGCTGTCGCGTTGGGCATCCAGCGAATTCTCCACCGATTGGGGTACGCGCTCCACCAGCAATAGAACCAGCAATTACGATCCCATCAGTTATCACCAGGGATCGGTGTGGCCACTGTTTACCGGCTGGGTCTCCGTGGCCGAGTATCGCACTGGCCATGCTCTCTCTGCCTATGCCCACCTGATGCAGAACGCCGATCTTACTTGGTCGCAGGACCTTGGAAATGTAACGGAACTTCTCTCCGGGCGGTTCTTCCAGCCGCTTGGGCGCAGCTCGGCACACCAGCTCTGGTCTTCAGCAATGATCGTCTCGCCCGTGGTTCGCGGCCTGTTCGGACTTGAGTGGGATCTGCCTCAAAACACCTTGAGCGTAACGCCTCATTTGCCCGCGGGCTGGCCGGATGCCACAATGCGCAATGTCCCCTTCGGCAAGGCGCGCGTCGATCTAAAATTCATGCGCTCAGGCGCAGATCTTGTTGTGGAGGCAATCCACGCACCGGCTGGGATGCGCCTCGCCTCTCGCCTGCCAGGGGCCCATGCCGAGGCAGGTGTTCTGCACATTCCGCTGCCAGCGTTGGAAGTGTCCATCGACAGCCAGTTGCCTCAGTTCGGCGCGGAGACACAGCAGTTAAAAGTGCTCGACCAGAAGTCGTCAGCTCGCAGTTATACTTTGACTCTCGCTGGAATCGGCGGGGAGACCTATCATCTGCAGCTTCGCGAGAATATTCCGAATCTCCAGGTGCGTACCGATGGTGCGACATTGGGTTCGCTGAGCCAGAAATTGCGTGTCGCTACTGTAGTGTTTCCGCAAGCCTCCGGGTACGTAACCAGGACAGTAGAATTCTCCTGGTAGGTGGCGCCAGACCTGTATACGGCGATGAAGATGAGGTTCGAAATCGCAAGCAGACTGTACCGCTTCGGCAACGACCGTCTTGTCATCAAACCTCCCGCTAGAGGGGTGGAGTGGCCATGTCCATAGGCCGATGGAAAATTAATACCCGCAAGACCTGTCTCCTTCTGGCCGCGGCGTGCGGGCTTGCTTCGCTTGCGGTCGGCACAGGCGCACAAGATAGCCAAGTGGGCGCTACGCCCCGTGGGCATCTTTCACTTTATACCGAAGCAGTGGCGCCTCGGCGCTTCATTGCTGTGCATGGACGGCGCGCACTCGTCAGTGGATATGCCTCTGAAGGGCTCGAGGTCTGGGCCTATCCATTCCAGATACTCAGCGAATACCAGGTTAGTTTTCGCACTGCCGGCGCTACGGCAGCCACAAACGGAACGGATATTCTCGCGCGTGTTGTTTACCAACCGAACTCAGTGACGCGCATCTATCTTGGATCCGATTACGTCATTCGAGAGAAGTTGTTCGTTCCGCTGAATGAACCCGCCGCGATCATTACTTACTCTATTCAGAGTGCAAGGCCGGTCGAAATTGAAGTCCACGCAACGCCTGTGCTCAACTTGATGTGGCCCGCGGCAGTGGGCGGGCAAGACATCGCGTGGAGTTCATCGCTGTCAGCCTATGTTCTATCCGAGCCGACTCATGGCTTTACTGCTGTGGTGGGCTCGCCGGACATTCTGACGCACGACAGCCCTGACAATCGCACTTCGCACGGTGTCGCCGAGACCGGCTTCGGCTTCACCTTGCGCCCCGGAGCCTCCGGAGTGGCCAGTGTCTTCCTGGCGCTCAATCCGCCCCATGCCGCCGACCCAGGTCTGTTGCTGCGTAAGCTGATAGACACCCAGGACTCGCTGCAAGCAGAGGCCACGGCGCACTATCAGGATGTCGAAGATAGCCTCCTGCGTGTAGAGACGCCGGACGAGAACCTGAATCAGGCAATCGCCTGGGCCGGGATTGCGCTTGATCAGGCCTGGGTTTGCAATCCCGATCTTGGCTGCGGCTATGTTGCCGGTTATGGCCCCAGCCGCGGAGCGCGGAGGCCGCAATACAACTGGTTCTTCGCGGGCGACGGCCTTCTTGCTGCCGATGCGGCTATCGCTGCCGGCGATCGCGCCCACGCGCGCGCTGAACTCAAATTCATTCTCCGCTATCAGGACAGCAAGACGGGAATGATCTGGCATGAACTCTCGCAGAGTGCCGCATTCATTGACTGGGAGCACAAGTACCCCTATATGTTTGCGCACGTCGATATCACGCTTCAATTTCTCGGCACGGTGGCTCGTTACGTTACCGCAACGGGAGATGTTGCCTTTGCCCGCGAGAACTGGCCGGCGTTTGAAGCCGCTTACCGTTACTGCATCTCTCTGCTCGATCCGGAAACCGGGCTGCCGCGGATTCCGCCGGGCAAAGAAGGCGGCAATGAACAGGACCGTATGTCAGACGATCTAGGCTTGTCCTCCGGGTGGGTTGAGGCCGCATCTGCTTTTGCGCAACTTGCCGGGCTAGCCGGCCACCCTCAGATGGCCGAAGAGGCACTGCACGCCGCACAGCGCGCACGCGAATCGATCCCCGCACGCTATTGGAATAGCAGTGCGCAATTCTGGATCAGCGGCCACACTGAGGCAGCCGCGCCGATGACCGAGCGGCGCAGCGGCCCCCCTGATGCGCTCACACAGCAACTGTTTAGCGCGCAACAGAATGAGCATCTGCTCGATCAGCTTGCCACTTCCGATTTTCAAACTGATTGGGGCGCGCGCGGAATGGGTGCCGGCTCAGAGGCTTTTGATCCCGAGTCGTATGCGAAGGGTAGCGTGTGGCCCGCTCACACAGCGGCCCTGAGTGAGGCGTTCTGGCTCAATCATCGCCCGGCAACAGCTCTGGCCTTGTGGCGCACCCTGCCGCCCCTCGCGCGGCTTGACTCGCTGGGGCACATGCCGGAGGTTCTGGCCGGTAACCTCTATCGTCCGCAAGCCGAGTCCGTTCCCGAGCAGACCTGGTCTTCTGCAGGCTTTCTTCAGGCCACCATTCATGGTCTGCTGGGGTTGAGCATTGACTCAGTCGCCAAACGCTTGCTCTTTGCACCCCGTTTGCCGGCGGAGTGGAGCGGCGTCACTATCTCGCACATCCAACTCTCCGCTACTTCCGTGTCGCTCGTACTGGGTCGCGTTGGCGACAACATCACGCTCAAGATCTTCAATCCCGGTGAGCAGTTCGAGTTCGAATTCTCTCCCGATCTACCACTAGGCGCGAAGTTGCGCGGCGCTGTGTTCAATCATCATCTCGTTGCCGTCAGCATTGAGGATTATCTGCAACAGACCAATGCAAGGGTTGCGCTCACAGTCCCGCACGGAGACAGCGAATTGCAACTTGATCTTCGGGGCGGCGTATCGGTAATTCCCGATGCTCCCGACCCTCGATTGGGCGACCCAAGCATCGGCGTTCGCATCATCGACGTTCGTCTGGAAGCAAGCACGCTGACCATTGCCGCCGATGTGCCGACAGACCGCACATCGCGCGTGCGGGTCAAGAGCGCATCGCAGGTTGCAGGCGTAAAGGGTGCCACGGTCAGGTCAATTACAAGCGGCCTTGTGGAACTAACCTTTGCCGCGGATCACAACGCCTCGGGCTCTTATCGACGCGCCAATGCCATCATCGAGTACAAGCCATGAAAGGAATATGCTCAAGCCGGTTCCTCCCAAGATGCGCCATCAGCCTGGCATCGCTGCCACTGGCCGCCGTTCTTGCATTTGCGTGCGGCGTACACGCCCAGCAGCCCGCCACAGTAATTTCCTCGCTGCGAACCTCCGATGTGCGCGTTGAATTGTGCGCAGACCCGGCCTCGCCTGGGCTGAAGAAACTAGTTGGCTCGGCCGGGGCCGCGTGGAAAAACCGGCAGCAAGAATCACTGCCCGCGTCCGTCTATGTTCAGGGAGCGGTGGTTCCCATTACCTGGCGGCTTAAGGCTGCAATGAGCGCCTCGAAACCTCGGAGCGTCGTCTTTGTGTATGAGTCTGAAAGCCCACGGCTGCGCCTTAGCTGGCGATGGGAAGCGCGGGCTAAATTCGGCCCCGTCGAGCATCGTATTACCGCTGAAAACCTGAGCGCGCAGGAGATCTGGCTTCCCATGGTCGACTCGCTCCGCCTGGACTTATTGGTGCCGGCGGATGCCGAACTCCGCAACTTCTACGTCGAAAAAGGTGCAGACACGCCTTCCCCGCAGGGGGCGCACCTTGATGCAGTTGCCGAAGGCTACAACTGGACCGGCAAGTCCTCCACCTACGCCTATCCGGTGCCGGGCGAGGCGCGCGAGATCATTCCCGTCGAAGTCGTCTACGCATCCTCGCAGCGTCAGGACGGCTGGTTTGCCGGCATCGAGTTCAGTGGCAGAACGCGCATAACCTTGCAGCGTGCAGGCAGCAGCCTCAAGTCCGTGCTGGGTTTGAATCCCGAGCCTGGCCCGTTCCGTACGCGTATTGAGCCCGGCGGTAGCTTCACCACCCCAACAGTTTTTCTCGGAGTTTTTACCGCAGGTCCGGATGGCGGAGGAAATCAACTTCGCCCCTGGGTGCGCGCGGTGCTTGGCAATCCAGCCACGTGGAACGATCCTCACTACCCGCTCACAGTGAACAACAGTTGGGGTAGCGGCATGAAGGTGGACGAAGCCCTTGCTCTGCGCATGATCGCCCAGTCAAAGGAGCTTGGCCTTGAGATGTTTCATCTCGATGCGGGCTGGTTCCGAGACGTAGGGGACTGGCGTCCTGACTTATATAAGTTCCCTCATGGGCTCGCGTCGCTTGCCGACACCGCGCACAGACTGGGGCTGCGTTTCGGCATCTGGGTCGATTGGACCCAGGCCGCACTCGGCACCGTACCAGGTGCGCTCAACGTGCACGATCCCGTGGTGCGCGACTGGCTGGTCTCCAACATGGGTCCAGACTGGAAGCCAGAGGAATTCAAGGGGCAGACTATTGACTTGGGCGTTCCCGCGGCGCACGACTATGCCGCCAAAGAAGTAAAGCGCATTGTCGAGGACTATCACCTGGATATGCTGGAGCACGATGGTTACTTAGTCGCGCAGGGTTGTATCCGGGACGATCATCCCCACGCTCCACCCGACCACAGCACCATGCGCGTCAACCACGACTGGGCATCGGATTTCGTTGTCGCCTCGAACTCCACCGATGTCAGCTACCACGCAGTCCGTGCCTATTACGATATATACGAGAAACTGCGGCGCGAGCATCCTGGACTGCTGTTTGAGATTTGCAATGACGGCGGCCGCATGGTGGATTTCGGTTCAGCCGCGCACGGCGACTACTTCTCCATCACCGATACATACGATCCGTTGTCCAACCGCCGGGCGTTTTATGACACAAGTCATGTTCTGCCCGCGGCGATGCTTGAGAGCTATGTGGAGAAGTGGCCAGTGCCGCAGCCGGAAAACTTTCTCTACATGCTCCGCAGCGGGATGATGGGATGGGTGAGCATCATGCAGGACACAACTGCGTGGACGCCCGAACAGCACGAAGTCGCGCTAAACGCCATCACACTTTACAAGCTCAGGCTGCGTCCGCTTATCCGCGACGCGCAACTCTTTCATGTGTCTGACCGGCCTGACGGCGTGCACTGGGATGGACTCGAATACTGGGAACCCGCGCGCGGCAAGGGCGTAATCTTCGCGTTTCGAGGCACCATCGCCGAAGAGGTTGATCATCGCTTTGCTCTTGCCGGGCTGGATGCGCACAAGCGCTACCTGCTGCACTACGAAGATGGAAGCGCGCCAGACGCCGAAGCTGCGGGTAGCGAGTTGATGGCCGAGGGCCTGAAAGTTCATCTGCGGAGTCCGTTGAGTTCCGAGTTGGTATTCATTGAAGTTGCAGGCAAAAGCGGAAAAGCAATGTGAATTGTATTGAGTGGACATGCGCCGACTGCCTCCTCATTCGCTGAAAATTCAGAGTGGAATTTCAACGTTGACCGAAGTTAGCGGAACACTCAACCCCCAGCATGCCCAGGCGAGTACAGACTGGATTACCTTCCACGTTGCTTGCGCCAGTCCCTTCGCGGCCCGAATCGGTTCGATTTTGAACATCACGGATGGTCTGGGGCCTGTTCGTCATCACTCAAATGACCTCCTCGCCGATTCCGGCATTGCCCGGCCTCGCCCCGGTTATTCACACATCCGCAACCGCCGTTGAAACCTGGCGGCAAATCCTGGCCTGTTCCGCTACACTAACCCCTGTCATGCCACATGCTTTGGCACATGCCGTGGAACTGCTGACTGCGGCGCTGGCCGTGGCCGGAATAGGTTACTTTTTGGCGGCCATGGTTGCCGCGCGGGTCTTTATGCGCAGCCGCCGCGCTCCTCTGGCGCCGTTCGCGCCCGGTGTTAGCGTCCTTAAGTCCCTCAAGGGACTCGATCCCGCCATGATCGATGCCTTCCGCACCCATTGCAGGCAGAGCTATGCCGGGGAGTTTGAGCTTCTGTTCGGAGTTGCCTCGCTGGATGATCCTGCCGTCAACGCCGTCGAGCAGTTGAAGTCGGAGTTTCCGGCGTTCCCCATCCGCCTCGTCGAATGTCCCGAGAGGCTCGGAACCAATGGCAAGGTCAGCACGCTGGTGCAGTTGTCTGCCCAAGCCCGCTATGCCTTCCTGCTGATCAACGACTCTGATATTTCGGTATCGCCCCATTACCTGGAGCGGGTCATGGCGTGTTTCGCGCCTGCGCAGATGACTGCGGCCAAGCCGGAACAGCCCGTGGGGCTGGTCACTGCGCTCTATCGTGGCCGTGCGCACGGCACACTTCCTTCCCGGCTTGAAGCGCTGGGTATTGCAACGGATTTTCAGGCCGGGGTGTTGCTGTCAAAAATGATTGAGGGCGGTCTGCATTACGGTCTCGGCTCTACTCTGGCCGTCAGACGTGAAGCGCTTGAAAAGGCCGGCGGGTTAGAGGCGCTGGTAGACCATCTCGCCGACGACTACGAACTAGGCGCACGCGTGGACAAGGCCGGATACCGCGTTGCGCTCAGCGCAGAAGTGGTCGAGACCGGTGTCCCCGCATACGACTGGCAGGGCTTTATCGATCACCAGTTGCGCTGGGCCAGAACCGTACGGGATGCGCGACCGGGCGGCTACATAGGCCTGATTTTTACGCACGGCCTGGGCTGGGCGCTGGTCAACATCCTGGCCAGCGGTCTCAGCCCTGTAAGCCTGTGGCTGTTGGGGCTGAGCTTCTTTCTGCGCCTTGCACAAGCCATGACCGTGGGAGCCGAAGTACTGGCCGATCACCAGGTGTTGCCGAATCTATGGCTGCTTCCACTCCGCGACGTGGTTGCCATGGGAGTGTGGGTTGCGGGGTTTGCCGGGAACATGATTACGTGGCGCGACGAGCAGTTTGTCCTCAAAGGCGGTAAGCTTCACCGCGAGCCATAAGTTCACAAAGGTGTTCAAAAGTTGTGGAAATCGTGGAAGAAGGGGGAGAAGGCTTGGACGCTGGCCTGCACATCGCCGCTCGGAAGGCCGCAGACTGGCGTCTCCGCACGCGCTCTCTCCAGCTTGGCCGTCGCACCCTCATCATGGGTGTGGTCAACATCACGCCCGACTCGTTCAGTGACGGTGGCGCATTCTTCCATCCCGATGCCGCCATCGCGCACGCGCTCGAACTCCTCGACCAGGGCGCTGACCTGCTCGATCTCGGCGCAGAAAGCACTCGTCCCGGCTCACAAGCCGGCGGTGCATCCGGCTCAGCTCAAGCACCTGCAGTCGGCGCCGAAGAAGAACAGGCACGGCTGCTGCCTGTCCTCGAAGGCGTATTGCGCGCTCATCCCGGCGCCATCGTTTCCATTGACACTTATAAGGCCGAGACAGCCCAAGCAGCACTCGCCGCCGGTGCGGAAATCATCAACGATGTAAGCGGCTTTCGATGGGACCCGGCAATCGCGGCCGTATGCGCGGAGTTCGGCGCTGGCGTGGTACTTATGCACACCCGAGGCCGTCCTGAAGAGTGGCGCACGCAGCCGCAACTTACGCCCGGCAATTTGCTGGCCACCGTGCGCGCCGGCCTCGCCGAAAGCCTCGGCGCGGCTGCCCGCGCCGGTCTTCCGACTGAAGCCATCGTCCTTGACCCCGGCTACGGATTCGGCAAGCTCTTCAACGAGAACTACGCTTTGCTGGCTCGCCAGTCTGAACTGCTCTCTCTGGGATGCCCACTGCTGGCTGGCCTCAGCCGCAAGTCCTTCCTCGGCAGAACCCTTGCGCCACTTTACGGCGGCAGCGACGCACCTTCCGAGGCCAGAGAAACGGCCAGCCGGGCTGCACTCACAGCCGCCATTCTCCAGGGAGCGTCGATTGTCCGCGTGCATGCCGTGCGCTCGGCCCTCGAGGCCGCAAGCATCGCCGATGCTGTTTTGTCCGCAGCCATGCTCGCGAATGAGCAATAGCCGCCGGATTCGTTAGACCAGCTTTTTCTTCACATCCCTCAGCAGCGCCAGCGATTCGGGGCTCAGTACTCCGGTCCGGTCGATATCGACGTTGAAGGTGACTGGAACCCTGACCCTATTGCAAGCGCGTATGTACTCCTCGATATACTCGTGGTGATAGAGCGGTCCTGCCAGTGGAGTCACCACGCGGCTATGAACCCAAGCCTGGTTATCCAAACAAACCCACCTGTGCCCCTGCAAATTGTCCTGCGTGAACTGAGTGGAAGGAACGGCAACGGGTTGGTTGGCCTCTCCCGCTTCATAATCCTGAAGAGTGGAGTAAACAAAGCGATATAGCATGCCCGGGTTCAGAGTCACCAGGCGTCCCTCAAATCCAGCCTTCGCAGTTTTCACCCACTCATCCCAATCGACCTTGAAGCCGCGCATATCCGTGGTTACCGGGTGATGAAAATCGTGATGCCAGTCGTTGGGATCAAGCGAGCCGCAACTATCGAACCACCATGCATCCACCCGCGGACCATAGCGCATCCCCAACTCGCGGATGATGCCCAGAATATTGCTCATCAACCGCGACTTATCCGGTGCGTGATAACCCACCGCGTATTCCCATTCAGGGTCGTCGCCGTTATTGCATGAGTGATTGTAATAGAGAATGAACCGCAGGCCGCGCGCATGACAGGCGTCCGCTAACTCGCCAATAAGGTCCCGCTTCGTCGTCCGGTCCGGCAGAACGCGATCGATTGCCGCGCAAGGAGCGGGCAGCATCTGTAGCGCATGCACTCCGGTAAAGATTACATAATCGGCGCCCGCTCCCGCCACCTGGTCCACATAACCCGCCGGACTGAACCGTGCCACAGTCTCGTCGAAAGGCAACCAGTCATCGGCGCCCACTGGTTTTGACTGTGCGGTCCAGTGCGTCGAAATCCCAAAGTGGCAGTTGGCCAGCCAACTCGCGTCGGCCCGTGTGTGCGTCGCGCCTTGGCCATCCAGGTTCGCGGCCGCACCCAGGGCGCTTGCGCTCATTGCCTTCAATACATCACGCCGCGTCAACTCAAGACCGTTCAGCTTCATCCTTCATCTCCATTTATCTCGTGATGCCTTCTGTGGCATGCATCTGCGCGAACTGCACCATCGCCCGCACATTCTCGTGCGGTGTATCGCGCACAATCTCGCAGCCCGCTGCCACAATCCACTGTGGTCCCGCATTTTGCTGCAACGTCTCCAACGCCCGCACAATCGTCTCCGGCGTGCCGTCGCGTACATCCTTTACGGGATTCAGATTCCCCGCTAGTGTCTGCCCCGGCCCTGTCTTTGCGCGCGCCTCTTCCATCGGAACGGGAAAATCAATGTCCACCATCTCGCAGCCCAGAGTGCCCATCCCGTCCACAATTCTCCGCGTGTTTCCGCAGATGTGCAGCCGCACCTTCCCGCCCATCGCATGGATCGCGTCCACCAGCCTCTTCTCCCACGGCCAAACAAACTCCTTGTAGATCCGCGGCCCAACCAGCGACGCCGCCGCATCGCCGACTCCGATAATGTCCGCTCCAGCCTTGATCTGCACTGCGGCAAATTGGATCGCCGACTCCACGTTGAATTCGAACAGCGCATGAACGAACTCCGGATCGTCGGAAAAGTCCAGCATCAGGCGGCTAATCCCGCGCAGGTCGGCGCCTTCCGCGCAGGGACCCTCCACCCATCCCTCTACAAACAGCTCGTCTCCCACCCGCTCGCGCAGTAGTTCCACGCCCCGCACTCGGTCCTCCCTGCGTCCGCCCGAGAGCGCATCTGAAGCCTTGTATCCAACCAGGTCAGCCTTATTAGCGAACAATGCCTCTTCTTCAATAATCGCCGGAGGTTGATCCTCGTACCACTGCACATTCGCCCCATAATCGGCAGCCTCCCGCGCGGGGTCGGAGATGGTCGATACATAGTCGAAGCCGAACGTCTCCGCCGTCTTCACCTGCGCATCGACCAAAATTCTGTAATCCCGTGCATACTGCCCATACTTCACCCCAAGCACATCCGCCGCAAACATCATCGTGATCGGCATGGATGGAAGGTGGTCTGCCTGCTGTCCGCCAAGTACTGCGAGAATTCGTTCCCGGCCCGTCATAGCGCGCACAACCCTTTCCAAATTCATTTTGCGTGACATCTTGAAGACGTCTGAAATCTGGCCGTAGTATTGCATAAATTCGATGCGGCGGGAGAACCTGCCCTCAAAGCTACGCATCTAAATGCGAGACAAATTAGAATGAGCAACGAGGATAAAGCCGCTCGCCAGTCGGCGGCCGGTCTCGATCAATCACATGAGAACACACTTTGCCTACGGCAAGAGCGGAATCGAAGTCGCCGTCCCGGATCGCTTCGAGTGTCAGGTCGTCCACAGTCGCAACGCCTCCGCGCTCAGCGACCTCCCGGCCGCCCTCAACGCCGCGCTCGACGCTCCCATCGGCTCTGAACCTTTGGCGAAGATAGCTGCGGGCAAACGCTCCGCCGCCATCTCCGTCTGCGATATCACGCGTCCTGCTCCCAACGCGCAAACGCTTCCGCCCTTGCTGGCCCGCCTTCACTCTGTGGGGATTCCAGTCGATGGAATCACGATTCTTATCGCTACGGGATTGCATCGCGGAGCCACGCCGGCAGAGATCGAAGGCATTGTCGGGCCGGCCATTGCAAGCACCTATCGTGTAGTCAGCCACGATGCGCGCGATCTCGCCGGCCATCGCTCTCTCGGCGTCACAAGTCGCGGAACCCCCGTCCATATTGACGAGCGCTTCATGGCCGCCGATCTTCACATTACTCTCGGCTTCGTCGAACAGCACCTGATGCTGGGCTTTTCCGGCGGCCGCAAGTTGGTTGCTCCAGGGCTCGCCGCGCAGGAGACCATCAAGGTGATTCACTCGCCTCGATTCATGCGCGAGCTGTTGGCTACCGAGGGCTCCATCGCCGGCAATCCTCTCCATGCCGAACTGCTTGAAGTTGCCGCCATGGCTCGTCACGACTTCATCCTCGATGTAACTCTCACCCAGAAGCGCGAAATCTCAGGCGTCTTTGCTGGACATCCGATCAAGGCCCACGCCGCCGCTGTCGACTTTCTCGTATCCACTTCTCTTGCAACAATTCCGGCGCCTGCCGACGTTGTCATCACGAGCGCCGCAGGCTATCCACTCGACCTCACCTTTTATCAAATCCTCAAAGGAGTCACTGCCGCGCAGCACATCGTCAAGCCAAGCGGCAGAATCCTGGTTCTCGGCGAATGCGCCGAGGGCATCGGCTCTCCCGAATTCGCTCGCAAGCTCAAGGCGTACTCCGGCCACGCCAGTTATCTCGATGACATTCGCGACACTGAAGTCATCGTCGACCAATGGCAGTTGGAGCGACTGGCCCTGGTCGGCCTGAAGAATGACCTCTTCTTCTACGCGCCGCGTGTCTCCACCGCTGATCTCGGCAGCTTGGGCGCGCATGCATTTCAAAGCCTCGACGAAGCCATCCGCGCAGCGACAAACGGACTCGCTGATGGCGCACAGGTTGTCCTTGTGCCTGAAGGTCCGTACACCTTTGTCCGTTCTCTCTAATCGGCTTATTCTTCTCGCGGTGAGATAATTCTTGCAACTACTCTTTGATTAAGCACATAACCTGTAATAGACGCGAGGAAGAATGAATACGTTGGAGCTGCTCATTGGGGCCTTGTGTATCTTTGCCCTGGGCTATCGTTACTATGCGGCCTTTCTGGCCGCTAAAGTACTGGTGCTGGACGATAAACGCGCCACGCCCGCCCATACCTGCTCCGACGGCCAAAACTACATGGCATCGCCAAAGATCGTGCTCTTTGGGCACCATTTCGCAGCCATCGCCGGTGCAGGACCGCTTATCGGGCCCACTCTTGCAGCGCAGTTCGGTTTTGCGCCCGGTTTTCTGTGGATTGTTCTCGGCGCTGTGCTCGCCGGATGCGTTCACGATTTCACCATCCTGGTTGCTTCCACGCGGCACAAAGGGCGATCTTTGCCTGTGATCGCTATGACCGAGATAGGTCCTTTCGCCGGCATAGTTACGATGATCGCCGTACTATTTATCCTGCTTGTAACTCTTGCGGGGCTCGGCATTGTAGTGGTAAACGCGCTGTCCAACAGTCCCTGGGGCGTCTTTACCATTGGCATGACCGCCCCCATTGCCATGCTGATGGGCTTATGGATGTTCAAGAGCACTCCGGGAAGAGTCCGTATCGTGGGGCCTTCAATTGTCGGAGTCATCCTGCTTTTCACGGCCGTATTTACAGGTCATACGGTGGCTAACTCTTATCTCGCGCCCTACCTGAGTTTCTCCGGTCATCAGATTACAGGAATGCTGATGATCTATGGCATCATCGCTTCATCTTTGCCCGTCTGGCTGCTTCTTGAGCCCCGGGACTATCTGGCTACTTATGTAAAACTCGGCACCATCGCCTTCTTGTGCGTCGGCATATTTACAGTACATCCTCAACTTCAATTTCCCATGGTAAGTCAATATGTTCACGGCGGTGGGCCGATCATCCACGGCCAACTCTTCCCGTTTCTCTTTATAACTATAGCCTGCGGAGCTATCTCGGGATTTCACTCGCTCATCGCCTCCGGAACAACCCCCAAGATGCTGGATAAGGAATCGGATGCGCGCTTTATCGGCTACGGAGCCATGGCGGCCGAGGCGCTGGTCGCGGTCATGGCGCTCATCGCGGCCTGCTCGCTCTATCCGGGTGACTACTACGCCATTAACGTACCCCCAGCGGTCTTTGCCAATCTTGGCCTGCACACAGTGGACCTTGCCCGTCTATCTTCTGAAGTTGGCGAGAACCTTGCCGGTCGCACTGGTGGCGGCGTTTCGCTTGCCATCGGCATGGCCCATATCTTCCGTGGACTTCCGCACATGGATAAGCTTGTCGGCTACTGGTATCACTACGCCGTCATGTTCGAGGCCCTGTTTATTCTCACCACCGTAGACGCCGGAACGCGCTCCGCACGTTACATTCTTCAGGAACTGCTCGGCAAGGCCTACAAGCCTTTTACTAATGCCAAGTGGATTCCGGGCATTCTTATCTCCACGATTCTGGTCGTAGGTTCCTGGGGATATCTCATCTATACCGGCTCCATCTCAACTATCTGGCCTCTGTTCGGTGCTGGAAACCAGTTACTCGCCACCATCGCCTTGGCTATCGGTACCGTCTTCCTTATCAATAGCGGAAAGCTGAAGTACGTGTGGGTAACTGCCGTGCCTATGGTGTTTGTGGGGATAACTACCTTGGCTGCGGCCGTTCTTTCCATCGCCAACATCTTTTGGCCACTCGCACACAACCCAGGAACTGAGATACAAGGCTATCTCGATTCCATCCTGATGGCGCTATTCATTGCCGGTGTGGTTCTCGTTGTAACGTCAGCTCTGCGGCGTTGCTGGCAGACATTGCATGGAGTTCCGCTGCCGCAAGATTCGTTTGGGGCCGAAGAGTCAGCAAGCGAAAAGATCAAGCTTAGTTGCTGTTAGCCGTACGTTTGGGACTCTTTCCAGGCAACATTAATGCGTGAACCGACAGGGTGGCCCTTCTTGGAAAGAAGGGCCGCCCTGTCGGTTCTCAACTATGTAACTACCCTAACTAACACCCACCTTGTACCGAGGCCAAAGCGGACGCGTTTCGTCATGATTCACCGTTGGCTCTCCGTCGCATTCCACAGCAATTACCGTAGCCGGTTGATCGGGAGCTTTTAGAGGCAGCCCGGTCAGCCGCACGCAGAGTGCATCCTGCGTGAAATCGACCTTCTGCCCAGTCTTGACCAAGTGCGCCGACAGCACCTTGGGCTTGATTCCGCCGATGGCGATGACCGCGTCCGGCTGATAGAAGCTAAGCCACTCTGCCGCTGGCGTATGTCCCGGCCAATAGTGCTGGTGGATATAGAGCGTGTTGCCGCTTCGGGTGTAATTCGCGTTCGTGTTCCACCCCGCCTGCAAGCGATCCGTACCGTAGATCGTCTTGCCGTTTATATCCATCCACTTGCCCACTGACTCCAGCACAGCCGTCGTGTCCGGCGGAATCGACCCATCCGGCTCCGGCCCGATATTCAGCAAATAGTTGCCGCCGCCGCGCGCGCACGTCGCCAGATTATCCACGATCGTCTTGGGACTCTTCCACGCATCGTCGCCGCGATTGAAGCCCCAACTGTCGTTCAGCGTCATGCAGCTTTCCCACGCACGTCCCACTTCTGAGGCCGTGATCTGCTGCTCTGGCGTTGAAAAGTCGCCATCGAGTCCATTTCGGTTGTTCACAATGATCTCCGGTTGCAGCTCGAAGACCATTTCGTTCATCTTCTCTGACTCCCATCCTTCAGCGGAGAGAGGCCACGACACGTCATACCAGAGCACATCGATCTTTCCGTAGTTGGTCAGCAGCTCCCGAATAAGTCCATGCGTATATTCCACAAACCGCTTCCGCGCCGCTTCATCGGTCTTGCACGTCGCCCCGTCGGGATGGTGCCAATCCATCAGCGAGTAGTAGAAGCCCACGCGCAGACCCTCGGCCCGCGCCGCATCCACATACTCCCGCACCAGGTCGCGCCCCGGTCCCTGCTTCACGG
Organism: uncultured Acidobacteriaceae bacterium; assembly: GCA_903828675.1. GTDB lineage: Bacteria > Acidobacteriota > Terriglobia > Terriglobales > Acidobacteriaceae > Telmatobacter. Next base: position 78,587 of record CAIKND010000190.1, read on the forward strand.
CGTTGTAGTCGGTCAGCTTCGAGTCCCAGTGGCAGAATCCCTCATGATGTTTGGTGGTCATCACCATGTACTTCTGCCCGGCCTTTTTCGCCAGCCGTGCCCAGTCACGCGCCGCGTTCGGCTTTGGATGAAAATGCTTGGCCAGTAACTCATATTGCGGAATCGGTACGCCCTCCACCTCTTTCGACCACTCATGCTGGCCAATTAAGCTGTAAAGTCCCCAGTGGATGAACATGCCGAACTTGGCTTCATGCCACCATTTCATTCGCCCGGCTCTCGTCGCCGCCTGCTTCGCCTGCGAAGGCGAAGCAGCAACCACCGCGCCCTCGGCGCCGGACAATCCCATGCCCTCTGCATTTGCCGCGGCCAGCGCCAATGCGCCGGCAGCGCCAAACTGCTTCAAGAACGACCGTCTAGAACTCTCGTTCCAATCCATGGATGTCTCCTCTTTTCCTCGCTGGATAAGCAGCCGCCGTTCGCTCAGTTACCGATAACTTAATCGGGCGAAACAACGGCAAGCCAATATAGCAGACAGCCCCCTACTCTCCGCTCGAAGGGCAAAGTCTCGCCTGCAAGTGTCTATTGCTCGATGGTGTTGTCTCTATTGCTTTTCGGACACCAGGTAAACCACTGCGCCACCCAGCAGCACCAGCGTGGCCACTGCGGGAACCAGCACCAGTGGGCTCCAGCTTGGATCGAAGAGCGCCGTGGGCCAAAGGTTTCCCAGATGCAGAGTCCCAGCCTCAGGAAGCCCTTCCAGCCAGGTCAGCCACCCAAGCCCATGCCGCGCCTGCGACACTACAAACCCCACCGTCAGCAGCAGGATCGTGGCCAGCGCAAAAATCTGCGCGCTCAGCAGCGGCCTGCCAATGCGCTCCACTGCCGCGTTGCGCCGCCGAAGTTGCGCACGCCACCACAGCAGTCCAGGAGAACCCAACTTCGCTGCGCCGGCAGCCGCTGCCCTGGCATTTCTGAAGGTCTCTGTCACCAGCACCAGATCGCCACAGTTCCGGCAGCCGCTCACATGCAAGCGCAGGTCCGGTGCACACGCTTCTGGCCAGTGCCCCCGCTCCAGCAAATCCTTTACTTCCTTCTCTCGCGCGCAGGAACCAAGTTTCATAGCGCCCTCCCGCTTTCCGTGTCCCGCAGCAGCCGCGCAACTTTTCGCCGCGCCCTGAAGAGCATCAGCCGGATGCTCGCGCTTGCCAGGCCAGTCACCTCGGCAATCTCCCGATGCGAGTAGCCCTCCGCATACGCCAGCCAAAGCAGCTGGCGGTCTCTCGGCCGCATCTGTTTCATTGCCGGTCCCAGCATCATTTGCGAGTCAGACTGCCCGGAGCCGCCATGCGCGGCAAAAAAGTCTTCGGAGATTTCGTCCAGGGATGAGGTCCTAGGGCGCCGCCAGTGGTCGCGCAGCAGGTTGCTTGCAATTCGGAACAGGTAGCGCCGCGCGGCAACCTCGCCTTCTTCCTTGCGCGTTGCGCACAGGAAGCGCACATAGCTTTCCTGCATCAGGTCCTCGGCCAGCGCCGGATCGCCCGAGGTCCGCGCCAAGTAAGCCCAAACGGAACGGGACGAACGCTCATAGAAGCAGGCGAACGCGTCATTGTCCATAGGCGGCACGGCTGCCCGCGACGCGTCTAGTTGCGCGTCGCGGGTCAGCACGCTCGGAAGCACGGATTCCCAGGGCATTCGTCGCCTCGCCACAGCCGGATCGCCTCCGGCTCACTGCCTGTCCTGCGGGTTAAAGGGCGGTTCCATCCTGCTCGTCGCCGGAGAGTTTCCCGGGATCAGCCCCAACCGCCCTGCCAAGACCCATGTAATCCCTGCCGAGATGATAAATCCCAATCCGGGCATCAGCACCACCGTTCCCAGCACCAGCATCGGAATGCTCATATCCGGACCGGCATGGCGCAGAAGCAGGAAGCCGCAGCCTAACAGCACCAGCACAATCCCGATCTGAAGCGGAGTCATCACCCGCGCCACCGCGTTTGGCATCCGCTGCTCCGGCTCAAAGCCCACCGGAATCGGCGCTGCCTCGAGGAAGCGCTTGCCCGCCTCTGTCTCCATATACGCGGTCAACTCTTGGCTGGAGCTGAATTTCTCAATCAATCTCCCATGAACGTCGCTTTGCAACTTGAAGATGCGGCTCCAGCGTCGGTTCTCAAGGAACTGGCGAATCAACCAGATGAGCGCAGTCAAGAAGCACGCAAAAGCTATCACGGGCACCGCCTCACGCCACATTTGCGCAGCGGTCGATTCGTCGTGCCGCGACTCGGCAAACTCCGGCCAAACTGCGCGTTGAAGTGCCTGGTCGCGACGCCCTCCGTGCGAATCCAGATTCGTAAACAGGTAATATTCGGGATTGCGCGCAATCTCCGGGTGCTGGGTCAGAAACTGCGCCAGTTGTGGGTTGTTGCGGTTCACATACTCCTGGTCGGACAGCAAGGAAGGATCGTGCGCCACTACCGTTGTCAGCGTTGGACTGGTCTTGAGCAATTGGATGAGTTTTTCCTGTTCGGTGGCGAAATCTTGTTCGCTCAGCGGAGCAGCTGCCACCGCCGGTTGCGACGCCACAGCGGGCCGGGTCTGCGCCGTCCCCTGAGCTGCAATCATCGAAGCAGGCGCCGCAACGGCGCAGAAAACCAAGGACAATATCTGGTTTGGCTTGTGCATTTCGTATTCCCCCTTACTCCAAGGGGCTTGTCAGCCCCTTCTGCACATACAACGAACTGAAGAGCGGTTTGGTTAACAACCTTCTTTTCAATCCGCCGCAGCCTGATGCCGACACCCTGTAAACTCAAGCAGGGTTTATCATCAGGATGGAGCAGGCAGAGGTCGTCTGCGCCTTCGTTTTGCAACCGGGTGCCTGGTGTGTCGGCTCAACCTGCCGCAGACGCCAAAGCATTGCTCTTAGGAGACGACAGGCCGCAAAACAGGATTCGAGGAACAGAGCGAAATGCGCGCAAAAACGGCTGTAGTGTTGGGTGCCCAGTGGGGCGATGAAGGCAAGGGCAAGATCGTGGATGTGCTCAGCGAGCGGTTTTCCGCCGTTGCGCGCTATGCCGGTGGCCACAATGCCGGTCACACGGTCATCATCGGCGGCCAGAAGTTTGTGCTGCAACTCATCCCCTGCGGCGTGCTCCGCCCGGGGTGCAAGGGCATCATCGGCAACGGTGTGGTTCTCGACCCGCTTGCTTTTCTTAAGGAAGTTGGCCGGCTCCGCGATCTCGGCGTCGCCGTCGACGGCAACCTCTTTGTTTCCAATCGCACCCAGGTCATACTGCCCTACCACCGCATGATCGAGTTGGCCTCGGAGTGTGCGCCTGGCCGCCAGAAGATCGGCACCACCAGCAAGGGCATCGGTCCCGCCTATGAGGACAAGATGGCTCGCAGCGGTCTGCGCATCGTGGACCTGCTGCACCCAACTCTGCTGAAGACCCACATTGAGGCGGCCTGCGCGGAAAAGAACGCCATCGCCCATGCCCTCTTCGGTACTGATCCGCTCGATCCGGCTAAAATGTATGACGAGTACGCCGCCGCCGCCGAACAGGTACGTCCATTCGTCGCCGACACCGGACGTTTACTCAACAACATTATGGCCAACGGTGGCAGCGTCATGTTCGAGGGCGCCCAGGGAACTCTGCTCGACATTGACCACGGAACCTACCCCTTCGTCACCTCTTCCTCGGCCACCGCCGGCGGCGCCTGCACCGGAACCGGTGTAGGTCCCACGAATATCGGCACCGTTATCGCCGTCACCAAGGCCTACGTCACTCGTGTTGGCGAGGGGCCCTTCCCCACTGAGATCCATGACCAGGTCGGCGAAGACCTCCGCGCCCGCGGCAATGAGTACGGCGCCGTCACTGGCCGCCCCCGCCGCTGCGGCTGGCTCGATATTCCCCTGCTCCGCTATTCAAATCAGGTCAACGGCGCTGAGTGGCTCGTCATCACCAAACTCGACGTGCTCGACGAGCTGGCTGAGATTCCCATCTGCATCGGCTACGAGATCGACGGCAGAGTCACCGACGAAATCCCCGCGGACGTCCAGGGCCTTGAGTCCATCAAGCCCCGCTACACAACTTTGAAGGGCTGGCGCCAGTCCACTGAGGGCATTACAGAGTTTGAAAAACTGCCCCAGGCCGCGCAGGACTACCTCCGCTTCCAGGAACGCGAGAGTGGAGCGCGTGTCGGAATGGTTTCAACAGGTCCGGACCGGAACCAGACCATGGTGCTGCCCGAGTTTGCGGATGCGCTCGAAAGTATTCACAGGTAGACTTTAGGAACACACTGGGGCTTTGCCGCTCAGGCAAAAGGAAGATCACACTATGGTCAGCTTTGTTGTCCGGTTCAGGTTCACATCCGAAGATCGTGCTGAAATCGCCGAAACGCTGCGCATGCTGGCCACCGAATCCCGCCGCGAGCCAGGTTGCGTCAGCTACATCCCGCACCACATTGAGAGCGATCCGGATACTGTGCTCATCTACGAGCAGTACCTCGACGAGAAGGCTCTGGCAGCGCACCGGGAGTCAGAGCACTTCAAGAAGCACGCCGTCGGCGGACTCTTCCAGAAAATGAAGGAACGCGCCGTCGAGAACCTCGTTGCTCTCGTTTAGCGCCCTGTCGAGTCTAAGCTGCGGAGTTCCGGTTAGGCCCGCGGCGATCCTCATTGGGGACGGCAGATGTACCGCGAAGAAGGCAATTCCTGATTGTCATTGACCGGCGGACCTGTCTGGGGCTAACATCCGAGACGTTTATGCCGGTTTTTATGAGCAAGACCTTCTCCTCGTTAGGCCGTCGATTTGCGCTCGGGCGGATGTTCGTCTCCGTGCTTGTACTGGCCCTGTGCGTCAATTCCCTCGATGCCGGACAACCCAAGGTCAAGAAGCACGAGAACAGGCGTCAGATTGACCAAATGGAGTTGGCCTGGCGTGACGCCCTACTTAAGTCCGACACCAACTCAATGAGTAACTTGCTGGCGGATGACTACATGGCCATTACCGCCAACGGGACTCTCCAAACCAAAGACCAGACCCTCGCAAATCTGCGTGCCGGCAAGGTCCACATCACCGCCCTCGATTTCTCTGACCGTAAAGTCCGCTTTTACGGGAAGACTGCGCTTGTTACCTCCCTGGCAGAAATGAAGGGCTCAACCGCCGATGGGGATGTCTCCGGTAGCTTTCGTTACACCCGGGTATACGTGCGCGATCAACAGGGGGCATGGAAGATCGTCAGCTTCGAGGCAAGTCGGATTCGACATCCGGGAGCGGGCAAATAGTCACCGGTAGCTCTAGGTTGTGCCCGCATCGCCTCGACATAGTAACTTGGGTACAGTAACTTATGTCCTGTAGATAGTTACTATTGCGTGACATCCCCAATAAATTTATGCGTATCGTATCTTCTTGATTCTGCTATAAAACTTCACAAGGAACATATGTTTGGGCTTTTCTGTTGATCGGCTCAAAGACGCGAGCAAGCCACTCGTTTGGTCAGGATCGCCGCAAGTGGAGCCAATTACGACTTTCCTTGACTTGGCTGTACCCTCTGCTGTGACAATCACGTCAATACGTGTGCTTGCTCGGGTTCAATTACATGAGCAATGCTCTGTGCTATCAGTTTTGTTTGAACGTGTGTGGGTGGACCAGACAGGGGGTTAGTTGATGAAAGCCGCGCAACTGGCAACGCTTCGATTCTTCGCGCTCTTGTTTCTCCTGCCAGGCTTGGCTGGGCTCATTGTTTCTGCCATGATCTCGACCTACTATCTTGACGTCATGCCCAGGTGGCCCGTGATGGAAGAGGGCCGGGTCGTTCCCCGCGGTATCCATGGAATCGTCGTTTACCAAACCGCCGATGAGGACCGGAAGCTAAGCCTCATCGAATACTCGTCGGTTGGAATCTTCCTTGCGGGACTCGGGTTGGGTTTGGTCTACCTCGAAAAATGGGGTAGTGTACAGTCGCGCGGAGCTGAGGATGACAACGAATTGACGGAAGATCACGCCTGACCCCGCACTAGCCCTATCTCTTCTCACTAGCCCAATCCCTTACTCCGGGCTTCCCCTACAATTGAAAGATGCCTGAATTGCCTGAGGTAGAGACCATTGCCCGTGGCGTCCACGACCGGGTTCGCGGCGATCGCGTTGTTCAGGTCTGGTTCAGCGACCATAAGCAGCCATTCAAGACTCCGCCCATCCGCCAGGCCAAGGGTCTTGAAGGCCGGATACTGCTGGCAGTCCATCGCACCGGCAAGCACATCGTCTGTGAGCTCGGCTCTTCCCTCGATTCAGCTTCAAAATTGTGTCCTGCTTCGGCAAAGGCAAGCGGCCAAGCTCCGCTCGTCTCTCTGCCTGAAGCCCAGTGGATCGTCCATCTTGGTATGACTGGCCGTCTGCTTGTGACGAGCCCCGAGGCTCCAATAGCCTCCCATACCCACGCCCGCCTTAGCCTGGCCAGCGGCCACGAGCTGCGTTTTGTCGATCCCCGCCGCTTTGGCCGCCTCGAATTCCGCGACCTCAGTCGCACAGAGGCATTCAGCGCTTCCGGAGCAGAGCCCCTCACCATTCAAGCCGAGCCCTTTGCCGCACTCTTTAGCGGTCGCAGTCTGTCCATCAAAGCAGCCCTGCTCAACCAGACATTGCTGGCCGGAGTCGGCAACATCTATGCCGACGAAAGCCTCTTTCACGCTGGCATTCGTCCCCGTAAACGTGCCGGCCGCCTCACCAGGGCAGAACTCGAACGGCTTAGGCTCGCGCTGCTCCAGGTCCTCGAACACGCCATCCGGCTGGGCGGCTCTTCCGTCTCCGATTACGTGGACGCGGATGGAGTGCGCGGCTTCTTTCAACTCGAGCACTGCGTTTACCAGCGCACCGGCCTGCCCTGCCGCATCTGCGAGACCCCCATCCGACGCATTCTGCTGGCCGGCCGCAGTACCCACTACTGCCCAATCTGCCAGCGGTGAAGTGCATTTCTATGGTTTTTTGAATTTTAGCTGGGAATTCCTCCCAGAATTTAGAAGATCGCAGCGCGGGCAATCCGCCATCTCGTTGACAATAAACAAGCTTCCAAACGGCATCCTAATTGCTATTAGTAGGGTGCCAGTGATGTACCGGCTGCTGGAAATTCCGGACAGCCAAGAACAGCAGACACCCGGCAAGAGCCACCGCCAACGAAGCGGCCCCCAAAAGGGATAAACCGGCCGGGATAGTCTGCAATAGGTGCGGTGGAGAAAACCACCGTCCACAATATTCTGGGAGGCCAGTGGCTATGCAGCACCCCGAGGCGCCGCTCCATTAGGAGTGGCGTTTTGTGCGTCTGGGTGCATCTTCATCACCGTCACGCGATGTACCGCCCTCGCATAGAGCAAAAACACGAGAGCGCAACCTCTTCAGCCGCGCCCCCTCAAAGCCAATGCTCATGCGTCTCAAGTTACATCGTTCGGCACACGGCTGTGGCGATGACCTTCAACTCGCTCATCAGCTTCTCAAACTGTTCCAGGTAAAGCGTCTGTGCGGCATCGGAGGCAGCTTTGTCGGCGTTGGGGTGAACCTCCACCAAAATCGCATCCGCGCCGGCAGCCACTGAGGCCTTGGCCATGGGAGCAACCATGTCGCGGCGGCCAGTGCCGTGCGAGGGGTCAGCCACGACGGGCAGATGTGACAACTTCTTCAGCACCGGAATCGCCGAGATGTCCATCGTGTTGCGCGTCGATGTCTCGTAGGTGCGTATGCCGCGCTCGCACAGAATCACGTCGTAGTTGCCGCCCGACATGATGTACTCGCTCGACAGCAGCAGCTCCTCGATGGTGGCGGCGATACCGCGCTTCAGCAGCACCGGCTTCCGCACCTGGCCCAACTCCCTCAGCAGGTTGAAGTTCTGCATGTTGCGCGCGCCCACCTGGAAGCAATCCACGTAAGGCATCATGGGCTCAATCTGAGCAATCTCCATCACTTCGCTCACCGTCAGCAGCCCATGGGCTTCGGCAACGTCGCGCATCAGCTCAAGGCCGGGAATGCCCAGGCCCTGGAATGCGTAGGGCGAACTGCGTGGCTTGAAGGCGCCTCCCCGCAGAAAATTGCCTCCTGCGGCTTTCACGCGCCTCGCTGTCTCCACCAGGCTTTCGCGGGTTTCAATCGAGCACGGCCCGGCCATTACCTGCACCTGCCCGCCGCCCACCATCACGCCGTTCGGGAACTCGACCACCGTTCCCTCGGGGCGAAAGGCGCGCCCGGCCAGCTTATAAGGCGCGCTGATCCGGTGGACGTAAAGCACGCCCGGAAACACCTCAAACTTGCTCAGGTCCACTCCGGCGGTAGGCCCCACGCCGGCCAGAATGGTCTGCGAGGCCCCGGTGGTGCGGTGAACATTCACTCCAACATCCACCATGGCATCGATCACCAGATCGATCTGCTCTTCGGTGGCCTTTTCCTGCATGGCTACGATCATTGCTTATTCCCTGTCTCAGGCGTCGGTGCGCCGGCGGTCTGGCCCGGCACTGCTGCCTGGGCGTTCCTCTGCGATGCCAACTCATCCCTTTGCAGGGCCCGCATCACGTCGATGATGCGCTCGTAGATATGCGTCAGTTCGATGTCTGGCAGAGGCCCCTTGTTGGCCGCGCGCACGTTGGCGTAGACAAGCTTTTCGCGGGCCGGCTCGTACACCGGCAGCGAAGTGGCAGCCTTCAGGTGACCCACCATCTGCGCAGCGCGGGCCCGCTCGCTGAGTAGCTCAACCAGCTGGCGGTCCAGGGCGTCAATTCGAATTCGCAATTCGTCCAGCGTCATTCCATCCTCGTGATAAATCCCTGAATTCCGATCGCTATCGGGCGACCGCGCGGGGATTGCATTGGGAACTGAGTTGGCTTCCAGCTATCGGCTTCCAGCTTCATCCTGCTGGTGCGAACCTTAGAGGCTCCATCCGGCAACGAGCAAGCTAAAAGCTAAAGGCTGATAGCTGTTGTTTATCGGGCCAGCGCTGCCTGAGGCAGGTGCAGGCCCTTGATAAATCGAGCCACTGCACCGGGCGCTGTCTCCGCTGTCGAGCGTTCGACCAGCTCGACAATGGCGCTGCCAATCACCGCTGCATCCGCGAACTCCGCCACTTGCGCAACGTGTTCCGCATTCGAGATGCCAAACCCCACGGCCACCGGCAGCGTGGTCCATCGCCGGATGCGGGCCACCAGCGCGGCTGCATCGCCGGTCAGCGTCTGCTGCGTGCCGGTAATGCCGGTGCGTGAGATTGCGTAAACAAAACCCTTGGAGTGGGTAGCGATAGCCTCGATGCGTTCGTCCGGACTGGTCGGCGCCGCAAGAAAAATCGGAGCAAGGCCCACCCGCGCCAATTCGGCTAGGTACTCCCCGGCCTCCTCGACAATCATGTCGGTGGCCAGCACCCCGTCCACGCCCGCGCCCGCTGCGTCGTCGGCAAATTTGTGCAGACCGTAGCGCAAAATCGGATTGAGATAGCTGAAGATCACCAGGCCGGCTGCCGGACGTTCGGCGCGAATTTCACGAGCTAGTTGAAGCACGTCTGCCAGGTGCGTGGCACGCGCCAAGGCTCTCTCGCTGGCGCGCTGAATCACCGGGCCGTCGGCCAGCGGATCGCTGAACGGCACACCCAACTCGATCACATCCGCGCCCGCATCGATAGCCGCCAGCGCAATGGCGCGCGTGCCCTCCAGGCTGGGATCACCGGCCGTCAGATAGACGACCAGACCGGGTTTGCGATCGAAACGAATCGTCATGAGTAACCATGCGTGCCCCAGGTCTCAACTTTGAGACATGGGAACGAAACTCTACAATTTCAGTTCGCGGGCCAAAATACCCATATCCTTGTCGCCGCGCCCAGAGAGGTTCACCACCAGTATTTCATGAGCGGGCAGCGTGGGAGCAAGGCTCAATGCTTCGGCCACGGCATGTGCGCTTTCAATTGCCGGAAGAATGCCTTCGGTGCGCGACAGCCTCACCACCGCATCCAGAGCGGCCGCGTCATCCTGCACCACATACTCGGCCCGTCCCGAATCGTGAAGCGCCGCATGTTCCGGCCCAATCGAAGCGTAGTCCAGTCCAGCGGAGACCGAATGAGTCAGCGCAATCTGACCATTGTCGTCCTGAAGCACATATGAGAAGGTGCCCTGCAAAACCCCAGGCGCCCCGCCCCTGAACCGTGCAGCGTGATCGCCCAGCGCAGGTCCGCGTCCCCCAGCTTCAACGCCAATCAGCCGCACCTGACGGTCTGGAATGAACTCATAGAAGGCGCCAATCGCATTTGACCCCCCGCCGACACAGGCAATCACCGCCGAGGGCAGCCGGCCTTCCTTCTCCAGGATCTGCCGCTTCATCTCAATGCTGATGCAGCGATGGAAGTCGCGCACCATGGTGGGATAAGGATGAGCACCGAGCGCGCTGCCCAGCAAATAATACGTAGTCCGAACGTTTGTGACCCAGTCCCTCATCGCCTCGCTGATGGCGTCCTTCAACGTCTTCGAGCCCGAGGAAACGCCGCGCACCTCAGCGCCCAGCAGTCGCATCCTCAGCACGTTCAGCTCCTGCCGCTCCATGTCCACGTCGCCCATATAGACGACGCATTCCAGGCCCAGCAGCGCACACACCGTCGCCGTCGCAACCCCATGCTGGCCGGCGCCTGTTTCGGCAATAATTCGCTTCTTCCCCATGCGCTTGGCCAGCAACCCCTGGCCCAGCGCGTTGTTGATCTTGTGCGCCCCGGTGTGCAGCAGGTCTTCGCGCTTCAAATAGATCTTCGCGCCGCCCAGTTGCTCGGTCAGCCGCTTGCAAAAGTAGAGCGGGGTGGGCCGCCCGGCATAGTTGGTGAGCAAATCAGACAGCTCAGCCTGAAAGGCAGGGTCGGCCTTGGCCAAGTCGTACTCGTGCTCCAGTTCGAGCAGCGCGGCCATCAGCGTCTCGGGCACATAGCGCCCGCCGTAGATGCCGAAGCGCCCAGGGCGCGATTCCGACGGAACTGCTGGAAGAATATCCGATGCCATGCGAGACTCCTGCTTCATTTGCCGGGGAAATTGGGTGACACTTTAGTTTACTAGGAGTAAGAGAATTGGCGCGGGGCCATACCCCTACGGCGCGACAGTTCGAAGCACCTTTTGCACTTCGTCTCGATAAAGCACTTCAACCTTCGCAATTCGCGAACCAACTATGTCGAGAATGATCATTCCTTCTTTCGGATCGAGTTCGATGCACCGGTGGTCGGGGCCGTAGCGTCCGCCAGGCTTGGGTTCGGAATAGAAAGTGGCGCAAAAGTCATCTTCGCAGCGGCACCGATCTACGATGCGAAGCTCCCTTACCTGCTCAGCGAGTACCGATTCATTCGCCTTGATCAGCAACTTAGTCAACTCAATTGCGAAGGAGGGGAGGGCGTCGACAATGAGAGGGTGCTCTGGTTGCTTTATGAGCGAGAACATTACGCTGCTTTCTTCACCTGCAATGTCACCCGCAGACCGGCGGCGGCAAGCATGTTGACCAGCATATCGAGCCCGAAAAGCCCGATTTTTCCGCGCATCAAATTGGAGATGCGAGGTTGGGTCACGCCGAAGACCTTTGCTGCCTCTGTCTGACTCAATCCTTCGCGTTCGATGTGCCGCTTAAGGGCAAGCATAAGCGAGGACCGCAACTTCAGGTTCTCAGCTTGCGCCGGGGTCTTTTCGATGGCGTCCCACACGCTGGCATAACGCTTGTTCTTCATAGATTCAACTCCCGGATCAAATCCTTATAACGCCGCATGGCAACTGCAATATCCTCGTGGCTTGTCTTTTGCGTCTTCTTCTGAAAACAACGCAGAACATAAATCGCATCTTCAAATTTGGCAACATAGACTACGCGGAATGCCCCGTCGCTTTCGCGAATCCGGATCTCCCGCACACCCTGGCCGACGGTGTTCATCGGCTTCCAGTCATCCGGATCGCATCCTTCCTGCACCTGGTAAAGCTGGTAGCCCGCCTCTCGCCGCGCCTCAGCAGGAAAGCGGCAAAGCTCAGTGAGCGCCCCACCTCGAAACTCAATTGCCTTGGCGCTCTTGCTCACGGAACAAGTATATAAGAGTTTATATACTCGATGTCTAAAATATTTATCATCGCGCTACTCGCGACCTGTCGCCCGCGCCCGTGAGATAAACGCCCTCACTTTGTCCGGATCTTTACGCCCCGGAGCGGCTTCCACTCCAGAGACTGCATCCACGCCCCAGGGCTTCAGTGTGGCGATGGCTTCTGCCACATTTCCCGGATTCAGACCGCCCGCAGCGACGAGTTTGAGGCTGCCGGCGTCGGCAAAGGCAGTGTTGCGCGCGGAGACCCAATCGAAGGTCATGCCCGTCCCGCCCGTAGCCGTGGCCGTGCGCGAGTCAATCAGAACTGCATTAAGGTGAGGATTCAGGGCGTGCCTTGCGAGCTGGTCTGCAACGGATTCGGCGTCAAAATGTACCACGCGCAGAATCCTGATTCCTGCCCCAAAGCGCTCGCGGAGTTTCGCAGGCAGTTCCGGCGCGGCCTCAAAGTGCAGTTGCACTCCAGTCAGCCCGCAGCTCCCAACTGTAACGGCAATTTCATCCAGCGAGGCATCCACAAAGACGCCGATCTTCTCAATCGCCACCGGCAGTTGCGGTACGATCGCAGCGACTTGTGCCTGCGTTACGCGGCGCGGACTGGGCGCGAAAACAAAACCCAGCGCATCCGCCCCTGCCTCGGCGGCCATCAGCGCGTCCTCCAGCGACGTGTTGCCGCAGATCTTGATCCAGAGGCTCATTTTGCGGCCGCGGCTCCTGCCAGCAGTTCCGCTAGCGCCGCGCCGGGGTCGGGCTGGCGCACCAGGCTCTCGCCAATAAGGAAAGCATTGAAACCGGCCTTGCGCAGTTGGGCGATATCCTCACCGGTAGACAGGCCGCTCTCGGTCACGCGCACAACCCCGGCGGGGATGCGCTCGACCAATTGCAGCGACGTCTCGATACTTACTTCAAAGGATCTCAGGTCGCGGTTATTCACCCCGATAGCGTCCGCGCCAGTCTCGCCAAGCGCATCGAGTACGCGGTCCAGTTCTTCGCCGGTATGCACCTCGACAAGCACATCGAGCGAGAAGCCCTTGGCCACATCGGCCAGGTGGCGCAGTTCGGCATTCGTCAGCGCGGCGGCGATCAGCAGAATGGCGTCGCCGCGATGAGCGCGAGCCTCGACAATCTGGTACTCGTCCACCATGAAATCTTTGCGCAGGCACGGCAGCGGCGAGGCTGAAGATGCCAGTTCAAGATTCCGCAGGCTGCCTTGAAACCATGCCTCGTCGGTCAGCACAGAGAGCGCCGCCGCTCCACCGGCACGATAGCGCCGCGCAATCCACTCCACGTCAAAGTCGGCGCGGATAAGACCTTTGGAAGGCGAGGCCTTCTTGATTTCGGCAATCACCGCGGGTCCGTTGGCGGCTTGCCGACGTAGAGCCGACGCCCACCCGCGTGGGTGGTGCATCACGGCGCGCCGTTCCAGTTCGGCGAGGGGCACGGCTTTCTTGGCCGTGGCAACCGTGTTGCGCGTTGCGGCTAAGATGGTGGCGAGAATTGTGTCCGTGCGGGTCGACATACGCTGCGTCGAGTATACGAGCAGCGGCGCGCCCGGTTCACGTCATTCTGGCCGGTCAGGCTACCAGCCTCCTATAATCGGTGCGATCTTGAAAAACAGAGGATGGAACCACCTATGCTGAAGAAGACTCTCTGCCTTTTTGCCTTTGCCGCAGCGCTCCTGCCGGTCTCGGTTGCGCTAAGCCAGACCTTAATGGGCGTCGATGTGGAGCGCGGCGTAGCGATGAAGACGCGCGACGGCGTCACGCTGCGGGCTGACGTCTACACGCCCGCTGGCAAGCAGACCTACCCGGTTCTGCTTACGCGCACTCCATACGACAAGAGCAACGGAGCCAGCTTTGGACAGATGGGCGCGCAGCGCGGCTTCATCGTCGTCGTTCAGGACGTGCGCGGCCGCTACACATCCGAGGGCGAGTGGTACACCTTCAAGCACGAAACCGAGGACGGATTCGACACCGTCGAGTGGGCTGCGTCTCTGCCCCATTCCGACGGCAGGGTCGGCATGTACAGCGGCTCATACGTGGGCGCCACGCAGATGCTGGCCGCCATCTCCCATCCACCCCATCTTGCGGGCATCTGCCCGGTCGTCACCGCCAGCAACTACCACGAGAACTGGACCTACCAGGGCGGCGCGTTCGAGCAGTGGTTCAACGAGTCCTGGACCTCGGGGTTGGCGCAGGACACCGCCAACCGCTTGATTAAGCAAAAGACCAATGCGCTGGTAGGCAGCACTGTACTGCCCCTGTCCCAGTACCCCGTCTTCAACCTCAACACCAGCGCAAGCGGCGCGGAGATGACGCAGGCCCTGGCGCCCTACTTTGGAGATTGGCTCGCCCACCCGGACTACGACGCCTACTGGAAGCAGTGGTCGATCGAGGAGAACTACGCCAACATCCAGGTCCCCGCGCTGGTCATCGCTGCCTGGTACGACATCTTCCAGGGCGGCTCGCTCCGGAACTACACCGGCATTCGTACCCACGGCGGCACTGAGGCCGCACGCAACGGCACGCAGTTGGTCGTCGCCATCGGCGGCCACTCCGGCTGGGCTCGCACGGTGGGCTCAGTCGATTTCGGACCGGAAGCGCCCTTTGACGAGAACGCCATCACGCTTGACTGGTACGACTTCCTATTCAAGGGCAAGCAGAACCAGTTCGCCAACGGCAAGCCGGTCAAGATCTTCGTCATGGGAGACAACAAGTGGCGCGACGAGGCAACCTGGCCGCTCGAGCGCGCAAAGCAGACTCGTTACTTCCTGCACTCCGACGGTAAGGCCAACACCGCAGCGGGCGACGGCGCGCTCTCCATCGTGGCCGCGAAGAAGGAAGCAGCAGACAGTTTTGTTTACGATCCAGCGAACCCGGTGCCGACCATCGGCGGCCCCTTATGCTGCGACCCCGCGCACCTGCCCACCGGCCCCAGAGACCAGAAGGATGTGGAAGCGCGGCCCGATGTGCTCGTCTACTCCACGCCGCCCCTCGCCGAGGATACAGAAGTGACCGGGCAGATCACGCTCGACCTCTTTGCGAAGTCCTCCGCCGTTGACACGGACTTCACCGGCAAGTTGGTCGATGTTGCGCCCGACGGCACGGCGATCAACCTGACGGAAGGCATTCTGCGGGCGCGTTATCGCGAGAGCATGAGCGCCGCCAAGCCAATCGAGCCCGGCAAGGTCTACGAATACAAAATCGATCTCTGGTCCACAAGCAACGTGTTTCTGAAAGGGCACCGTATTCGGCTGGAGATTTCCAGCAGCAACTTCCCGCGCTTCGACCGCAACCTGAACACCGGTAAAAGCGCGGCGGAGAGTGCCGCGTTTGTGAAAGCCACCAACACCATCCTGCACGACAGCGAGCATCCCAGCGCGCTGCTATTGCCCGTGGCGGCGAAGTAGTTTCAGCCTCATTCCGCCACCCGCCCCGTGCCCCATCCATTCCGCGCTCTTCAGCGGAATGGGTGGGACAGCAACCAACTCAACCCCGCGCCTTGAGCGAAGCACAAAAATCCGGTTGCTATCCCACCCGCAGAATTGAACTGTCATCCTGAGTGACCGAAGCGCAGCGAAGGGAAACGAAGGATCTGCCCTGAAAATAGGAGCCAGTGGACGCGATTACTTGTCCCGGAGGGACCAAAGGAAAATAGCCCAGGACGCAGTCCTGGGAAGATGATGAAAGAACGACTCAAGCCCCGTAGGGGCGACGCGAGATCAGGCAAATATTTTCATGGCC
>CAIKND010000191.1 GCA_903828675.1 uncultured Acidobacteriaceae bacterium
CGACTGCGCATCTGCTTCTCCAGTTGGCGCCGAGTCTCTATAGGCAATGCAATCGCTGAAGCAACACGCATCTCGGGGTTTCCTCATCTTATGAGATGACCCCGATTCTTAAAAGACTCTATTTATGACGGACACCACTAGCAGCCTAAGAGCCGTACAACACAGACCAGAGCGCCCTAGCGGAATCTGCAATGGTCATTTTGGAGCTGGCCAAGATGCGGGGATCGATGATCCTGGCCTCCGAAGATCCCTCGGCTCCAATGAAAGCTCCGGGACGCACGACCATCTCACTCAATTGGACGTTGCGCCCGATGTAGGTTCCAGGCTGAATGGAAACGTCTGAAAGTACTGCGCCGGCATCGACTACAGAATCGCGGGCAATGACGGTGTGACCATTCAGTACGGCATTGCGACCAACCCGGACGTTATCGCCAAGAAAGGCGCGCCCGTTGATCTGGACGCTGCTGTGCAGGCTGACATCCCGGCCCACCCAAACGCCGGGGCGTATTTGGCGGGCATGAAAGATGAGTTCGGGCGCGAGTTCCTCAAGCGCGAGGCTTTGCGATTCAATAAATGCCGCGGGGGAATGGGAGTGGACGCAGACGGAGACGGTCTGACGTGATGAGAACGAATGCGAGGAAGGGGATTCCAAAAGCCCGTCTGCGCCATGAGTGGCAAAACAATGTGAGAGCAGTTCCTGCGGATTGCTGAGCGCCCACCCAGTGAAGTACCGTTTTCGCTCGCCGTCGATGATCCTGTCGTTAAATACCAACCGGCTGGGACAAGAGGCAGAGACCGGCTCGAAGCCTCCGCGGATAACAGGGATGCAGTCGCCGCGGCCAACCAGGATTACTTCGTCTTCGCTCCGTGCAAGAAATTCAGTGATAGCAGAAGGCGAGATTACAGAGAAGCTCCGTCCCCAAAGCTCGCCGGTTCCCCAACGCTCGATGTGTGGAGCGGGGTTCTCGGCAATGACGACACATTCAACAGCCCCGAGATGAACCATCTGCTCCACGGCGTGCTGCAGCAGGGGGCGATCGAGGAATTCTAATTGATCCGCCGGAACGCTGGACCAGTGGTTCATGCGGCCGCGGACACGGCAGTCGATAAGACCGATCATCCGACCCTCACTTGCTCGCGATTGGGTTCGCCGTAGGAGACGCCGAATTTCTCTGCCAGAGTGTAGGCAAGGAAGACGAAGTTGCCAACGAGGTAGCGTTTCCACATGCGGCCTGGCTCTTGGATCAGGCGATAGACCCACTCGAGTCCGCTGTCCCTCATCCATCGAGGCGCGCGTCGAATGCGACCGGAGTAGAAGTCGAAGAGGCCGCCGACGCCGATGGAGACTTTAGCGCCAAGGCGGTCGGCGTTGCGGCTAATGAACTGTTCCTGAATCGGCGAGCCCATGGCAACCAGAAGCACGTCAGGTGCAGCGTCGGCGATTTGCTTCACCTGGACATCCTCATCGGCGAAGTAGCCATCCGCAGCGCCGCAGAGCGAGAGGCTGGGATACTCGATGCGCAGACGGTTGGCGAGAGCCTCGACAACTTCGGGCCGCGCGCCGAGAAGAAAGAGCTTGCCAGCCTTGCGGTTTAGCATCTGGCAGAGATGGGGGAAGAGGTCGGTGCCGTTAACGTTCTGGCGAATGGGGCGAGAGAGTAGCGAGCCGGCGATCTTGACGCCGATGCCGTCAGCCAATACCAGAGAAGTGCTGTTGAGTGTGCGGCGATATTCGCGATGAGCAACCGCCTTATTAAGGCAATCGGCATTGACGAAGGCAATCTGGACAGGCCCGACCAAGCCGTCGATCGTGTTCTCAATGTACTCGAGCGCATGACCCTGGGTCATGTTGTCGATGCGGACGCCGAGCATCTGGACTGTCGAAGTAAAGTGGGTGGCCGGCTTGCCGTAGAGCGAAACGAGCAGGGCGCGGACCATGATGGAGAGATCAAGCTTGAGGCTGCGTTTCTCAGCGTACTCGAGGTCGCTGGCAATCTCTGGAACAAAGGCGACATTGCTGCGAATGCGGAGCCACTGGAGGCAGACGAGTCCTGGAGGTACAACGCGGCGGATGTGCAGCGCATCTTCCCGGAGTTCCTCAATGCGCGCGAGGCGGGGCCCGACGATCGATGCATGTCCGCGCGCCACATCGACAAGCCGAATAGCGCGGCGGATTGTCGCGGAGCTGGATGTGAGGCTGGTGAACCTCACCAGGTCACGGCCAACCAGGGCGACGCGCTGAAGAAGCCCGGCACTGCGGAGGTTCCTGATGAAAGCAAAGGCGACAAATGGGCAGACAAAGAGAAAAGTAACGCAGGCGACGATGAGATCGAAGATGCGCTTGACCAATCGGTACGAGTACGGAGTGTCCTCAGCCATTAGTAGGCTCCTTTCCCGTGAAGCACGGCCGGGATGGTCTGAAAGATGAGGCGAAGGTCGAACCAGAAGCTCCGGCGGAGGATGTACTCCTCGTCGAGCTGAACCTGCTTTACAAAGGCGAGGTCGGCCCGTCCGCTGACCTGCCAGATGCAAGTGAGTCCAGGCTTGGCCTGCAGACGGACGCGGTCGCGGACGCTGTACAGCGCGACCTCGCGAGGGACTGCGGGGCGGGGACCTACGACCGACATATCGCCCCTCAGCACGGACCAGAACTGGGGCAACTCGTCGATGCTGAACCGGCGGATGATCCTGCCGATGGAGGTGATGCGAGGGTCGTCCTTCATCTTGAAGGTGACGCCGTCCGCGTGCTGGTTATGCCGAAGCAGCCGCTGCTTGAGGGCCTCGGCATCGACCACCATGGAACGGAACTTGGGAAAGGCGAAGGTGCAGCCGAAGAGTCCGACGCGGTCCTGCCAGAAGAAGACCGGCCCGGGATCGCTGATCTTGATGGCGATGGCCACGACAAGAAAGAGCGGAGAAAGCAACAAAAGAGCGAGGCTGGAAACAGCGACATCGAGGGCGCGCTTCATCGCGGGGGGGAGATTGCGCCTGACCTGCTCAGTCAGCGTAAGGCCGAGGAACGAGAGGATGAACGCAATGTCGCGGCCAAGGCCCTTGCGGGGAAAGGAAGGCATGCCTGGAACGTGCCCGGCAGGATGCTATGCGAGTGTATTGCCATATGCCGAAGCCTGTACGGGGATGTTGATGATTTGGGTGCTCACGGGTCTTCTCCGAATCTGAACTTCCCGTAGTTGACCTCATTTGGATTTTTGGATCATCCCGCTTTGGGGTGTGCACCTACCCCGTTAGGGGCAGATGCGGAGAATTGCGTGTCGGGCCGGTTTTTACCAGCAGATCATGGCCGGAGACGGGCGTAGATACTGGCGTTGCACGCTACCAGTTGGAATGGGGCGACACAGGAGGCGACAAAGGGTTGCACCGCATTTTGCCAGGCACCAGCGGCGCCATTCATCGAATCTGCTTTCTCTGAAATGGACCTTCAAGGGACGAGGCCTGGCGACAAGTACTTCATTCCATAGATATTTTTCTGTCAATCATCTCGCCGCTGCTGGCATCGCAGAGTGGACGCCTGGATGAATCGTCATGAGGCTGACGCTTTCGTCAAGCCATGACAACAGCAAATCGTGGCTCCGGTGCTAGCTTCTGAATTTCATTGAGTGCCCCATCGGTGGTTCCATCCGCAGGCGAACTATCTCCACCCCGGAGCAGGTACCCTTCTGCAAACCCGGTGATCAGGAAGAAGATAGGAAGCACGTTTTCGCCAAGGAATACAGTGAAAAAGGTGAAGATGAAGCCCAGATAGATGCCTCCGAGGGTAAAGCTGAGGGAACTGCCAAGCGGACTCCTTGGCGCGTTGGCAAAGCCATTCTTCAGCAATCGCAACATGATTGATACCATGATCAGGACGAGCAGCATGGAGGCTGGAATTCCGTGCATCAGCGCCAACAACAAATAGTAATTGTCGATCGATGGCATTCCCAATACCTTGGGCCATCCGTTGCGGCCCCATCCAAGCTTGGCGTGTTCTTCCGCAATGACTACATATTTATCGAGCAGCTCTTTGCGGTACGCGGCGGATTCCTGCGATGTGGTTTTGGCATGATCACGTCCCACGGCGGCGTATTGATAACTTTGGATGGCAATCGGAATTCCGATAACCACCGTGATTCCCAGCACAACCAAAGCTCGCCGCAGCACGTTTCGTCCCGCACCTATTCCCGCGATGATCGTGGCAAATACAGCACCGATTTGCGGTCCGCGCGCAAGGGTCATCACCAGAGCCATCAACACGATGATTGTGAGGATGCGCGCCTTGGTCATCCCGAAAGGACGAAACCTGGCAAAATATTTTTCCCAGTGGCCGCTCTTCTCGAGCCATACCTGAAGCCGGAACCCGACTAGGCATACAGCGCCGGCAAGAATGCAATGAGAATATGGCCCTGCCGCCCGGGAAAAGCCGTACCGCATGGTTGTCACCCATGCCGAGTCGGGAAAGAACCTGTCTGAAACAAAGCGATATGGGTTGTAACCCATCTTGAACTCATAGGCAAAGGGCAAAGTGACGAAGCTAATCAGGACGACGATGCGCTTGACGAATTTCACTCGCATGCCTTGCGGTTCAATCAGGCCCTTGGCGAGGATGTAAGGCAACGCACCTTGAGCGAAATAGCCAAAACCGAGGTTCTGCGCCTCGTTGTAGCCTGCATTCAAGTACTCGGAAACGGTCAGCAGGATGACGAAGCTGAACACTAGAACATCTGTAAACGACCATTGCCAATCCTTTCTGTGTTTCAGGAAAAAGTAAAAAGCAATGGGCAGAATTGCGGTTTGGTCAAACGTCATTTTGGGAACGTGCGGAACGAACCAGTGGCACCATCCAGGGAGCGCGAAGACGGAGAATAGGTACACGCTGATGAAAACATCGACAACCGGCCGTCGACGAATCAACAGATACAGCGCGTAGACTCCCGTTAATGTGGCAACCGAATTCAAGCCCAACGCCGCCTCCTCATCCTTTGCCAACACTCTTCCAGATACGATGCTGCACTCGGATCACCAAACGAATGTGCGTCTATCCGAATGAAACCAAAGGCTCAAATGGAAGCGAGGTAGATCGCGGAACAGAGCGCGTTGCGTGAAAGGGAACAATTGACTGGGGCTTTGTTCCGAACTGGAACATGTGAGTCGCACTCTCGAACCGCCGGCTGTCATCGGCACGGCGGCCTTGCGGTTCGCAGAATGGAAACGGGACTGGTTGAACGGTCTTAGGCGTTGGCAGGCTTTCTCGTTACGGCCGGGAGATTTGACCCGCCCGCCGGTAAGCAACAATCGGGTAGCTCTCATCGCGGAGTTCACTAATCGAGCGAAGGAAGATACCCGGACAGCGCGGCGGCAATAGGAACTCGCCCGTAGGTTCCCAGTCATCTCCCAGTGCCCGCTGGGCCGCAGGGAGGTCTGCCTGTCTCAAGAGCAGCACGCTTATCTTCTCCCGCTCAGATGGCCGGAGAGCAGGTATATAAGTCGGCAAGATCGGATGCGCTCCTGTGTCTCGCAAGGCATAGTACAACTTGAAGTCTGCTAGTACGGTTTCTCCAGGCGGAACGTTTGCTTTCACAAAGGCATCCAGCAACTGGGGCTCCCGTTCATTCCAACTCGCGATGACGGAGACAATCCGCAAGGGCAGGCCGATGGCCATCGCCGCGGTGAGCAGGCAGGCGGCCAAGGCACGTATCGGAAGGCCGATGTTCTTCCACTCATCGCTTGCGAGGCTCGTACACGCAAATGTGAGTGGCACAAAAATCATCCAGCCATAGTAGATCGGGAATTTGCCCGCCATCTGAAGAACAGCCGGCAACATGATTGCAAGGCATAACGCCCCCATAACGAATCGCCGTCTGCGTGTGGCACGAGTGCGCGCGGCAGAGATCAAAAGCAGAAGGCCGGCGGCAAACACCAGTAGTCCGCTCTTGTCATGGAGATACGCGGCCGGGATGGACCGCATCTTATCGGTAAGAGATTGCGCCGCCATGCCGATGGCCGAAACCGAACGGCGGAAGTCCGCCCAGACGCCGAAGCTGGAATATAGGATTCCCAAACCAACCGCACCGGCGGTACATCCGCCAAGCAACATGGCCGAAGGCTTTATGGCATCGCGCTGTTGAAAGAGCAGCAGGATCGCGCAGGCTACGAAGGTCGCAGGCAGCATTTGCAGACCGGCCGCAGGCATCAGCATACCCACCGCAATCAGAAATATCCGGCCTCGCCTGGCGGTCCAGAGATTCAAGGCTGCCGCAGCTAGAAACATCCCCGTTACGTCATAGCGCCCGGAGCGGAAGGAAAAGGCCATGGCGTGGCCCGTCGCCAGGAGCGCCATAGCTGTCAATCTCCAGCCCGGCTTGGAAACCAGTTCACTGGTTCGCAAGAAGCGCCATGCGAGGAACATAAAACCAATGAAGAGAAGGATATTGAAAAGGCGCTCGGTGACAAGCCCGGAGCCCACCAGGGAGAGCCATCCTCCCAACAGTCCCGAGTACAAAGGCACGTTGCCGGCAAAGAAATGATCGGAGTCCTGCCCGAACCAAGCAGTGGAAGTGAAGCCATGTCCTGTCGCCAAGCGCACTGCCGGGTCCGCAAATTCCACCTGATCTACCCAAACAGACGGAAATCGGCTCAACGTAATGAGATTGACAAGGAAGAACATGCCCACCAGCAGCAGGAACCAACGAAGTTCCTTGTTCATTGAGAAACTCCTGGCAGGGCGAAGCTCCCCGCAGTCGCCGTAAACAGCGCAGTCGTGCAGATGGCCATGCAAATCCATGTCACCCGGTCGCTTGCGGCGAAGAGAATAGGGTCCTCGTTCATAGCACCACGATGGGAAAGAATCCACACGCGTGTCATCCAGTAGAGCTGTACAACCACGATGATCCATAGCCAGGAGGGCTGTCGGTAAAGCAGACGCACCTGTTCGCCCCCGATGTACATCCCAAGCACCAGGCTCGACATGTATCCCGCGGCGATGCCGAAGATATTGATCTGTGCAAGGTCCCAACTGAAGTAGCCGCGCCCAGCGGTCTCGGTTTGAGACTGCATGAGAAGCCTTGCCAGTTCAGCCGAGCGCTTAAGGAAGGCCAGGCTCAGAAACTGAAAGACGGAGAACGCCAACAGCCAGACGGAACATGAAATGCCGGTCGATTCCGCCCCGGCGATGATGCGCAAAGTATAGAGGATCGCGAGCGCGAAGACATCCACCAGCAGTTTCCGCTTCAAATGGAATGAGTAGACCAGGGTAAGCGCAAAATAGAAGCCAAGTACGGCAAGAACACCAGCGCCGAGAGTTGCCGCAATCCCCAGTCCGGCGGCAAAGAGAAGAGGGGCCGCGACGAAACCGGCGCGGATTGAGAGGTCTCCGCTTGCAAACGGCCGCTTGTGCTTCACCGGATGGCGTCGGTCGGAATCCAGATCTAGAAGATCGTTGACGATGTACACCGTGGAAGCGATCAGACAGAACGCGGCAAACGTGAGGACGGCACGAGCGATCAAGCCGCCATTCAGAAAGCGATGGCTGCTGAGCAGCGGCACGAAGACCAGGATGTTCTTCACCCAGTGTTTGGGCCGGAGCGCGCGAAGCATTGCCTTGACTGGACTTGTGCGCTCAGGAAATTCTCGGTCGAATTCACCGCGTCGTCCCGCTGCGCCCGCAACGATCCTAAGGCGCGACTTGCGCCATGCGGGCTCATCGGCGGAACTGTTTCCGGCGTAGTCGAACTGGCCTGCGCCAAAGCGCTCGGCAAGCGCTCTTGCCTTTGCATGGCCGGTCAGGTTTTGTTCGAGCCCAGTAGCCATCACTTCGTCAAACAACCGAAGGTGCTCGTTGATCCTGGCCGCAATCGTCTCATTTGACCCGGTTGCAAGAACAATGAAGCGGCCCCTCTTGCGTTCGCTGCGAAGCCACTCCAGAAGATCCTCGCGATAGGGCAGCAGTGCTGGATCCAGGCTTGTCATGGTGGCGAGCCGATGCTTGAAATAAGCCCTTCCTCGAAGCAGCCAGAAGGGAAGCAGGAGAATCACCCACCAATGCTTAGCCAGCGCGCGCACCAGCGATTCAAGCATCATGTCTGTGCGAATGAGAGTTCCGTCTAGGTCCACGCAGAGCGGCGGCTCCAGAAAAGCAGTGTTCGTTGGAATTAGGTCTTGCAAGGCAGTAGCCATCAGGTTCCTTTTTCGCCGCTTGAATCTGCGTCTCAATCGAGCAAAACCGTCGCAGGGACTCCCGGATCCTATCGGCGAGTCGATGCAGTCGGGTTACCTCGGCACACTTTTCCTTATATGGAAGGTGCGAGAACGCGGGCGTAGTAAGTACATCTTCGCTTCCGTGTTCTGCGATATCCATCACCATTCAGGGACAGCCGTGCCCCTTTAGGGGCAAAGCCCCACGGTAAACTCGTTATGACAGCGACAAACGCGTGCTTCAGGGGGCCTGTGCACATATCCTATTTCGCGTGAAATTCAATGAACTGAAGGCATAAGGCAAAAGGCGCTTTTCAGTCAACGTATGTAGCGGTAACGGGTTCCGACACTCCATGTTGGAGAAGCGCGAACTGGGAGGCGTCACGCGATGGACATTTTCGCCACTTGACGGAGATGACGCCACGGGCCTACCGTCAACAAACGCATCAAAGTCAAGATAACCAGGCTGCGAACATCTCGGGCGCAATCACATCGATTCTCGAATGACTGGACTGCTATGCTGTCTTCCGGTCGAAGCGGATGCCCGGTATTCGATTCACTGTCAGCATCCACTACGACTTGTCCGAAGCACTCAATTCAGTCGGGATGGCCAGCGGCATGGAACGGAAAAAGGTGAGTCGATGAATCGAAGCGCGTTCGTTGTTTTAGCGGGATTACTTCTGTTGCTACCCACGTTGTCACCCGCGCAAGCAACCGGGAAAGTGACCTTCAGCCAGTTTGGATGGACTATTGTCGCCGATCCCTTGGCTGGGCTGATCTCTATCAGTCATGAAGGACTTGGCACGGTCATGGAGAACGTCAGGCTCAACCTGGTGGAGGGCCGCGGCATTCATCCCCTCAGCGGCTGGTCCGTCATCTCATCCAATTCCACGCGCCTGTCAATTCGCGCCAGCGCTCCCACCACGGGGTGGCAGTTCGATTTGGAGCCTGACCTGCTGAAGATCTCCAGCACTGGAGAGGGCGCTACCCTCACGGCGGACGTGCCCGCCTCACAGGAGCGCATTCCGGCCCGGCTGTTGGATTCGCAAGGTGTGCCGGTCCCGTGGAGCGGGACCACGGAAGTCCAGGGAACCTATGGAGGCGGCATCACCAGCAATCGCTCCATGCTCCCTTCCAGGAACCCAGAGTGCATGTACTTCCGGCTGGGCCAGGTCGCGAGCCCTCTGTTTCACGATCTTTTCGACCGCTCTTCAGATACTGCAATAGATCTTCCTGAACAGAGCCGGATGCGGCGCGATCCGCTGCAACCTGATGTTTTGAAACTCGAATTGCCATTGCATGGCAGCGCCGCCATCCGGCTGATGCCCGACTACTTCACCAAGGTGCTGGGACTACCCCAATATCGCCGCTTCGATGACAGTGAGTTCGCGGTTGCCCCGATGGTGTGGTCGAGCTGGACCAGCTATTACGAGAACGTGCGCGAAGAGGACATGGTCCGCAATACGGACTGGATTGCAGCACGGCTACTCCCTTATGGCTTTCAATACGTTGAACTGGATGATGGCTACGATCGTGGAAAGGATGGGGAGCACTACTGGATCGAGAACTGGGACAGAAGCAAGTTTCCGCACGGAGCCAAGTGGCTGACAGACTACATCAAATCCAAAGGCCTCAGTCCGGGCGTATGGTTGGTGCCCAACGCCTATGCGGGGGCAATCAAGGACCACCCCGGCTGGTACGTGCGGGATAAAGCCGGAAAACCAGTGCTGGATTACGCTACGCCCGCCTTGGATTCAACCAATCCGGAAGTTCTTGAATTTGTTCAGCATATATTTCGCAAGCTCGACGATATGGGCTTCGAATACTACAAGCTCGATGGCGAGCATGCCTTTCCGCTGTATGTGCCAGCGGTCGACCGGAATGAACTGGTCAACAAGAACGCGGACCTGGTCGCCAACTATAGGCACCGATTGGACCTGATTCGCCAGACAATCGGACCCAAGAGGTTTCTCGAAGCCTGTCCGGCAGGAACCCCGCTGAACGGTATCGGATACGTAGATTCCTATTTCAACGGCGATGATTTGTACGCCAGTTGGCAGGGAATGTATCCACTGTTCAGCTCAATCAACGCAAATGCATTCTTCAATCACATCGCTGCCTATACGATGCCCGGTGAGGGGCTCGAACTTGGGCCGCCCATGACCGTCGACGAAGCCAGCCGCAAACGCAACCATGCCGTTCTTGAAACCGCCCGAAGTCGCGAAAACCCCGTTGTGGGATTCGGCGTCACGCAGGCAGAGGCTCGGACGCTGGTGTCCTATATTTCCCTATCCGGTGTAGCTTACCCCCTTGCTAGTGTTATGCCGGAGTTGCCCGAAGACCGTGTGCGCCTGTTGCAGGCGACGATGCCTACACTGCCCATCTTTCCGGTGGACCTCTTCAGTCGCGGAACTGAAGCCGGCTGGCAGACCTTTCGACTCACGCAGCCCGATGTGTACGTCCATAATTATCCGGAGCTTCTCGATCTGAAAGTGAGTTCCATCGCCGGCGTCTACGATGTGGTTGCTCTCACAAATTGGCGCAGTACCGGCGTCAACCGGGAGATCGACCTCGGCGAGAAGCTTGGGTTAGACAGGCAGACCGAATACGTTGCCTTCGATTTCTGGAATCAGGAGATTATCGGCGTCATCGGGAGCCGTCTGTCGGTCCACATAGACCCGCACGATACCCGTGTGCTCTCCATCCATCCGCTCCAGGGACGACCGCAACTGGTCGGGCTTTCTCGCCATATCAGCGGCAGTTTCTCCCTGCTGCACCAGTCCTGGAACTCTTCCACAAACACCCTGAGCGGAACCTCGGAGAGCGTGCCTGGCGACCCGTACGCGCTCTGGATTTACGTCCCTGAAGGCTACCGATTAGTTCAGTCAAAAGCCCTTTCCGGGCAGTTTGCAGTCCCCTTGGAAAAGCAATTGGACGGGTCATCCCTGATGATTCGCTTCACCGGTGTAAAGGATCCTGTCCAATGGGAAGTTCAGTTTGAAAAGAAGCATTGAGCCTGTTGGGGCAGATAGCGCTCTCCGCTTGTGCACCAGGGGGCGTTTCATATTCCTCCGTCTGGAATTGGACCGCCATCAGATCCATCTTCGCGCCTGCAAATACGGCTATCGAGCGCTGCTACCGACAATAGATCCACGCGAAACTATTGGGACTGTGCGGAGATCTGAAGGACCTCAGCGATTCACTCCGTGCGAGTCAATTCTCTGCCAAGGACCTGCGTCCACCTGGGGGACAGGCTCACTGCACCCTGGTGGTATGATCCGCGCAAAGGAATCAGAACGCTGATTGGCCTGATCGATGGCGGGATGAAGAAGGAGTTTCGTACTCCCCCTATGGGCCTGACTGGGTTCTGGTCCTGGATGATACGGCAGCAGAATTTCCCTGCCGGGACTCTCCCGCTGGGAAGAATTGG
The DNA here is from genome assembly GCA_903828675.1 of uncultured Acidobacteriaceae bacterium. Classification (GTDB taxonomy): domain Bacteria; phylum Acidobacteriota; class Terriglobia; order Terriglobales; family Acidobacteriaceae; genus Telmatobacter. The sequence continues at coordinate 11,618 of CAIKND010000191.1, forward strand.
TTGTACAAAGCAGTGAAGACCGCTTAGGCGGAGAGCATGAAAGCATCGCGCATTTCAATATTGACTGGTCTGCTTTTGACGGCGATGACCTTCGCGGCCCAGGCACAGAAGAAAGATATCGATTTCAATCAACGTCACGCCGATCTCGTGAACGCCTTTGACCCAAAATCATAAAACGGTACCAGGCGGAATGTCAGTTTGCGGCTGAACCTGGATTTCATCCAGTGCTTTGCCGTTTCGGCATCCGCTAGTCTACAATCGGCGCGAACAGTCAGGCGCAAAAAGTTTCATCTGTAGCGGAGCAGGATAGAGCGCCTTGCGTAAATACGCTTCTTGCAGGAAAGAGGATCAAATAATGAACGCAAATATACACCGTCGAGATTTCATCAAGGCAGGAATTCTAGCCGCAACCTTGCCGGTGATTGGCATCGCCGAGGGGCAGCCTGATTCCGTAAACGGCCGGCAGGCCGGTCGTCCAGCCCTGCGAATGCGTCAGGTGCATCTGGACTTTCATACATCGGAATTCGTCCCTGGCATCGGCGAAGAGTTTAACAAACAGCAATGGCAGAACGCGCTTCGCGCTGGACATGTGAACCATATCAACATTTTCGCCAAGTGCCACCATAGTTGGAGCTACTATCCAACCTCGATTGGAAACGTGCACCCCAATCTGAAGTTCGATTTACTCGGAGCTCAAATCGCTGCCTGCCACGAGATTGATGTTTTCTGTCCTATCTACTACACGGTTGGCTGGTCGGCCCACGAAGCAGAAACTCATCCAGAATGGTGTGTGCGCGACAAGGACGGGGCAATTGTCGCAAGTGGAGGTCTGAATCTGAACGCGAAACCCAGTGAGGTTAAGCCCCACACGGCCTGGAAGTACCTTTGTGCCGCCGCCAGTGGAAGTTACCATGCATATATCATGCGGCAGGTCGAGGAGATCTGCCAGAAGTATCCCGTGGATGGGTTCTGGTTCGACATCTATCATGACCACGATTGCCACTGCCACTTCTGTGTGGCGCGCATGAAGCAGGAGAACGTTGATCTGGAAGACAAGGACGCCGTCACCAGAAGCTACGTTTCATCTATTAAAGAACATATGCGTCAAATGCGTGAATTGGTCGCCCGCTTCCATCCGAATGCCACAGTTTACTTCAACTCCGCGACCCACCCAGGCGATACCTTCCTCTTCAAAAAACGTCTTTTCGACTTGAACACTCAGCAAGAATTGGAAGATTTGCCGACCACCTGGGGCGGCTATGACAAATTGCCCATCGAGGCGAAATATCATCTCGGTGAAGGCTCGCGCGTTGTGGCGATGAGCGGCAAGTTTCACAAATCCTGGGGTGAATTCGGCGGCTTCAAGTCCGCGGACGCCATTAAATACGAGGCGGCTGCAATGATCGCAAATGGCGCCGCGTGCAACTTTGGCGACCAGTTGCATCCGTCCGGCCAGATGGATATGTCAACCTACCACAACATCGGCGAAGCCTACGCCTATGTTGAAAAGATCGAGGATTACGGTCCCGGCGGGATTCCTTATTCGAAGTTGGGAGTGTGGTTGACCTTGGGTGACGAAGCGGACCGCGGCACGGTCAACATGCTCCTTGAGATGCACTATGACTTCGTGCCGGCAAGCGAGAAAAATCTTGATCAGCTGACCACGGTCATCATTCCGAGTCAGCCTTGTCTTTCCAGCGCGCAGGCGGCATTGATCTCCGCATGGGTGAAGCGCGGCGGCAAACTGCTGGTCCTTGAAGCGGGTGCATTTGACCAACAGAAGACTCGATTTCAACTCGATCTGGGCGCCGACTATTTCGGCGCTCCCGAATATGACTGTGACTACACGGTAGTACAGACAGGCCTCAGCGCAAACATCGTCTCCTCACCGTTTTTAAATTATTCCCCAGGACTGCGCACGAAGCTGACGACGGGTCAGCCGCTCGCCATGATCCGCGAGCCCTACTTCAGCCGCACCTATGGGCACTATAACGGACATGCGAATACGCCCTACCGTCTGGAAGACTCCACGTTTCCTGCTGTGGTGCGGAATGGGAACGTCCTCTTTTTCGCGCATCCTCTGGACCGTCTTTATTACGCCAACGGCGTTCGGCTTCACCGTGAACTTTTCAAGAACGCGCTCGACCTGCTAGGCGCTGACCCGGTACTCAAGGTAACTGGACTGCCAAGCAGCGGGCGTGTAAGCCTACTGCGCCAGAACCGGAATAACCGCTATGTGGCGCATCTTCTCTACAGCCCGGCGTTGCAGCGTGGAGATTGCAAAGTGATTGAGGATTTTCCGAGCATTTCTTCCGTGAAGCTGGAAGTACGGGTTCCAGAACGTGTCGCCAAGGTCCGGAGTATTCCCGACGGCGAAACGATTGCGTTTACCTATCAAAGCGGCATGGTACAAGTGGCGGTGCCGACCTTCACGATGCACACCGGAGTTGTGCTTGACTATTAGCATTCACGATTTCCGGTCATCAATGATTGTCTTCATCGCTGCCCATACAACAATGGTTAATGGCGGGATTCATTGATTTCCGTTGATTCAACGCCAGTCAGAGCATAGTTCGGTTCGAAACCACGGGCGAATGGCGATGGCTCGACTCGGCTATCGATGCAGGTGCGCTATGGGTAACTTGGGTGGTCTCTTACGATTACCGCTTTCCGCCCCAATCCAAATATGGCCGGCTTGGTATGCGCACGCTTGGCACGGTGTTTGCCAGCGCTCAGAACAAGTGTGCCGTGCCAGGAATCTGCTCCCACTCGGGGTCGTCTCTGTTGAAGCTTTTCCGAGCCCCCGGAAGCGTTCTTTAACTGGATCTGACTACCGAAATCGCGCACAGCCTCTCTCAATACGTATCGCGAGAAGGCCGGCCCATCTCGTGCTCCCGGTAACCAATCCCGCGAAGTCCGATGCGAACGTGAAGATTCTGAGCGAAGACTCCGCGGAGATGGGCAGGGCTTTGGGCCAGAATTATCTTTTGAATTGCAGGGGGGATTGAAGTGCGGGCAGGATCTGCGCGCATGGTCGTATTCAAAAAAGCGCGCTCACCTGCAGGCGGGCGCGACAGGGTAGAAAGGCTGTGTCCTCTCGCCAAAGCGCGCCATGACGGCAGCACGAGGTGATCTAAATGGAAATTGCTTTGACTGACGTTTGGGCGGTCGGGTTGCAGGCCAGATTGATCGGCCCTGATCTCATTGAACCTCTTTAGATGTTAATCAGGCACTTCAGTGCAGAGACAAGACCGAACCTTGGTTCAGAGGTGTAACGATGAAGCTCACCCGCAGGGATTTTCTTCTGGGAACTTCCGCCCTTTTACTTTCTCGCTCCGCTGCCGGCACACCCGCCCCTCTTTCGCGCAAGGACTGTTTTTTCGGCCTTCATTTTGATCTTCACCCCAACACTTCAGATACCGCGCTTGGCCGGGACCTGACCGAGGCCATGGTCAGCCATCTGCTTGAAAGCTGCCGCCCTGATTTCATTCAGTACGACTCGAAGGGGCACCCCGGCTATCTCGGCTTTCCTTCGAAGACCGGAATGTCCGCCCCAGGCATCGTCCAGGATTCGCTGGCTGTCTGGCGCCGCGTAACGGCTGCGCACGGTGTGGCTCTCTACAACCACTTTTCCGGGGTGCTCGATGGGCTTGCCGTTACCAAACACACTGATTGGGCGCGCATCGGTCCGGATGGCAAGCGCGATCTGCAGGAGACCAGCCTCTTTGGCCCCTATGAACAGCAGTTGATGATTGAGGAGTTGACTGAAGCCGCGCTCAACTACGATCTGGATGGCTCGTGGGTTGATGGCGACTGCTGGGCGGTCAAACCTGACTATTGCGAAGCCGCACGAAAGAAGTTTGAAGAAAGGACCGGCATCGCCCAGCTTCCGAAGAATCCGGACGACAAAGGCTGGAACGAATTCTTAGACTTGCAGCGAGAACAGTTCCGCCAGTATGTGGCCCGGTATGTCGATGCTCTGCATCGTGCGAAACCTGGATACCAGATCACCAGCAACTGGATGTACTCGACCTTTGTGCCGGAGCGGCCCACGGTGCCGCTCGACTACCTCTCCGGCGACATTGCCGATACGGCAGCGTTGCGGCAGGCCCGCATCCAGGCCCGCTATTTATCCCGCGGTGGCAAACCCTGGGACCTGATGTCCTGGGGCTTTGAGAAGGGCGAGCAGTTTGCATCGCAATCCGCCAAGCCTGCCGTCGAGCTTGAGCAGGAAGCCTCGGTCGTGCTGGCCCAGGGCGGCGCGTACCAGATCTACTACGTTCCCACGCGGGCCGGCTGGATCGACGATCGAGTGGTGAAGACGGCCACTGAGGTTGCAGGCTTCTGTCGCAAGCGTCAGAGATGGTCCCACCGCTCTGAAAGCATTCCAGAAGCCGGTGTGTTGTACTCCGGCCGAACCCTTTACCGTACCGCTGGGCGCATCTTTGGAGGCTGGGGCAAGGCCGAGGCGCCAGCAGTCGGGGCAGTTGATCTGCTCCTTGCATGCGGCTACTCGGTCGACCTCATTCCCGACTGGCAGGCTGCGGAATGCGCGGCGCATTATCCGCTGATCGTCGTTCCGGATTGGCAGGATATCGGAGACGAGGCAGCTGAAACCCTGACGAGGTATGTAACCGGTGGAGGAAATCTGCTGCTATGCGGGGCGGAGAATGCCCGCATCTTTTCGAGAGCCCTCGATCTGCGGCTCACCAGTGCAGCCGAGGATCACACCTACTTTGTGGCCGGCGAGAGCGGCTTTGCGCAGGTCTCGGGTAACTGGGTTGGGATTGAAGCCACTGAGCGGCAGATCGTCGCCTACGCCTATCGCACGCCTGACACGCGAAAGGACGCCCTGCCGCTTGCCGTCCGCGTAACCCACGGGAAAGGCACTGCAATCGTGTGCCCCGGACCAATCCTATCAACGTACGGAAACGACACGACGCCCATTCTCCGCTCGCTGGTGCGCAGTTTGTTGGAGCCATTGCATTCGCCGATGGTGCGCCTGACCAGCGAGAGCCAGGCGTTGGAAGTCGTACTCAGGAAGAAGGACGGACATACGCTGATTCATATCATCAACACCGAGGGCGCCCCGGTAACGGGCGAATTCCGCCATTCGGGCTTCGTCCCCCGGACCGGGGCAATCCAGCTGCGCATACGGCTGTCGAAGGCGCCGTCCAAAGTGGTCCTGGAACCTGAGGGAACCGAGCTTTCAGGAGAATACCATTCGACCGGGTTGACGGGAGGCGAATGGAGCGGCGAATTACGCGACCTGCACGTTCACTCGATAATCCGTGTTGCGAGCGAAACGTAAGCACTCGTTGTAAGATCACTAGCGTTAGGATAAGCAGTCCAAGATTCGAGTAAGTCTTTGAGCGGGATAATTCCCTATTCAAAGAAAGAGGAGAGATTGTGCGCGCCAAGATGAGTGTTGTTGGTTTGTTGCTTTTCGGACTTATGACATCTATTCCAACCTGCGGTCAGAACCTGACGGGACGCTGGGCAGCGGTAGATAACACAAAACTGGATAATGGCGAGCTGCAAAGATGGATTCTCGAAGTTACCCAGACGGGCAATGAGCTAAAGGGCAGAATCATCGGGCTCGGCTACTCCGTGGACGTGAAGGGTACCATCGGCAGTAACCACTTTGAGATCTTCGGGTGGGAATCGAAGACCCCTTTTGTAGTTGGCGACGCTGCGAATGGAGAACTGCGCGGGACGCAGTGGGGCAGCGCGTTTGTGGCCAAACCCGCGACGCCAGATGATGAACTTCCGAAGTTTCACTATCTTGACCCGCCAACCTTGCACAAGGTTCCCTACAATGGGCTGGCCAAGACTCCACCGATGGGCTGGAACAGTTGGAATCTGTTTCAGAGCAAGGTGGACGATGCCACGGTCCGCACCATGGCCGACGCAATGGTGTCGAGCGGCATGCGCGACGCGGGCTATATCTATGTGAATATCGACGACACCTGGGAAGGCGTACGCGATGCCAAGGGAAATCTTCAGCCCAATCATAAGTTCCCTGACATGAAGGCCCTTGCCGCCTACGTTCACTCAAAGGGATTGAAACTGGGCATCTACTCCTCGCCAGGCCCGAGGACCTGCGGCGGCTACCCTGCCAGCTACGGCTACGAAGCTCAGGACGCGCAGACCTTTGCCGAGTGGGGCATCGACTATCTGAAGTACGACTGGTGCAGTGCAGGGAACATCTACAAGAACGACGCACTGCAGCCGGTCTATCAGAAGATGGGCGATGCGCTCCAGGCAACTGGCAGGCCAATTGTGTACAGCCTGAGCATCGGTATGGTAGAGGCGGCGAAGTGGGGGCCGGAAGTAAGCGCCAATCTCTGGCGCACCACCACTGATATCCGTGACGAGTGGTCGAGCATGATTGAAAATGTCGAGAAGCAAGTGCCCACAGCAGCCTATGCGGGACCGGGCCACTGGAACGATCCGGACATGCTCGAGATTGGCAACGGGCACATGACCGACGACGAGTACCGCACGCACATGAGCCTCTGGGCACTTGTGGCCGCGCCCCTGCTGGCCGGCAACGACCTGCGCACCATGTCGGCGGCGACCAAATCGATCCTCATGAACAGGGAAGTGATCGCCATTGATCAGGACCCACTGGGCAAGCAAGCTTCGCCAATTCGGAACGGCAATCTTGAAACATGGGTGAAGCCGTTGGCCGATGGAAGTGTGGTGGTGGGCGTGGTAAATCTCGGTCCGGCTGCGGCGCCCGCCACGGTAACCGCGCGCGATCTGCAACTCAACGGGGAAGCGAGGACGGCGCGAGACCTGTGGACGCATAATGACGTGCATTTCAGCGGAGGCATTTACAAGGCAACTGTGCCGCCGCACGGAGTGCTGCTCCTGCGCGTAAGCAGCAAATGAATTGAGCGGGACGGCGCTCGCACTTCCTCTGCAGCCATGGCTGCGGAGGAAGTGCACCGGAACCTTTGTTTTGTGGCCTGCCTGGCTCTTTTCATTGCAGTTTCTCTCACACAAACTGGTATAAGGGGTGCCGGGCAGACCGGAACAAGCCAGGCCTCACCCCAGCGCCAACTTTCGAACGGGATTTCGACCTGGCCACCCGCTAAAAAATCCTGAACATATCACTGACATGAATGAGTTGATTGGCTTGTCTTGGCTAAATCTTACGTGGATCTATTTGACTATATGTGACTTATCTGGTGCGCCCGGAGAGATTCGAACTCCCGACCTACTGGTTCGAAGCCAGACGCTCTATCCAGCTGAGCTACGGGCGCACAAAAAACGGCATCCTGCAAAAAACGGAACCTGAAGGTCAAAAATCTGCTGTATCGGGGATGTCGGCTGAATGATGGTGCGCCCGGAGAGATTCGAACTCCCGACCCTTTGGTTCGTAGCCAAATACTCTATCCAGCTGAGCTACGGGCGCACACGGTTGATCCCATACGGAACCATTGACAGATTATCAGGGATTCCGCAGTGGCGCAATGCTGCGGGTCAGGCAGCGGGAGCCGCAACAGGTTCAGGCTGCCGCGGGATCAGGGAGAGTTCCTCCGCGACATCGAGGCCGGTCATGCGTATGAGTTTGGTGACCGTTGCCGCGTTCAGGCGCGTGGCGTCGAACTCAACGCGGAGAGTACGGACTGCGGAGTCAAAGCGGAGCGCGCGGATGCCGTACACGTCGCGAACACCCGCTAGTGCCAGGGTCACGGACTCACTGGGCGGCGTTGCATAGCGATAGAGAATGTCCACCGTGGTCATAGAAGAATGATAGCAAGGCGCGGGGCGCTGGAACCGGGGATTACGGCCTAAAGGTTTTTAAGGAATTCGCGAATTTCCGGACTCGACCAGTCCTGCGCACCGATGAATTTGCGGCGGACGATGCCCTTGCGGTCGATCACGTAGGTTTCAGGCCACATATCGGTGTGGAACAGCTTGGCGGCGGACTCTGCCGGGTCGCGTACTGTAATCAGATCGACGTGACGCCGGGCGATGAAGCTGGTGTAAGCGTAGGGGTCTTCGTCGATACTGACGGCAAGAATGGCGAGGCCGGGCTGATCGTGATGGAGTTCGAGCAGCGACGGCAACTCAACGACGCACGGTTCGCACCAGGTGGCCCAGAAGTTGAGCAGCACAACCCGTCCGCGGTAGCTGGCCAGATGGACCGTTGAGGCTCCGTCGGACACGGTGAAATCGGGGGCCGGCTTGCCGGTTTGCGCGGGATGGGCGCCGCGGTTGCAGGCGGAAACAAGGGCCAGCGGTAGAAGAACGATCGAGGGAAGAAAACGAGGGAGCCGCACATACTTATAATACGGAGCGAACGGGCAGAAACGAAAGGGTGAGGTGCAATGAAGAAGGACGGACCTGAATCCAGCGGTACGGCGGCAGGCGGCGGTTGGAAGCCTGTGCTGGGATTATCCGACGATCTGGGCGAGCAAGCCGCGCCGCCGGATTGGCGTGCATGGGCTGGAAAGACCATTGCCGGAACGGTCTTTGCGCAGCCGGAGCCGGAGGAGTTGATTGAACTGACGGTCATCGTCCCGGCGCGCGACGAGGAGGATTGCCTGGGTGCCTTGCTGCAATCACTGGTAAGCCAGTCCGAGGAGATTTTTGAACTCGGCAAGGATTGGGAACTGATTGTCGTGGACGATCACTCGACCGACCGGACAGCAGAGATCGCGCGCGGTTTTGCGGGTGTGACGGTGATGGAGGCGGGCAAGCTGGAGCCCGGTTGGACAGGGAAGGCAAATGCCATCTGGACCGCCGCAAAACTGGCGCGAGGGCGCTGGCTGCTGTTTACCGACGCAGACACGCTCCACGAGCCGGGAGACCTGCGCCGGGCCATGCACGAGGCGGAGCGGCACAAGGCGGGGATGCTGAGCTATTCTCCACGCCAGATTGTCAGTGGCCTGGCGCAGCGGTCGCTGATGCCGCTGGTCTTCTGCGAACTGTCGCTGGCTTATCCGCCGGCCAAGGTCTCTGACCCGAATGCTCGGATTGCCGCCGCCAACGGTCAGTTTCTGCTGGTCGAGCGGGAGGCATACCGCAAGCTGGGCGGGCACGCCAGCGTGGCAGACAAAGTGCTTGAAGACGTGGAACTGGCCTACCTGGCCAAGCGGCGTAAGGTAGGTTTGCGCTTTCGCTACGCCGACGATGCGGTGGCGACCCGCATGTACCGGACAACGGCGGCGATGATGGAGGGTTGGACCAAGAACCTGGCCCTGCTGTTCGACAACACCCTGGCGCTGGCGGCGTGGCGGGCCCTGGATATTTTCCTCTTCTTTGGCTTGCCTTTTCTGGCCATTGAACTGTGGAACGCCAAATTTGCGCAGCATTCGGTTCAGTGGCTGGGCGCGGGTTGGATTCTGGCGCTGTTGTGGGTGCGAACTCTGTTTCGGTTCTATGCGCGGGTGGCCAAGTCAAATTTTCCGTTTGTGGATTGCGCCGCATCTCCGCTCGGACTACCTCTGTTTGTGGTGCTGCTTTACCGCAGCTGGTTTCAGCATCGGATTCTGAAGCAGGTGAGCTGGAAGGGGCGGAGCTATAAGCCATGAGCACGCTGAAAAGTTGATCGGGCTATCAATTAGCGGGTGCATTTGTTGATGGTACGTAAAACTCTCTCGATTGAATGAAACGAATACCGGGGTTGCTGCATCTTTCTGAATGTGGGGTTGGAATGATTCATTTAACGCGGCGGGCGACTTTTTCCGCATCGCACTACTACTGGAACCAGGCGTGGACGGCGGAGAAGAATGCCCAGGTTTTTGGGCGCTGCGCCAACCGCAATGGACATGGTCACAACTACACGCTGGAAGTGACGGTAGCCGGCGAACCTGACCCGGTGACCGGCTTCGTGGTCGATCTGAAGTGGCTGAGGGACGCGATCGAGGCGAGAGTCCTATCGGCCTACGATCATCGCCATCTGAACCTGGAGGTCGCGGAGTTTGCCAGCACCATTCCGACTACCGAGAATATCGCGATCGCCGCGTGGAAGCGCCTTGAGCCTGCGATCGATGCAGCAGGCGGAGCGCGCTTGAGCCGGGTTCGCGTGTATGAGACGCCAGAGATCTTTGCCGAATACAGGGGCGAAGCGTGAGAGCCGGTTTCGGTCGTCGCTACATGCTGAGCGCCAGTCACCGGCTGCATGCAGAGGCCTTGTCGGCAGAGCAGAACCGCGCGACCTACGGAAAGTGCAACAATCCGCAAGGCCATGGGCACAACTATTTCGTTGAAGTGCTGGTAGGCGGCGAGGTGGATGCGGAGACGGGCATGGTGGTGGACATGGTGGCGCTCGACGAGACGGTGCGCGCCAGAGTGATCGACCGGTTTGATCACACCAACCTGAATCTGGACCCGTTCTTTCAAGATTGCGTTCCGACGACGGAGAATCTATGCAGGGCTGTTTTTGAGTTGTTGAAAGATGCGATGCCGGCTGGCGAATTGGACATGGTTCGCGTCGAAGAGACAGAGAACAATTTCTTTGAGTGTTCCCGACAGTGATGGAACCGTCGATTGAAGTTGAAAAATCAACCACGCCCTGTTCCCCAGGGGCGGGAGGATGAGGACAATGGCGCAGCCGATTGCAGTGAGCAAGCCAATTCGCAGGGCAGTTGAAGTGGAAGACGGGCTGAGTGCGTTCAGTACACAGGAGATCTATCGCGAGATTCTGAGCCGGCTTGGCGAGGACCCAAATCGCGACGGCCTTACAGCTACACCTTCACGGGTCGAGAAGTCGATGGCTTTTCTTACCAAGGGCTACGACGAAGACCCCACCAAGATCATGCGCGGAGCCCTGTTCGATGTGGACTACGACGAGATGGTGATCGTGAAGGACATCGAGATGTTCAGCTTGTGCGAACATCACATGCTGCCCTTTTTCGGCAAGGTGCACGTGGCCTACATTCCCAAGGGCAAGGTCATAGGGTTGAGCAAGATCCCACGTTTGGTTGAGGTATTTGCGCGGCGTCTGCAGGTGCAAGAGCGCCTGACTAGGCAGATCGCGGACGCTATTCAATCTGCGATTGCGCCGCAGGGCGTGGGCGTGGTGATTGAGGCGCGCCATCTATGCATGATGATGCGGGGGATTGAGAAGCAGCACTCATCCACCGTTACCAGCGCAATGGTTGGCTGTTTCCGGCAGAAGGAGACGCGCGCGGAGTTCCTCTCTTTGGTACGGCAGCCGGCAAACGGCGGGCTTTGATGGAGGCCGGTCGTCTAAAGTAGTTGAGTGAATGGACTGCTGGTAGTGGACAAGCCGGGCGGGATGACAAGCCACGACGTGGTGAACCGCCTGCGCAGAATTACGGGAGAAAAATCCATCGGGCACCTGGGCACGCTGGACCCGATGGCGACCGGAGTATTGCCGCTGCTGCTGGGCAAATACACAAGGCTGGCGCAGTATTTTTCCTCCGCGGAAAAGAGCTATGCCGGGGCGATCCGCTTCGGATTTTCAACGGACACGTACGATGCCGAGGGCGAAGCCGCCGGGCCGGATCTATGGGCGGAGAAGGGGCCTGCGCTGACACTTGAACAGGTGCGTAAGGCGGCAGAGCACTTCCATGGCGAGATGGAGCAGATGCCGCCAGCATTTTCAGCAAAGAAGATCGGCGGCAAGCCCGCGTACAAACTCGCTCGCGAGGGCAAGCCGGTGGAACTGAAGACCGCCAAAGTCCGTATTGTTTCCTTTGAGATTACCGCGCTTGAGGGGGCAGAAGCCTCGTTCTCGATGAGCATCAGCGCCGGCGGATACGTGCGTTCCGTCGCGCACGAGCTTGGGCAGGCCCTGGGCTGCGGCGCGCATCTGAGCCGGTTGAGGCGGACGCAGGCAGGAGTGTTCACGATTGACGAGGCGCGCACGCTGGAAGAGTTGCAAGCCGTAGCTGGCAACCTGGAGGCACTGGAGCAGTTGTGCTTGCATCCGCGCGGCTTGTTGCCGGAGATGCCGTCGGTTTCAGGCGATGCGCAGGCGCTGGGGCGGTTGCGCAATGGGGCACAGGCCAATCTGCCGGAGTTCTCGCAGGCGTCGATGGTAAAGGTGTTCATCGGGCAGCGGGAGTTGGTGGGAATTGCCAAGAGGGTCGCAGGCACGCTCTTTCAGCCGGTTGTGGTGATGGGGTAAGAAGAGCAGCGGTCAGTTCTCAGTGGATAGTTGTCAGTTGATGCTGCGATGGCCGTCTTTTGAATGCTGAATAAGGGATGTCTCAACTGAGAACAGACCGCTGACGACTGACTACTGGCCTTTGCGCAGCAAAGGCCTTAACGCCGGCAGAAGCGTATGAGCAATGATCTCAGAGCCCTTGGCGGTGGGATGGATGCCGTCCTGCTGAATGGTGCCCGGGACGTGGACCAGGTCTTTGTAGATCATCGGCACGAAGGCTGCGTGGTGCTTTGTGGCCAGCGAACTGAAGAGTTGATTGAAGGACTGGATGTAGTCGGGACCGTAGTTGGGTGGCAGTGTGATGCCGGCGAGCAGAACCTGGATATGGGCGCCTACAAGCGCAGTGAGAACCTGATCCAGATTTTGGCGGGTTTGAGCCAGAGGCAGGCCGCGCAGGCCATCGTTGCCCCCGAACTCGACGATAACGGCTTGAGGATGAAGGCGCAGGATGGAGGGCAAACTGGCGACGGCGTCTTTGGTGGTGGCTCCGCTGGTGCCCTGATTCACAACCTTATAGTGGTATCCCTGGGCGTCGAGTTGCCGCTGAAGAGCGTCAGGGAATGACAGGCCGTCCGTAAGGCCGTATCCGGCGGTGATGCTGTCGCCGAAGCAGACAAGAACGCGCGGAGGAGCAGCGACCACTCGGCTGGCCAGGATCAGCAGGCAGATTGAAACGAGAAACGTGCGGCGAACGTCCACATGAATAGTGTAGCCGGATCAAGCTGGATCAAGTGTGCGGGCAAAAGACTCTCAGGAGAGTGGCAGAGTGATTGAAGTTCGGGACGCGAGGAAGTGGATTCAGAATGGCACGCGGCGCGTAGAGATTCTCAAGGGGATCACGCTTACAATTCCGGCGGGGCAGTTTGTGGCCATTGTGGGCGCGAGCGGTAGCGGCAAGAGTACGCTCCTGGGCCTGCTTGCCGGGCTCGATACGCCTAGTTCCGGGGAGATCTGGCTGGACGGCGCGCCGATTCACAACCTGGCAGAGGCTGAGCTGTCCGCGGTGCGCGGGCGCAAGATCGGGTTCGTCTTCCAGTCCTACCAACTGATCCAGACGCTCACAGCCCTTGAAAACGTGCTGCTTCCGTATGAGTTGAATATGGAGGGCAGCGGCCTCGCGCAGGCGCGCAAACTACTGGAAGAAGTGGGTCTGGGGGAGCGCATGGATCACTATCCCGTGCAGCTTTCAGGCGGCGAACAGCAACGCGTGGCGCTGGCCCGCGCCTTCGTCGTGGAGCCGCCGATTGTCATGGCGGACGAGCCGACCGGCAACCTGGACTCCGCTAACGGACTGCTGGTGCTGGACCTGCTGCTGGACCGCAACAAGCGGGCGGGGACGACGCTGGTGCTGGTGACGCACGATCCCGAGGTAGCCAGCCGGGCTGATAGAAAGATCGTCCTGAAGGACGGGCTGATCGTGGAAGACACTTTGCCGTCGAGCGAGTTGGCTGTGGAGCCGGTGGCGCAAGTGGTTGCGGGGACGGAACAAAATGGCTAAGCGGGCGTTGAGCTGGAAGCGTGCCGGGGCCATCGCCTGGCGGGATTTGAAGTCCGCTCCCGGCAAGTTCGGATTCGTGGTGCTGTCGGTTGCCGTCGGCGTGGCGGCGCTGGTGGGCGTGCGCGGGTTGAGCGACAGCTTCCGGCATACGCTCTCAGGAGAAGCGCGGTCGCTGATGGCCGCCGACCTGAGCGCGCGCATCTTCCGCCAGCCGACCGCCGAGGAAACCGCGAAGATCGCGGCCATCGGGCAGCAGGGAACTGCCGGGTTTCGTTCAACCTGGGCAGTGGAGATGCTCTCGATGGCCTCTGCGCCGCCAGACCCCGTGCCACTGCTGGTTACGCTCAAGGCCGTTGACCCCGCCGAGTATCCCTACTATGGCAAGGCCGAACTGGAGCCGGCCATCGGTTTGGAGCAGGCTCTGCAAGGGGATTCGGCGGTGGTCGCCGAGGAGTTTCTGATACGGCTGAATGTGCGAGTGGGACAAACATTGCGGCTGGGGGGCAGAGACTTCAGGATTGCTGCGGTGCTGACGCAGGAGCCGGACCGTCTGAGCGCGGGTGCGGGCATGGGGCCGCGAGTAATGATCTCGCGCGCGGCGCTGGATAGAACCGGACTGATGGCTGCGGGCAGCCGGGCCAGCCAGCGGCTGCTGTTCAAGCTGCCAGCGAAGGCCGATGCCGCGGTGGTGCACAAGCAGGTTGAGGCGGCGCTGCCCGACGCGCAGGTGATGGATTTCCGGGAAGGGAATCCGGCGCTGAGCCGCGGGCTGGACAATGCCACTGCGATTCTGAGCCTGATTTGCCTGGTGGCGATGGTGCTGGGAGCCATCGGCGTGGCCATGGCCATGCACGCCCACATCGAGCAGCGCATGGACATGCTGGCGATTCTCAAGGCTCTTGGCGCCGGATCAGCGGACCTATTGCGCATATTTCTTCTGCAGACGCTCGGGCTGGGGCTGGCCGGAGGTGTGCTCGGCGTCGCTGCCGGCATTGGCGTCATGGTGGCGCTTCCCTCTGCATTCGGAAACCTGCTTCCGGTTCATGCGGTCCTCAGTTTTCCGTGGCAGTCGGCGCTGGCTGGGTTGGGCACGGGGCTGCTGACAACGCTGCTGTTCTGCCTGCCGCCCCTCCTGGATGTCCGTGGAGTGAGGCCGGTGCTGGTCCTGCGCAGGCTGGTCGAGCCGGGTCCGGAGGGCTTTAAAGGCTGGCTGGCCAGCTGGTGGGCGCGAAGGCTGCAACTGGGGCTTGCGATGGTGGTGGTGGCCATCCTCGGCGGCATTGCGTGGGCGCTTTCTGACTCGGCCAAAGTCGGCACATGGTTCGCGATCCTGTTTACCATTGCGCTGGCGGTTCTGTTGGCGCTGGCAGCGGTTGCGCTTTGGGCGGTGCGGTTCTTCCTGAACCGGGTTCGACTGCATTTGCCATCGTTTTTGCGGCACGGGCTGGCCAACCTTTACCGGCCTGGGAACCAGTCGGCGGCGGTGCTGGCGGCTCTGGGTACAGGCGTCATGCTTATCCTGTCGGTCTACCTGATGCAAGCGCAACTGCTGCGGGAGATTCGGGAGACAGCCTCGCCGAAACTTCCGAATATCTTTCTTGTCGATGTGACAACCGACGAGGTCGCCGGGGTGAAGGCATTCTTTGCCCGCCAGGCGGGAGTCAACCAGGCGCTGGATCTGATGCCGGTCGTGGCCGGCCGGTTTGTCTCTATCAACGGTCAGCCTGTCGAGCAACTGCAAGGGCAGCATTATCCGCGGCGGATGCTGGAGCATGCGGAACTGACCTGGGCCGACACGGCTCCCGAGGGCGACAAGGTCATTCAGGGCACCTGGTGGACCACCCAAGCCGACGGTAACGTTGCGGAACTGGCCGTCAATGAGGGCGTGGCTCGCCGTCTTCATCTGGGCGTGGGCTCGGCGGTGGAGTTGGAAACAGGCGGGGTATCCCGGCATTTGAAGGTGAGCGCCATCTACCGGGCCGACGGGCAGCACATGGGCGCGCGCGTGGATTTCGTGCTCCCATCGGGGCAGCTCAAGGACCAGCCGGCGACCTGGTACGGCGGCGTGCATATCGATCCAAAGCAGGTAGCCACAATGGAGCGTGCGCTGTTTGCGGCCTATCCCACAGTTACGGTGATTAACCTTGCCGACGTGCTTCAGCGGATTGAAAGCGTCGTGGATCAGATCACGTTTGTGGTGCGCCTGCTTGCCGGATTCTCCATCCTGGCGGGGCTGACGATTCTAGCTTCCAGCATTGCCAGCACGCGTTTCCGGCGGATGCGCGAGGCGGTAGTTCTCAAGACCCTGGGTGCGACGCGGATGCGGATTGTGCGCACCTTCAGCGTCGAGTTCAGCGTACTTGGACTGTTGGCCGGGATGGTGGGAGTGGCGTTTGCCAATCTGCTCACGCGCGTTCTGCTGCTTAGGCTCGAAGTGCCGTTCCATATCGAGTGGGGAGCCACGATAATCGCTCTGCTGGGAACGGCGGTCCTGGCTACTGCAACCGGATGGATCGCCAGCTACAGAATTCTCGGCTTGAGGCCCCTCGAAGTGCTCCGCGAGGAGTAAGAAAAGCGGTGAATAGGGAAGCGGAACAGAGTCCCGTCAGTTTGACCACGTCAGGGAATGCCATTATGATGAAAAAGTTGGTTGGAGCAATCCGGCGCCCTGCCGAAGCCTCGGCCAGCATGGCTGAGAAGTGGCCAATGTGTGTTTGATGCCCACTCGTTCAATGGTAGGACAGCTGCCTCTGGAGCAGCATATTGGGGTTCGAATCCCTGGTGGGCAGCCAATTTAAAGAATGACTTACAAGCAAAAAGAAAACATCCCCTTGAGAAACTGAAGATTGTGCAGCTTTTGTGTTCGCCTGCCTGGGCGTTTTCGTCGTGCGCTCCATAAATCCCGTTACGGAATTGCTAGTTGCAGAACTGTAACCTGCCCGTGACGTAGCGGAAACAACCGGGGGTTAGGTTCGTAACGCGATCACTCGCGCACGAAATCTTCCCCTGGAGGTTTCCATCCCAATGGCAGTAAACCGCCGCAAGTTCCTTCAACTCCTCAGCTCCGGCGCATTCGCAGCCGCCGTTCCAGCAAGCATCAGCCGTGCTCTTGAGATTCCCGCGAACAACCGCACCGGCACCATCGCCGATGTCGAACATATTGTGATCCTTATGCAGGAGAACCGCTCCTTCGACCACTACTTCGGTTCGCTCCGCGGTGTGCGCGGCTTCGGTGATCCGCGAGTGGCGAAGCTCCCCTCGGGCGATCCCGTATGGTACCAGCCAAACGGGAGCGGTTATCTGCTGCCCTTCCATCCCGACCAACCCGATCTGGGGCTGGACTTTCTCGACGACACCCCCCATGACTGGTCGAGCACGCACGCCGGCTGGAACCAGGGCAAGCTCGATCAATGGGTGGCCAACAAGGGCGCAACCTCCATGGCGCACCTGAAACGGCAAGACATACCGTTCCACTACGCGCTGGCTGATGCCTTCACCGTTTGCGACGCTTACCACTGCTCTCTGCTCGGGCCCACCGACCCGAACCGCTATCACATGTGGACCGGGTGGGTTGGCAACGATGGATCAGGCGGAGGCCCGGTCATCGATAATTCCGAAGCAGGATACGGCTGGTCCACCTACCCTGAGCTTCTGCAAAAGGCCGGCGTGTCATGGAAGATCTATCAGGACGTAGGAGCGGGATTGAACGCCGCCCAGTATTGGGGATGGGGTCCGAACGCCTTCATCGGCAACTACGGCGATAACTCGCTTCTGTACTTCTTCCAATATCAGAATTCGCTTCCCGGCAGCCCCCTGTACGAGGGCGCGCTGACAGGAACGGACATATCGGCCGGCGGAACGCTGTTCGACGTTTTCCGGGCGGATGTGCTGGCTAACAAACTGCCGCAGGTCTCCTGGATCGTCGCGCCCGAAGCCTATTCGGAACACGGAAACTGGCCGTCAAACTACGGCGCCTGGTATGTCTCGCAGATGCTGGATGCTTTGACTGCAAATCCTGCGGTCTGGAGCAAGACGGCGTTCTTCCTCTGCTTTGACGAGAACGACGGCTTCTTCGATCACGTGGTGCCGCCAACGCCGCCGCAGACGCGCGCCCAGGGCCTTTCCAATGTGGATATCGCCAATGAGATATTTCCTGGAAATTCGAACTACGAGAGCGGTCCCTACGGGCTCGGCATGCGCGTTCCGATGGTGGTCATCTCGCCCTGGAGCAAAGGCGGCTGGGTGAGCTCAGAGGTATTCGATCACACCTCGCTAATCCGGTTTATCGAGGCGCGCTTTGGGCCGCAGTATCCGGGATTGACTGAGACCAACATCACGGCCTGGCGTCGCGCCATCGCTGGGGATCTTACCTCAGCTTTCAACTTCAGGTCTCCTAACGCAAAGGTGGTTACGCTGCCGAACACCGCCGCTTACGCTCCGACGGACTTCAACAGGCAGCCCAGCTACGTGCCGGTTCCACCCACCCACCAGGCGCTTCCAGTGCAAGAGCCGGGAATCCGCCCGGCCCGCCCTGTTCCGTACGAATTGAATGTGCAGGGAGTGGCCGATTTCTCGACGGGGTCCGTAAAGATTCACTTCGCGAACACAGGCCGGGCGGCGGCAGTATTTCAGGTGCGGTCCGGGAACAACCAGAACGGCCCATGGACTTACACCGTAGCGGCGAAAACAAGCCTCTCCGATACCTGGGCCATCGCGGCAGGCGGTCAGGCTTTGTATGACCTTTCCGCCTCTGGGCCGAATGGGTTCCTGCGCGCATTCAAGGGCAGAGTCTCCGGCCAGGGCAGCGCCAATCTGCACATTGAAAGCACATACCATGCCGACGGCAGCGGCATCGCATTGAACATCAGGAACGCCGGCTCCGCAAGCGGCAGAGTCAGCATCCTCGACGCCAATGCCGGACACTCCATCGCCAGGGAGTTGAAGCCTGGTCAAAGCTTTAGCGAGAGTTGGAATCTGGACCGGACCTTCGGCTGGTACAACCTTGTGGTTACGGTCGATTCCGACTCGAGCTTCCAACAGCATCTCGCGGGCCACGTCGAGACCGGAAAGGACAGCATGACCGATCCTGCAATTGGTGCATCCGCGCAAGACGAATAACGGCGCTGTCAGGGAACTGAGTCTCCGCGTCAGGTTGTAGAAAACTCAATTGGAACAAGAAAAAAACGCCGGCCTCCAGTGGATATCTCAACTGGAGGCCGGCGTTTCTTCATCACTATGGATCCAGCAACTGAATACTGTTCGGGTGCCCCATCCATTCCCGCGTATTTTGCGAGAATGGGTGGGAAGAAGATGCCCTTGCTTTCTTGCCGGATCATTAATTGGCTAGTCGTTGCCGCCAAACAGATCGGACATTACTTTCACGTTCTTGTCTGCTGCGTGGTTGAGAAAAGGGAGGCCAAATCCGGCTTCGATCGTCTTGAGCAGCGAGAAGTGGTTATAGAGCACTTTGCTGGGGACGCCGGTTGGAGCGTAGCTTGTATCGACAATCGTGACCACCTGGTTGGGCAGGCTGCTGTAGTCGTTTTCGTCCCAAACCGTAACGATCGCGTTGTTGCCCTCTTTCCACATCTTCGAGGACTTGATTCCGCTCACCAGCGCCTTCACTGCCGCATCGCCCTGCACAATGTTGTTCGCGTCCACCGAGCATCCAGGACCCACTTCGCCCGTGCCGCGGCCATGCATATCATGGCATTGGTTCGGCGCGATAAAGGCGAGGTTCGGAACTTGACCGCTGGCCAGATCAACATACAACTGGTTCAGGCCCACAACATTCTTCAGGCTGTTGTCTGGGTTGCTCCCGGACTGGACACTGGCGAAGTAGACGAACGGATTGTGCTTCACCGCGTAGAGGTTCGGCACGCCCGGAGCGGCCTCGGTGAGGTTCGAAAGCAGTCCGTCGCTGTTGTTCACCTTGTCCGCGCCGTAGGGAGGTAGATTCTCCTGATAGCTCTTCCAGCTCATATGCGCTTCAACCAGCTGGTCCGCGATGCTCATGCCAATCGTATGCGCGGGAGCGAAGGGCGTGTTGTAGACCGGTTCAGAAGCTGTGCCTTCGTTGGTGGTGTCCACCTCAGGCGTTGCGCCGTCAAGACCGCTTCCGGCAATGGGGCAAGTATTGGTTGTCGCCGTTTCCAGCGCCGGTTGACTAAGTTCGAGGTTCGATACACAGGATGTGTTGTGCCAGTCAGGTGAATCGTCGTTGATGATACCGAAATTCGACCCGCCGATGACTTCAAGGTAGTTGGTCAGGCTGGGGTGTCCAACCGCGAAGTAATTCGTGGCCAGGTTGGCGGTCTTGGCGTAGCGGTTGATGAAAGGCGCACTGGCGTTACCGAGAACCTGTCCGTAGTAGTGGTTCTCCATCATGATCACGAAGACGTGATCCAGATGAGGGACTTTGCGGTCGCGGTTTCCGCCCTGTGCTGTGCAGGCGATGGATGCAGTAAGACACAGAGCAACTACAATCTTCTTGAAATTCATGTTGTTTTCAACCTCCTGGTTGGCGAGAACCGGTTTGTCGATAAGAGGCCGCAAGCAAGCAGTGAACGCGTTTGTGGCATGCGCTCGTTGGCCCCTTGTGAGTTGGCTGGCGGAAACAGAATCTGCTCGCTCCCTGTGGAGTTCGCTCTGGGGAATTCTGCACCCGGACGAAATATAGGGTGTGGAAGTTACAAGCAAATGAACGTGTTTTGATAATTCATTCACAAAGCGATTTGGGAGTGAAGAGGGTCTATTTTCTGTCGGTCGGGATGAGCCATACGTGACTGTTTGAAATCAATCGTGTAATTCCAGGCACTATAAATTCATGGTCGGCGGGCAAACCAGACACAGATCTCTTTGAGCCACCTTCGAAAAGTAAAAGGGCGCGGTTTGCGCCGCGCCCTTCAAACAGCAAGTTAGTCCAGAGTCATTTTAAGCAAGCTTGCGATGGAGCAGTGGTACAGCCTCGTTTTGTGCGGCCAGGTAACTGCTCACTGCAGCGGCGGCCTTGCGGCCTTCTGATATAGCCCAGACCACAAGCGACTGCCCGCGGCGCATGTCTCCGGCAGCGAAGATGCCGTCGACTGAGGACATATAGTCGGTCGTAGCCACGTTGCCGCGGTTGTCCAGTGCCAGACCCAACTTCTCGATCATGCCACTGCGGACAGGCCCCAGGAAGCCCATGGCGAGCAGCACCAGATCGACGTCAAGTGTGAACTCAGTTCCCGCATTGGCTTCAAACTTCGGCGGCGCACCTACACGAACAGCGTGAACCTGCTTCACATTGCCGTTTTCGTCGCCGGTGAACTTGATGCTGTTGATGCCCCAGTCGCGGACGCCGCCCTCTTCATGAGAGCTTTCGGTGCGCAACTGCAGCGGCCAGAGCGGCCAGGGCGTTGAGGCGGCGCGCTGCTCGGGCGGCTTGGGCATAATCTCCCACTGGTGGACAATCTTGGCGTTCTGGCGGAGACTGGTGCCCAGGCAGTCCGCGCCGGTGTCGCCACCGCCAATGATCAGCACGCGCTTGCCTTCAGCAAGAATGGCGATGGAGGGATCGACAAAGTCGCCTTCGCAGCGGTGATTCTGCTGCGGCAGGAACTCCATGGCGTAATGGACGCCCTTTAGCTCGCGGCCTGGAATCTTGAGGTCGCGGGGCTGCTCGGAGCCGCCACAAAGCAGGATGGCTTCGTAGTGGCCGGTGAGCGATTCAACTGGTACGTTCACGCCCACATGGGCGTTGGTAATAAAGGTCACGCCCTCGGCGCGCATCTGTTCAACGCGGCGGTCGATTACGTGCTTTTCCAGCTTGAAGTTCGGGATGCCGTACCGCAAAAGGCCGCCAATGCGGTCGCTCTTCTCATAGACAGCCACGGAATGTCCGGCGCGGCGAAGTTGCTGCGCAGCGGCCAAGCCGGCCGGCCCACTGCCGACCACGGCGACCCGCTTGCCGGTGCTTTGCTCAGGAGGCTCAGGGTGAATCCACCCCTCGTCCCAGGCGCGTTCGACAATCGAGCGTTCAATCAGCTTGATCGAGACTGGAGGTTGATTGATCCCAAGCACGCACGAGGCCTCGCAAGGTGCGGGACAGATGCGCCCGGTGAACTCGGGAAAGTTATTGGTCGAGTGGAGGCGGCGCACAGCTACCTCCCAGCGGTTGTTGTAAACCAGGTCATTCCAGTCGGGGATGAGGTTGTTGACCGGACAGCCGGTATGGCAGAAGGGCACGCCGCAGTCCATACAGCGGGCGCCCTGCTCGCGCTGCTTCTCTTCAGGAAACGGTTCGTAGATCTCAAACCAGTCATGGACCCGCTCATCGACCTTACGACGGACGGGCTGTTCGCGCTGAAGCTCAAGAAACCCAGTGACCTTACCCATGCTGCACCTCTGTCGTGGCCGTCACCAGAGGCGACGAAGTTATAGGAGAAACATAGACCGATTCGACGCGAGCGACACCAAGAACGCGCTTGTACTCGTGCGGGAATACCTTGATGAATTTCGGCTGCGCATCGGCCCAATGTTCCAGCACCCAGGCTGCGCGCGGGCTTCCGGTCAGGTCGCGATGCCGTTCCAGCAAGCCGCGGACCGTCGCCACGTCCGCTTCAGAAACAAGCGGTTCCAGATCGACGCTGGCCGTATTGCAACGGCGCGTGGAGAAGTCTCCCTGGTCGTCGTAGACATAGGCGAAACCGCCGCTCATGCCCGCGGCGAAGTTGCGGCCGGTGGCCCCGAGAACAAGGACGGTGCCGTTGGTCATGTATTCGCAGCCGTGATCCCCGACGCCTTCAACCACGGCGATGGCGCCGGAGTTGCGGACTGCAAAGCGCTCGCCGCCAATGCCGTTCAGGAATGCTTCGCCGGTGGTTGCGCCGTAAAGCACGACGTTGCCCACCAGAATGCTTTCCTCGGGTAGGAAGCTGGAGGTCTTCGGAGGATAGGCGATGATCCGTCCGCCGGAGAGGCCCTTGCCCAGATAGTCGTTGGAATCGCCTTCGAGTTCCAGCGTCACGCCGTTCGGAACGAATGCGCCGAAGCTCTGACCTGCCGAGCCGCGGAACTTGAAATGGATGGTGCCGTCCGGTAACCCCTCGGATCCGTAGCGGCGGGCAATTTCTCCGCCCAGCATGGCCCCCACCGTGCGGTGAACATTGCGGATGGCGAAGCTTCCCGTCACCGGCGTCTTCGATTCCAGCGCGGGCGCGGCCTTGGCGATGAGCGCGTGATCCAGGGCTTGAATCAGACCGTGATCCTGGGCCTGCATCCGCCGGCGCGATACGCGCGAAGGCAGCGTTGGCGAGTAGAGAATGGAAGAGAGATCGATGCCCTTGGCCTTCCAATGCAGGTCGGCTACGGCGGCGTCGATCCTGTCCACGCGGCCCACCATCTCGTCCACGGTGCGGAACCCAAGCTTGGCCATGTGCTGCCGCATCTGCTCGGCGATAAAGAAGAAGAAGTTGACCACATGCTCGGGCTGGCCTGTGAAGCGCGCGCGCAACACCGGGTCCTGCGTCGCAATGCCCACAGCGCAGGTGTTCAAGTGGCATTTGCGCATCATGATGCATCCCATGGTGATCAGGGGCATGGTGGCAAAGCCATATTCTTCAGCTCCCAGCAGGGCGGCGATCACCACGTCGCGCCCGGTCTGCAGCTTGCCGTCCGTCTGTACGCGGATGCGGCTGCGCAGATCGTTGAGCAGCAGCACCTGCTGCGTCTCAGCCAGGCCCAGTTCCCAGGGCAGCCCGGCGTGCTTGATCGAACTCAGCGGAGAAGCGCCGGTGCCGCCGTTGTCGCCCGAGATGAGCACTACATCGGCATGCGCCTTGGCGACACCCGCTGCCACCGTGCCAACGCCAACTTCAGATACCAGCTTCACGGCGATGCGCGCCCTGGGGTTGACGTTCTTCAAGTCGTAGATCAGTTGCGCAAGATCTTCGATGGAGTAAATATCGTGGTGCGGAGGGGGCGAGATTAGGCCCACGCCGGCAATTGAATGGCGCGTCCTTGCGATGATCTCATCGACCTTGTGGCCGGGCAGTTGTCCGCCTTCGCCGGGCTTTGCGCCCTGGGCCATTTTGATCTGCAATTCGTCGGCGTTGACCAGGTAATTGGTGGTCACGCCAAAGCGGCCACTGGCCACCTGCTTCACCGCGCTGCGCCGGGAGTCGCCGTTGGCGTCGGGCTTGAAGCGCTCTTCGTCCTCGCCCCCTTCGCCGGTGTTCGACATGCCGCCAATGCGGTTCATGGCGATGGCAAGTGTTTCGTGCGCCTCTTTGCTGATTGAGCCGTAGCTCATGGCGCCGGTCGTGAATCGCTTCACGATTTCCTTCGCCGGCTCCACCTCTTCAATTGGTATCGCATGATCGGCATACTTTAGCTGGAGCAGGCCGCGCAGCGTACACAGGTTGCGATTCTGATCGTCGATCAGGTCGGTGTACTCCTGGAATGTTGCCGGGTTATTCTGTCGAACCGCATGCTGCACCTTGCTGATCGTCAGCGGATTCAGCAGGTGATATTCGCCGCCCTCGCGATACTGATACTGGCCGCCGACCACCAGATCTGTCTCGGACTCGGTGAGGGGCTGGTACGCATACGTGTGCTTGAGCAGCGCCTCGCGGGCCAGAACGTCCAGGCCCACGCCCTCGATGCGTGAAGCAGTGCCGGAGAAATAGGCGTCAACCACGGCCTTATTCAATCCGACCGCCTCAAAGACCTGGGCTCCGCGATAACTCTGAAGGGTGCTGATGCCCATCTTGGAGAAGGTCTTCAGCAGGCCCTTGTTAATGGCCTTGATGAAGTTCTTCTCGGCGTATTCGGCGGTTACATTGTCAGGCAGAAGCCCGCGGCGCTTCAGGTCGTGCAGCGTCTCGATGGCCAGGTAAGGATTGATAGCGCTCGCACCGTAGCCTATCAGCAGGGCGAAGTGCATCACCTCGCGGGGTTCGCCGCTCTCGATGATGAGCGCCACCTGGGTGCGGGTCTTTTCGCGCACCAGGCGGTTATGAACGGCGGCCATAGCCAGCAGGCTGGGAATAGGCACATAGGTTGGATCCACACCGCGATCCGAGAGGATGAGCAGGGTATACCCGGAGTGCACGGCGTGGGCAGCGCGGGCGCTCAGGTCGTCGAGCGCATGTTTCAGGGCGGCTTCGCCATCGGCCGCACGGAACAGAGCCGGCAGCGTGGTGGCCAGCAGATCGCCAGAAGACACGCGGCGCAGTTTTTCCAAATCGCGGTTGGTCAGGATGGGATGGGGCAGCTTGAGGGTGTGGCAGTTTTCCGGCGCCTCATCCAGAATGTTGCGCTCGGTGCCGATGTAGCTGATGAGCGACATCACCATCTCTTCGCGGATGGGATCGATGGGAGGATTCGTTACCTGCGCAAAGAGCTGCTTGAAGTAGTTGAACAGTGACTGCGGGCGGTCTGAGAGGCAGGCGAGCGGTACGTCGGTGCCCATGGAACCGATCGGCTCCATGCCCGTTGCGCCCATCGGCGCAAGCAGCACACGCAGATCCTCTTCGCTGTACCCTGCGGCCCGCTGGCGGCGCAGCAGGGTCTCGGGGTTCGATGCAATCACGCGCGGGGGCTCGGGCAGCATCTCCATCGTGACCTGCTGCTGCTTGAGCCACTCGGCATAGGGCTGGCGGCCCGCTAACTCCTTCTTGATCTCGGCGTCGGAGATGATGCGCTGCTGCACCGTGTCTACCAGGAACATGCGGCCCGGCTGAAGGCGGCCCTTTTTGCGTATGTCTTCCGCGGGGACTTCAATGACGCCGGCTTCTGAGGCGAGCACGACCAGGTCGTCCTTGGTGACGATGTAGCGTCCGGGCCTGAGGCCGTTGCGGTCCAGAGTGGCGCCGATCACGCGGCCATCGGTAAATGCGATCGCCGCGGGGCCATCCCAAGGCTCCATCAGTGAGGCGTGGTACTCATAGAAGGCGCGCTTCTCCTCATCCATGTCGGGGTTGCCCGACCAGGCTTCGGGGATCAGCATGGCCATCACGTGGGGCAGGGAACGGCCCGACTGAAAAAGAAATTCAACCGCGTTATCCAGCGAGGCCGAGTCACTTCCTTCCGGCATGATGACCGGAAAGAGCTTGTCGATCTGGCCCTCGTAAAGCGGACTGCGCAGCACTGACTGGCGGGCGTTCATCCAGCTCACGTTGCCGCGAATGGTGTTGATTTCGCCATTGTGCGCCACGTAGCGGTAAGGGTGTGCCAGCTTCCAGCTTGGGAAGGTGTTGGTCGAGAAACGCTGGTGGACCAGGCAAAGCGCGCTGGTCACCAGTGGATTTGCCAGCTCGAAGTAGAACTTCTCTATCTGCGGCGCCAGCATCAGGCCTTTGTAAATGATGGTCCGGCACGAGAAGGAGGGGACGTAGAAGGTCTCCTTGTCCTCGATCTCCGAGGCGGCAATCTCGTTCTCGGTGCGGCGGCGAATTCTGTAAAGCAATCGCTCGAAGGCGTCCTCGTCCAGGCTCGCGGGTCGGCTGACGAAGAGTTGCTCAATATAAGGCTGGGAAGCGCGGGCTTCGCGGCCCACTGCGTCGCCATTCACCGGCGTATCGCGCCAGCCGAGCACGTTGAGGCCCTCCGCCTGCGCAATGCGCTCAAACACACCCTCGCACTGTAGGCGGCTGTGCTTTTCAACGGGCAGGAAACACATCGCCACGCCGTAGGCGCCGGCCTCTGGCAGGTGCATCCCCAACTCGCCGCACTCGCGTGCAAAAAAGGCATGAGGTATCTGGATAAGGATGCCTGCGCCGTCGCCCGTCTCCGGGTCGCAACCCGCGGCGCCGCGATGCGTCAGGTTGATCAGAACCTCGAGGCCTTTGCGGATAATCTCATGGCTCTTTTCGCCGCGAATGCTGGCGACCAGCCCCATGCCGCAGGCGTCATGCTCGTTCCGTGGATGATAAAGCCCTTGTACATTAGGAGTGCGGAGACGACGATTCGAAGTATCCATGGCAGCCTTTTCGATGAACGTATTCCGTACAAAATGCCTGGTTTGCCCGGAAAGACACTACCGCTATACGATTCCAATCGACTGGAATCGCCCCTGTCATTGTTCAAAATTTGCCTGAGCAGGTCCGGCCGCATCCGGGACTACATTGATTTTAATATATCGAAAAACTTCCCGGGCCGCTGAACTTCCTTTCAGCATATGGACCTTAAGCCGCCCTGCCGGGCCCCGTTCGACATTCGTATGTGAAGCGTTTTGTACCGTATACTAGATGCCTCAATGAGTAGCCCCCGCGATTCGATACTCGTTACCGGAGGGGCCGGATTCATCGGCTCCAATTTCATTCTCTGCTGGATTGAGGCTACCGGTGCGCCCGTCATCAATCTCGACCTGCTGACCTATGCCGGAAATCCCGCCAACCTCTCCTCCCTCGATGGAGATGCGCGCTATCAATTGGTGCGTGGCGACATCTGCGATCCGGAACTGGTCGGCTCCTTGCTTCGCGAACACCAACCGCGGGCCATTGTTCACTTTGCCGCCGAAAGCCACGTAGATCGTTCGATAGCTTCCCCCGAGGCGTTTATCCGGACCAACGTTCAGGGAACCTTCGTCCTGCTCGAGCAGGCCCGGACCTATTGGTCGCAACTCGATCAAGCCGGACAGTCGGCATTCCGGTTTCTGCACGTTTCAACCGACGAGGTCTACGGGTCACTGGGCAAGGACGATCCCGCCTTTTCTGAAACCACGGCTTATGCTCCCAACAGCCCCTATGCGGCATCCAAGGCCGCCTCCGATCACTTGGCGAGAGCATATTTCCACACCTGGGGCTTCCCGGTACTCACCACAAACTGCTCCAATAACTACGGCCCGTTTCAGTTCCCTGAGAAGTTGATCCCGCTCATGATCCTGAACGCGCTTGAGGGCAAGCCGCTGCCGGTCTATGGGGATGGCAAAAATGTCCGCGACTGGCTGTTTGTGGAAGACCACTGCTCCGCGATTCGCGCGGTTCTCGAGCGTGGAAGAGTCGGGGAAACCTACAACATCGGCGGCAACAGCGAGCGCGCAAATATTGATGTCGTAACATCGATCTGCGACCTTGTGGACGAGTTGCGTCCTCAATCCGGAACTCCGCCGCGCAGTAATCTCATTACCTATGTTGCGGATCGCCCCGGACACGATCGCCGTTACGCAATCGATGCGTCCAAAATTGCCCGCGAGCTGGAGTGGAAGCCCGCACAACAGTTTGAAAGCGGGTTGCGCCGGACCGTTCGCTGGTATCTTGACCATGCCGCGTGGATTGACAGCGTAAGAACCGGGGCCTATCGCGAGTGGATCGCGAAGAACTACACGGAGCGAAGCTAGCCATGAAGGGAATCATCCTTGCCGGCGGATCGGGAACGCGCCTCTATCCCGTTACCCATGTCGTTTCGAAGCAGCTTTTGCCCGTCTACAACAAGCCCATGATTTATTACCCGCTCAGTACGCTGATGCTGGCCGGCTTGCGCGAGATTCTGGTCATTTCCACCCCTCAGGACACCGGCCGGTTCGCAGAATTGCTTGGCGATGGACGGCAGTGGGGCATCGATATCACCTATGCCGTCCAGCCCAGCCCCGATGGTCTTGCACAGGCTTTTATCATCGGCAAGGACTTTATTGGAGACGCAACCAGCGCGCTCGTTCTCGGAGACAACATCTTTTACGGCCAGGGGTTCTCACGTCAGCTTCAGTCTGCAGCCAGGCTTCAGCACGGTGCGACGGTGTTTGCCTACCCGGTTGAAGATCCGCAACGCTACGGCGTGGTGGAGTTCGACAAGGTCGGCCGCGCCATCAGCCTTGAAGAGAAACCCGCGAATCCCAAGTCGCGCTACGCCGTCACGGGATTGTATTTCTATGACAACCAGGTTGTGAACTACGCCGCCGCGCTCAAGCCGTCCCCTCGTGGAGAGCTTGAGATTACCGACCTGAACCGCTGCTACCTTGATGCCGGAAACCTGAACGTGGAGATGATGAGCCGCGGAATGGCGTGGCTCGATACCGGAACCCACGATTCGCTGCTCGATGCAGGCATGTTTGTTTCCACCATCGAGCGCCGGCAGGGGCTGAACATTGCTTGCCCTGAAGAAATCGCCTACCGCCAGGGATTCATCACCGCGGAGCAGCTCGAAGCGCTTGCCCAGCCCATCCGCAAGAGCGGCTACGGCCAATACCTGTTGGCTCTGCTTCAGGAACCCTATTTCGCGGCGAAGGTCGAGCCGCTATGAGGATCGCCGAAACAATCTTGCCGGGCGTGCTGTTGATTGCGCCCACAATCTACCGGGACGATCGCGGCGCATTTCTTGAGAGCTTTAACCAGCGCCGCATGGCCGATGCCGGATTGCCCACCCTTTGGCCGCAGGACAACTTCTCCCTATCAAAGAAAAATGTGCTGCGCGGCATTCACTATCAAACCATTCAGCCCCAGGGCAAGCTCGTCCGGGTAACCCATGGAGCAGTCCTGGACGTGGCCGTGGACCTGCGCCGCGGTTCGCAGGCATTCGGAAAGCACGTGGCGGTCGAACTCAATGGCGAAAAAGGCGAAATGCTCTGGATCCCGGCCGGTTTTGGCCACGCATTCCTGGTCCTCAGCGAGGTGGCCGGGTTCGCCTACAAAGTCACGGATTACTACTCGACCGCGGGTGAAAGAACCATCGCCTGGAACGACCCGGTGCTGGCGATTCCGTGGCCCATTGATTCCAGCAATGTCGTCGTCTCCGAAAAAGATCGCCTTGGCACATCGTTTCTGAATGCCGAAGTCTTTCCCTAGGCCGTCGCGGTCTTTTCGGGCCTTCCAAATCGACGATACGGCGAGCCCAAAAGGCTGTATCTAGCTCATCGCTGCCGATGGTATACTCACATGTCAGGTGCGTGCCTGCGCCGTCATTTTTTACCAACTCTGAGGTTCACATGTCCGGCCATTCAAAATGGGCCACAATTAAGCACAAGAAGGGCGCGCTGGATGCCAAGCGCGGCAAAGTATTTACACGCATCATCAAGGAAATTTCTATCGCTGCCAAGGGCGGCGGAGACCCCGACGGCAACCCCCGGCTGCGAACCGCGATTCTGGCGGCCAAAGCTGAGAACATGCCGCAGGAGAACATCAAGCGAGCCATCCAGCGCGGTACGGGCGAACTTGAAGGCGTCAACTACGAAGAGATTTCGTTTGAGGGTTACGGCCCCGGCGGCGTTGCCGTCATCGTGGACGTGACAACCGACAACCGAAACCGTGCCGTCAGCGAGATTCGTCACGCTTTCTCTAAGAACGGCGGGAATCTCGGCGAGACCGGTTCAGTGCGGTTCATGTTCTCGAAAAAGGGCATCATCGCAGTCGAGAAGCCGGCGGCCACTGAAGATCAGTTGATGGACATCGTTCTCGAGCACGGCGGCGAAGACTTGAACGACGAAGGCGATACGTGGGAGATCATCACCGATCCAGCGTCGCATGAGGCGGTCGCCAATGCCATCAAGGCTGCGGGCATTCCTACCGTGATGAGTGAAGTAACCATGGTTGCTTCCACCTACACCAAACTCGAGGGCACCGCAGCCAACCAGATGATCCGCCTGCTTGAAGCCCTTGAAGACTGCGACGACACGCAGAACGTCTATTCCAACTTCGATATGGACGCCGAGCAGATGGAACACGCGGCCGGATAAGTTGTCTTTGGCAGGCATGGAAAGGGCCGCCCGGTTGTGGCGGCCTTTTTTTGGGGATTCAGAATTTGTGACAGAGGGAAGGAAAGAATTTTGAGTCAAATTGCAAGGATTCTGTTATTTGTGCTGATGGCGGGGACAGTGGCCGCTTGGGCCGAAACCCCCAGGGCCGCTGTTGCAGGTGGCGATAACGCCGAGATCAACCCTGCTGTCCATGCGCGCAATGCCCACAGTTGGGAGTATGGGCCGTTCGTCAGTTATGGCTTCGGAATCGGCGACCGGTCCTCCTTCAAGTTCCTTTGGGGCGGTTTTCAGGCGGGCAAGTCCATGTTTCCCGCCGTTCACGCCGGACCGCTAAGCGGCCAGTTTGAGTACAGCGCCAACATCATGCCGCTTTGGCAGGCCTACACGCCGGCCCCCCACGACCAGACCTTCACCTACCCCGGCCTGCCCTCGCAGGTTGCTCCCGTAGGCGGCGGCACCTATCGCGGCGTCAGCCTCACGCCCGTCATCCTGCGCTGGAATTTCCTGACCCAGTCGCGCCGGGTTCAACCCTGGTTTCAGGGCGCAGGCGGGCTTATCTATACCACCCATAAGTTTCCGCCGGATGTGCTCGTCCCGCACGGTACGCCGGGCGCCACCTCAGTGTGGAACTTCTCCCCCCAGGGTGGAGTCGGATTGCATTATTTCATCCGGCCAAAGCGCTCTCTTGATCTCGGCGTAAACGCCGTGCACATCTCGTCGGCGTCGTTGGGCGACCGTAACCCCGGGGTAAATGCCAGTCTTCAGTTCCAGTTGGGTTACACCTACTGGAAGTAGTTGAGCTTCCAGCGCTTGTTAGTCGCCGCTGGGTGAGGTAATGATGAATGGACCGGTTGTAGAATGTGTACCCAACTTCTCTGAGGGCACTGATGCCCGGCGTGTCGAGGCCATTGTGACCGCGATGCGCGTCGAGGGGGTACACCTGCTGGACTGGTCGATGGATGCGGACCACAATCGTTCCGTGGTCACCCTTGCCGGTGAGCCGGCGGCGATGGTTGAAGCGGCCGTGCGCGGCGTGGGCAAGGCCGTCGAACTCATCGACCTCACCCGCCAGCAGGGGGTTCACCCCCGCATCGGTGCGGCGGATGTGATTCCGTTTGTGCCCATCTCCGGTATCAAACTTGAACAATGCGCTCTGCTTGCGCGTCAGGCGGGTCTTGAGATCTGGCGTCGCTTTGGGGTGCCGGTATTCTTCTACGAGGCGGCTGCGGCGCGGCCTGACCGGGCTAACCTCGATGATGTGCGACGTGGGCAGTTCGAGGGGCTTCAGGAGGCGGTGCGCAAAGAAGCTTCCCGACGTCCCGATCTCGGCGGTCCCGGCCTGCATCCCACCGCCGGAGCATGCGCCGTGGGTGCGCGCAGGTTCCTGGTGGATTACAACCTCTATTTCGACTCCTCCGACGTCGCTCTCGTGCGCGCGATCGCCCGCGAAATTCGGGCGGATTCGGGCGGGCTAAAAGGCGTAAAAGCCATAGGATTGCTCGCTCACGGCCGTGCCCAGCTTTCCATGAACATCACCGACTTCAATGTGACACCGGTCTCCAAGGTGTACCGGGCCATTGCAAGCCTGGCTATAAAGCACAAGGCATCCATCGTCGAGGGTGAGATCATCGGGCTCGTTCCTGAGGCGGCCTGTGAGCGGGAATCCGATTGGATGCGTCAATTAGTTGGGTTCGATCCGCAGACCAAGATCCTGGAGCATCGGCTGGAAACTCCGCTTGCCTGGCCTGGCAGCATTTAGGATCGGCGGACTGAAGCCCTCGTTGGTAGCAGGGGGGCGTGCGCAAAACGACGGCGCGTACAATATGACCATCGGATTGCAGCGCTTTTTGATGTTTCACTTGCCTGGAAGAGATCCTGCGTTTCAGGTGTTTTGCAACAGCGCGATTCAGTCGCGTTCGATGTTCCGGAGGATGGAATTGTTGAAATCATTCGTTAAGTTCTCGATTGCACCAATGTTGCTGGCAGCGGCCTCGCTTGCCCCGGCGGCACAGTTGTCCACAGATGCGCGTGGAGCCATTCCACATGAAGTTCAGCAACTGGTGGTAATCGACTACCGTGCGATGCAGAATTCGCCGGCGGCGATGGATTTGCGCGATCGCGTCATGCCGCCGGAACTCAAGTTGTTTGACGAGGCGTTACGCAAGTCAGGGCTCAACGACAATCACGACGTGGATATGCTCGCCTTTGCGCTGTTCCGGCCCTCGCCCGGCAGCGACGCGCTTTTGACCGTAGGCATCGCACAAGGGCAGTTTTCCATGGATGATGTCCTTGCCACCTTCCGCAGGCAGAAGGTGAAGGCCACCCTGGTGCGCACCAACAAGATCTACCCCATGGCGAAGACCGGAATGGTGCTCTGCTTTGTGGATCCTTCGACCATGGTGTTTGGCCAGAAGGATGCCGTCACCAAGGCCCTTGACGCGCGCGATGGAACGGCATCGAGCCTCTTAAGCAACGGGCCCATGATGGACGCGATGCGAAGCGTGGACTCTGAGCCCCTCTGGAGCATACTTGACGACAAGGGAACGCAGACCATGATGCGCCAGTTGCTGGGTGAGGCCGGTGCGGTCACGGATTTCGAGACCGTGCGCAAGCGCCTGGTTGGCTCCTGGTACTCCATGAACTTTCAGCACGGGGTCAAGTTCGATCTGACCATCTCCACCGGCGACTCATTTGCCGCGGCCACGGTCTCGTCCCTCTTGACGGCAGCGGTCATGGTTCGCAAGATGAGCGGCTCAGAGACGGAGAAGCATGCGTTGAGCGCCACCTCCATCGGGTCAGATTCTGGGCGCCTCACCATCCACTTCGCGACCAGCGATTCGGAGTTCAGCAGCCTGCTCCAATCGCCCCTCTTCCAAAGCATGGTGCGCTAAGCAACCTCCATTGGTCTCCGAAACAAAAGCCGGCAGGTGATTCGTTCACAGAATCGCTTGCTGGCTTTTTTTCATGCTCGGACTGCATCCCGTCCCCGGACTGCTCAGAGATTATTTGCATACAATTACCGTCCATCGGCGCACAATTGAAGTATGGAGTTAAATCAGGCCGCAGAGGAAGAATCCGACATGGCAAACGACACGCAAGTGCTGATCGTCATGAATCCCGTGGCGAAGCCCACCCCCCTATACCTCCTCCCACCCTCCCTCCCACCCCCCCTACCCAGCACGTAAAGAAGGAACCCATAAACCTCAGACGCCAACCACCCGGTAGTGGGTCAGTTTCGTTTTCCACAGGGCAAGAGCGGAGGCGCGTATGATTTCGCCTAAGCTACTGCCGTCATCGTCAGTGCCGCCCGATCCGTTAGCGTTATGGCGTCGGTCTACACATGGCCCGCATCCACCAGCGAGAATTTCCCGCGCAATTGTACCTCAACCGCGTATCATTCCGTCCAAGCCGCTTTTGCCCCTCATCCCGAGGGAAGATCGGCCCCGGAGAAAGCCTGTGACGATTGCCGCCGGGTTCATCTGCGAGAACGGATTCTTGCTTTGCGCCGACACGAAAATAACTACCACCATCAAGACAAACGAATCCAAGATGGTTCACCACGTTAGCGACGATGGACTTTGCTCGCTGACCTTTGTCATGTCCAGCGACGATATAAACTTCCCTCGCGCGACCATTCAGGCGTGCTGGGAGTTCGTCGGTAGGATGGAATTCCAATCTGCCACGATGGAGGCGGTTCGTAATGCCGTGCAATTTTCACTGGCAGAGTTCTACCGGGAACACATCTTCCCGCACCCTAATTTTGAACCGCAATCGGTTTTCCAGCAATTATTGGTTGGGATATGGCTTCGAGGTGAAACGGCCCTCTTTCAACCCCATGAAACCCTCTTGATGCCCGTCGAGGAATACGAGTGTATCGGGAGCGGTGCCCACTTGGGCAAATATCTGATACGACAATTCGAGAAGGCTAGCAGTCTCCCGGCAACGCTCGATGAAATTGCCCTTATTGCCTCATGCGTGATCGAAGAGGCGATCAGTTACGATGAATTCTGCGGGGGGGAAGTCGAGACGATCATTGTCAGAAATAATGGTCAAGTATCCTCCATTTGCGATTCTGTAATCTATCCGGGGAGGGAATTTCTAACGAGCCTGCAAATTGGCGGATGGAGACTGTTGCGGCGGATTTCGGAATCTGCAATCACCGATGACGCTATCGAGGAGGCGCTAGAGGATTACTGCGATAGCGTTCGGAAAACCAATGCCGTGCGCAAAGTGCAACTCGATATGATCCGTGAAGCGAGAAATCATCAATAGTTTAGGCAGTTTCCCCAAGTGCTCTCCGGAACATATCGCGGTCGATTGTCGATTTCGATACCGTGGGCTTGGGCAGCAGGGAAATTAGTTCGTCCATTGTCCATACGTGATCCGCCAGGCCCGCTTCCATCGCTGGCGTCACCCGCAATGTCTGATGGACGCGGCAGAAGTTGTAGTGCATGAAGTGCAGCGCGACCGCATGGCAATGGTTCTCTGCTTTCTTGCTAAACCCATTCGTCAGCCGGGTAAACCGGCGCATTGACATACGCATGGTGAGGTTCTGGCGCTCAACGTAGCTCGTCGAGACGTGCGCCGGGTCTGGATCTCCCATGACCACTTTCATGTCACAGCCAATGCACTTGGCGGGAGAGTACCGCTTCTCAGGCTCATCTGATGCGCCGTAGATTTTCTGAAGAACGGCAAAGTCAACGTCCATTCCGAATGCGCCCTCGACAGCTTGTAGGTATGGCTTGTGGCCGTCCGTGGTGAGTTGTACGCGGCCTTTGATGCGGCTGGCGCAATCTTCCATGAAATCCATCGCCCAGCCTCCATCCCGACCGCCCACAAGGTAACCGACCACCAGTTTCGTATCGGCGTCGATCCCTACCCAGGTCCAAATATCCCCCCAACCTTCCTGCTTCTTTTCCGCGCTGGCGTTCTTTTTCTTGGCCCCCACAAAGCACCAGATCTCATCGCACTGCATCCGGCGGACCCGTAGATTGCGAACGTGGAAATCGTGAAACGTGGCGCAAGCCGTGCCCATGTCCGCCAGGAGCTTCACCACGGTATTCTTGGCAGCCCCGGTCATTCGGCAGGTCGCACGGATCGAGCAGCCTTCAATGAGGCAGTTGACGATTCTGGCGCGGGTTTGGGAGTCCAAGCAGTTCATATTGACTATTATGCTAAAGCGGCATTAGAATGTCAAGAGAAAAGTTTGGCCTGTGTTTCGGCCTGCCGGTTATGATGGCGGGCACGGAAGGAGTTCGCCAATGACAGAGAAGGACCATCGACTAATGATTGAAATGTTCAAGCACCAGACGCGAGTAATCTCTACGCTTGTCGCAGTACTTGAGGGCCGGGAGATTATCGAACAGGGTGATCTTGATGCTTACGACGCTCTTGTAGCTGCCGACGAATCACAGGTAAGCGAACTAGAAAATCATGTGGAAGAGACGTATCGAGGATTCGCCAAAGTTCTTGGCGTGAACGTAGGGAGTACTCCCGCAGATTAGCGGCTAGGGGACTGTCTTGCATTTGGGCAAACCTCATGCGATGATGTCGCTAGAGAGATCAGCCACACCGAGAGCCCCGCCTGGCAGCGGGGTTTTCTATTTACGGCTTATTATAGTTCTTATCTTTCGTTCCAGTGTGGAATTCAGACATGAAAAAAGTCGCGCAGTGGTCCGCGTTCTTTCTCGCTGTAGTTGTACTAGGGTTTCTGCTGCATCCGACCGCACTGTGGATCATTCACACGGTCAATGACGGGACAACCTCCGATTGTCGTCCAGCGACTCCTGACGGAAATGGATGGTGCTGGACCTCCTCCTATACGCGGTTCGTCCCATCCGACTACGAGCATGGTTTCGCACTCGGGATAGATCTAGCGATTTCCATGCTGTTTGCTTCGGGCCTGTTCTGTGGGGCGATGTTGGTCACGCGCCGGAAGAAAATGGAAGCGCTCACGCCGGACCCCGTACCAGCCATATCGCCGACCAAAACCAGCGGTAAGGCGGTCACACATAACCGCCGCTTTATCCTGATCCCTGCTTGGTTTCTTGCGCAGTACATCCACAACCTGATCTTAGGAATGTCAGTCGGCCAAGCTCTCGACATGATGACTTCAATCGAAAGTCTTTGGTATTCCGTCATAGTCGTAACGGTGATCGTGCTCTACGCAAGAAACTATAAGGTGGTATTCGGGAAGGAACCGGAGCAGCCACGGGAACCCGTTGTGCCTGAGAAGTAGTGCCGACTACCTCGCTTTATTCCGATGCAGCGCCCATCCCACCCGAACAAAAGCGGCGACCACGAAGGCCACCGGGACAAGGATGATTAGCTGCCAACTCATTCCGCTGCCTTTCTTGAGTTCCCCCACCGCGCTCTAGCGGCCTTGGCTGCTACCATCTTCCGCGCCTCCGGGGTCATAGTCACCAGGCGTCGCTTGCCGCCCACCAGGCCGCCCTTGCGCCCCATGGAGGCCATGTAGGCCGACAAGTCGCTCGGAGGAGGAGGAGGAGCTGGCCGTGCCTCTTCCGTGGAATGCTCTACGATCCACTTGGCGAGCTGGTTCGGATCGCGGGGACGTTTTCCCTTGCCGATGGTCATGCAACCATCATCCCACAAGCCGGAATGCTAAAGCGAGACTGTGGAAAACCAAACTGACCCACTACCAACCACCCTCACGCCGTGACATCCCGCTCGCGTTCGCGTTACCCTCATATGTACGCGCGCAGCGCGGTAACGGGGGAACCAGAGTAGATGCGTCTCGAAGGCAACACCGGCAAGGGACTTTTTCCTTAAGAAAAAGTCG
>CAIKND010000192.1 GCA_903828675.1 uncultured Acidobacteriaceae bacterium
CCTCCCTACCCACCCCCCCTACCCAGTGAAAGTCTGAGGGTCAATCAACTAGGAAGCGTAGCCAAAAGGTCCTTAAGTGGTGCATAAATAAAGCATGAAACCACTCTATATCTGCATAAACCCAAGCGCACGAATAAGATAGCTCTTCAAATCCCGCCGATGCACCACTGCGTCCAAAAAGCCCTTTTCCAGCAAAAACTCGGAACGCTGAAATCCCTCAGGCAGCTTCTGCCGAATAGTCTGCTCGATCACCCGCGGCCCGGCAAATCCAATCAGCGCGCCCGGCTCGGCAATGTTCAGGTCGCCCAGCATCGCGAAGCTAGCCGTCACGCCGCCTGTCGTCGGATCGGTAAGTACACAGATATAGGGAACTTTTGCGTCGTCCAACTCCCCCAGCGCAGTGGAGATCTTCGCCATCTGCATCAGGCTCACCACGCCTTCCATCATCCGCGCGCCACCTGAAGCGGCAATAATAATCAGCGGCTTCCGTCCCGTCCGGGCGCGGTCCACGGCGCGTGCAATGGTCTCGCCCACCACCGCGCCCATCGATCCGCCGATAAACCCGTACTCCATCGCGCTCACAACCACGGAATGCAGACCAAGCTGCCCCACCGCGTTGATGATTGCGTCGTTTAGCCCAGTAGCCTCTTGAGCCTTGCGCAGCCGCTGCTTATAGGGCTTTACATCGGTAAAATTCAGCGGATCTGTCGACCTAAGCCCCAAATCAACCAGCTCATATCCAGGCTCGAGCAGCAGATCGATGCGCTGCTGCGCGCCCATTTTGAAGTGGTGCTGGCACTTTGGGCACACATTCAGGTTGGCCTCCAGCTCCGCCTTCCAAATCACCGCGCGACAGCCCAGGCACTTGATCCACAAACCCTCGGTGCGCACAGTCTTACCTGTGGCATCGGTCACATTCTCGGCCCCAGGCCCAGACTCGTAATCGCCGTTCTCTCGCTTGAACCAGGACATATCGATCCCAATTGTAAATGGATGGAACAAAAGCTGCCCATCAGGCCTTTTCAGGACTCTGACTCAGTACTCTATGCCCCGCTGCGCCAGGACGCCCTTTTCGTAGGCATGTTTCACTTCTCGCATCTCCGTCACGGTATCGGCCAGCTCTACCAATGATGGGTGAGCGTTGCGCCCGGTCAGAATTACATGCACCATCTCCGGCC
Organism: uncultured Acidobacteriaceae bacterium; assembly: GCA_903828675.1. Taxonomy (GTDB): domain Bacteria; phylum Acidobacteriota; class Terriglobia; order Terriglobales; family Acidobacteriaceae; genus Telmatobacter. Next base: position 1,179 of record CAIKND010000192.1, read on the forward strand.
GTCCACGCAGCGCCTCGGCCACCACCGAAGGGTCCAGCATTCCATAACCAATGGCATAGTTGATCTCATCCAGAATCACCATGTCCCACTCGCCGGAGTAGATCGCCTCGTACGCCTCCGCCCAGGCCGCTTCCACCAGGCGAATGTCCTCCGGATCGGTCTCGGCTCCGCCTACCTTCACAAACCCGCGCCCCATCTGCTTCAGCACGAAGTTCGGTCCAAAGGCCTGCACCGCATCCAATTCTCCGTAGTGCCACGACCCTTTCAGGAACTGCAGCATAAGCACCCGCATCCCGTTCCCCACAGCTCGCAAAGCCGTGCCCATGGCAGCGGTCGTTTTGCCCTTGCCAGGGCCCGTATTGATCAGTACCAGTCCACGCCGGGAATCGGCCATAGCATCTCTCAGTAGTTGCGGATCAGTTCACTCTGGGAATATTCAACCGCCTGTCGGCAGCGGCATCTGACGGTTTGCCAATGACAACTGACCACTGTCTTTAATGTCCGCCGTGATACGGGTGCCCAGTCAGAATTGTATATGCCCGGTAAAGCTGCTCAGCCATCACCAGCCTAGCCAGCGCGTGGGCCAGAGTCATCGGCCCCAGCGAGAGCAACAGCTGCGCACGCTTTCGAGCCGCATCCGACCACCCGCTTGCCGGCCCCACCGCAAAAACAATATGCTGTGCCCCTTCATCCCGCCGAGTGCCCAGCCAACTGGCAAAGGCCTCCGATGTCATCTGCTTTCCCCGGCTATCCAACATTACGGCCACGGCCGAAGTGCGACCATGCTGCCGCTCCAGCCACTCCAGCAGGGCCTCCTCAGTCCGGAATGCTTCGGCCTGGCACCGAGCAAATGCCGAGAGCCGCTCTAAAAATACCTGCGCCAATGCGTCGAAGCCATCCTTTGACCCGGTTCGGGCACCGACATGAGCTAAAGTGAGTTGCATGAAGAGGAGAATACCGCAACCTCCCAAAAAACACACACAACATACCGTATTCAGAATTTCGCAGGTTGTTCATACGGATTTTCATATTTACCCTTGCGCCACCTTACAACCACAATAGAAATAAGCACTTTAGTTTCAATAACAAAAGTATTCCCCCCAACGACCAACCGGATTGGCCCATACCGTGCATACGTCATCTCAGCCATCCATGCAAGTTATGGGAACACCATTCCAGGTTTACTTGCTCACATGGCGCTTCACTATTTCTATTTCAGTGCATTCGTGAGTCGTTTGCCATCTTGGTAGTGCCGGCAAATCGGGTTTACACCCGCCTTCCGGAGCAGCAAATTTCGCGGATTGAGGGGTTTCTGGTGAGAAGCCTCAGGTCCCAATTCATTTTCGGAGGAGTTCGATGCAGTCTATCCGGTTCAAGAAAGCAATTCTTGCAATCAGCCTTTTGGTTACCGTATTGCTCGGCGGCGGCCTTGTTGCATGGAGCCAGGCCACCAGCGGCAACATCGCTGGAACGGTCGTCGATAAAAGCGGTGCTGCCATCTCTGGAGCCTCTGTCACTGTCACAAACGTTGCCACCAACGTCTCCGCCACAGTGCAGGCCACCAAGACGGGTGACTTCTATGTCCCCAACCTCCTTCCGGGAGCGTACGATGTCACCGGCCGTGCTTCTGGCTTTGCGACTTTCTCGCTCAAGAATTTCGTGGTGAACCTCAACGCCACATCTACTGCGCACCTCGTGTTGCCTGTGGCCACTGCGTCCACAATCGTCGAGGTCTCGGCCGATGCCGGTGCCGTCATCGACACCACCACCACGCAGCTGCAGTCCTCGTTCGAATCGGAAGAATTGAAAAACCTGCCCACCTCTTCTTCCGCTAACGGTGTTCTCAACCTCTCGCTGCTCGTGCCCGGAGTTGCCGCCGGTGGTGGCCTCGGCGTCGGCACCGGCCCCTCGGTCGGCGGTCTTCGTCCAGAGAACAACGACTTCACCATTGAAGGAATCGACAACAACAACAAGGGCGTCACTGGCCCTCTCGTATACATTCCCAACGATGCCGTCGGTGAGTTCACCGCCATCGTCAACCAGTTCTCGCCGGACTTCGGCCACTCCGCTGGCGGTCAGTTCAACACCACCGTAAAGAGCGGTACCAACCACATCCACGGCGTCGCATACGAGTATTTCCAGAACCGCAATCTGAACGCCGAAAACGCCGTCCAGGGCGGCAAGCAGCCCAACCCCCGCTTTGACAACAACCGCTTCGGCGGTGAAGCCGGCGGTCCCGCCATCAAGGACAAGCTCTTCTGGTTTGGCAATTACGAGTATCAGCCCATAGGACGCAGCGGTCAGTACTGGCTTTGCACCCCCACCGCGGCTGGCATGGCCGCCCTCAAGGGCATTCCCCAGTTCAATCAGACCAACCTCGGCATCTACACCAAGTACATGCCCACTTCACCCGCGCAGGTCAACTATGCCTCTGACCTCGCCTGCGGCAACCAGGGCGCCAAAGACCCGAACAACGGCGCGCAGTTCCTCACCGTCTACAATGATGGCCAGTTCAATTCCGCCGGCCCCAGCTACTCGTCCAACATCGCTCCCGGCGCAGGCGTCTATGGAACGGGCGGCGCAACAAACATTCCACTGGGCAACTACCTGGTCGCGGCTCCCAACTACAACAACACCAAAAGCCTGGTCGCCAGCACAGATTGGACCATCTCTCCATCTGACAGCTTCCGAGGGCGCTACGTCTACAACAACAATGCCGCCATTGACACCTCCGCGGCTCTTCCCGCCTTCTTCCTGCCCCTGCCCTACATCTACCACCTAATCGCGCTCAGCGAGTACCACGACTTCACGCCCAACCTCATCAACGAGGTCCGGGTCGGCTTCAACCGCTACTACAACATCACGCCCTCCGGCGGCGCCACCTTCTCGGGCCTCGACTCCTTTCCAAACCTCACCTATTCCGATCAGGGCGCCACCAACCTGGGACCCGATGCGAACGCTCCCCAGTCTACCGTCCAGAACCTCTACCAGTTCACTGATAACCTCAGCTGGGTCAAGGGCAAGCACAGCATCAAGTTTGGCTTCGACGGCCGCAAGTATATCGCTCCGCAGACCTTCACTCAGCGCGTCCGCGGCGATTACATTTACAACTACCTCACGGAGTACCTGAATGACGTTGCCCCCACCAACTTTGGTGAACGGTCCACCGGCAACTTCATCTATTACGGCGACCAGACAGCCTTTTACGGATACGCCAATGACACTTGGCGCATCTCGCAGAAGCTCAGCCTCAACTTTGGTCTCCGCTACGAATTCACTGCCGTTCCCGTGGGTGAGCGCGCCCAGTCGCTCAACATCAAAGCCAGCGCACCTGGACTCGTGTCCTTCGGTTCACCGCAGCCCCAAAAGACGAACTTCTTCCCGCGCGTCGGAATCAACTACGCCCTCGACCCAAATACCTCCATACGCCTCGGATTCGGCACTGCCGGCGATATCCTTGACGACAACCTCGGACTGCTCTCCTTCCCGCCTCAGTACTCGTCGACCAATGACGTGGGCACCGGCAACAATCCAGCAGTTGGCGCCCCAAACTTCCTCAAGAATGGCGGCCTGCCTCACGGTACTGGCACTCTGAATACCTACCTCACCGTCGCCGACCAGCGCGCTGCCACCTCGGCATATCTGCCCATTCAACAGATCACGCCCTATGCTGAGACCTGGAGCCTCGGCGTACAGCACGTCTTCAAGAGCGTCTATACCGCTGAAGTCCGCTACGTAGGCACGCGCGGCATTCACCTGCCCACACAGGACCAGATCAACATCCAGCCGAGGGTCACGGCTGCCAACCAGATTCCAACTCTCATGAGCGCGCCTGCCACCGGCTCACTGGCCAATATGAACAATACCCTCGGAGCGATCGCCGCTCTCTCTAACATTGTTCCTGCATGGCATTTCCCGTCGGACGGCAAAGGCGGCTTCACCAGCAAGATCACTTCCTACCGGCCGCTCTCTGAGTCCAATTACAACGGCCTGGAGACAAGCCTCAAGCGGCAATTCACCAACGGACTGCTCCTCAATGCTGCCTGGACATGGAGCAAGGCCATGGACGATGCCACTGCGGCTACTTTCTCCACCACGCTTACCCCGCGCCGTCCACAGAACTCGCAGAACGTCGCCGCCGACTACAGCCGTTCGGCCCTCAGCCGCACGCATCGCATCACCTTCTTCGCCGTCTACGACCTGCCATTCTTCAAGACCTCCACCTGGCTGCTTAAGAACACCCTGGGCAACTGGGAGGTCGCGCCAACCTACACCTATGAGTCGCCTGAGTACGTCACCGTTCTGTCCGGTGTCAACTCCAACCTGAACTCCGACTCTGGCAGCATTGATCGCACCATCTTCAACCCAAAAGGTGTCAAGCACACTGGCTCGGGCGTCAAGGCGTATGCCAATCCGAATTTGGTCGGCCAATGCGATCCTGCCACCACCGCCACAGACCCGAATGGCACCATCATCTGCCCTGGCGATACGGTTGCTTATGTGGCCAACAACCCCAATGCGGAGTACATCACGGCCGCGTCGGGCACTCTGCCCACCTCGCAGCGCAATACCGAGCCGCTCAACCCCATAAACAACATTGATGCCTCGGCCACCAAGCGCTTCAGCTTCGGGGAGTCCCGCTCCATCGAGTTCTCCGCCCAGGCCTACAACGTCTTGAACCACGCTCAGTACCTCGCGGGCAGCATCAACAATGTCAGCAACCCCAGCTACTCCACACTGTCGATCGCTTACCAGACGGCTTCCAACCCCCTCTTCGGCAAGTGGAAGAAGGAATTCCCAGCCAACGCCCGCACCATGCAGCTCTCTCTCAAGTTCAACTTCTAACTCCATTCCAACCAACAAAAAGGGCGCCCCTCGGGGCGCCCTTACTATTTGTGCCGACAAAACCTCACCAGAACTCTAATAGCGTCAATCTCTACAACGCGATTGCAGACCCATGCCAGGCGGCCGGTAACATGAACCGGCCAAACCTACTGCGTGGTCTCGCTGCCAATCTTAAATAGGGGCTGCTCTGCTTCCACCCTTCAATCGTTGTCTGATTCAAGGGTGGTAAGCCAGAAATCCTGATTTCGATTTTCCGAATTCAAGCCCAAAATGCCGCTAGCTCTTCAGCGCCACCCGAATATGCAGTTCCTTCAACTGCTGCTCGGTCACGGTCGTCGGCGCGTCCGCCATCAGATCTATCGCCTTTGCCGTCTTCGGGAACGCAATCACCTCGCGCAAACTCGGCGCTCCGGCCAGCAGCATCACGATGCGATCCAGTCCCAGCGCAATCCCTCCATGCGGCGGAGTTCCATACTCCAGCGCATCCAGGAAGAACCCAAACCGAGCCCGTGCTTCCTCATCGCTGATTCCCAGTGACTGGAAAATCTGCTGCTGCACATCCTTGCGGTGAATTCGAATCGACCCCGACCCCAGCTCCAGCCCATTCATCGCTAAATCGTAGCAGTTCGCGCGCACGCTGGCCGGATCGCTCACCAGGTTCGCCATATCCGCCTCTTTTGGTGAGGTGAACGGATGGTGCGCCGGCATCCACCTCGCCAACCCTAGATCGTACTCGAACATCGGAAAATCAACGATCCAGATCGGGTTGAAAGCCGCCGTTCCATCCAATGCTTTTCCACTCTTCGGATCGGCGTCGCGCACCGCCGTCTCGGTCACGCCGAACGCCCCGTGCTTGTCGGCGAACTTCTTCGCCAACTCCGTCCGGAAGTTCCCCGCGGCCGAGTATACGTTGATCTCGCGCTCGCTCAACCGCCCTTCAAACTTCGTGTCGCTCGCCTTCACAGGGTGTGTCGGATCGCCGGCCACAATAATCACAAAGTCGCCGTCCTCTGCGCCAACCAGCTCCCGCACCTTGGCCGCGGACTCCGGAAATCCCTTTGCCAGCCGCTTGAAGTCGTCAATGAACTTCGCGCCCTTCTTCAGGTCGAAGAGCGGGTGATTGTCCTCGCGCTCCTTGCGGCTCAGTTCGCCCACCTTGGGAATCCGCAGCGCCACCACCGGCAGCGCCGGGTCAATCTGCAGCGTCGCTAGCGCCGCGTCCGTAAACGCCGGGCGCACATCGGTCAGTCCGGGCAACCGCAAGTCTGGCTTGTCTGACCCAAACTGCCGCATCGAGTCGTCGTACGTAATCCGTGGGAATGGCGTGGCAAGCGTAACTCCTGCCGCCGCAAAGCCTGCCGACAGAAACTTCTCCACCACGCCGAAAACCGTCTCCTGGCGCGGGAAACTCATCTCCAGATCCACCTGCGTAAACTCAAGCTGCCGGTCGGCCCGCAAGTCCTCGTCGCGGAAGCAGCGCGCAATCTGGAAGTACCTGTCGAAACCGCTGATCATCAAAATCTGCTTGAAAATCTGCGGCGACTGCGGCAGAGCATAAAATTCGCCCGCATGCACCCGGCTCGGCACCAGAAAATCGCGCGCCCCCTCCGGTGTGCTCTTCGTCAAAATCGGCGTCTCGACCTCTAGAAAACCCTGCGTGCTTAGGCTTTCGCGAATCGCCAGCGTTATGTCGTGCCTGAGGCGGAAGTTCTTTTGCATCTCCGGCCGCCGCAAATCCACATACCGGTATTTCAGCCGCACTTCCTCGTTCTGAATCGCCTCGTCCGACGGCGAAAACGGCGCCAGCTTCGTGTCGTTCAGAACCAGCAGTTGGTCGGCCTCAATCTCAATCTCGCCCGTCGGCATCTTGGGATTGATGGCGTCCTTATCGCGCAAACGCACCTTGCCCACCGCAGCCACCACGTACTCGGGCCGCACCTGTTCGCCCTTCAGATGGCCCTCCGGCGTCAGTTCCTTGTCCAGCACAATCTGGGCAATGCCTGTCCGGTCTCGCACATCCAGAAAGATCAGGTTGCCGTGGTCGCGCCGCCGGTTCACCCAGCCCATCACCACCACTTGTTGGCCAGCGTCAGCAGCGCGCAAGTCGCCGCACATATGCGTCCGTTCGAAACTACCTAGAAAATCAAGCACAACCTGTGTCCTTTACTCGCCTGCTGGTTTTGAGAGGAAGACTGCCAACTCCGCTCGAGGAACCTTTGTCTGCAAACCGGTGGCGAAGTCCTTCACCGTAAGAATACCGGATTGAAGCTCATCCTCGCCCATGATCACAATCCGCCGCGCCGTCTTGTCCGCGGCCTCGAATGACTTCTTCAGCCGGAAGCCCCCTTCGCCCAGTTCAACCCGCAGCCCCGCCCGCCGCAGTTCCTTTGCCAGCGCCAACGCCGCCGGATTCAGACCCTCGCCCAGCGGCGCAATAAACGCATCGGCCTTCGGTGCGTGGGCAGCTTCCAGAGCCTGCAGCGTCAGCACCAGCCGGTCCTCTCCCATTGCAAACCCGATTCCCGGTGCCCTCGGTCCGCCCAGCATCTCGCTCAAACCGTCGTAGCGTCCTCCGCCCAGCAGCGCATTCTGCGCGCCCAGCCCACCATGAGTAAATTCAAAGGTCGTCCGCGTGTAGTAGTCCAGCCCCCGAACCAGCCTGTGATTGCGCGTATACGCCACCCCCGCCGCATCCAGTGCCGCAGTCACGGCCGCAAAGTGAACCCGCGATGCCTCATCCAGGGAGTCGGAGATCACCGGCAGCGTATCGATAATCGGCTGGTCCGCCGCAACCTTGCAGTCCAGCACGCGTAGCGGATTCGTCACCGCCCGCCGCTGGCAATCCACACACATCTTGTCGACCACCGGTGCCAGCGCGGCCCGCAGCGCCTCGTTATACCGCGCCCGGTCCGCCGCCGACCCCACCGAGTTCAGCTCCAGAGTCCACCCTGTAATCCCCATCTCATCCAGCAGCGTCGCCAGCATCTCCAGCACTTCCGCATCGCGCAGCGGGCTCTCGCTCCCTGCTGAGGTCGGCCCAATCACCTCCGCGCCAATCTGCGAAAACTGCCTGTACCGCCCCTTCTGCGGCCTCTCCCGCCTGAACTGCGGCCCGATGTAATAGAGCTTCTGCAACTGCCCCGTCTCGCCCAACTGGTGCTCGATATACGCGCGCACCACCCCGGCCGTATTCTCCGGCCGCAGCGTCAGCGACTGCGTCTTCTCCGACTGCGCCCTGGCCCTGTCCTCCCACGTGTACATCTCTTTCGAGACGATGTCGGTCTCCTCGCCCACCCCGCGCGCAAACAGCGCCGTGTCCTCAAAAACAGGTGTGCGAATCTCCCCGAAATTGTAACGTGCAAAGACAGCCCGCGCCGTAGCCTCGATGCGGTTCCAAAGAGCCGTCTCAGACGGCAGCAAATCGCGCGTCCCACGGACGGCTTTCAGTGTGCTCATAACTCTTCCAGTCTAAATGGACCTCAGCAGGGACCCCGGCCCATAATCCACGCAAAAAAGCCCCGTGCCCCATCCATTCCGCGTTCTTTGCGGAATGGGTGGGACAGAACAACACTCAACCGGGCCGTTCGTTAGGAACGAACGGGGCCCCGAACGTTTTCCGGGGTGGAGATTGAGGGAGGTGAGCGAAGAATCTGCTTTTGTTCTTCGAAGAACTTCAACTGATTCAGAATTCGAATGGCTGCCAAGGATTTGCCTCCGCCGCTTTTGCATATAATTACCTTCCCTTGGCGCACAATGGTAAATAGAGGGCAAAAGATGAATCCACAATGCGCCGCAGCATCCAGATATAGGGCCAACATAGCCGAATCTGCACCTGCGCCAGCCGGAGTTGGACTCCGTACCCCACCCCCCTCCCTACCGTGAAACCGCGAAATTATGGATCCGAACGGTCATCTCAACTAAGCGTTCGCTCCAATAGCCTTTGAACGTCCAAAGCCACATTCCGGGGCCGTAGTTCGTCCCGGCCGCAACAACTCTCAAAACCCCACAAACTTCGTGGAAACTCAAATCCACCAGCACTTTGCATCCTCCAGCCGGCTGCCGCATCCAAACGGCCATGGAATATCGTCTTCTTGGAGGCTCGGGCCTCAAAGTTCCCGTTCTCAGTTTTGGCGCAGGCACGTTTGGCGGCGCTACTAGTTTCTTCAAAGCATGGGGCGCAACCGCCGATATCGCAGAAGCCAGCCGCATCGTCGACATCTGCATGGAGGCGGGAGTAAACCTCTTTGACACCGCCGATGTCTACTCCGACGGGCAATCGGAAGAGGTTTTGGGCAAGGCACTCGAGGGACGCCGCGACCAAGCTCTCATCTCCACCAAGTCAGCGTTTCGTCTTGGCAGCGGACCCAACGATGCAGGCTCCTCGCGCTACCATCTGCGCCGCTCGCTCGAGGGCAGCCTGCGCCGCTTGGGCACAGATTACGTAGACATCTATCACCTTCACGGCTTTGACGCACTCACGCCGATCGACGAGGTCCAGGACACGCTCAACACCTTTGTCCGCGAAGGCAAGGTCCGCTACATCGCGTGCTCCAACTTCTCCGGCTGGCACCTGATGAAGTCCCTCGCCGTGGCTGACCGCTATGGCTGGACGCGCTTCGTCGCGCACCAGGTCTGCTATTCGCTGGTCAGCCGCGAGTATGAGTGGGAGCTGATGCCGCTCGCTCTCGACCAGAACGTAGGCGCGCTGGTGTGGAGTCCGCTCGGATGGGGCCGTCTCACCGGCAAGCTGCGCCGCGGTCAGGGCGTGCCGGCCGTCAGCCGCCTGCACGACACCTCTGCCTACGGCCCGCAAGTGGAGGAAGAACTTCTGTACAAGGTAGTCGACGCGCTGGATGTCGTGGCCGCCGAGACCGGCAAGACCGTTCCGCAAGTGGCGCTTAACTGGCTTTTGCGGCGGCCCACGGTTTCGTCCCTCATTATCGGCGCACGCAATGAAGAACAACTGCGGCAGAACCTAGGCGCTCTGGGCTGGACCCTGACCGCCGATCAGATTGCCGCTCTGGACAAGGCCAGCGCAACCCCGCCAGCCTATCCTTACTGGCACCAGCGGCAGTACACCGAACGCAACCCGCCGCCAGTATAAGCACTTCGTCGAGTATTGGAGGTTGGATGAAGGGTGCGGGTTTCGGAGGCTGAAGAGGAGTCCGATCAACGGGCAGTTTTGAAAGGGCGCGGCTTCAGCCGTGCCGCAAGTAATTAAAAATGATTGAGGGCTTTACATGCCGCGGAAAAAGGCATGATTTTGGACGAAAAGCTTGAAAAGCATACCTCAGTGGCTAAAGCCATCGTTGTTTCTGCTGGATTTATACCGGGGATAAATTCCCGGCCTACCAACCGGACGAGCTTTTCCGCAGCCTGTTTAGCCTCTGAGGGATGCGTTTCGGGCGCTCGGCTCGAAATCAGGGCTGTGTTCCGCGGCCTGTTTATCCGCAGGGCAACTGAACGGCAAAGGGCACCCAGAAACGGGCGCCCTTTTGCGTAAATGGATTGTTCCGAAGTTCTCTGTCTAACCTGCCACAGCGACCGGGTTACGCCGCCACGCGTAGAGCGGGAACTGATTGGCCAGCTCGGCGACTTCCTGGCGAATGTGTTCGAGGGCCGCATCGTCGTTACGCAACTCGAGAGCCTTGGCAATCCAGGCGGCGATGAGCAGCATCTCCGGTTCCTTCATGCCGCGCGTAGTCAGGGCCGGCGTGCCCACGCGAATGCCGGAGGGCTTGAGCGGCGGATTGGTGTCGTAGGGAATGGAGTTCTTGTTGACCGTAATTCCCGCCTTGCCCAGCGCCAGTTCGGCCTCGGAGCCGAGAATGCCCTTCGCGAAGACGTCCACCAGCATGAGGTGATTGTCTGTGCCGCCCGAGATGATGCGGTACCCAGCCTGCTGCAAGGCCGCAGCAAGCACCTTGGCATTGGCAACGATCTGCGCGGCGTAGGTACGGAATTCCGGCCGCAGCGCCTCACCGAAGGCAACCGCCTTGGCGGCGACGATGTGTACCAGCGGGCCACCTTGCTGGCCTGGGAAGACCGCCTTGTCGACGGCCGCCGCAAGCTCCTGCCCGCAGAGAATCAAGCCCGAGCGGGGCCCGCGCAGAGTCTTGTGGGTGGTGGTTGTGGTGATGTGCGCATGGGGCACGGGCGAAGGATGCACGCCTCCCGCGACGAGCCCGGCAATGTGAGCCATGTCGAAGATGTAGACCGCGCCCACCTTGTCGGCGATTTCGCGCATCCGGGCGAAATCCCATAAGCGGGGATAAGCGCTGCCGCCGCCGATGATAGCTTTGGGCTTTTCGCGCACGGCGATCGCCTCCAGCTCGTCGTAGTCAATCAGCTCCGTGTCGCGGCGAACCTGGTAGAAAGTAGGCCGGTAGAGCTTGCCGCTGAAGCTGAGGCGGTGCCCGTGGGTCAGGTGGCCTCCGTGCGCCAGATCGAGGCCGAGAATGGTGTCGCCAGCCTGAATGACGGCTGCGTAGGCAGACGCATTGGCCTGCGAACCGGAGTGCGGCTGCACGTTCACGTGCTGGCTGCCAAAAATCTGTTTGGCGCGGTCCCGAGCCAGGTTTTCGACCACGTCGGCGTACTCGCAGCCGCCATAGTAGCGGCGGCCAGGGTATCCCTCGGCGTACTTGTTGGTGAAGATGGAACCGGCTGCCTCCAATACTGCCTCGGAGACGAAGTTTTCGCTGGCAATCATCTCCAGGCCCTCATGCTGGCGGAGGGTTTCCTGGTCAAGGGCGGCGGCGACAGCGGGGTCGGCCTGGGCGAGGGAGAGAGACATGCGGTCAGTCATGGATCAATTTTACGGCAAAGCCATGCTCCCGATTGACGATTCCCGGTATTGTTGAGACAGGGCCCGGCCACTCCCGGTTTAGATTTGGAAGCTGTTCTCCTGTCCCTGCATCAAATGGATGAGGTTGCTCGAATGTTTTTGTCCCCTGAAATGTCCGCCGTCGCATCCCTCGCCGGAATGGCTGCCGTGTTTGTGTGGCGGGTACAGGAAGGGCGCTCCGCGGTGACGGTGAGGAAGATCGTGATACCACCGCTGGGCATGGCGACAGGGTTCTCGATGTTTGCCGTTCCTGGCTTCCGTGTTCCCTGGACGTGGGGCCTGTTGGCGTTTCTGGTAGGGGCAGTTGCGCTTGCTTATCCATTGCTGGCCACATCGCGCCTCGAGCGCGACGGCGAGGCGATTATGATGAAGCGCTCGGGTGCATTTTTTGCTGTTGTGATCGTGCTGGCGGCGATACGGTTTCTAGCCCGCGGCTACCTGGATACGCTGATTTCGATGGAGCAGACCGCGGCTTTGTTCTTCGTCCTCGCATTTGGGATGATCCTGCGCTGGCGGATGAGCATGTTATTCGAGTATCGCGCCCTGACCGCAACGGCTGCGGATTGACACCCTTCGAATTTCGAAAGCTACACAGCCGAAAGCCGCTCTGTGACAGAGTCCTGCAAGTGGGGCGACGGTCATCACTGAATTGGCCGGAGCCAGGGACTCAAACTGGATAGATGGAACCACGCAGGGATAGCGAAGTCATCATCGATATCCAGCCGAAAGAGCCCGCTAGGCTCTTATTTGCTATTACGGTATTGATAGCTACAGCGAGCCTGACCGCAGGCCAGACAACTGGAATTGATGCTGCACTTTTGGCTCAGGCAGCCGCGGGCGACGCAGTGGCGGCGGTTCGGGTTGGCGAGAGCTACGCGGCTGGCCAGGGTGTAACACGGGATTTGAAACAGGCTGCCATCTGGTTCCAGAAGGTAGCAGAACAGGGCGATGTCAGCGGTGAACTACATCTTGCCGCCCTCTACCGCGATGGCGGCAAAGGCTTTCCACGCGACATGGCCCAGGCTGCCGCATGGTACCGGAAAGCAGCAGAACAAGGTGACGCAGGCGCGCAGGGTACCCTGGGAACTCTCTACTCGATGGGCCAAGGCGTTCCGCAAAACTATGTGGAGGCGTACTACTGGCTCGACCTTGCGGCTGCTGTGAAGGGTCCCAACCAGGAAAGATTCGCCGCAAACCGGCAGATGGTGGGAGCCCACATTACAGCAGATGAACTCGAAGCGGTTCAGGAAAGAGTAGCCGCGTGGAAGGCTGCGCATTCGCGGCAGAACGCCATGCCTTAGGGGCTTATTCTCACAGCGGCTGCCCTTGCCGCTATTCTTGATTTCATGCCAGTTTTCCGACTGATATTCACAACATGGAAGGCCGCGGTCTTTGCCGGAATTGCGGGATCGGTGCTTAGCGCGCAGCCTGCTGTCCGGCAAGGATCTGCGGTCACAGTCACGCCGGGGGTGGTGGTTGCGGGGTCGCCCGAGCTGATTCACGTGGAGGCCGGCGCCGATGCGACCCTACTTGGCGAATGGCTCGGTCGGAAGCTGGAGTTCTTCAAGGCGCGCGGCGGGAATGGCTGGTACGCATTGGCTGGTGTCGATGTTGAAGGACCAGCGGGTCCTTCGACTCTGAAGGTGATTGTAAATTCCGCAGGCAGCGTGCGAGACCTGAGCCGAACCGTCGAAATCCACGCCGAGCGGTACCGTACCGGGGCGCTTTCAGTAGCTCCGAGATTTGTGGAACCAGGAGCGGAGGAGTTGAGGCAGATTGAGGCAGAGAGCGCTCTGAAGGCGAAGGTTTTCGCGACGAGCGCGCCGCAACCTCTATGGCTAGGGAGTTTTCGTGCACCCGTGACCGCTGCGCCTACCGACAGTTTTGGAACACGGCGGATGTTCAACGGGAAGCTCGCGAGCATTCATAAGGGGATGGATTTTAGCGCAGCGATGGGAACTCCTGTACGCGCGGGGAACAGCGGAGTGGTGGTGCTGGCCGGGAAGCTCTATTACGAGGGCAATTGCGTGATTATCGATCACGGGCTGGGGCTGTGGACGCTGTCGATGCATTTGAGCCGGATCGACGTGCGTGAGGGCCAAGGGGTGACTCAGGGCGAGAGGCTGGGTTTGACTGGAGCAACGGGCCGCGTGACGGGGCCGCACCTGCACTGGGCGGTACGTTGGCAGGGAGCCTATTTGGATCCCGCAAAACTATTGCGCCTGAACCTGAACGCGGCGCGTTAGCTGGAGACGGTCTCTTCTTCCATTTCGTCCTGTAAGACCGCAGGCACGGTCAGGCCGGCGGCCTTTTCTCTCCGTAGTGCTTTGAAGGCTCGGTAGACAAAGGAGCCCATGTACCAGCCGTCGATGAACTTGTAGGGCGTTTCCCCGGTCGTGTAATGGCCGCAGGGAAGCACGCGCGGCTCGAAGTTGAGGCCGATGCGGCGAAACGCTTCCAGCACCTGAAGCGAATACTCCTTGGGAAAGGTCAGGTCGTAGTTGGCGTAGATCATCAGCACGCGTTTACCCGGTCCACCGGCTTCAGTGCTGGCGATCTTGGGGTAGTAACTGCAAGGGCTAATGGCGGACCATAGTTCGCGCAAGCGGTCCTGGGTCAGGCCGGCTTCCGCCAGGGCCTGCTGGACGTGACGAGTGCTCTGGCCGGCCCATGCTACATCTCCAAAAGCTGTGGAGGCGTGGTTAAATGCGTTCACGCGCAGCCGCGGATCGTGCGTTGAGGCCAGAAACGCATAGCAGGAGCCGAGGCTGGTGCCAAGCACGCCGAAGTGTTCGTAACCTTGGTCCTCAAGCCAGTCCAGGCAGCACCGGATATCGACGACGGCCTGACGGCAAGCGGAGATAGTGCGCCCAATGTTGGCGCTGACGGCGTAGTCGGAACGCTCGAGCTCCACTGGCCGACGGATGTCGTGGTAGGGCTTCGAGAGTCTGAGCGCCGAAATACCCATGCGGTTGAAGATGGTGCAGAGCGAATTGTGGCTGAAACCGTCAGCGTTCCACTGGGGCATCACCACGATGGCCTGTTTAGGTCGAGAGGGATCCTTGTGCTCCGGGGCTGGAAACCAGCGGGCGTTTACAAGGTCGTTTTCGGGGTAGGGTGTCCGCTCAGGGGATGTGAAGCGCAGGAACTGGGCTAGCGGGAGCTTTCCATCGACGGCCTGCTGCTTGAGCGCGGCGTCTTGAGCGAGGGTCTCCGGACGCACATTGGTAGGAAACAACTCCGGGAAGCGCTCTTCGATACGGAAATCAGTGGGGCGCTCGTAGCCGAAGAATGTATCGCTGTGGCGTATGAGGAGCTGGTTGATGCGAACCATGGCGGCCTCAGCCGCTGCATCGTCGTGCTCAACCTCAGGGCCGGGGATTGCCGAGCCAAACCCATGGGATTCAAGAAAGGGGTTAATCCACTCGAAACCCCATTCCAACGGGCGCACTACGCGGTTTTCGTCACGCGTGGTCAGCCGCGTCTCCCAGTCGTACATCCAACGCGCATACCATTTCTTAATCATCGCTTTAGCTCAATTTTATCAGCGCTGGGCGAGAATGCGAGTTGGACAGGGTGAAGGCCGGCCTAGGCGGACTCGTTAACGCGCTCTTTGGAGAACCGCTCGATCAAGAGCCAAGCGGCGCTTAGAAGCACGACCAAGGCTATGATGCTTTGCGAAATGACGCAATAAAGGCACCAGACTTCAAGGACGTCTTTTTCGATATGTGTGAGATAGAGGGCAAATCCCATGCCGGCGAGTGCAGCCAGGAAGAGCAGGTTGCGGCGGCGCGCGAGGGCCAGCAGCAGCAACGCAAGGTAGCCCGCGATGCCGACGGCAGCAACAGGAACGTGATAAATAACGGCAAACGAGCTGTGATTCACGATGCCGCAGTCCCACTTTTCGTTGATGGAACAGGGCTCGGTGCCGGTGGAGAAGTGAACTTGAAGGGCCAGGGTTGAAACCACTGCACCGGCGAGGGCCAGGAGAGCAATCAAATAGCGCATCATCTGCATCATCTTTAGACTGATGCTACCAGAGCACGGCGAGCGCGCTACCATGAAGTCCATGTATCAAATGGATGAATCCATCCCGCGACCCTGCGGAGGCGGCGGGCGGCGGATAGCATTCTTCGGCGGCAGCTTCGACCCGCCTCATCTGGGCCACTTGGCGGTGGCGCGGGCAGCACGTGCTGCGCTTGGGTTGGATTTAGTGCTGTTCGCTCCGGTAGGCGCGCAGCCGCTCAAAGCCCAGGGTTCAACGGCCAGTTTTGAAGATCGGGTGGCCATGACCAGGCTGGCGGTAGATGGCGAGGCCTGGTTTGGAATCTCGGCTGTTGATGCGCCGAAGCCCGATGGCACGCCCAATTACACGTTTGAGACACTGCAAGAGCTGCGCGAGGGCCTGCCCCCAGACAGCGAGCTGTTTTGCCTGATGGGTGCGGATTCGTTTGTCGGATTACGGCAATGGCATCGCGCTGCCGAGATTCCCTTTGTGGCGCAGTTGGTTGTAGCCGCAAGGCCTGGCGAGCGGCTTGATGGGTTGGCTGCCTTACTTCCGACTGGGTTGGGGATGGAGCCTGGGTCAGGCGAGAGCGAAACGAGGGCAGGCGTGGAGGTCCGTTGCTATTTCCTGGTAAACGATGCAGGAGTCCGAGCACCCTTTTACCTGCTGCCGGGCCTGGATATGAAGATCAGCGCATCGGAGATTCGGAGTCAGATCCGCGCCGCCAAGGGAGGCCTGGCAGAGGGGCATGAGCTCCTGCCCGATGCCGTTTCCGACTACCTGAAGTCACACGATCTCTATTGCTGATTTGCCGCTACCATGGCGAAGAGATACGATTAGGTTGGAGAACTTTCTTACCGAATGACAACATCGCAAGTAAAGCAGCAAACGCGCATCCTCGTTCAGGCTGCAGCCGCCGCCTGTGAAGATAAAAAGGGCGAGGATACACGCATTCTTGAACTGGACCCCATTGACGCGGGGTTATCGGATTTTTTCCTGGTGACCTCGGCTACAAACGACCGCCAGGCCATAGCCATTGCCGACGAGATTGAGCATCGTCTCAAGAAGGTGTTTGGCGCCACCCCCAATTCCGTGGAGGGCCGCCGCCAGGGCGAGTGGATTCTGCTGGACTATGTGGACTTTGTAGTTCATGTGTTTCTGGTGGAGCGGCGCGCGTTCTATGACATCGAGCGTCTGCGCAAGTCGGCCCGGCCACTAACGCCGGCGGAATTTGACGCAGAACTGAAGGCCGCGCTGGCCGAGAAGACGCGCGCTGTGAGAAAGAAGTCAGCAGTGGCGGTGAAGCCGAAGAAGGCCGCGGCAAAGAAGGCGGTGTCTGCGAGGAAGACCGCGCCGGCAAAGAAGAGTGTTGCAAAGAAGAGTGTTGCGAAGAAGGCACCCGCCAAGAAAGCTGCAGTAAAAAAGGCTCCCGCCAAAAAGAAAGCGGCAAAGAAAGCGCCCGTGAAACGCGCTTCTGCTCAGAAGTAGGGACGGCCATTTCCTGGTTTCAGCGATCCCACCCTCGCCGCCAATGCAAAGTGGCGGTAAGGATGGGAACCCTGCGAATCTACCGGGGCAGAAACTCAAACACCTTAGCAAAGCAGCCTGGGAGTTGCTCGTTCCATTGCGTCCAGTCGTGGCCGCCGGGCTCGGTGTGAAACTCATAATCGAAGTTCCGCTGCTTAAGACGCGCGCCAAATCGGCGAATTGGGTCGAGTAGGGGTTCCTGCTCGCCCGCAGTCAGATAGATGGATGGTGTAACTCGCGGGTCGGCAGACTCTACCAACACCAAGGGATCGCGTGCCTGGTGCTCCTTGCTGCCAAGCGGGCCAAATATTCTGAGGAATCTCCACCATTGATCTGCGTGTTTCAGGCTGAATCGACGGCTGGGAACATCGATCGCCGGACTGAGGGCTCCGGCAACAACAAATAAGTCCGGATGGGAGAGTGCAAATTTGATGGCCGCAAATCCGCCCATGGAAAAGCCAACGATTGCGCGACTTTCACGATTGTTTCTGGCGGGAAAGCGGGCTTGCACGTCTGCGATGAGGTCTTGAGTTATATAGTCTTCGTACTTATCCTTAGCTTCGCCCACAGCATTGATGTAATACGACGAGCCGCCATCCGGCATAACGAGGATGATTCCTTGCCGCGCGTATTGCCCTACGTCGGAGTTGTTCGACCAATCCTTGGAATTGCCGAAGGCGCCGTGGAGCAGATAGACAACTGGAAACTTCTGATTGGGGTTTGAATTCTGAGGCAGAAATACTCGATACGAGATCTGCCGATCCAGCGCTTTGCTGTGAAAGGTGACATCCTGCATCCGCACACCTGCGGGAAGTTGCGGGAGGCCTGATTGAGTCTTGGGGGCGCGGTGACACGCGCCAAGAAATAGAACCGCGCAGGTCAAGAAAAGGGGAATTGCGCGAACGACCTTTTGAGCTTTCATCGAATATCGGTTCTAACGATCAGCCAGGCCCAGAACAAACTAGACACGGTCGAGCTCTGCAAACAGCTCGCTGAGCACCACGCGGATTGGCGTCCCGGGCACGGTGAGTTCACCGGTTTGGACTTCTTCGAGGCCGGCGGAAGTATATCTGTAGGCGACGCGCGGCTCGGGGTCGATTACCCAAATGTTGTCGATGCCGAAGCCTCGATATTCGGAGGCTTTCTCACGCATAAGCCGTAGTGAATCTTCAGGGGAAAGAATCTCAATGGCGATCATAGGCGGGTTCGTAACGTAGCGGTCGAACTTTTCGCCCGCTTGCATTACCAGGACATCGGGAACGCGGAAACTTCTCGCCCCGGTCTGGGTGCGAAGTTCAGGGAAGACTTCGACCTTCCATTCCGCGCGCCTGATTGCAAAAAGAACAGTGAGACACCGCTGGATGATGGAGTGCTCTTTCTCGCCCAAGTTCCGTTCCTCGATCCGCCCATCCACAAACTCGCGGTCAGGACTCCAACTGGTGCGGAGGTATTCGCGCACGGTCCAAAGTTCGTCTGAGATGGGCTGAGTCGCCATGTAGAGATTATCGTCCTAAAGCAACAGCTCCGCCAGAGGGATCCTTTTGCCTGCCGCAGCTTACTCGGTGTCTGAGTCGGACGCGCCTTCTTCTTCGCCTTCGACGGAGATGCGAAGGGAGCGGAGGAAGTGGAGGTCGTTGGGGGTGAAGGGGTCGCTGGGGTCGGCTTCTTCGGTGTGGGCTGCTGCGGCTGCGGCGTCCTCTGCCTCTTTGGCAGCGAGTTCGTTCAAGCCGATGGTGGCTTCGAGCATGAGGAGGACGTCGAAGCCGTATTTTCGGATATCCTGGACCACCCCGGCGATTTGCTCGCTTTCGATGACCGACTCGTGGATGGCCTCGCCAAGTTGCTGAATGAGTTCGCGCAGACGGGATGTCACGGGTACCTCCTAGAGCGGCTGCCGGCGCGAGCACAAGGCGCGGGTTGCGGCGTGAGATTTATCTACCTTACTTCCAACTCCGTTTGCGGGCAACAGCGAATCTGCTAAAAACGGTGAGGTGCGGCATACAGCGCGTCGCTGCTACCATCATAAACGGAATGAGACCACAGACAATTGGCCGGGTTTTGGGTATTGGGCTGCGCGTTGCGGGACGCTTTGCTGGCCAGCAGCTGGCGGGAAGCCTGCAATCGGCGGCGAGTGCGCCTCAGGCGACCGCAGTCGGGAACCCAGCCGATCGGGCCAGGGCGGCCGGACAAACGGTGAGGCAGGCCAGCGGCGGCGTTGCGCAAGGCGTGGGCGGATTTTTGCGGCCGTTCCGGCGCGTGGGCGGCATACTCTGGCTTGAGGTGACGGGCGTCTTCTTCCTGTTGCCAGTGATTGTTTTTGCCCCAAACCTCTGGCGGATGAGGGCAAGTTGGGCGCACGGCGCTGACCACAGGAGGTTTCTGGTTACGGCGCTGGTGGTGGTGGTGTTCCTTTACCTGGGCGTGACTTCATTTTGGAGGGCGCGGCGCAAGTAAGCGCCGGGGTGGCGCTCAGACGAGGCGCGGCGGTTCTTTGCGGGTGAGGCGCCAGACGCCTACGGCGATGGCCAGCAGGCCCAATCCGAATGCTCCCAGGGCGTGACTGCCGGTGTGGATCTTCCAGCCCTGGTACAAGGCAAAGCAACCCGCCACGAGGAGCAGGATTCCGCGAAAGTGGTTCATTGTGTTTCCCTTCCCTGAGTGAAGAACTGATCTTCTTGATCGTAACGTCTGGCTGCCGGTTTGACCCCGCCGATGCCGAATCCCTATCGTAAGCATGGGGCCGCCGCACCAGCTTTGGACCGCTACGCCCCGCGAAAGGACCACCGATGACCACTCCCGTCGTATCCGCATCCGAACCAACCGCCAGCACGCCTCTTAAGAAGACCGCGCTAAACGCAACACACCGCGCGCTGAAGGCCAAGATGGTGGACTTTGGCGGCTGGGATATGCCGGTCGAGTATCCAGGGCCGGGCGGTGGCCTGATGGCCGAACACCTGGCGGTGCGGTCGGGTGTGGGGCTGTTCGATGTGAGCCACATGGGCGAGATTCAGTTTCGGGGGCCGGGGGCGCTGGCTGCGGTGCAGCACATCACGATGAACGACGCCTCGCGGCTGAAGGACGGGCAGGCGCACTACTCGGCACTGCTGACGCCCGAGGGGACGTTCGTGGACGACATCCTGGTGCATCGGCTGAGCGAGAACGACTACCTGCTGGTGGTGAACGCGGGGACCAAGGACAAGGATTACGCGTGGATTCGCAAGCAGGTGGGCGGCTGGCCCGGCATCCACATCAGCGACTATTCAGCGTATTACTCGCAACTGGCGGTGCAGGGGCCGCGGGCGCTGGAAACGCTGCAAAAGCTGACGAAGGTGGATTTGGCGGGGATCAAGAACTACTGGTTTGCGTGGGGCACGGTTGCGGGCGTGGCGAACGTGATGATTGCGCGGACCGGCTACTCGGGCGAGGACGGGTTTGAGGTATACATTCCTGCGGACGAGCCGACCACGGCGAAGATGTGGGAAGCGCTGATGGAGGCGGGTGCGGAGTTTGGGATTCGGCCGTGCGGGTTGGGGGCGCGCAACACGCTTCGGCTGGAGGCGGGAATGCCGCTCTACGGACATGAACTCTCCGACTCGATCAATGTGCTGGAGTCTTTTGTGGCTCGCTGGCTGAAGCTGGACAAGGGCGAGTTTATCGGACGAGAGGCGCTACTGGCGGTGCAGGCCGCGGGCGGGCCGGAGCGGAAGGTTGTGGCGCTGGAGATGGTGGAGCGTGGGATTGGCCGGGATGGGTACCCGGTGCTCAATCTGGATGGGACAGAGATTGGCGTGATTACGTCAGGCTCTCCCGCGCCGTTCCTGAAGACCAATATTGCGATGGCCCTGGTGCCTGCGGCTGCGGCGGCGAGCGGAGCGGATGTGCTGGTGCAGGTGCGAGCCAACCAGGTGCGGGCGAAGCAGGTGGCGCTGCCGTTTTATAAACGGGCGAAGGGATAAAAGCGCGGCGATCCGTGATAATGTGGCTTCGCACAGCCGTTGACAGAAAAGCACACTGGCAAAGAATCGGCTGCGGACGAAGGAAGAACGCATGAGAACGATTCTTGCGGTGGTTTTTGCTTTTGCGCTGGTCCTGATGGCTCCGGTGGTTGTGGGACATGCAAGTGGGAAATCGCTTCCGGCTCCTCCGGCGGGCTTCACGGCCAATGCGAATGCGGCAGCCATGTGGGCGAGGATGAGGGAGGCGGATGCCGCCGACGGGGTTCAGGCAACCAAGCCGAACGCCGGCTGGCCAAACTGCTTCGCCGACCCGCTGGTCAGCCTGGAATATGGCTGGACATCCGCACCTGGAGGCGACTCAACGCTGGAACTGATGGCCAGGATGCCGGAAGATCCGGCAACGAATACGGGGGCCGGGGTGAGAGACGAGCCTGCCGGCAAACAGAAATACAAGAACGGGATTCTATGGTGGCGGAAGCAGACGTGGCAGGTGGTGGGCGGCTTCTGCAATCAGAAGGAGATCGTGCTCTACGCGGGCCACTGGATGGGCTACGTTTACGGGAAGATGGCCGCTGTGAGCGTTTCGAATTTATATGGCGCGAAGACGATTGGGCAGGGATGGATTGACGATTACATTGGGAAGGTGGTTGCTACGGTGAGCGGGGGATAGTTGGGGGTCCAATAAGAAAACTGGCCCCAGATTCCAAACGCGGAACCTGGGGCCTAGTTTTTCTTTGGCCCAATATCCTTGGAATGAATATCTAATTGCCTTCAACAGTTCGAAAACAGTGCAATCAGACCTGCATGACTTCTATTTCCTTCTTGTGGGCCAACTCTTCCATGCGACGGATTTCTTCGTCGGTCATTTTCTGGATTTCTTCGAGGGCGGCCTTCTCCTGGTCCTCGCTGATTTTCTTGTCTTTGGCGAGCTTCTTGAGGGCGTCGTTGCCGTCGCGGCGGACATTGCGGACGGAGGTGCGCTGCTCTTCAAGTTCGCGGTTGATGTGCTTGCAGACATCGCGGCGGCGCTCTTCGGTCATGGGTGGAACGGGGACGCGGAGTACCTTGCCATCGGAGATGGGATTGAAGCCTAGATCGGCGACACGCAGGGCCTTTTCAATGTCCTTGAGGATGGTGGGATCCCAGGGCGCGATGAGGATCATTTGCGCCTCGGGCGCCGAGACCTGAGCGAGCTGGCTGATGGGCGTGTGGGTGCCGTAGTAGTCCACTTTGACCTGATCAAGCATGTGCACACTGGCTCGGCCGGTGCGCGTGGAAGCCAAGCTGGCCTGGAAAGTGGCCACGGCCCCATCCATTCTCCGCCTCAGGTCGCTGTTAAGTTCTTTGAGTGCCGGAATACCGGCCATGATCGAGACTGCCATAGGTTTCGTCCTCCCTGGGCCAAACTGCCAACGGCTATTCTACAACCATAGGGCGATGGGTTTGGCGTTTGTAACGATCTAGACCACGATGGGTGAGCGTGTGGAAGCCGCCTGCTCGTGCGCATGGTAACTGGAACGGACCAGCGGCCCGGATTCGACGTGGCGGAAACCCATTTTGAGGGCCTCGGTCTTGAGCTCGGCAAACTCGCGGGGTGTGTAGAGGCGTGCCATGGGTAGATGGTCGCGCGAGGGGCGCAGGTACTGGCCGATGGTGAGAATGTCGCAGTGGACGGCGGCGAGATCGCGGAAGACCTGAAGCAGCTCCGACGTCTCCTCACCGATGCCGACCATGACGCCGGACTTGGTGACTCCGGCGGGGTTGAGTTGCTTGGAGTAGCGCAGCAGTTCGAGGGTGCGCTCGTAGCGGGCTCCGGAGCGGACTACACGGTAGAGGCGCGGAACCGATTCGGTGTTGTGGTTGAGGATTTCGGGTCGGGCATCAACGACCGTGCGGATGGCTTGCTGGTTGCCCTGGAAGTCGGGGATGAGGACCTCGACGCGGCAGCCGGGCGCCTGGCGGCGAATCTCCTTGATGACGTCGGCGAAGATTTGGGCTCCACCCTGGATATCGTCGTCGCGATTGACGCTGGTGATGACGGCGAATTCGAGGCCCAAGGTGGCGACGGCTTCGGCAACTCGGCGGGGTTCGTCGAAGTCAATGGGCTCAGGGCGGCCCTTGGGAACGGCGCAGAATCCGCAGCGGCGGGTGCAGAGGTTGCCGAGCATCATGAAGGTGGCGGTTTTGTGGTGCCAGCACTCGCCGATGTTGGGGCACTGGGCGCTCTCGCAGACGGTGTTGAGGCCGAGGGAGCGGGCCAGACGCTTGAGGTCGTGGTAATTTTCGCCGACGGGGGCGCGGGCTTTGAGCCACTCGGGCTTGGCTGCGGCAATCTTGCGTGCCGGGGAAATCTGCACCAGATCCATCACGTTCTTATTGTATCCGGGGACGATTGGCGCAGTCTCGCGAGGCTCTCAGGCCTTTGGACCTTAGCGGAGCTTGCAGCGCACTTCAGGACGGACCAGGTAGAGGAAGAAGACCAGATTCAGCAGGCCCTGGACGATGTATGGGAGGTCCTGCTGGACGGAGAACTTCCAGCCGAAGAGGCACATGAGGAGGACCACGGCGGCGAGAGCGAGCGCCCAGGCCCAGCGCAAGAGCAGCAAAAGGCCGAGCGCCGCCGCAATGAAGACGATGGAAAGCACCAGGTACAGCGGCCGGAACTGGCCGCCCACCACGGCAATAACGTTCACCGCGGCGAGAATGAGCATATAAAAAGCAATGGCGACCAGACCGGGGAGCCGCAAGAGATCTCGCCGGCGCGGCTGCACCTGGTCGGGTTTCAGGTCGGTGGTCATAGCGTGCGCAGATAGGCGAGCAGGTCCTGCATCTGGTCGTCAGTGAGCGAGGTGCCCGGCATCATCTGCCTGCCCTGTACGATGACCTGGGTCAGACGCTCGTCAGTGGGCGGGGCGCCGGACGGCATGGCCTTGATTTTGGTAAGCGCCTGCAGGCCCGGCCCATTCAAGGGGTGAGTGCTGGTGGGGTAGTGGCACTTGGCGCACTTGACGCGATAGATGGCCGCTCCACGCGCCTCCTGCTCGGTCCATTGAGACTCGGGCTTGGAGGGGGGCAGCGAACGGCAGCCCGCCACGCCAAAGGCAAGGCCAGCCGCACAGACGATAAGAGCATAGGAAACTGCGAGAGAATAAACGCGCATTTGCATCTGATGATACCGCGTTACTCCGCCGCCGCTATAGCTTCTGCAATGCGATCGATGGCCTGGGCCTCTGCGTCGCTGCCGGGGCGGCGTCCGTTGACGAGGATAGAAAAGGCCAGGGTCTTGCCGCTGGCCGTGGTGAGATAGCCGCAGAGGGAGTTTACCTCTTTCAGGGTGCCGGTCTTGGCCCTCATTTTCCCTTTGAGGGGTGAATCCCGGAAGTGGTTTGCGAGGGTGCCGTCCTCGCCAGCGACCGGCAGAGTTTCGCGCCAGGGCAATCCCCAGGACTGATGCGAGGCGAAGGAGAGGAGCTTTGCAAAGGCGCGGGGCGTGATTCGGTCGTCGGGACTCATTCCAGAGCCGTCGTAGAGGAAGAATTCGCTATCGGCGATGCCTGAGTCCGTAAGGAACTGCCGCACCACGCGGGCGCCCTGCTCGAAGCTGCCATCGGTTCCGTCGAGCTTGCCCAGGAGGCGCAGCATCAACTCCGCGTGCAGATTCTGACTGGTTTTGTTTGTGACCTTGACGTCCTGAACGATGGGGACGGAGAAGTGCATGGCGAGCACTCTGCGGTTTTCCAGCGGGGCAACCACCCTGGCTATTTCGGAGCGGGTGAGCTTGATTGGCTGTGCGCGTTCGCCGGCAAAGTCGCCGAATCCATTGGTGAACTTGTGGCGGGGAACGGCTCCGCCCGTGACAGTGACACCGCGGCTACGCAGGGCCTCTTTGAAGGCGGCCGCCGTAAATTCGGCCGGGTCTTCGATGGCCATGCTTGCATGGAGTCCGTTGGGCCCTACCGTTCCCCAGGCGCGGACCTGCATGGACCCGGGGGCGCGTTCTAGGCCGGGATGCGGGGTTTCACCCGTGGGCGCAGGGGTGACGGTGTTGTCGAGCGTGTAGTAGTCCACCCTGGGCGTCCACTCGGCCACGGTGGCTCCGGGGACGGATTCGTCGGCGGTGATGGACAACTCCGCCGCGTTCTCATTGAAGGTAAGGGCGGAGACGGGCGCGCCGTAGCTCCATTGCAGGTCGTCCCATCCCCAAGCCTGCCCGTAAGGCTCGTGGAGGAAGAAGGTGTCGTCGCCTACCACGTTGCCTTCCACAGTGCGCACGCCTGCTTGCTCGACCTGCTGGGCCAGCAGTTCGAGCACGGTCATGGCGCGCGGTGGCGACGGGGCTTCTCCGGCATCGGATGCAGCCGGGGCCGATGCGGCTGCACCTGGAGCGGTGTAGGGATAATGGCGGGCGCTCAGCGTTGGATCACCAACGCCGAGCAGAATCAGATCGCCGTGGAGCACGCCGCTACTGTCGACTTCACCACCGGCAACAACGTTGGTGCTCCAATTCATGGCGTCGATGGGCAGTAGAGCAAAGGCCGCGGCAGTGGTGGTGAGCTTGGCGGCGGAGGCGGGGATAAAGAGGCGGCCCTCGTTGAGGCCGTAGAGCGATTGCCCGTCCAGGGTGGTCACGCTGATGCCGAAATCCGCGTGGCTCAGCGCCGGATCAGCCAGAATGGCCTCGATGCGGTCGGCAAGGGGGCCTTTGGCTTGAGCTGCCTGCGGCGCGGCGTGGCGGGTCTGCGCACGGAGTCCGGTGCAGAAGATGAAAAGAGATCCCGCCAAGAGAAGCGTCAGAATTCGCCGTGAAAATATCATGCCCGGAGTTTAGCAGGAGGGTTCGCGGACCGCATCCTGCCTTGGCGTCCTGATTCTGAAGTTCGCCGAAGAACAAAGGCAGATTTTTCGCTCACCACCCCCGAACTCCACCTCAAAGAGCAAAAGCGCTCTCTGGGGATCCCGGAAAGCGTTCGGGACCCCGTTCGCTCTCCTAATGAACGGTCCGGTTGAGTGCTGTTCTGTCCCACCCATTCCGCAAAGAACGCGGAATGGATGGGGCACGGCGCTTAGTCGCGGGGTAGACGGCGTCCGTTCATCTCCGGATGTAACGCGCTGCCGCGAGTAAATCTGCCCGGAATGACAGTTCATGTTTTGCTGTGAATTTTCGGGGACAGGACACTCGCGGGAAAAAACAAAGACGCGGCGAGGATGGGGCACCCAATCTTCCTACTGTCCCGCACTTTCCGCGATGATGCTGCGGAAAGGATGGGGCACGGGGCTTTTGTGCGCGCATGGGGGCTGGGTTAGTCGTCTCCGGTGACCTGGGCTGAACGATCTTCGGAGCGGATGGCCTGGCTGTCGATGGATAGGCAGTTTGCGAGATCGCTGAAGTCCTTGTCCCAGCGGGGACGATCGTCCTTGGGCAACGCGGTAAGCGCGTAGGTAGAGCTGCGCAGGATTTCGTACCAGATATTCTGCGCCTGCCACAGGTTGAGTTCGAAGGGCAATTCGGTGAGGGTGCGGGCCAGCGCCAATGCGCGGTCAAGCATCTCGAGCGAGCCGGAGGACATTTGCAGCTCGACCATGGCGCGCTTCATGCGCAGGTCGGAGATGTAGGAGAGGGTGGCAGTCTCAAGCGGTACCTGGTCGGCCTTTGCGAGCGACAGGAACGAGCGTAACTGGGCCTGGTCGATGGGGTCGCTCTCAAGCACGCGGCGCAGCCCGGCGTTGACGGCAAAACCGGCGGCGAGGGTGAGCGCGGGGGGCTTGGGCAGGCCTGCCTGGGAGAGATAGTGGAGCAGGCTGGCGTGGTCCTGATAGATGGTGGTGAGCGAGTTTTCGATATCCCAAAGCGTGGAGTTGAGGATGAGTTGGACGATGCGGCGCTGCTCGTCCCTGAAGAGCGAGGTGAGCGAGTAGTCGACGCTGCCATAGTACTGGTCGAGGAGTCGAATCACATCGGGAAAGTCAGCGCGCTGCACTTGATCCGCGGCTTTCGCGGCAAAGGCTTCAAAGTCCACCGCTTCGGCATCCGTATAGGCTTTGACGGCGGCGGTAATGTTCTGGTCGCCGAAGTGGAGAACGGCAAACGAGAAGCTCTGGTTGTGACCGGTGATGGCGCTGGCAACGTGTGCGCGGCCGAGCGCCAGGCGCCCACGTCCCGAGGTGTAGATGTCGTGGGAGAGGCGGCGCACACGGAAGCAGAACAGGTCAGTCTCGTCTGCAAATGAGGAGAAGACCGAACTGATGGCATAGTGGGCCGCCACCTGCTCGAGCCGCAATTCCATGGTGGCAACCGATTCCTTGTAGATATGGGCACCGTCGACGGCGCTGGGCACGTTGGAGCGGGCTTCGGCAAGGCGGGCCAGAAATGCGGGTTCGAGCGTCTCAGCCCGACCGGGAAAGAGCCACTGGGCCAGCTGAAGCACGCGCGCGGCATAGGCGATGATCTGCACGGTCTCAATGCCCGAGATGTCGTCAAAGAACCAGCCGCAACTGGTGTACATGAGCTGCGCGTGGCGCTGCATCTCCATCAGTTCGAGGGCACTGACGCGCTCCGCTTCAGAGAGGATGTGGTTCTGATATGACTGGAAGAAATGCTCGATGGACTGTTCGCTGCGATCGAGCACGACCTGAATATAGCCATCGCGCGCGGCCCACACGTCGTTGAAAAGCTCAGCACCCACCTGGCCGGTGAGCGGAACCAGCGCGTCGCGCAATTCATCCAAAGCCTGACGGAGCGGCGCGCGCCAGGCCTGGTTGAAGCCCGGCTTACCGCCGTTACAGCCGCAGTTGGAGCGCCAGCGTTCGATGCCGTGCGCGCAACTCCACGAGGTATTGTCGACGATTTCGCACTCGTATTCAGGCGGGAACTGCTCGAGGAAGCTGCCGTAGTTGGTGAGCTTGACGCTCTTGTCTTCTTCAAGCAACCGTAGCGCATAGGCCAGCGCCATTTCGCCGTGCTTGTGGTGGTGGCCATACGACTCGCCATCGGTGGCGACATGGACCAACTGGGGCTGGGAGCCGTCTTTGAAGTCGCTCTTGAGGCGCGCGGCAAAGTTTTCGCCGGAGTTGAGCAGCCCTTCAAAGGCGATGGCGCGCGAGGCGGGACCGTTGTAGAAAAAAACGGCGATGGAGACGCCGGACTCGAAGCGCACCAGGTAGGGGCGTGTGGTGTCAACGGAAGCGCCGGGGGTGTCGCCCCAGCTAGCGCCGTCTTTCAAGGCGCGAATGCGCTTGCACTGGTGAGGGGCGAGCAGCGTGAACTTGATGCCATGCTGGGCGAGGAGATCGAGCGAATCGGTGTCTGCCGCGGTTTCGGCCAGCCACATGCCCTCTGGGGGCGCACCATAGTTGCTCTGGTAGTCGGCGATGCCCCAGCGGATTTGTGTGATGCGGTCGCGGCGTGAGGCCAGCGGCAGGATCATGTGGTTGTAGACCTGCGCCAGGGCCGAGCTGTGACCGCGGAAGGTTTTGCGGCTGCGGCGCTCGCCGTCGAGGACCATGCGATAGGTGCGGGGCGCATTCTCCTTGAGCCAACTGAGCAGGGTGGGGCCGAAGTTGAAGCTGATGCGCGCGTAGTTGTTGACGATACGCGTGATCTGCTTTTTGATATTCACGATGCGCGCGGCGCCGTTGGTGGCGTAGCACTCGGCGCAGATGCGCTCGTTCCAGTCGTGGTAGGGGGCGGCAGAGTCTTGTGTTTCCACGGTCTCCAGCCAGGGATTCTCGCGGGGAGGCTGATAAAAGTGACCGTGAATGCAGACGAAACGTTTTACGGGGGCCATTAAGTTTCCCATCGTAGACCGGACTTGCGTTGTTGAATCGGCCCCCTTGCAACGTAACAAAGAGTGCTGCCGTTGCCGCAAAACAACCTTGCGGCCAGGATGAGCATTCAGATGAGTCAGATTGTCAGGGGACGGGTCAAATAAGATGAACCGGCCATCTTGGTTATTGTAGGCTCGACCGTCCGGTGGGAGCAGTGGTTTTAGCTAAGTCGCAGGCACGCCACAGGTACCAACTGGCCACGGAGCGGAAAGGAGCCCAGCGCTTTCCCCTTTTGAGAAGCACATCGGGTTTGGGCAGATCCTCGGCGGCCAGGGGGCGTGTCTTGGGTATGCGCTGAAAGGTGAGGGCAAAGCCTTTGCGTACGCCGTAGTCGGAGACTGGGAACACGTCGGGCCGGCCCATGCGGAAGATGAGGAGCATTTCGACGGTCCAGGGTCCGATGCCACGGACAGCGGTGAGACGCTCGACGATTTCTGCGTCGGACATTTTGCG
The DNA here is from genome assembly GCA_903828675.1 of uncultured Acidobacteriaceae bacterium. Classification (GTDB taxonomy): domain Bacteria; phylum Acidobacteriota; class Terriglobia; order Terriglobales; family Acidobacteriaceae; genus Telmatobacter. The sequence goes on from CAIKND010000192.1 coordinate 30,637, forward strand.
GATGGTGGCATGGGTGGGGACGGTGCCGTCGAGGGTGCGGGCGGCGAGGTCGCGGAGGGCCTTGATTTTGTTGCCGGAGACGCCGGCGGCACGGAGTGGTTCGTCAGGGGTGTCGAGCAGGAGCTGCGGAGCTGGATCGCCGCCAAAGTACTCGCGTACGCGGCGGTGGATGGTGGCGGCAGCCTTGCCGTGCAACTGCTGATAGAGGATGGACTCGATCAGCGATTCGAAGGGCGAAGGAGCGGGATCGAGGCGCATCGTGAAGGGTCCGGCGCGCTCAATGAGCAGGCCAAGCTTGGGATCGGCGGCTTTGAGGTGGGCGATTGCCTCTTCGGGATCGAAGGGAAGTTTCCGGCTGCGGCCGTTGTGAATCATGGATGGAGTTTATCGCACGCGGTGCAGATTTTCCGCGCTACATTTCCGGTTCCCCTGGGTTACTTCTTAGGTAGTACTATGCTAGAAGCCCCCAGAAATAAAAGGAGAATCGTTCGATGACTCTCATACGAGTTGCAGTACCCGCACTTGCTGTCCTGCTTGGGATTACGGGAGCGGGCACGGCCAAAGCCAACGGCGCGCCGGCGGGAAACCCACAAAACGGATATGGACAGGCCGCTCCGGACCAAGGATACCGGCAAGATCAGGCAGGGTGGGATGTTCCGCCGCCGAGTTTCACGCAGACCCAGGCAAATGGGTATCGTGACGGCATAGTGGCGGCGCAGGATGATTTAGCCCGCCGCATTCAGCCCAACGCGACTAGCCGCCCGGAGTACAAGAACCCCCCGCAGATGCCGTTTCTGCAGCGGGTGATGTATCGTGACGGTTTCCAGAAGGGCTATCAGCGCGCGATGGACCGCTTTTATGGCGCGCCGCCACCGCCACCGCAACAGGTGATCGTAGCTCCTCCGCCGGTGATGCCAGATCGCAGAGATGGGCTGGAGTTCCGGCACCGGGGATTTCAGGACGGAATGGACGGGGCGCTCCGCGACCTGGACAACCACCGGCGGCCCGACCCGAATAATCGTGACGAGTACCGGCGACCGAACAATGTGCCGTACCCGATGGTGGAGGCATATCGTGACGGCTTCCGGCATGGCTACGAGCGGGGTATGGCGGCTTTGACAGAGGAACATGGAAGGCAGATGGGGCCCGGTAGCGAGGTTAGGACCAGAGGCTTCCACGACGGGGCAGAGGGCGCTATCCGTGACTTTGATAACAACCGGCGGCCTGATCCGAATAATCGTGACGAATACCGGCGGCCGAATAACGTGCCTTACGACATGGTAGAGGTGTACCGGGACGGCTTCCGTCGCGGGTACGAGCGCGTGGCTGGGGAGCTGCAGGGCTACTTCGGGCGGCACTAAAATATCTGACTGCATAGAATCCCAGGTTCCGAATTCGGGACCTGGGATTTTTGCATGGGCGGGTGAGTTTTCTTCGGGGGGGTAAATCTGCGCCCTTTCAATGCAGGATTTTTGCAATTAGTTCGAGTAAACGGCAGGCCGGAAACCACCTCTTACCGAGTCTGTGGCGGTTCTGCTGCGCAGCCAGACAGTGATACACTTCGGGCGATTCAGTGCGAGGAGGAAGTTGCGCATGAAACGTCGCGATTTTGTGAAGACCATGACCGCCGTGGGAGCAGGCCTGATTTTGCAGCCGGGTTCATCGGTTTGCGTGCGTGCGGAAGAGGCGGCTTCCGATGCTGCCGTCAAGCGTGTTCTGGTGATGTTCAAGTGCCACTTCGACGCGGGCTTTATCGACACGCAAGCCAACGTGGTGCACAAGTACTTTACAGAGTACTTTCCAAACGCGATCGAAATTGCGCGTGCAGCGAACGCTACGGGGAAACGGCGCTACGTTTGGACCACGGGCTCGTGGTTGCTTTTTGAATATCTGGAACAGGCCTCCGCGACAGATCGCAAGGCGATGGAGCAGGCGATTGCGCGCGGCGATATCGCGTGGCACGCGCTTCCGTTTACCTGGCAGACCGAGATGCTGAGCCCATCAATGATTGAAGGAAGCCTGGCGCTTTCGCAATCGCTTGACCGGCGATTTGGCCAGGTGACGACGGGTTCCAAGATGACCGACGTGCCGGGGCACACGCGGGGGTTGATTGCGCCGTTGGCCAAGCATGGCGTGACCTTTCTGGATATTGGCGTGAACGACGCCTCAGCGCCCGCACAAGTACCGCCAATGTTCCTTTGGGAGGACCCGTCTGGGGCGGGGCTTCCGGTGATGTACCACCTGGGATACGGCGGTGTTACGCGGGTGCCGGGGTCGGATCTGGCGATTGCAATGAATGTGCGGGGAGATAACAGCGGACCTCACACGGCGAAAGAGATCGACGAGATACATGCCGACCTGGCGCGTCGATTCCCGAAGGCGGAGATCAAAGCCGCGAACCTTTCGGAGATTGCGAAAGCGATTGCGCCGCACCGCGCCGCGCTGCCGGTTGTGACCGGGGAGATCGGCGATAGCTGGATTTACGGGGTGCCGAGCGATCCGCTCAAGGTTGCCCGTTATAGGGAAGTTGCGCGGCTGCGCGAAGAGTGGATTGCGCGGGCGAGCTTGAAGGCTGGTGACGTTACTGACTTGGCGCTGCTGCGGCACCTGCTGTTGGTTCCCGAGCATACCTGGGGAACGGACACCAAGACCTGGCTCGACTTTGACAACTACAAACCCGCCGACCTGAGCCGCATGCTGGATACGAAGAATTACAAAGTGGTGCAGTTCAGTTGGGATGAGAAGCGGAAGGATCTGGAAGACGGTGTGGCTACGCTGCCGCCGGCGCTACGCGAACAGGCTCGGCACGCGATTGAAAAGTTGAAGCCGACGGAGCCAAAACTGCCTGCGGGAGCCAAGGAGCATCCGGCGGAAAAGCCGGTCGAGACGACGCATTTCACAGTGGGAATCGATGCGAAGACCGGAGCCATTACAAGGCTGCGAAATAAAGCGACCGGGCGGGAATGGGCAGGAGCGAAGAACCCGATTGCGCTGTTCACGTACCAGACGCTATCGCGGGGCGACTATGACCGCTTCATGGCAGCGTATCTGAAATCGAGTGCGGACTGGGCGTTTAAGGATTTTGGCAAGCCGAACATCGAGAAGCAGGGAGCGAAGAGCCAGGAGTGGCAACCGGGCTCGGCCACAGTTCATGTGGAGGAGACAGCCGCGGCTCATCGCATCGTCGTCGGTCTGCAATTCAAGGATGATGCTGCGTTTGAATCCGGACTGGCATCGTTCCCGCGGAAGGCCTTTATCGAACTGGTGCTGCCCAAGGCTGAAGCGGCGATCCATGTGAACCTGTCGTGGTTTGGGAAGCCCGCGACGCGGTTCCCCGAGGCGCTTTGGCTTAGCTTCAATCCCATCGCCGAAGAACAGAAAGGCTGGACACTGGAAAAATCCGGACAGTCGATTTCGCCGTTCGACGTGGTGCAATCAGGAAGCCGGCACATGCACAGCTTGTCAAATGGATTTGAATACAAGCATGGCGGGCATCGATTTGCAGTGGAGACTGTGGATGCGCCGGTTGTGGTGCTGGGCGACCGAACTCCGATAGGCTTTTCGAACACGCAGCCTGACCTGAGCACGGGCATCCACTCGAATCTCTACAACAATGCATGGGGCACGAACTACATCATGTGGTTTGGAGAAGATATGCGGTTCCGCTATGTGATTAGGGCGTAAAGGAGAACAAGTGCCCACGAGGAGATTTCCGGTCGTCGAGGCCGGGAATCTTTCCTTGGCGTTTCATTGTGGATGTATACGTGGACAGGCTGTTTTATCTCAATGCCCGGCGCAGCCTGCGCTTGTAACATTGAATTGAGTGGCGGAACAGGAGCTCGAAGACCATGAAGATGCGGCCGGGAACACAAACGGGATTTCTGATGTGCGGCAAGGAATGGATCGACGGCGAGGCGCTGGAGGTTCGGTCACCGTGGGACCAGGGACTTGTGGGTCGCGTGACCATCGCTACCAGGGCAGATGCGCGGCAAGCTGTAAACCATGCCGTGGCCAGCCTGCGCCGCACGCGTGCGCTGCCACGCTGGAAGCGCCGCGAGATTCTGGAAGATGTGGCCGCTGCGCTTATCGAGCAGAAGGAGCGGTTTGCACAACTGATCGTTGCCGAAGCAGGCAAGCCGGTGCGGCTGGCCAGGGCGGAGGTTGACCGCGCCGTACTGACGTTCAAGACCGCTGCGGAAGAGGCCGCGCGGCTGGGCGGCGAAAGCCTTCCTCTGGACCTGACCGAAGGCAACGAGGGACGCTGGGGACTGGTGCAGCGTTTTCCGGTGGGACCGGTTCTGGCGATCACTCCTTTCAACTTTCCGTTGAACCTGGTTGCGCACAAGGTGGCGCCCGCACTGGCTACCGGCTGCCCGCTGATCTTGAAGCCGGCGCCGCAGACGCCCTTTACCGCGCTGGCGCTCGGCGAGGTCATTCTGAAGGCCGGATGGCCTCAAGAAGCGCTTGCGGTGTTGCCGCTGGATAATGCCGACACGGCGTGGCTGGCGGAGAAGGAAGACCGCATCAAGCTGGTGAGCTTTACGGGCTCGGCCAAGGTGGGCTGGGAGCTGAAGACGCATTCGGGGCGCAAGCGCGTACTGCTGGAGCTGGGCGGGAACGCAGCGTTAATTGTGCACGGGGACTGGCCGGATCTGGAAGCGGCCGCGGTCCGAACCGCGCATGGCGCATTTGGATTTGCAGGCCAGTCATGCGTCAGCGTGCAGCGAGTGTTTGTGGAGCGCAGCATCTTCCAGACATTCCTTTGGAAGGTGGTGGAAGTTACAGCCAAGCTGGTGTCTGGGAACCCGTCCGAAGAGATGACCGAGGTAGGTCCGCTGATCCGGCTGAGCGAAGCGGAACGCGTGGCGGCCTGGGTGAAAGAGGCCGTGGCCGGCGGCGCCAAGCTGGTGGCCGGCGGCGAGCGGCAGGGCTCGATGGTGACACCGGCGATCTTGACCGGGACCAAGCCGGGCATGAAAATACGCGACGAAGAAGTCTTTGGACCAGTTGTGGTGATTGAACCCTACGATGACTTTGAGCAGGCGCTGGCGGACGTGAATCACTCGAGATATGGCCTGCAGGCTGGGCTGTTGACCCGCGATGCGGGCCGCATACTAACGGCGTATCGCGAGCTTGAAGTGGGCGCGCTGATTGTGGGCGACACACCAAGCTGGCGTCTCGACCCGATGCCCTACGGCGGTGTCAAAGACTCCGGCCTGGGCCGTGAAGGCATTCGCTTCGCCATGGAAGAAATGACAGAGCCACGGATGCTGGTGCTGACAGGAATCGGATAGCGGAATGATGGGATGGCTGCACTGCGAAGGCGCCAGGAGAACGGCGCCCTCGCAGTGCAGCCTGCTATTTGCCAAGCTTGCTGTGTTTGCGAATGGTCGTGATTTCTTCCGACGGTATGTGCAGGAACTCCAGAAACTCCTGATGTTCCTGTGGTGCGGAGCGTTCGAACTCGGCATGCCAGCGGTGCATCTGTTCATCGCTGAGCCCGCATGCCTTCATGATGGAAACCCACTTTTCCTTGGTAATCATTTTTGCCTTCCCTAGAGCTTTGTGCTGAAGCAGTTTGTGAATCGCCTGCTGATGAGCGCGCAGAGTGACAATCTCGGCATCGATTTCCAAAAGACGCCTTTGCAGCACTCTGAACGCTTCACCGCCAGATCGCCCGATGACATCGCGAATGTCTTCGAGTGTGAGGCCGGTATCGCGGTAAGCACGGATCTGCAGCAAACGCCGCACATCGGCCTCTCCGTAACAGCGGTAGTTGCCGCCGCTGCGCCGCGGCGGGGGCATTAAACCGATCGATTCGTAATACAAGAGGGCAGTGCGGCTGATGCCGCATTGCCGGGCGAGTTTGGTTACCGTGAACATCGTGCAACTCCACTATGAACCCTATAGTTGTAGACAGGTCAAGCGGATAAGGCAAGATAGTGTTGAAGAATTATTGGGACTTCGCTTCGGTGACTCGTGGTACGTGATTGAGGATTGCCTTTAGGTGTGCGCGGAGCGAGACTCGAGCAATTCCAGGGTTACTGTACCCTTGCAGAATTCATACGAGGTTGCAGCTGCCTGATGGTCGCGTCAACTTCGCGTCTTGCCTTCGAGGCATACCCATCCTGGAATTGACCTTGGCCGCGCAAAACGTATCCCTTAGCAAGCTGTTCTAATTCGAAAGGGTAGCGAAGATGAGGAATGGTAAGCGCGGACGGTACACGCTTGAGTTCAAGCAGGAGGCGGTTCGGCTAGTGGAGTCGGGCCAGACGTTGGCAGCAGCGGCGC
>CAIKND010000193.1 GCA_903828675.1 uncultured Acidobacteriaceae bacterium
CGATCCACGCTTCCTCCCCACAATCGGTCACCCTCATGCAGTTGCGCTTCACTTCACTCACTGTGACCAGCTTGTGACGGGACTTGCACCCGTAAGAGTGCGCCCATGCTGGGCGCACAAATAAAAATGGCAGCCGATTTGGCTGCCTCGTATATTGTTGATTTTATTGTGTTTCTGGCTCCTCAGGTAGGACTCGAACCTACAACCCTTCGGTTAACAGCCGAATGCTCTGCCATTGAGCTACTGAGGAGTGTCTGGCGTTGAAATGTCCACTACCAAGGTAGCAGAGAGCGGGGGGCACGTCAAAATTTATGGCGCGCAATCCGTGCCTGAAGAACGGGTTTGGGCGGGTAGGACTCGAAAAGCTCCAAAGCAAGTTGCAGGTGGAAAATCTGCGCAGCGGTTGCAGGTGGCGGCGGGCAAGGCTGGGTTTGGGGAACCCTGCCTCTGGCAATGCGATAGGCTGGATCCAGGAGGCGAACCGATGTCGAGGATTTCCCGGCTTGACCGCAGCGAAGTGACCCCTGAAATGGCGACGCTCTACGATAAGGCATTTGCTCAGCGCGGCAACGTCCCCAATATGTTCCGTGTGATGGCGCACCGGCCTGAGATCTTCGCGACTATGCAAGCTCATTTCGGAGCGGTGCTGAATACCGGCACGGTCTCAACCAAGCTCAAGGAACTGATCATCGTACGCACGAGCCAAGTGAACGAGACGCCCTATTGCTTGGCCAGCCACATGATTCTCGCGAAAAATCTGGGTTGGACAGGCGAGCAGCTAGAGCACCTTGCGAACTGGTCCGAGCGCGAGGATTTCACTCCTGCCGAAAAGGCCGCGCTGAGGCTTGCCGAGACCGTTACGCGCGACGCCCACGCCGTGAGTGACGAGCAGTTTACAGAGTTGCGTAGCTTCTACGCAGAAGGCGAGATTGTGGAGTTGTTGTGCGCCATCGGGCTGTTCAACTACTTCAACCGCTTCAACAACGCTCTCAAGATGGAGCCGACCAAACCTGGCGAGGGCGGCTGCACGGCACTTTCCCCAGAATCTGCAACGACCGCGTGAACCCGATTCTCTTCCAGAGCCGATCTAAAGAAACCTCAAGAAGGAGTTCCTCCCAGACATGAAACTTAAGTTGCCCGCCGGCTCATTTGGAGCCTATCTATTCGACTGCGACGGCACGATAGCCGACTCGATGCCGCTGCACTACATAGCCTGGAAGCAGGCGCTTGGAGAGTGGGGGTGCGAGTTTGATGAAGGACTTTTCTACTCCTGGGGCGGGAAGCCGGCCGATGAGATCGTCGCCGATCTGAACCGGATGAATGGCCTCAGCATGCCGGTCGAGGCCCTTAGTCATTACAAGGAGGGACTCTATTTTGAGATGCTTCCGCAACTGAAGGCGGTCCCGGAGGTTCTGGAGCATATTCTGGCTCAGCATGGGCGGATTCCCTTTGCCGTGGTTTCAGGAGGCCGGCGCAACTCGGTGGTGGGTTCTCTGACGGCACTGAAGCTGCTGGACAAGTTCGACACCATCGTGGGTGCAGAAGACTACGAGAACAGCAAGCCGGCTCCAGATCCGTTTCTGATAGCGGCTGAACGGCTTGGGGTGGCACCGGGGAATTGCCTGGTTTTTGAGGACACGGACCTGGGAATTCAGGCGGCGACGGCTGCGGGAATGGCTTCGGTTCTGGTTCCTCCTCCGGCGGAAAGAAGCTGAGGAACCGGCCTATTTCAGGCTGCGTAGATAGGAACGAGAAGACCAAGGAGGACAATTTGGCTTCGATCAGCCTCGATAGTTCTTTAAATCGCCGTGGCCAAAGCCGGGGCGACTTCGTCATTTTGCTTGCGATTGCAGCCTCCGTCGCTCTGATCCACCTAGCGACTAACGGGCGCTATGGATTCCATCGCGATGAGTTCCAATTTTTGAGCGATGCGCGCCATATGGACTGGGGATATGTGGCTTATCCGCCGCTGACGCCGTATCTGGAACATGTGGGGCTAGCACTTTTTGGTGTTTCGATGGTGGGGCTGCGGCTGTTCTCGGTACTGACGCAGGCCGCGGTTATTGTCGTGTCGGGGTTGATGGCGAAGGAACTTGGCGGAGGGCGGCTGGCGCAGGTAACGACAGCCCTTGCGGTTGCGCTGTCGCCGCTGCCGTTGTTCAGTGGAACGGAGTTTCAGTACACGTCTTTCGATCTGCTGTGGTGGGTGCTGATTGCGTACTTCACGATTCGGCTGCAGCGCACGGAAAACCCGCGCTGGTGGCTGGCGATCGGAGCGGTGGTTGGCCTGGGGCTGCTGACCAAGTATTCCATCGTATTTTATATAGCGGGGATTCTGGCTGGCGTTGCGCTGACGCGGGCACGGCGGTACTTGGGGAGCGGCTGGTTCTGGAGCGGAATTGCGCTGGCGCTGCTGATGTTTCTGCCCAACTTTCTGTGGCTGGTGCGGCACGATTTCATCTGCTACCACTTTCTGCAGCACATACACGTGCGCGACGTTGGCGAGGGACGGGCGGACGGGTTTCTGCGAGACCAGTTTCTGATCTGCGCGAATCTGGCTGCCGCGCCGCTGTGGCTGGCTGGGCTGATCGGCTTCCTGCGGGACCGGCGTTACCGGATGCTTGCGTGGATGTACCTGGTTCCGCTTGCCTTGTTCTTTTTTGGCAAAGGGAGAGGCTATTACATGGCCGCCGGCTATCCGATGCTGCTGGCGATGGGTGCGGTGGCGGGCGAGCAGTGGCTGACTTCCCTGCCACGGCTGGGACGATGGACGGTAAAGGCTGTCTACTTCGCGGGATTTGCTTTTGTCGGAGCCTATATTTGTGCACTGATTCTGCCCATACAGTCGAGCGGACCGCTGAGAGATTTTGCGCTGAAGCGCAATGGCGATCTGCGCGAAGAGATTGGGTGGAACGAACAGGTAAAGACGGTGGCCGGAATACGTGATTCCCTGCCGAAGGAGCAGCAGGCGAGCGTTGGAGTGCTGACGGGCAACTACGGCGAGCAGGGCGCGATTGAGATTCTGGGTCCGGAATACCACTTACCACAGCCGATCAGCATGACGAATGCGGCGTGGCTGCGCGGCTATCCGACGCCGCAGCCGACTACGCTGATCGTACTTGGGTTTTCGCGTGGGACTGCCGAGCGGGCGTTTACAGGGTGCAGGTTGGCTGGGCACAACGGAAACTCAGAGGGTGTGATGAACGAAGAGAGCCAGGCGCATCCTGACATTTTTGTTTGCGGCGGACCTCGGCTGCCGTGGCCTGAGTTCTGGAGAGAGTACCAGTCTTTCGGATGATGGGCTGCATCGAGGCCTTTGACCGCATGATTCTGGGTGTTGAGTTCGTGGTCACCCAGAGTTAGTGCAGGTACAAGCGGTCAGAGACCTGGTTGGACCTGAGCCACCACAGGCAATCGCCCGGACGATTACGCGGTTGAGGAATTTTCCATCACACGAGATGCCCCTGGGAGGGGGGGTGGGTGGTAGGGTGGTGGGGAGGGGGGTGGGGTGCCAGAGAGTCGGATGCGAGCTGAATGAATGATTCAACTTGCGGCCAATCAACGGCCACATCAAGGGGACATTTCAGACGCAAGTAGCATGGAATCTGTGGATTGCAAGTAGCGCCGTTCGAATTACGCAGAGATATGCGAAAGTGGGCCTATCCTTCAGGCATTTTGCTGGCTCGTTCATTTTCTTCTTTAGAACCATTGTGCGCCAAGGAGAGGATATTATCTGCAAGAGAACGAGAGCGAAAAGAGCGCAATGGCTCTGGATGCGGTTTGGAGATTCAAAACGCGATATGACAAACGTCTTTGACAAACTCAATTTGCGGGACCGGCAGGAGATGGTGGTGCTGAACGCACCGGAGAGCTTTCAGGCGGAAATGGCGCAGTTGCCGGCAGTGACGATTCGTCGCGACCTGGCTTCGGAGACGGAGGCCGGGTTTCTGCTGGCGTTTGTGACGCGGAAGAGCGAAGTGGATGCGCTGTCTGAGCAGGTGGCGGCGAAGGCCAAGGGCGATGCGGTGGTCTGGTTTGCTTATCCCAAGGGATCGTCGAAGAAGTTCAAGTGCGACTTCAATCGGGATACGGGGTGGGACGTGCTGAAAGCGGCGGGATTCGATACGGTGAGGGCTGTCGCCATCGACGAGGACTGGACCGGGCTGCGCTTCAGACGGGTGGAGTTTATCAAGGCGCGGCAGTAGAAGACGTTGCAGGAGTGGAGCAACTGGCGAGGGTGAGTACCCGAAAAGCAACCGCAGTCATGCATGGCGCTTGGCGGCACCCAAGGCCATGAAAATATTTGTCTGATCTCGCGTCGCCCCTACGGGGCTTGAGTGGTTCTTTCATCATCTTCCCAGGACTGCGTCCTGATTACATGACAGCGTCGGCTCCTCCGACCTGAGTAGACTGGTTGCTGC
>CAIKND010000194.1 GCA_903828675.1 uncultured Acidobacteriaceae bacterium
CTTTCCTCCCGAGCTCTTGGTCGTTTCGCAGCAACCAGTCTACTCAGGTCGGAGGAGCCGACGCTGTCATGTAATCAGGACGGAGTCCTGGGAAGATGATGAAAGAACCACTCAAGCCCCGTAGGGGCGACGCGAGATCAGGTAAATATTTTCATGGCCTTGGGTGGCGCCAAGCACCATGCACGACTGCGGCTGTCTTTGAGAGTTTGAACGTGGCGTTACTTCCGCATTGGCGACAATACGGCCGGATCTGGAGTTTGTCCCCTTCGTTCCTTAGCTATTTGAATTTCAGCATGTGCCTAACGGCTTGATAGCCTCTCTCGAATTCGCCGTCGGAATCATAAGCAATCGTTGCATAAAAGAGCCCGCTACTCGGCTTTGAAATTGCAATCACGCTCGCCTTTTTGTGTCCCCCAATGCGGCTCTGGTTCGGGTGAACGGCTTTGAGAACCATCCCAAGGTCGGCACGATTGTCCGCTCGCACAGCGCCGGGCGATAGTTTTGCAAATACGCGACATGGGCTACTCGAAACCAATGCGCGATATTCCTCCGCATTCGCTTCAAAGACAATCGGGTAACCAAATGCCAGCGCAGGATTCTTCATATCCATGCGGTTATCTTTCCATCTGTCGAGTTAATTCGGTGCACAACAAACGGACTTGACGAGTCCAGTGTGTCGTTCAACTCTTTAGCGAGAGCGATGTTTGGCCCATCATCAACGAAGCCGGACGGCAAGGAATAGGTCAAACCTGTCTCAGATAACCGTTTGTCAAACCCCAGATCGCCCCCAGGGGCCGCAAGAGAAAATCCGGCAGAAAGAAAGAAGCCAAGACGTAGGCCCATCCTAAGTAGTGGCTTCATTGCTATGTTCTCCAGAGGTGGCGATTCTACGGCAAGGGGTCTTGCTTCTGAGGATTCCAGTTGTACCGCACCCATGTTGCACATTTCGAGCGTGTCACCGTCAACTCGGACATTACGCATTCCCAGGTTTGGAAACGCCCTTGGACCGCCCATTCTTGCGCTCGGAGATTGGAATGGGAACCGCTTGAGCACTCGGCAAACGTGCGCCAAAGGTTTCAGCGCCGTCTGCAGTCATCCATGGGGAGATAGCCGCACCCCGAGACGATAAAAACACGGCTAATTTTCAAATTGCTCAATTTCAATAACTTAGACGCAATATTCATTGCACATAATTACGGCACAAAAGCGCACAATTTCAATATGGGATGCCTCTACTCAAATGACCGTCTGCCCACCAAGGGGATAACCTGGGGCCGTACCTCCGCGTACTCTGCCCCCTACCCCCCTCCCTCCCTACCCTCCCTACCCACCCCCCCTCCCCCCACTTTCCTGGGAGATTGGGATGCAACCTAGCCAGCCAAATCGCGTCCGCGCCGCTCCGGCCCGAAACCACAGATGAAAAACAGCGCGGCAATCGTGCCGATCTCAAAGACCGTAAGCGCCCATGAATAGCCAAGGCGGCGGCGAAGCGCGAACTCGATGCCAACCGAGGGAGCGCCGAACAGCATGCCAAGCTGGTAAACAACGCCGGGAAACAGGCTGCGCACGCTGCTCGGAGAAAGCTCGTTCAGATGCGCGGGAATCACGCCGAACACGCCCTGCACGCCAAACTGCATCATGAACGAGCCAAGCGCCAACACCAGCAACGACGACCCGAAGGCCCATGCAGGCAGCGCAACCACGCAGATCGTCAACGCCACCATGATTGAGTAGCGCCGGCCAAGACTCTCAGAGAAGTAGCCGATCACCAGCGCGCCCAAAATGGCTCCGAGATTGTAAATAACTGCTAGATTCGAGATCACTATGCTTGAAAAGCTGTGTGCGGACTTCAGGAAATCCGGGTATAGATCCTGCGTGCCGTGCGACAGGCAGGTAATCACCGTCATCAGCAGCACCAGATAGGCAAAATCCTTTTTGTGCCGCAAGAGTGTGCGAAGAACAGCGCCAAGACTCTCCGGGCGATTCTTCTTCCACGCCGAAGGCTCCGGCGCGAACATGGTCAGAAACGCCACTAACCCCGCAACGATAAGGCACGCCAGAAACATCCACTCCCAGCCGAAGCGAGGTTCAATGGTTCGCATCGCCACAGCGGCCAACAGGTATCCAAGCGCGTATCCAGCCTGCATGATTCCAGAGAACAGCCCGCGCCATTTTGGAGGAGAACTCTCCATCACCAGCGATGCGCCGATTCCCCAATAACCGCCCATGCCAATGCCGTAAAGCGCGCGATAAATTACAAACACCGTGTAGTTGGGAGCGAAAGGCGTCAGCGCCGTGAAGACTGAGAAGAACAGAACGCAGGCGATCAAGGGACGGCGGCGTCCAAAGCGGTCCGCCAGCGAGCCGAGGATCAACGCGCCAATCGGCCGCGTGGCCAGCGTAATCGTAATGCTCCAGACGATGGCGGACTTGTCTACATGAAATTTCCTGGCCAGAGCATCGACCACGAAGATGAGAACAAAAAACGTGAACGCATCGAGGATCCATCCGAGGATTCCCGATGACACGGCAAATCCCCATCGCGGCTGCATCCGGTCTGGAGTCCTGATTTCGCCCTTTGGTTCCGAGGCCGCCGATCGCTTATCCATGTATTCCTTCTGGAGCCTTCATCATGCCTACAGCCTCGGCAACGTCAAGCCGCCATCGACTACGAGCACAGCGCCTGTGGCGTAAGGGAGTTCGCCGCTGGCCAGCAAACAGACTGCGCGACCCACATCGGCAGCAGTTCCCCAGCGCTTCTCCAGCAGCAGCCCCGCTTCAATCAGCGCATCGTACTTGCCCCGGACGCCCGCCGTCATGTCGCTCTCGATAATGCCTGGCCGCACTTCGTAAACCCCGATGCCGTACTCCGCGAGACGCACCGCCCACAGCCGCGTCGCCATGGCGATGCCCGCTTTCGAAATGCAATAGTCGCCCCGATTGACGCTGGCTACGGTCGCTGACACTGAACTGATGTTGACGATCGAACGATGGACCGCAGGATCGCTCGCGTGTTGACGTATCATCCATGCCGCAACCGCTTGCGTAAGAAAATAAGGCCCCTTGAGATTGGTCGCGATCAATTCATCGAAGCTATCTTCCTGGGCATCCAGAATGTCGGCCCGCACCCGCGGAGCGATCCCCGCGTTGTTCACCAGAACGTCAAGCCTGCCGAAGCTTTCCTCAACTGCCTGAAGAAGCCTCCTGCGGTCCTCGCCGCTTGACACATCCGCCTGGGCATAAATGGAAGCAGGGCTGTGTTTTCTGATTTCATCAAGAGCGGGTTGCACCTGCTCGAGCGACCGTCTTCCCGAGATCGCAAGGGTAAATCCGGCCTCCGCGAGTTTGGCCGCGATTCCCAGGCCAATACCTCGTGCCCCGCCTGTAACCAGAGCTACTTTGCCATGATTGCCCATCCGCGGTCCTCTCTCGCCAGATAACATCGCACGTTAAAAAAATGTGTAGTAACTTGAATCCGCCATCTTCGCCACCAGCAGCATTGCCTCAAGCAGGTGATAATCGCCCCACATGCTCGACTCGCCGCACGGTATCTTCGCAGAGGGAGGAATATAGTCCCAGCCGTTGGGCCGATGGTAGACGCTGTGCAACAGAAGTCCTTCGTGATCGGAATCGGTGGATAAATAGGGCTCTTGAAGCAGGCGTTGAACGACCGTGAGGCCGGCTTGGAGATATTCGCGGCCATCGTCACCCAGCAGGTGCCCAAGGCGAATCAGCCCCTGCGCGGCAATGGCGCTTGCCGAAGAATCAACAGGCTCAAAGGCATTGTAGGGATCGGCGGCCTGGGATTGCCAATCTCCGAGACGATACAACTGCGGCGCACCCGTATCCCAATAACAAATGCCATCGAGCGCACTCCCCTGGTGGATGTAGAAGTCACAAGTGGCCCGCGCCGCCCTCTCCAGCATCGCGGAGGCCTCTGATCTATCCGGAATATCATCGTGACCAAACTCATCTTCAGAAAGCGATCGGATAAACTCAAGTTGCTCGGCAAAGCCCAGCATTGCCCATGCAAGGCCGCGCGTCCACGTGGTAAAGGGCGAATAGCCCTGCTGCGAAGACGGGCAGCGGAAGGCGCCGCTGGCGACGTTGAAAATCGTCTCGTGCGCGGTGCGCCCCCGTAATTCTGGAACGTCGTAACTATCGCGTCCTTCGCCGTAATAAATGTTGTATCGCGCAGTGGTCTTCGCGTGTTTAAGCAGCCGGCCCAGCAAATTGATGCGCATGTCCTGCTCGCCAACAAGCGCGTGGCCCAGAGTATGGGATATCCCACAGATGCGAAGGCTGCGAATAGTATCGATAAACAGCGAATGGCTCCCATTGAAAGAATGGATGTAGCCCAAGTCGTCCGGAAGCGCAGTCCACCGCCCGGCCTGCACTGCGCCACTTACCTTCAATGCAAGTTCATAGAAGTTGAGTTCCCATTCATTCGCATCGATAAGGCCGCTGAGCATCAGCCGGCGCAGGTGGCCATAAGTGGAAATATTATTGAAGCCATGGTCATGAACGCCGGTGTGGGTCAGATGTTCCGCCATATCATCGACCACGTGCTTACGAGCCAGGGCAAGCAGTTCCCGATCCCCGGTCAGATCGAAACAGATCAGCGCGTTCCCACACTGAAAGCCCTGTGTCCACTGCGTCCAACTGCGCGCCGTGTAATGGCCGCCAACGGTAAAGACGGGGGCACCACCAGATACGTTCCAGCGCCGGTCGAGCCGCAGGGTCTTACTCGATGCAATCTCAAGAGCGCGCCTCACCAGCGGCATCAGAGCCTGCGGAGTTAGTGCATTGATCGATTCCACAGGTATCCTCGCTTCTTAAACAAATTTCTCAAATCGTTCAATAACTTGGGACAAGACTGCATCAGGATCGGAATCCCAAAGCGCCCGATTGAAGATTTCGACTTCGATGGGGCCGGTATAGCCAGCCTCTTCGACGAGGAATCGCAGCTTGCAATTATTGATCACGCCATCGCCCATCAGGCCGCGACCCAGCAGGATATCGGGCAGTGGCACCAGCCAGTCCGAGACATGAAAGCCGTAAATGCGACCGGTCGAGCGCGCGATCAACTCCGCAACTTGCGGGTCCCACCAGATATGGAAGCTATCGAGAATCACTCCGACTTCCTGCGGATCGTAGAGCGATGCGAGTTCGAGTGCCTGACCTATGGTGACAAGAACTGAACGGTCCGCGGCAAACATGGGGTGAAGCGGTTCGAGACCAATGCGAACACCGCACTTGCGCGCATAGGGCACCAGCGCAGCAATGCCATCAGCGACCATCTTGCGCGCTTCTTCAATGCCAAATCCAACACAGCCACCAACGACCATCACTAACGAGTCCGCATTCAGCGCCGCCGCCTCATCCACGGCTCGAAAATTATCCTCAATATTCTTCTTTCGCTCTGTCCCGGTGGGCGCCGGAAACATTCCACCACGACAAACGCTGGACACGTGCAGGCCCGCATCCTTAACCAAGCGAACGCTGGCGGCGAGACCCGTCTCCGCGATCTTGTGTCTCCAGAGCGCAATCGATGAAATGCCGTGCCGCACGCAGCCCTCCACCGCTTCACCCACGCTCCATTTCGTCGTCGTGATTTGGTTCAACGAGAGCCGTGACTTGTCTGCCATGCCCTTCTTCCTTCCCGTGGCGATCTGGTTTCTCTAGGCCTTCTCAGAACCGCTGAGCGAAATCTCCGGCACGTCGACCCAGCGGCGCTCTTGCCACGACGTATGAGCCAGTTCCGCGAGTTGCACACCGCGCGCCCCGTCAAGAAAGGTATGAGGAAACGGCGCGTCTGAAGCAACGTGGCGCAGGAACATTTCCCACTGCACCTTGAACGCATTGTCGAACTCGGCGTTGTCCGGAACCACGGACCACTGATCGCGAAACTGAAACGGATTGGGCAGGTCGGGATTCCACGTGGGCCGCGGTGTGTTGACGCGATGCTGCACTTTGCAATCGCGCAATCCTGCAACGGCGCTGCCTTCGGTCCCGTCCACCTGTAGATTGAACAGTTCGTCGCGATACACACGCGTTGTCCAGGATGAATTGATTTGCGCGAAGATGCCGCCCTTCAATTCAAACATGCCGTAGGCAGCGTCATCGGCAGTACAGGTATAGGTCTTGCCCGCCTCATCGACACGCTGGGGGATGTGCGTGGCGCCTCTGCATGAGACGGCCTGAACCTCCCCAAAGGTATGGTCGAGAACATAGCGCCAATGGCAGAACATATCCAGAATGATTCCGCCGTCCTCTTCCTTCCTGTAATTCCACGATGGGCGCTGCGCGGCCTGCCAATCTCCTTCGAAGACCCAGTAGCCAAACTCGCCGCGCACCGAAAGAATGCGTCCGAAAAATCCCGAATCGATCAGGCGGCGCAGTTTGCGTATCCCAGGTAAGAAAAGCTTGTCCTGGACAACACCATGCTTCACACCTGCCTTCTCCGCAGCCACGGCAATCCTGATTGCGCTTTGCATCGAGGTCGAGAGAGGCTTTTCACAGTAAACGTGCTTCCCTGCCGAGATGGCGTTCAGTACATTCTGTTCCCGTATGCCTGTCGAGCCCGAGTCGAAATAGATGATGTCCTCTGGATCTTCGAGGCAGCGAGCCAGGTCATTGCTCCAGCGTGAAAGACCATGCGCTGCCGCTATAGCCCGCAACTTATCTTCATTACGACCCACCAGGATTGGGTCCGGCATCAGCATGGTGCCATCGTCAAGAGTCACACCCCCTTGCTTGCGGATTGCGAGGATCGAGCGGATCAGATGTTGATTGAGCCCCATGCGCCCGGTAACGCCATTCATGATGATTCCGACCCTACGCTCCTGCATTCTCGCTCCTGAACATGATTGTGACGTATCGACGGAATCCTATCACACTGCTCGCGTGAGATTAAACGCGATGCAGAAGCAGGCAAACCTCAAACAGGCGTGACCCATAGCAATGGCTGACGCACTGGAAAGTTGCGGACGATCTCCGCGGTTTTAGGATCAGGCCGCAATGTGCGCCAAAGCGCGATGTACTTCGGCTCCCGATAGGCAAGCCCTGCGAAAAGGAGGCTTGGCTGACGGTTGGGCAGGTCGTCGAAGTACTCCACATCATGCGCATACGGCCATTTGCTCTTGTCCTGAATGAACGGAAACATGAAATCAACAGCCGTCTTGTAGCGGATACCACCGTTCAACGCGAACTGCCAGAGATTATCTGGCGAGTTGTCTGTGGTCGAGGCGATTTGACAGATGATCGCGAGCACGTCGAGGTCGAAGAGCGAATAGCTGTATGGCTTGGTGCGCGCCAGTTCCAGAGGGAAGCTGCGATCGGGCGCAAGCTGATCAGGCAGAAGATTCCTTCTGAAGCGATCTCTGCAGAGGTCCATTACGTCGCGATTGGCGGTTAAGGCAGCGAATGCAGCGGCCTGTGCAACCCAGCATGCTCCGTGGTTGTTCTTGGCCACTTCCTCCTCTTTGCCATTTTTGGAATTGCACATCCAATCGAGATATTCCGCGAACCATCCACATACTTCGTCGAATTCGGCTTGGGCAAAGACGCGGGCGTCCTCCAGGTGCCGTGCAGCGCGGCTCACCTCAATCAGATGCAGAGTGTCGATTACGCCAGTGCCTCGTCCCGGTGTGACGCCGATGATGGCCTGTGCATATTCAAGCGAAGGATTCATCCGTGTCGCCGAATCGAGGAACCAGGCACGCAGATGCAGCGCCGCGTGATGCGCATAGCGCAGATCGCGAGTGATAAGCCATGCCGATACCAATGCAGGCACATGCAGGCTCAGCCGGATAAGCGCCTCACGATGCGCGTTGAAATTTTCGGGATTGGAGTACCCGTCACGACGAATGTATGGACCGCCGGGATTCTTGGGGTCGGGCCACCAGTAATCTCCCTCGGAAGAATAGTCATGTTTGCCGCCGTGGCTGCGCGGCGAACTAAATGCTGTGATCGTTATAGGACCCTGCGGCAGGTATTCGTCAGCGGCTCGGAGTATGCGCTCACGGTCAATGCGTGCTATTTCAACCGTCGAAATCAGAGGCGCTGACGATGCAGATTGCGTAAGGAGCGCTGGCATTGCGCTCATGCGTGATGTTACAGCGGAGGCGGAAATGAAACAGAATTTGCGGCGATCCATGATGAAAGAAGCTCCGGGTTCAAGAAATTGAAGTAATGGCCGGCGGAATACCACCGCTGACTACGCCAAGGAAAGACGCACCGCAATTGCGCTCGATCGAGATGCGGGAGCAACGTTCATATCGGAAAAGAGAGAGCGCTTTAGTGGAATGCGCGGCTGAGTAACTTGTTCAACTGTGGTCACCGCAGCATCAGATTTCAGAAATCGACTACGTGAGGTAGCTAAGAGCATGCGCGCCATAACTGCTCGATTCTATACCGGGCCGTGCCGCCTCTTGCTTGAATTCATGCGTGTACATGCCCAGTTCCCCATTCCCCGCCATCCCTGCACTTTAGCATTGGAGTAGCCGTCCAAGGGCTACGTCGTGCGGCGGCAAGGGCACCGGCTATCGCACGATACGACGCCAGTTACATTTGGAGCGGGGCGGTTCCACCCCAATTTGTTTGAGTGCAAAGCGGATCTCCGAAGCCAAGGTTTTGCTTGCATTTATACAATCCACTTCATGCAGGATCTTCAGTAAATCCGGCACTGCTGGTTTTGCGCGAGATCCGAAACTGCCTATTGCCATTCCAGGATTGGTATGCCTCGTAGGCGATACGCAAAGTCGACGCGACCATCAGGGAATGGCAACCTCGCATGAGTTTTGCCAGGGTACGGCAATCCTGGAATTACTCTTGGCATCTTGCCACCCAACTGCGCACAGAGTCATCACTACTTTTCAATAGAGCTATTATCTCGGTAAGCTGTTGATCGTCCACCTGATTTGACCCGTTCCCTCGCGTAATCTCAAAGAGATGCTCAGCCGCGTCGGTCCGATCTCTGGAGGACTTACCTATCCGAACATCCGCCACCGCTTTGGAAATCTGCTGTGTTAACGCAGGCTCAACTTCGCTCTTTGCGGAAGATATCAGCTGTGACGATCCTAATAGGAATGTTATTGCTGCAAGGATTCCCGCGCGTCGCAAGTGTATGTAATTCTCCCTCATCTTCCCTGCCAAGGCCGCCAACTAGGTTTCTCGCAGAGCGGAGCTGTCCCTGTTAGCCAAAACGGTGCGGTCGGCGCTTGCCCCATCATTACCGCGCCCTTTGCGGAGAGGGCGGGAATGACTACCCTCTTCGCCCTGAAACTCAAAGCCGAAAGCTGAGAGCTTGGAGCTGTCCCTCACCCCTTCGACGGGGGCTTCAGCCCAAGTTCCTTCATCGCAATCTGCAAGTCGGCCCAGGCTTCCTTCTTCTGCCGCGGATCGCGCAGCAAAAACGCCGGATGGTAGGTCACGATAAGCTGCGTCCCACGAAACGCATGAACCCGCCCGCGCAGCCCAGCCAGCGGTTGCCGCTGACCCAGCAGATACGTCGCCGCCGTAGCGCCCAGAGCCACCAGGACCTGCGGCCGCACCACGTCAATTTGCCGGAAAAGAAACGGCGTACACGTATTCGCTTCAGTCGGCTCCGGCGTGCGGTTGCCCGGCGGACGGCACTTGACCACGTTGGCGATGTAAACCTGGTCGCGCCGGAGTCCCATTGCGACGATCATATTGTTCAGCAGTTGCCCCGCCTTGCCCACAAACGGAAGTCCCTGCGCATCTTCGTCCGCGCCCGGCCCTTCGCCCACAAACATAAGCCGCGCGGTAGCATCGCCATCACCGAACACCAGCTTGTTGCGGCCCGTATGTAGCGCGCAGCGCGTGCAGTTGCCAATCTCTTCGCGAATGACTTCAAGAGCTGCGGCGCGGTCAGCCGCGGGTACAACGGCGCCAATCTTAGGCTGTGCGGGAAACGGAGCGCGTGGCGGAATCGGAGGATCCTCCTGGGAATAGTTGGGTTGAGAATTATCTTGCTGGGGCTCCGGCGACGTTGCGACAACCAGTTCCTCTACCGCAACCGACGCAGGCTGTTGCTCCTCTACGGCGTCGGCGGCTTCAGCCAGCAATAGCGCCGGATCTACCGGCCGCCGGTAAAACTCAGTCAGCCCCAGATCGCGATAAAAGCGAACTCGTTCGACCAGTGCGTCACGGATTGCCGCATCGAGCTGTCTCGCCAATTTGCTTACTCCACAATCAGTTGACGCCGCGCGGCGGCCTGGCTCAACACCCGGTCCTGCCTGGTCTTCGCATCGTCGTGATCGTCCATCTCCACAACCAGCGAGCGAGGCCTGCGCAGCGCCAGAATCTCGTCCAGAATGCGGTCTGCGAGCTCGCGCTTGGGCATCTCGTGCAATTCGATGGACGTGGTCCGGGTCAGGAACGTAGCCGCATTCGTGTCGGCCTCAATGCCCACTCCATCGGCCGTCACGTCGTTCACGACAATCGCGTCCGCGCCCTTGGCCAGCAGCTTGGCGCGGCCGTTCTCCATGCGGTTGTTGGTCTCTGCCGCGAAGCCCACAATCAGTTGCCCAGGCCTCCGCCGCCTCACAACCTCAGCCAGAATGTCTTCCGTCGGAGCCAGTTCCAGCGTCATCGGCCCGGTGCGCTTCAGCTTCTGTTCACTCACCGCAACCGGCCGGTAATCGGCCACCGCCGCCGCCTTCACGACCATTGTGGCCTCGACCATGCGCTTCAGCACCACTTCGCGCATCTCCTCCGCCGTCACCACCTTGATCACTTCGCAGTGCGCCGGCAGATGCAGAGCCGTCGGCCCGGTGACGAGAATCACCCTGGCCCCACGGCTGTGCGCGGCCTCAGCCAGCGCGTAGCCCATTTTGCCGCTCGAACGGTTGCCCAGGAACCGCACCGGGTCCAGCGCCTCGCGTGTGCCCCCGGCAGTCACCAGCACAATCTCCCCAGCCATATCATGACGCCGCCCCAACGCCCCCAACACCGCGTCGGCTATTACATCGGGCTCAGCCATCCGGCCGATGCCCACCATACCGCATGCCAGGGCACCGGCATCCGGCTCCACCACGCGCACGCTCCGTTGCCGCAAACTCTCCAGATTTGCCTGCGTAGCCGGGTGGTTCCACATGTTTACGTTCATCGCCGGAGCCACAAGCACCGGCGAGTTTGTGGCCAAGTACATCGTAGTCAGAAAATCGTCTGCTATACCGTGGGCAAACTTCGCCAGAATATTGGCTGTTGCCGGAGCCACCACCAGCGCATCGGCCCATTGCGCCTCGGCGATATGCTCAATGCCGTTCTGATCGCTTGCAGTCTCGCCGGAACTGTAGGCCGATTCATCCCACAGGCTGGTGATTACTCTGTAGCCAGTGAGCGAGGCAAAGGCCAGCGGCTGCACAAATTTGCAGGCTGCCTGGGTCATCACCACGTGAACTTCAAGGCCCTGGCGCTGCAACGCGCGCACCAGTTCCGCTGCCTTGTACGCAGCAATCCCGCCGGAGACGCCCACCGTCACTCTCATGGCTCGATTGTAGAACAGTGAACAGTTGACAGTGAACTGTCGTCAATGGACCGTGATCCAGCTTCAGTGGTTCAGAAATGCGGCATGGGAGCCCTAAAAGAAATGTGCCCCGCGCAATGCGCGACAAAGCCGCACAAAGACAGGGCAACTGTCAACTGACCACTGTTCATGGCCCACTGTTTCTTCAGCTCAGCAGGATCGGAATCGCAGGGCCATCCACCAGTGGCTTCACCACCTCAGCCTGACCCTTGACGTAAGAGATCTTGCCCGCATCAATCTCATCCTGGGCTATGCGGCAGGCCTTCGTGGACTGGCTGTGAACCAGTGCGTGAGAGCCGCTCTGCAACTGGCGAGCCCGGCGTGCTGCAACCAGAACCTTGCGATAGTTTGAGTCGAAGCTGGTCTCAATCGTCATCGGAATCCTCCTCGAAATTCAGTTCCCGCTGGTCGGAGTTGCCCAGAATCCCAAATGCCTCCAGCACAGGCTTGAGCCGTTCCTGTGCGTTCGATTGCAGGCAGGCCGCCGCGACCTCCAGCACCCGTCGCGAGCGGTAAGCGATCGACTCGCCATTCCGGTAAAAACGCTCTGCCAGAACGATGGCCTCCATTTGCGCCACCGCCCTGTCCAAAATGTCGTTGACCAGAATATATCCGTACTGGCGATAATTCTCAATCTCCCGGCTCGCCTCGCTCAAGCGGCGATACAGCTCCGCTTCGATCACCACCCCCTCGGCGCGGCTGCGATTCCGCAAGCGGGTCCGCAAAACCTTGGGGTTGGGCGGCAATACAAAGATGCTTACGGCCTCAGGCATCTTCACACGCACCTGCGCCGCGCCCTGCACATCAATGTCGAGCAGCAGATCGTGCCCCAGCGCGCGCGCCTCATCAAGCGACTGCCGGGAGGTCCCGTACCAGTTTCCGAATACGTTGGCGTGCTCCAGAAACATGCCCGCCTCGATCATCTGCTCAAATTCATCACGACTGGTGAAGTGGTACTCACGCCCGTTCTCCTCAGAACCGCGGGGAGCGCGCGTCGTCCACGAAATAGCAAAGTCCACGCGGCTCACCTGCTTCCGCAACTCGCTCACCAGCGTGCTCTTGCCCGAACCTGAGGGCGCCGAAATGATAAAGAGGATTCCTGCCACGTTAGTTTGTCCTTCAACCCGGCTCGCCGGTAGTCTTATTCCACGTTCTGAATCTGTTCACGCGTCTTTTCGATTTCCGCCTTCATGGCCAGCCCCAGCTCGGTAATCCGCGTGCCTTTGCCGCCCACCCCGCCCGTTTTTGATAACAGCGTGTTGGCCTCGCGATTCATCTCCTGAAGCAGGAAGTCCAGCTTTTTCCCTACTTCGCCGCCAGCGGCCAGCAGTTCGCGGAAGTGCCCGATGTGCGTCGTCATGCGCGTCAGTTCCTCGGCTATATCGCTGCGCTCCACCAGTACCGCCACTTCTTCCAACAACCTCTGCCGGTTAAACTCCGGGCCCGTGGCCGCCAGCAGCCTCTGCGCAAGCCTTTCCTGGTAACGCTGCTCAATCTCCGGACGCAGCAACGTTACACTATCGGTCGCCTCGGCCAGTTTGTCCAGCGTGCCGTGAAGAATCGTCTCCAGAGACTCGCCTTCCCGCGCTCTCATGATCTTCAATTCGTTCAGCAGCGGGCCAATCTGCTCACGCACGCTCTCTTCCAGAATCGCCTGATCGTCATCACAGCGATTCTCGCCCTGCAACGCGCCCGGCAGGCGCAGCGCCGCGTTCAGGTCCGGTTCGCCTTTGAGTTTGTGTTCGGCGCGCGCGGCTTCAAAAGCCGCAAGATAGCCTGAAACGAGTTCGCGATTGTAGCCGGACTTCTGCTGCGAGCCGCGATCCAATGACAGCGAAAGATCCACGTGCCCGCGCACCAGGTTGTCCTTCAGTGCCTTGCGCAACTCCATTTCCAGGGCGTCCAGGCCATTCGGCAACCGCAACTGCACGTCGAGAAAACGGTGATTAACGCTCTTCACGCTCAGCGTATAGCTGAGTTGGTCATGCACGCGGACCTGAACCCGCGCAAACCCGGTCATCGAATAAATCGGCATTCTTCTTCCTTGAACTACGGTTGAATCTCCCGAGTTCCCCAAGCTTGAACGGCGCCGACTTCAACGGGCGCCATTCAACTACAGCCCAACCGGCCCCAGCACCTCCGCAGTTTGCGATTCAGGGCCGTCCATGAATTGCAATTGATACAGCCTTTGATAGGTTGAAGAGGATATCAAAAGCTCCTCGTGAGAACCAATAGCGGTAATGCGCCCGTCTTCGAGGACGGCGATGCGGTTGGCGCGGCGAATGGTTGAAAGCCGGTGCGCAATCACCATCACCGTGCGGTCCTGCATCAGGTTGGCAAGCGCCGCCTGCACCAGCGATTCACTCTCGGCATCCAGCGCCGAGGTAGCCTCGTCAAGAATCAGAATCGGCGCATTCTTCAGAATCGCGCGCGCAATGGCCAGGCGCTGGCGCTCGCCGCCCGACAGCCTGAATCCTTTTTCGCCGATCACCGTGTTGTAGCCCTGCGGCATGCGCAGAATAAAGTCGTGAGCCAGAGCGTTGCGCGCCGCCTGCTCCACCACCGAGGCCTTCACATCCGGCTGACCGTAAGCGATGTTGTTGCGCACCGTGTCATTAAACAGGATCGTCTCCTGCGTCACCTGCGCCACCTGGCGGCGCAGCGAAGCAAGAGTCAGATAACGCAGGTCATTGCCGTCAATCTGGATGGAGCCAGAAGTCACGTCGAAAAAGCGCGGAATCAGGTTCACCAGCGTGGACTTGCCCGCCCCGCTCGGCCCCACCAACGCCAGCACCTCGCCCGCCCTCACCTCAAGGTCGACATTGTGCAGAATCTGGTGCTCTCCTTCTTCCGTCGAATACGAAAAACCCACGTTCTTAAACTCGATGAAATTTTGAAAGCGCTTCAAGGCCAGCGCGTGCGGCCGCTCCTTCACGTCGTCCTTGGTATCGAAGAAGCCAAAGATCGAAGACGACGCCCCCATGGCCTGCTGGAAGCTGTTGTAGAAATACGCAAACTTGCGCACCGGATCGTACAACTTGAACAGCAAAATGATGAAAGTGCCAAACAGCCCCATGGTCATGCGACCATGCATGATCTCATTGCGCCCGATGAACAGGAACATGGCAATGGCAATCGAGCCAATGGTGTCCATGAGCGGCGAACTGATGGACTGAATGCGGACGCTGCGAAGGTTGGCCCGGAACAGGCGCGTCGCCGCTTTCTTGAACCGCAATACCTCCCACAGTTCGGTGCTGAAGGCCTTCACGATGCGGTTGCCCGTAACCGTCTCATGCAATATGTTCTGGATTTCGGCCAGCTTGTCCTGCCCGCTGCGGGTGCGGGTGCGCACTTCCCTGCCGATCCTGCGCGCGGAAGTAATCACCACCGGCACAAACAACAGCAGTGCCCAACTCAGATGTCCGCCCAGGCGGATGACGAAAAGCAGCCCGGCGAGAAATGTGAAGAACTGCTGCAGAAACTCGCCAATGACCGAACTGACCGCCGTCTGCACCTTGTCCACGTCGTTGATCAGCGTGGAGAGGATGGTGCCCGTTGCGTGCTTGTGAAAGAAACTCGAGGAGCGGCGCAGCGTGGCTTCGTAAAGGTGGTTGCGCAGGTCGGTAATCAAGCCGAAGCCCGCGTAGTTCACCAGGTAGGTGCCGAAATAGTCGCAAAGGCCCTTCGCCAGTGTGGCGGTGACAAGCGCAAACGCCACAACAGTCCAGGCGTTGTGCATATGCAGGAACTGGGGAATTAGCGACCTGAGGTCGAAATGCCAGCGACTGTTGGTGAGACCCAGAAGGATAGGGCCTTCTGGTGCGTCAGGCCGCAAAACCTGATCGAAAATCGGTTGCAGCAGGAGGATGCGAAAGGTGTCCAGCACGCCGACCGCCGCCAGCAGCAGGACGCCGGGGAACCACTCAAGCGAGTAGGGAAGTCCGTAGCGCAGCAGGCGCAGAAAATTCTTCATGCCGGTTGGCCCGCCCGCCTTGCGCAAGACTTGTGGATTCGCCCCAGGGGCGTGCAAAACTCCATCCACGTATTGTATCCGGGCGCGCTGCTCAGGGCGTGTTCAGAAGGGTTGCTATCATTACCCCGTGACCAACTCCGCCAGCCAGGGCATCCCCCCCAACCTCACCACCGTCTTCCTCGACCGCGACGGAGTTCTCAACGAGAAGATGCCGGAGGGCAGTTATGTAACCTCCTGGGACAGCTTTTACGTCCTGCCCGGCGTACCCGAGGCCATCGCCCTGCTCAACCGCGCGGGACTGCGCGTGGTGGTCGTCTCCAACCAGCGCGGCATCGCTCTCGGGCTCTACACCGCCGCCGACGTCGAGGCGATTCACTCCGCCTTCCAGACCCTGCTCAACCGCCACGGCGCGCATGTCGACGCCTTTTTCGTCTGCCCCCACGACCGCGGCCAATGCAACTGCCGCAAGCCGCTGCCGGGCCTCTTCGAGCAGGCCGCTGCTCAATTCCCCAGCATCACCACCGCCACCAGTGTCATGATCGGAGACTCCCTTGTGGACATGGAATTTGGCCGCCGCCTCGGCATCGCCACCCTCTTCATCGAGGTCGATCCGGAGCGCCAAAGCCCCACCGCCGCATCCGCGCGACAGCTAGCCAATCTCCGCTTCCCTTCCCTCCTCGAAGCAGTGAAAGCTCTCTTGGACAGGTGCTCAGAAACTTCCGCATAAGTTGATTTTTCGAGAGGGCACCCTTGTGTCTGCTCTAAAGTTCGCACCAAAAACGAACTGTCATCCTGAGCAGCTTTACTCGCGGCAGCGCGTTACGTCCGGGGATGAACGGCCGCCGTCTATTCCGCAACTAAGCCCCGTGCCCCATCCATTCCGCGTTCTTTGCGGAATGGGTGGGACAGAACTACACTCAACCGGGCCGTTCATGAGGAGCGAGTTTTGGCGCGCCCTTTGCGCCAAGGCGAGTCGAAGGACCTGCGGTTCGGGCTTCCGACGTATGCAACGAACTTCTTGGACACCACGCCGAGCGAAGTCGAAGTGCGCCGCAAGTATCTGATGATAAAAGCAGACTCCACAGGCTGCGGAAAAAATCCCGCAAGCGGTAGGCCGGGGATTTATCCCCGGTTTAAAGTCAGCAAAATCATTAGGCCTTCAGGCCCTGAGATATGCTTTTCAAGCTTTTCGTCCAAAATCAGCCCTTGTCGCGGCCAGTGTGCAGATCGTATCCCTGTGAGATGTGATCGACATCACAGATCGGCAGCCATCGACGGTCCGATACTTCGACATCTACTCAGGAGATCTGCCCGTGAATAGTTTTTGTGCGCGCATGTTCGGTCTCACCCTGTTCGTATTTCTCGCTTTGGCTATTGCCGTCCAACCTGCCAATGCTCAGCTGGAACAAGGCAAGCATATTCACCATCGGCTGATTCCAGCCGGGGATACCTGTGCCACCTGCCAC
>CAIKND010000195.1 GCA_903828675.1 uncultured Acidobacteriaceae bacterium
AATATCGGCCTCGGCAACCTCGGGATCGAGGTACGGCACTTCGAGATCGGTGTACTCGCCGAGGGTGATTTCGGGGATGACTTCGAAGGTCGCCTTGAACTTGAGGGGCGCGAAATCGTGGAAGTGCACGTCGGTGATATCGGGCGTGCCGACCGGGTTGAGGTTCTCCACTTCCAACTGCTTCTGCAGGTGGACGGGGATCAGATTCTCCAGCACCTGCTGGCGGATATCGCCGGCAAACTGCTTGCGAATCAGGGTCGTGGGCGCCTTACCAGGGCGGAATCCAGGGAGCTTGGCTCGCTTCTGGACACTGTCGACGACGCGGCTGGTCTCGCTCTCCACTTCTTCAACGGGGATGGAGATTTCGAGCGAGTGTTTGCAACCTTCTACTAGAGCCAAGTGGATTTAACCTCGGGGGCGGAGATGTTGGTTTACACCAGATCCGGCAGATACCAGAAATGGTGTAAACCAAATTATAACACGGGCCTTTCCGGCCAAGAACGGGCAGGCGGAAGCGCCTACCCTACGAGTTTTTCGAACCGGGAGCCGGCGCGGACGATGGTCTGATTGCGCTCCGGACCGGTGGAGACGCAGCCGACTTCGACGCCGGTGCAGCGTTCCAGGAAATCGATATAGTGCTTCGCCTTTTCGGGAAGCTCCTCGTACTTGGAGATGCCGAAAGTGGAACAATTCCAGCCGGGCACATTCTCATAGACGGGTTCGATGCGGGCGATCTCGCCGACAGTGGCGGGCATGCCGGTTACTTCCTTGCCATCGATGCGGTAGGCGACGCAGACCGGGATCTGTTCGAAGGCGTCGAGCACATCGAGCTTGGTGACGCAGAGGCTATCGAAGCCGTTGATGTCCGCGGTGTAGCGGAGCAGGGGGACATCGAACCAGCCGCAGCGGCGGGGGCGACCGGTGACGGCGCCGAATTCCTTGCCGCGCTGGCGAATGAGTTCGCCGGCCGAGTCGAAACTTTCGGTGGGGAAGGGTCCGCCGCCGACGCGGGTGATGTAGGCTTTGGAGACGCCGAGCACACCGCTGATGCGGGTGGGGGCGACACCGGTGCCGGTGCAGGCTCCGCCGGCGCTCGCGCTGGAGGAGGTGACGAAGGGATAGGTGCCATGATCGATATCGAGCATGGTGCCCTGGGCGCCTTCAAAGAGGATGGATTTTCCGTCGCGGATGGCCTGGTTGAGGAGCGAAACGGTATCGCAGACCATGGGCCGGATGCGCTCGGCGAAGGCTTCGTACTCGGCGCGGATGGCGGGGAGATCGAGTTCGCTATCGATGCCGAGGGCGCGGGCGATGGTGACCTTTTCGGCCATGATGGCGTCGTAGTGGGCGCGGAAGAATTCCGTATCCAAGAGGTCGGCGATACGGATGCCGCGGCGGGCGATCTTGTCTTCGTAGCAGGGCCCGATGCCACGCGAGGTGGTGCCGATGGAGACGCGGCCTTCGCGGCCTTCGGACATCTTCTCCATCATGCGATGCGCCGGAAAGAGCACGTGGGCGCGATTGCTGATGAAGAGATTCCGGGAGACCGGTACGCCGACCGATTCGAGGGTCTCGATTTCGCTGAGCAGCGCGGCGGGGTCGATGACGAGACCGTTGCCGATGACCGCCTGCTTGCCCGGGCGCAGAATGCCGCTCGGGATGAGCTTCAGCACAAACTTCTTCTCGCCGATAAAAACCGTGTGTCCGGCATTGTGGCCGCCCTGATAGCGCGCCACCATATCGAACCGCTCCGCGAAGAGATCGACGATCTTGCCTTTACCCTCATCGCCCCATTGAGAGCCGAGGATGATTACGTTTCCCATTTTGACCAAACCTACCCAGTTTACCGCATTCGGAGGCAGGAAAGGCGGGAAACGGAAAAGCGGACCTAAACCTCCCTAGGAGGGCTCCGGGCATGATACGCTGCTAATTTATGCAGATTTCCGAGGTCTACCTGGGGCTGGGTCAGGATGCGTTCGCGCGACTGATTCGCGGCATCTCGATCGGTAAGCTAAAAACCTACCAGATTTATGAAGGCTTCAAAGTGCGCGCGCACCTGAGCAAGGTGAATACGGAGGCGCTGCGGAAGGCGACGCCGAAGCTGTGGGAGCGGATCTCGGCGGGGGACGACGATTTCGCGCGGGATCTGGCGCAAGCGATTCTGGTATCGCACCTGGACCTGATTTCGGCGGTGCTGGATTTTCTGGGCGTGCCCCACGAGAACGGTTTTTTTGCAAAAGACATGGATGCGGCCCCGTACTTCACGGCAGGTTGGGAAGAGCGGGTGACGGAAAAATTCCGCGAGACCTATTCGGAATCGCTATTACTTTTTTATATCAATCATTTGCGTTGGGAACTGCTGGGCGCGACGGATATTTTCCGGCCGGTTTCGCCTGACGCCGCATAGTTTCGGTTAGCCGCGTGCAATGAAATGTTCACACATGACGGTATCGGTAACGAATCCGCAAAAGCAGTTTCGCGCCACTCCCGTCAAGCCCGTGCAAGTGTATTCGTTGTACGCAGATCCGAATTTTCACAATCGTTTGGGAGATTTTTTCGGTCCCGTGCTGGGTGTCGGGTTTTGCCCCACATCTCAGGACGTCTGGGCCATTACACCCACCACGACCCAAGTAGTTTCCGGAACTGCCAAGTCGCTTTACTCCGAGAGGTGCCTGACATGAATCACTGCGATTTTCATTATTCCCATTTACTACCCAAGAAGCCTGGGATTCTCCCGTTAGAGGAGACGATGGCGAAGAAGTGCCGCCGATGCGGCGCCGAGTTCATCACCCGTTCGCGCATCCGGAAACGTTGCGACGTATGTCAGACCGTGGTTTCGGCAGAAAAGCAGAAGAAGGCCAACGAACGTTTGAAGGCCCGTCGCGCCGCTCGGCGCATGTGCCTGGTCAAGGCGAACTAGCAGTAATTTTGGCCAAAAATGGCCGGCAGCGCCCGTAACGGGTGTTACCGGCCGGCCCAGTGACGCCGTGCGTACCCATTGGGTGCGTTGCAACTGCTTTTTTTTCAACGGAAGAAGCGTGGCATTCTGGCTGCTAACCGGTAGGGCGGAGGTTAGCGATGCGATTTGGATTCCTGGTATTGATTCTGACGGGCGCAAGCTGGCTCAGCGGGCAGACCGTCAGCGTGAAGGCCCCGCTGGTACGTTCGGTTGAGTTCAAGAATTTCCGCGGCGTGAGCGCGACGGAGATCGTCACCCGCCTGAACGACCGCGATATTCAATTGGTCGAGCGCCCCTATAACGCACAAAACCTGCAGACGGCACAGACCGTGGTGGAGGAGTTGTTGGCGGAAAAAGGGCAGAGCGGGGTGCAGGTGAAACAGAGCGTGACGAAGATTCCTCCGAATGCGATCCGGGTCACGTTCAGTCCCGCGAACTGAAATGCAGCAGGGTGCCTACGGGCCGGGTGGCGAATCCTGCAAAACGTTTGCGTTGCGGCGGCCAGGGGCTTCCGGACTTATCGCCGTGCGGGGCCTGGCCGCCAATGGTTTGAGCGCCTCTACGCGGAGGTTGGACGGCTAGATGGCCGCCGCGTCCAGCGTTTCGAGGGGAACTCTCTGTATCCGATGGGCGGGCGATATGCGCTATCCCGACACCAAAGGGTGTTTTCGGTTCGAACCGAAGCTCTTCCCGCCGGTCTCCTCCACGTAGGGGAACCATCGTAGGGCCTTTAAGGGCTTACGGGAAGTCAGCACCACCTGAACTGCAACGCATACCGGCCGGTATGAAAGCTGTTGCGGCCGCGCGGTGTGGCGCGCGCGACCTCTGCACGATTTGAAATTAGCACGCGCGATGGGGGCACCCTGCGGAACTCGCGTGCAAGTACTTGATTATCAAAAGAAGATATTTGTCGGGTTGGTGGGAACGGGATAGGATGGGGGACTGTGGAGGCGCGGATGAGGCTGGTGCCGGCTGTAGCGTTGGCGAGTGTGGCGATGGCGTGTGTGGGGATGGCGCAGGGGCAGGTGCGGCTGAAGGCCGAACTGGCGAATACGCGGGAGGTCCGGGTTTCGTGGGAGGGCGCGCCCGGAAAGGCAGCGCAACTGGAGCGGCAGAGCGGCCCGGACCAGTGGGACGCGGTCGCGACCAGCGGCGAAGGCAGGGCGACCGACGCGACGATCGCGGCGTATGCCACCTATCATTACCGAGTGAGAGCGGACCGAGTGAGAGCGGACCGAGTGAAG
This sequence comes from uncultured Acidobacteriaceae bacterium, assembly GCA_903828675.1. GTDB lineage: Bacteria > Acidobacteriota > Terriglobia > Terriglobales > Acidobacteriaceae > Telmatobacter. The sequence continues at coordinate 4,204 of CAIKND010000195.1, forward strand.
GCGGGGACGGCGATTTCGAATGTAATCACGGTGGGTCCGCCGCCGGGCGGCTTTCACACGATTGTGCCGCGCCCTCCGTGCCAACATAGCTGAGACACCTTCCATGCCCATAATTAGTGAGCAGGGCGGAAGGAAGATTCAGCATGGAGAAGAAGAGACTTTCAGCGGTTCCCCCTGCGGTTTTGCCCGCCGCGGAACGAAGCGAAGCCGAGCGTAGCGAGGCGCAGCGCAGTGGAGAGGCGGGCAAAACCGGCGCCGGGCCGGACGCCCCTCCCCGTGTCGATGCCGAGGTCGCCGCCAAGGCCAAGCGTCGCGCCTTCACCGCGGAGTACAAAAAACGCATCCTCGCCGAAGCGGACGCTGCTACCGAACCGGGCGCCATCGGCGCGTTGCTGCGGCGGGAGGGATTGTATTCGTCGCACCTGACCACATGGCGGCAGGAGCGGGCTGATGGCATCAACCAGGCGTTTTCCCGCAAACGCGGACCCAAGATTCGTCGCGATGTCACGGCCGAAGAGAATGCCAGACTTCGCCGTCAGAACGAGCGTCTCACCGAGGAACTCCGCAAAGCACACCTCATCATCGACGTTCAAAAAAAAGTGGCTGCCTTGTTGGGCCGGCCGATCCAGACGCCCGACCCGGAGAACCTCTGATGGCCGCTGCCGAAACCCTCGCGTACGATGTCGGTGTGGCACCAGCCTGCGATGCCCTATCAATCCCGCGGGCCTCGTTCTACCGCCACCGGCGGCGGAAGGCCCCTCCGCCACCGTCGTCGCCGCGGCCGACCCCGCCCCGTGCCCTCGCCCTCCCAGAGCGCGAACAGGTGCTGGCGGAGCTGAACTCTGACCGCTTCCGCGATACGGCGCCGGCCGCGGTCTTCGCCCAACTTTTGGACGAGGGCCGTTATCTCTGCTCCATTCGCAGCATGTACCGGTTGTTGCGCCAAGCCGGCCAGGTGCGGGAGCGCCGCGACCAACTCACCCATCCTCCCTACAGGAAACCGGAACTGTTGGCCACCGGCCCCAACCAGCTCTGGAGTTGGGACATCACCAAACTCCGCGGTCCGGCCAAGTGGACCTACTACTACCTCTATGTGATCCTCGACGTCTTCAGCCGCTACGTAGTCGGCTGGATGCTGGCGCCGCGTGAGAGCGCCGAGCTGGCTAAACGCCTCATTGGCGAAACCTGCCGCAGGTTCGAGATCCCCGAGGGCCAACTCACCATCCATGCCGACCGCGGCTCGTCGATGACTTCCAAGCCGGTCGCCTTTCTGCTGGCCGATCTCGGTGTCACCAAAACGCACTCGCGCCCGCATGTCTCCGACGACAATCCCTATTCGGAAAGCCAGTTCCGCACCATGAAATACCGGCCCGAGTTTTCCGACCGGTTTGGCTCGATTCAAGACGGTC